>JABLXB010000001.1:0-600000 GCA_013178305.1 Bacillota bacterium | reverse complement strand
TGCTTCCATCGTATGCACCGGTCCGGCCGGGGAGCTGCTTCTTCCCACAGCCAGCGTGGCCGTGACAAACATGGAGGGCCTCCCCTCGAGGCATGCGGGCAGGGGCGGGCTCGGCGCGGTGATGGGCAGCAAGGGTGTAAAGGCGGTCGTCATAAGTGGGCGATCGGAGCCGCCCACTGTGGGCGACAGGTCGGGGTTCACGTCCGCAGTCAGGGAATTTGTTGCCGCGCTCAATTCCCATCCCACGACTTCGGTAACCCTGCGCAAGTGGGGCACGGCCTCGCTCGTCAACTTTGTGAACTCGCTGGGAGCAATGCCCACCAGGAACTTCTCGGCTGGCGCGTTCGAAAAGGCCACCGAGATCGACGGTATAAGACTGGCCACCAACACGGAAACCCGCGGTGGCAAGACGGGGCACGCCTGTTATCCCGGCTGTGTGATCAAGTGCTCCAACATCTACCCGGACGAGCGTGGCGAGTACATAACGTCCGGCCTCGAGTACGAGACGATCGTCATGCTGGGTTCCAACTGCGGCCTAGGGGACCTCGACGTGGTCGCGAAGCTTGACCGGATGTGCGACGACCTCGGCCTCGACACCATGGAGACCGGCGCGGCCATCGCCGTGGCAATGGAGGGCGGGCTGCTGGAATTCGGGGACGGCGCGGCGATGCTCGAGATGGTGCGGCTTGCGGGCCGGGGGCAGGGATGGGGCCGCGTGATCGGGCAGGGCACCGCCGTGACTGGAAAGATGCTGGGGGTCAAGCGGGTTCCCGTCGTCAAGGACCAGTCGCTGGCCGCATACGACCCGCGGGTTCTCAAGGGTGTGGGGGTCACGTATTCAACAAGTACAATGGGTGCCGATCACACCATGGGTAACGGACTGGGCGGCCCGGGCGACGCGACCTCATCCGAGGGCAAGATCGAGTACGCAAGGAAGTTCCAGAAGCTTGCCGCCCTGCTGGACACGCTCGGACTCTGCTGGTTCACGCGGGCCGTGCTCCTCGACGACCTGTCACTGCTCGCCAGGATTATCGCGTGCGGCCCGGGCATTGAGTGTGATCCATCGTACCTGGACGGCCTCGCCAGGTCAGTGCTGCGGGACGAGCACGAGTTTAACGACCTCGCAGGATTTACGGCCGAAGACGACAGGTTACCGGCGTTTTTCTATGAGGAACCCCTGCCGCCTACAGGCATGGTGTTCGATATCCCACCCTCGAGACTCGACCAGTTTACGTCGGAGATGTCCGCGCCTGCCGGGCGCAGGCGGAGAGGGGTCGTGGCGTGACCGTCCCGCCGCCCCGGGCTGGGCTGGAGGAGGTGATGAGGACCGGCTCAACAGTGTAGTGCAACCTGCTTCCTGGTTGGATTATGATTACTGAAAGGAGGAACTCATAGTGACCCTCGCTGGGATGACCTGGGCAATCACAATCGTTTTCTGCGGGATCTTCCTTTGGATTTCGTTCAAGGTCCAAGACAAGGCGAGCGAGTCGTTCTCGGCCTATGCCATCGCGGGTGGGACGCTGCCGCTCATACTGATACTGTTCACCGATATCGCGACGATCATGGGGGTCGGCAACTTCATAGGCCACGCGGCCCAGGGCTTCACCAAGGGCCTGTCACACCTCCCATTCGTCTTCGGCGAACAGGGCTCCAAGGTCATATTTGCGCTTGTCTTCGCGGGCATGGCCGGCAGGTTTACGTACCATACCCTCTCGGAAATGATGGAGGACCTGCTCCACCGCGACAAGATCTCCCGCGCCATCGTCGGGGTTCTCACCACATGCATCATGATCGCGTGGGTGGGCGGCCAGGGTAAAGGGCTCGGTGACATATTCGCGGTGTTCACCGGGACCGACCCCACCCTGATGATCGTCCTGTTCTCAGCGGTGTTCATCGTCTACACCATGCTGGGCGGTATCTACTCGGTTGTCTGGACCGACCTGCTGCAGGGGATCATCGTCGTCCTATTCGGCATGGTGTTCTATTTTTACGCATTCGCGCCGGTGAACTGGAGCCTGTCCACCCTGGGCCAGCGCCTGACCGCTGCCGGGCTGGGTAACCTGTGGAGTATGTCGATGCCGGCGGTAAAGCTCCTGGAGCTGTTCATTACAGGTTGTTTCGGTATACTCGCGGCTCAGATATACTGGCAGAGGTGCTTCGCGGCGAAGGATAGCGCTACGGCGAGGAACGGCATGCTCATTAGCGGTATCCTCGTGATTTTCGCGACGTCCCTCACGGCCATGGTGGGCCTGGTGGCCAGGTCCATCAACCCCGGACTTCAAGCGAATTCCGCCATGCCCTGGATGATGATGACGCAGGTCCCCCTCGGGGTGACGGCCGTGGTGTTCACTCTCATCCTGGCGGCTGCCATGTCCAGCGCGGACTCGAACCTGAACTCGGCGGCGGTCATCGTAGTCAATGACCTTATCAGGCCGTTCGTCAAGAAATCGGACAAGGAACTGGTGTCGCTGGCGAAATGGCTCACGGTGGTCCTCGGCGTGTTCGCGTGCTATGCTGCAGTCAAGGCCACTTCGATCATCGGCCTGTTCTCGAAAGCGTATACCCTCGCAGGCGGCAGCGTGGTGCCGGTACTGCTCGTGGGCCTGTTGTGGAAGAAGGACTACTCAAGGCCCTTCGAGATGGGCGAGCACAACAGCCGCCTGACGGCGTGGGGTTCCCGTCTGGGGCTGATAGTCGGTGCGGCGGTGTCGTGGTTCAGCGGGATCCTGTACGGCGTGGCGGCATCCGCCGTTGTGACGCTTATTGTATCGGCCGTCACGCAGCCGAAAGAAGTGGCGACCGGATCCGGGAAGGCGATGTAGTAGGGATGGCATCGGGCAGCGACCGGTCGCTGCTCGAATGCACCAACCTGCCTCCGTATGCCGTGGACGTAAAGGCGGTGACAGGGCTTCCCGTATTCGACATCGTGACACTCGCGAGGACTGTGTACGCCACGGCGAGTGTAGCGAGACAAGGCGCGGGCCAGGTAGTTTGAGGAGCCTGTCGAGTTGAGGCGAGATTGAGGCGTGGGCGCGTAAAGGTGCAGGCCTCAAGTATCGAGGGCCCCCAATCGTGGGGGCCCTCAGGATGTTGACAAAGGCTGCGGTTTACCATGTAAGGCGGAATCTGAAGGAAGCCGTTCTTATCCGGGGAAACCTGCCGGGGTTGCGCGTACTGCTAGAGCGCGCTCCGCGGGCTTCGAGTCAGCGTGCCGCATACAAAGAGGGACTGAGGCCTCCGTGGGGAATTCAGGATCGAGGAGGCATGGCCTGCCCACCCACGGCGGCCGTGAGCCTGACTATGAGAGTCCGCGACATAATGAACATACCCGGCCTCAAGGAACACCTCACGCTGGTGGCTGGCGCGTCGGCCCTCGATAGGGTCATTACCAACGTTACGGTGATGGAAGCGCCCGACTTGCCCGAGCACCTGTCCGGTAACGAACTGGTCCTGACTACGCTCTACTCGATGCGGGACGATGAGACGCTGCGCGTGCGGCTCATCATGCGCCTCGCGGAGAGGCAGGCGGCTGCGGTGATCGTGAAAGTCGGCAGGTTTGTCGAGAGTGTGCCCCCGGAGATGGTCAACCAGGCCGACCACCTCGGGTTACCCATACTGACCGTCCCGTCGCAGGTCGTGTTCAGGGAGATAATCTACAAGGTGGTAGGCGACCTCATCAGGGAGTCTTCGGTCGATTCCTCCGCGCTGCAGGCCGAGACCCGCGGGCCCGGACCGCAGCTCTCCCAGCGGCTGTGGCAGAAGCTCCTGGGCAACGATAGCCTTTCGAGCTTCTGTGAAGACCTTGCCGCCGAGCTCCGCGCCCCGTGCTGGGTGGTATCGGCCCGCGGGGATGTCCTGGCCTCGTCGACGGAGATGAGCCGGGCCGTGGAGAACGCGCTTAAGGGAACGCTGGCTTCCGCGATCCCGCAGATCAGCCCGTTTAGGGCGGGTTCCTGCCTGGTATGGCCGTGTCAGGTCCTGAGAGAGCGGATGGCCTGCCTTGTGGTAGAGTCGCCTGCGGGGATCGAGCCGGCTCTCGACTTGCTGGTCAAACAGACCGCGGCGGCGATAGCGTTCAACCTCCTCCAGAACCAGCGCATGGTCAGGGCCGCCGGGCCCGAGCTGACGGAGACGTTCGAGGGCATCCTGTTCGGGCACCTGAACGACGATGCTGTCCTGTACAAGCTGAAGACCTTCTCCTATGAACTCCAGGCTCACACGTACGTATCCGTCATAAACTTCGAGTTGCAGGACGAACCGCGGCACATGTGGGTTACACGGCTGCTTGGCGTACTACAGGAAACGCTGCCGAGGTCGTTGAGCTGCGTCAGGGGGAGCGAACTCATCACTCTGATTACCTCCAGGCGCCCGTCCGATCTCCTGTCCAGGACGTCCCGCAGGTCGCTGGAGATTACTCTGGAAGAGATCTCAGGACCAGCGCGGGTTCTGAGCATGGGTGTGGGTCTCCCGGTGACCTCGCCGTCGGCGCTGTCAAGTTCATACATTCTCGCAAAGCGCGCCGTAGAGCTTGGGGCGAGGCTTGCCCCCGGGAGGAGGATCCATTTCTTCGAGGACTACGCCCTCGAGGCGTATATCTTGAAGGGTAAGCTCTCAGCTGAGGGCAAGCTGCTCATGGAGAGATTCCTGAAGCCGCTGCGGGAGTATGATTCGAGCCACGACTCGAGCCTTATTCACACTCTGGAGCACGTGCTGGAGAGCGGGGGCATCGAGGAGTCGGCGGCTGCGATGCACGTTCACCCGAACACGATCAGATACCGCCTCAGGAAGGTGGAAGAACTCACCGGGCTCGACCCGCTTTCGCCGAAAGGCGGTTTCTACTTCAGGGCGGCGCTGATACTCGCCAGGGGCTAGGCCGGGAGGGCCCAGGGGCCTTATACGACCTGGAACTTCAGCCCGTAGCGGACGATGCCCTCTTCCGTGTAGACCTGCTTGAAAACGCCGTGTACCCGCGACCCAATCTGCACTTGCTTACCGGAGGTCACGACCTGGGCCATTATCCTGGGACCCTCGTCGAGCCTGATGAGCGCTACGACGTACGAGTCTCGCGTCCTGGCGAGGTGCGCGAACTCCGGGGGAGAACCCGCCGCGGAGATTTCGGCAAAAGAGTAGACCTCCCCCTCGGGCTTCAAGCGGACGGGGGAAACCGCACCGCTGGAGCGGCAGTGCGGGCAATAGGCCTTCGGCGGGAAAACAATAGCGTTGCAGGTCGAACACTTGAGCCCCATGAGGGCGTATCTCTGCGGCAAAGACCTCCTGTAGGCTGGAACGGACACGTGCGCCCCCATTATACCCCTCCTAATTGACCCTGCCCCTGAGCTTGAGATACTCGATGAAGTCAATGTATTCCGCGCCGGCCACCTGCTCGTCCAGGTTGCTCGGGGACGGCCTGGACAGCACGCGGAACGCGAGGGCGGCGGCGCCGCCGCCTTCTCCATACGCGATGGCCAGGATCCGGTCTCCCTCTCGGGAGTCCTCCAGGGCGGATATGAGTCCGAGCAGCACGCTACATGCCCCCGTGTCACCCAGCCGCCGCGCCAGGCTTGCAGCGGCGATACGGTCTTCCGGCAGGTCGAGCTTCTTTGCCACCTGCGCCGCAAGCCTCCCGTCGGGTTCGGTAACGCAGAGGTGCTTGAAATCGCCGGGCTCAGCATCGAGCTTTCCAAGTAGGCCCGAAGCGGCGGATGTCATGGCCCCGAGCATGAGTCGTTCCGTATATTCCCTTACCTCGATATCCTCGAGGTCCGCCTGTCCGGCAGGCCTGAACCGGTCTCCCGGAATATCGTCGATGAAGTGGGCGGAACCCTCCATCTCCGCGATCACGTTTCCCGCGCCGGTCACCAGGGCGCATCCCGCCGCGCCGGCAGCGTGCTCGAGAGGGCTGTACATGCTCGAACCCCTCCGGTCGCCCGCCGCCACCACGGCGTGGCCGCCCGTCTTTTCGGCCAGGGCGAGCGCGCACAGCAGTGCTTCGGTCCCGGATTTCGAGGACCCCGCGAATTGGAGGCCCATGGAGTTCCCTGGTACGCCGAGTGCTATAGCGACGGTGCCAGCCTGGTGCTTTTGTTCGTACGGCAGGGAGGAGGAAGCGAGCGCGATCGCGCGGACGGAAGCAGCGTCTATGCCGGCGTGCCTTACGGCCGCCTGAGCGGCGTTGGTTGCCATCGTGACAGAATCATCGTCAACGTCGGGGACGGTCTTCTCCAGTATCCTCACCCCACCGAAGGAGCCCCACGCCGCCTTGAAATCAGCAGCCCGTATACGCTTCCTCGGGATGAATGCCCCCCACCCGATAATCCCGGTCAAAAGCGTCACCGCCTTTCGAGGATGAAGACCGTCGCGGTTCCCCCCGAGCCGCCGACGTTGTGGGTGAGGCCCAGCCGGGCGTTCTTGACCTGCCTGCCCGCGCTTTCGGCCGTTCCCCTCAATTGGTGGAAGACTTCACAGACCTGCCCTACGCCGGTGGCCCCAAGGGGGTGCCCTTTGGATTTCAGGCCTCCACTAACGTTCATGGGGATACTCCCGCCGATCGAGGTGTCCCCCCGGTCCAGCAGATCCCCGGCCTGGCCCCTGGGCGCGAATCCCAGGTCCTCGTAGGCCATGATCTCCGCTATGGTGAAGCAATCGTGCACCTCGGCGAGGTCGATGTCATCGGGACCCACTCCGGCTGCCGCGTACGCCTGCCGCGCAGCGTCGCGCACCGCCTGGAGGCCGGTTATGTCCGGCCTGTCGTGGATGGCAAGCGCGTCCGCCCCCGCTCCCATCCCCTTGATGAAAACCGGGGAGACGGTGAATTCGCGAGCAATGTCCCCTCGAGCGAGGATGACGGCGGCGGCCCCATCAGAGGTGGGGCAGCAATCGTACACGTTCAGCGGGGCGGCTACCGGAGCTCCGGACATGGCCTCTTCCAGGGTGATCTCGCGCCGGATATGCGCTTTCGGGTTCATCGCGCCGTGCTTGTGGTTCTTCACCGCGACCATCGACAGGTACTTCCTGTCCACGCCGTGTTCGAACATGTAACGCCTGGCCATGATCGCGTATATGCCGGAGAACGTGACCCCGGCCAGCCTCTCGTATTCGGTGTCTCCGGAGACGCCCAGCCAGTACTTGTTCTTTGTCGCCGAAACATCCCTCATTTTCTCGACGCCGCCGGCGACGACAACATCGTACAGTCCGGACATTATGGCGAGGGCCCCCGTATACAGCGCGAAGCCGCCGGAGGCGCAGGCGTTCTCAACGCGAGTGACGGGGACAGCCGGGAGCCCCGCGTATTCGGCCACGAGCACGTCGGACTGGCCCAGCTGAAATCCCCCCGACCCCAGGGTCCCAATGTACGCGGCGCCGACCCGTCCAGGGTCAAAACCCTTGTCGACACTGCCTGCGGCCTCACGGACGGCCGCCGCGAACATCTCCTTTATCGTGAGGTCCGGGAAGTCCCCGTAAGGGGTTTGCCCTGCCCCGACAACGGCCACCTCAACCATTCGCCTCACCGCCCTGGACCCGCATTGTCTTCAGGTCGGCCGCTACGTCGAACGCAGCCCTGACCAGGGACCTCATCTCCTCCAGAGTGATCTCGGGCGCGATTTCCGTCAAGGTCAATCTCCCGTTCTTCTTCTCGAAGACGGCGAATTCGGTAACGACAACGTCCGCTTCACGCGTCGCCGTAACCGGCATCGTACACCTGTCCACGACCTTCGGCTCGCCATTCCTGGTAAAAAGCGTGGTGGCCACGATCACCCTCCTGGCTCCGGTGCAGAGGTCCATGGCCCCGCCGACGCCCAGCAGCCCTCCGGCTGGATTCTTCCAGTTGGCGATGGTTCCCTCCACGTCAACCTGTAACGTCCCGAGCACCGTCGTGGTGATGTGCCCCCCGCGTATCATCCCGAACGAGAGGGCGGAGTCGAAATACGAGGATCCGGGCAGCTCGGTGACGCCCTGCCTCCCCGCGTTAATCAGGTCGGGGTCCTCCTGGCCGGGGCCAGCCTTGGGTCCCACGCCGAGTATACCGTTCTCACTGTGAAAACACACGGCGCCGGGCGCGAGGAAGTCGGCCACCATCGTGGGGATCCCTACACCGAGGTTCACGTATTCTCCGGGCCGTACGAACTCTGCAACCCTGTGGGCGATCCTTACCTTTGCGACGTCTTCACTAAGATGCTTCATTGCCGGTCCCTCCGTGGACTACTACGTCCACAAACAGCTGCGGAGTGACTATGGCTTCCGGGTCGAGTTCCCCCGGCTGAACGATGTAGTCTGAGTGTGCTATAACGTAGTCGGCGGCCATAGCCATCAACGGGTTGAAGTTGCGGGCGGTCTTCCGGTATACGAGGTTGCCGAGCGTGTCGGCCTTATGACACTTCACCAGGGCAACGTCGGCCCTGAGGGGGAACTCCAACACGTGTTCCCGGCCACTTATCACGCGTGTCTCCTTGCCCTCGGCCAATTCCGTCCCGACCGCCGTAGGGGTGTAGAACCCCCCGAGGCCCACCCCCGCGGCGCGGATTCTCTCAACGAACGTGCCCTGCGGGACCAGCTCGACCTCGAGCAACCCCTCGAGATACTGCCTGGACACTTCGGGGTTCCAGGTGTAATAGGTGCCGATCACCTTCTTGACCAGACCGTAAGTCAGCAGCTTGCCTAACCCGACGCCGGGCGACCCCAGGTCGTTGGAGATTATCGTGAGGCTCCTGGCGCCGTGCACCGCCAGCGCGTCGATCAGCGGCCATGGACACCCGGCCAGCCCGAAGCCGCCGACCATGATGCTGCTGCCGTCGACGACCCTGGACAGCGCCTCCTGAATCGTTCGCACCTTCGACCTTTGTGTTGCGGTGGCAGGGAGGGCCAAAACGCACGCACTCCTTTCAGGTCCGCTTCTCAAGCCCTGGAACCCGGGCCTCGATTTCCCGCAGGGTTTCCTCGATGATGGCCAGCAGCTCGTCGATCTCGGAGTCCTTTATGACGAGTGGCGGGGCGACCATAACGGTGTCGCCGCGGACACCATCGGCGCACCCGGGGGCCGGGTATAGGATCAGTCCTTTTGAGAATGCCACCGACTTCACCATGTCGGTCACGCCGCTCTTGACTGGGAAAGGCTCCTTCGTGCGCCTATCGGAGACGAACTCGATTCCCGTCATCAGCCCCATCCCCCGGACGTCTCCTACCATGGAGCAGGACTCCTGCAGCCGTTTCAACCCCGCCATAAGGTAGCGCCCCCTCTCTAGCGAGGCGTTGACGAGGTCGTGGTTTTTCAGGTACTCGAGCACCGCCACACCCGCGGCCGCCGCGACAGGGTTGCCGCCGTAGGTGAAGCCGTGGGCGAACTTGCCCGAACCCTCTCTGAACGCCCTGTGGACTTCATCCGTAAGCACGACCGCGCCGAGCGGGGCGTACCCGCCGCTTGCCCCCTTCGCGCACACTATCATGTCGGGTACGACTTTCCAGTGGTCCACGCCGAAGTTGGCGCCGGTGCGGCCGAAACCGGTCATCACCTCGTCGGCGATCAGCAGGACATCGTACTTAGTGCAGGTGTCCCTCACCGCCTGCAGGTATCCGTCGGGCGCTGGGACCGCCCCGAGGGACGAACCGACAACGGGCTCGATGATTACGGCCGCCACGTTTTCGGGACCGGCGCTGACGATGGCCCTCTCGATATCGGCGGCGCACTCGAGCGCGCAGTTTTCCGGCCTCTTGTCGAACGGGCACCTGTAGCAGTACGCGGGGACGGCATGGGGGAAATCGACGAGCATTGGGGCGTAGCGACGCCTCCTGCCGATGTGCCCGCTCATGGACAGGGCCCCGATCGAGTTACCATGATAACTCTGCCAGCGCGCCACAACCTGGTATTTCGCGGGCTTTCCACGTTCGATGTAATACTCCCGCGCCATCTTCATCGCGGTCTCGGTGGCCTCGGAGCCGCCGGAGACGAAGTTAACCCAGTTCATACCCGGGGGCGCCATCTCCGCGATCAGTTCGGCCAGACTGATGAGCGGACCGCTCGTGAACTGGGACCTGTGCGCGAAGGCGACTCGCCGGAGCTGGCGATCAATCGCGTCGGCCACCTCCTTTACACCGTGGCCGATGTTTGCCACCAGTGCTCCCGAGCATCCGTCGAGGTACCGCTTGCCGGACGTATCCCACAGGTACACGCCCTCGCCGCGGTCTATGACCGGATACGTCGCTTTGAGACTTGCGTAAAACACGTGGTCCTTCACGGCATCACCCCCACGCTTACCGGGCAGGCATTGCAGTGGTTCTCCGGTACGGTTCCCCAGCACTCCCCGGGCGCCCTTTGGCGTCTTCTCCAAAAAAACGTTACGGCGTTTTGTGTGAACCGACATTTGTGGCTTCGCCTAAAATAACGGGCTTGGTTTTTGTAGGTTCGGCCAAAGGGAGGCATTCGCCCCGGCAAGAATCGCTGCTCCCAATACGGAGGAGGAGTACTATGCCGATCACCGCGCATGAGGCGCTATGCTCTGGATGCAGGACGTGCGAAATCCTATGCGCGCTGACCCACTTCAAGGAGATGAATCCGAAGAAGGCGGCGATACGCGTCGAGGGGGAGTTCCCCGTACCGGGGAGGTTCCGGATCCATCTGTGCGATCAGTGCGGGAAGTGCGCCGAGGCCTGCCTGGCGGGCGCCATTGGGTTCAAGGATTCCGCCTACGTCGTTGATGATGCCCTGTGCACGGGATGCCGGGCGTGCGTCAGCGCGTGCCCGTCCTCTGCGGTGTTCGTCCATCCGGACTTGAAGGCCCCCATTATATGCAACCAGTGCGGCGAGTGCGTTGAGTGGTGCCCGCGGGGCGTTCTTGCAGGCGCCGGCAGGCTAGAGGGGGGTGAGCAGGCGTGCCGTACGGATACGGCGGCAGAATACTGAGAGTAGACCTGTCAAATGGGACAACCACGGTCGAACCACTACCGCCCGGCATGGCCCGGCAATGGATCGGCGGGCGCGGGTTCGTGGCCAAGACTCTCTGGGACGAAGTCGAGAAGGGGACAGACCCGCTCGGCGAAGGTAACAAGGTCGTCATAGCCGCGGGACCGCTCTCGGGGTCGTTCCTGCCCAGCAGCGGCAAGGTCGAATTTGGGGCGAAGTCGCCCGCGACCGGCGGGTACGGCGACAGCAACATGGGCGGACACTTCTCCGCAGAGATGAAGACCGCGGGTTACGACCTTTTCATCATTTCGGGGAAATCACCCAAACCAGTGTGTCTGGTGGTTGACGACGACAGGGTGAGTATCATCGACGCGGGAAAGTACTGGGGGCTCGGCAGCTATGATGCGGAAGCGGCCCTGAAGCGTGACCTTGGAAAAGAGTATCAGATCGTGACGATCGGGCCGGCCGGCGAGAACCTCGTCAAAATTGCCTGCGTAACGCACGATTTCGGACGGCAGGCCGGCCGCACCGGAATAGGCGCCGTAATGGGCTCCAAGAAGCTGAAGGCGGTTGCCGTCAGGGGTAGCCGCGGCTACAAGGTCGCCGACCCCGAAGGCGTGCTCAGGAAGGGTAAGGAGATGTTCCGGGCGGCGTTCGAGAGGCCCGGGTTCAAGACGTGGACGCCGTACGGCACGGCGGACATTACCGACTGGTGCAACGAAAACGGCGCCTTCCCGACCAGGAACTTCGCGGCCGGTTACTTCGCCCCGTACAAGAACATAAACGGCAAGGCCCTCCGAGAGATAGTCGTGGTGGACAAGGGGTGCTTCAGCTGCCCGATACCGTGCGGCAAGTACACGAAGGTGAGCGCCGGCGGCATGGAGACATACCAGGAAGGGCCGGAGTACGAGACGATCGCTCTCGTCGGAGGGGCCTGCTGCATTTCCGACATCTCCCAGGTTGCGTATCTCAACCACGTGATGGACGACCTCGGCCTGGACACGATCTCCGGCGGTAACGTCATCGGCTTTGCGTTGGAATGCTTTGAGAAGGGGCTCATCTCCAGGGGCGACGTCGATGGTCGCGAACTGCGGTTCGGCGATATGGCCTCGGTGGAATACCTCGCAAACAAGATCGCCAGGCGCGAAGGTGTAGGGGCTGTCCTGGCCGAGGGCGCACGGTCCGCCGCTCGCGCGCTGGGCGGTGGTAGTGAGAAGTACGCCATACAAGTAAAGGGGCTGGAGGTTTCCGGATACGAGCCCCGTTACGCGGCCGGAACGCTACTCGCATACATGACGTGTGATGTGGGGGCCCACCACAACAGGGCGTGGGCGATAACCTACGACATAGCTGTGGGCAGGGACGTAATTGGAGGGAAGGCGGCCAAGGTGATCGAACTGCAACACGTCAGGCCGCTGCTCGATATGCTCACGGTGTGCCGGTTCCCCTGGATCGAGATCGGATTTGACCTCAAGTACTACGGCGAGATCTTCCCACTGGTTACGGGGATGGACATGACGTGGCAAGACCTGTTGCGGGTTTCGGAGAAGGTGTGGAACCTGACGAGGTCGTTCTGGGCCAGGGAGGTCCCGGGTTTCGGCAGGGCCTGCGACTACCCGCCCGCACGGTTTTATGAGGAGCCCGTTTCCGGCGGGCCCACAAAGGGGAAGCATCTCACCAGGGACACGGTGGAGCGACTCCTGGACGAATACTACTCGCTTCGTGGATGGGATTCGAACGGCATACCTGCGGGTTCCAAGCTGAGAGAGCTTGGCCTCGAGAATGTGGCTGAGTCGCTGGGCAGGTAGGGTGGCGTGTTGACGGCAGTGTGTAGGCTTCTTTCAATTCATCGCGAGGAGGGACGCGCAAGATGGACTTCTTCCCTATGCGGAAGGGGGACGCCTGGTTGCTGATCACGTTCGTGGTCCTGGCGGTCGTGTTCTTTCTCCCATGGAGCCGGACGACGACCGTGAATGGTATGGTCGTGTTCGGCTGGGGGATGGGAGCGCTGATGTTCATAGGCCCGTTGCTGGGACTATACAACCTCAGCCAGGAAGGCAAGCCGGGCCCTGGGACTAACACGACCGCGTCGGCGGGAGGGAAGCGCTCATGAAGACGCTGGAACTCACGATTACCGGGCTGTACATCGTCGGTTGCATCCTGATCGGCGGCTGGGCCCAGAAGAGGGCGAGACAATCCAAGGACGACTACTGGATAGCCGGAAGGCAGATCGGCACTTTTGTCAATTCGTGGGCACTCATGGCGGCCCTGGCAAGCGGTGGCTCGGTTCTCGGCGTCACGGCGCTGGGTTACTCCCTGGGTATCCCGTACGCCTTCGCCATGTATGCCGGCGCCGTCCTTGGATTCCCCATGGCCGGCGTGCTCGTGGCGAAACAGCTCAGGAATCTGGGTAAGGTCACGATAACGGACTTCTTGACGTCCCGCTACAAGTCGAGGTTCATCCAGATAGCAGTCCCAATTATCATCGTTCTCTCGATGGGCACCTACATCATCGCCCAGATGAAGGCTGCGGGAGTCACGGCTCAGTTTCTTCTCGGGATTCCGTACAATCAGGCGATTGTGCTGACGGCCATCGTCTTTATAGTCTACGTTTCGATCGGCGGAATGTGGGCCGTCACCGTCACGGACGTGGTCCAGGGGATCCTGGTCGTGTTCATGATGCTGGTGCTGGCCATCACGATGTTCACCAGGTTCGGCGGGGTCACTCCATTGCTTATGGAGGCTGCCAGGGTCAGACCCCAGGTCGGAACACTCGCTGCGCTGCCGCTCAGTTCCTACATTGGGGCGTTTGTGGTGTGGGCGTGCGCGGCTCCGGTGATACCGCACATCGTCATGCGCATTTACACATCGAAGGACGTGAAGTCTGCCAGGTACTCGCTCAACTACGCCATGCTGATCTACGCCGTCATGGTCGTATTCGGCGTGCTGGGCATTTCCACTGCGGGGCACGTGGTATTCCCCGGGCTCAAGGATGCGGACACCCTGTTTCTAAAGATGACCGGGGAGTTCCTGCCACCCATATTCGCGGGACTGGCGGTGGCCGCGGTCATGGCGGCGGTTATGTCTACGACGGACGCTCTTCTCCTGTCGTGCGCCAGCGCAGTCGCACATGACATCTATGAGAAAATTATCAACCCCCGGGCGTCCGACCGCACGGTGATCAACATCGGTATGATCACCACCTGGGTCATCGGCCTAGCGGCGATGTTCTTCGCCTTTAACCCGCCGAAGCTGCTGACAATGCTATACACTGCCGCCGTAGGCCTGATAGTGTCGAGCCTCTTCGCGCCGGTGGTGCTGGGTATCTGGTGGAAGAGAGCCAACGACGCGGGCGCCATAGCGGGGCTCCTCGCGGGGTCGGTATCCTATCTATATACGCTGTGGTTCATGAAGCTCCCGAGCCTGTCGCATATACTGATATCCCTGCCCTTGTCCTTCGTGGTGATGATCGTCGTCAGCCTGGCGACCGCCAGGCCCTCGGATGACGTCATCAGGATGGTGGAAGAACTTCACAGCTGATTCTGGACCGGATGTTGCGGGAAATACTGTTCAAGAACGGCGAACGGCCGCACCTCCAGCGAGGTGCGGCCGGCGTCATGTTGGCGTTATCCCCTGAGAATAGGCCGCGTCAAACACGTCGGCCCCCCGCAGGGTATCATCGAGATCTGCTCACCCGTGTACTCGTGCACATGGCAACCGTGGTCCTCCAGCCGGCTCTTCGTCACAGGGTTGCCGGAGTGAATCACCACGTTCCTCGGCGAGATCGCCAGCACGTTCGGCCCCATGGATTCGAACTCCTCATCGGGGACCTCGACCCACCTGATCCCGCGCTCGTCCAGCAGTTCGAGTAAAACGATCGGCGCAAGCCTGGGATACACGACGGCCAGATCGCGGTCGACAGGGGAGATCACCGACATCAAGTGCAGGACGTGGCTCGGTCCGATGTGATGGGGCAGCGGGACCTGGATAACGCGTCGCGCCACGACGCCTTCCATGGCCGAACGCAATTGCCGGTAGCCCTCGTGATTCGTTCGGTAGGAGTGCCCCACGAGGAACGTGTCGGGGTCCAGCCAGAGCGTGTCACCGCCGTCCACGGTGCCGTCGCCGTTCACGGCGAAGAACACCGGGATGCCCAGCGCCTCGAAGGCCTTCGAGGCGTACTCTTCTTCGCCACGCCTCAGAGGATTGCCCGACCTGCACAGTATCGCGCCTTTCGGGGTCATTATCGAGGCGTCGTGGGTGAACAGGGGTTCCCTCTTTTTGGGGTGGACCTGCTCCTGATCGATCACCTCGACGCCCTCACGCTTGAGGATCGCGGTGAAGGCGTCGTGTTCCACCTGAGCCTGAGCCAGGTCCGGCTCCCCGGAGTAACCCCATAGCCGGTACTGCTCCATGTTGGTGAATTCGGAGCCCGGGCGCCTGACCAACACCCGCCGGAGCGGTGAGTATTCGTCACATACTCCGTATCCGGTTCCAGCCACAATTTTCTCGTGGGTCATGTCGGCGTTCCTGTCACTTTGTAGTAGCAGATGTATGCCACGTCGGTGTCTACCTCGAGGTCGAACGAGCTGTCAGCGTGATATTCGATGGGGGCGGGAATGACTCCTGTGAAGCAGAACAGAAATGCCAGGGTCCCAATGTGTGGCTCCGGCCCTGAATTTGTGCGCAAACCCTGAATTCGTATATAAATATACGAAAATAGGAACTTTGTGCCACTCCCGGCGTCACCACTCATTGAGTGACGCCGGTTGTTGTTTGCGCGCCTGGCGACCGGCCGGTAGTGAGCAGTGAAAGGATGAGTCAGAGTTGAAGGCGAACCTGAAGAGAATCGCAATGGTCGCGTGCTCAGCGCTGGTCGTGCTGGCGGTCGCGGGAGTCACCCTCGCCGCCGGTCAAGTTACGCTGGTTGTCGACGGGCGGGCTATCCAGCCTGACGTACTGCCCCAAATCGTGAATGGACGGGTACTCGTCCCCGTACGCTGGGTCGCCGAGGCGCTTGGCGCTACGGTGGACTGGGACGGGGCGACCAGGACGGTCAAAGTCACCTCGGCCGGTGTGAGCGGCGAGCAGGGACGGCTCTTCGAGGCGGCGCTCGCGCCCCGGACCGCAGCCGAGGCGGCGATGAAGTGGGCCGAAGGTGTCAGGACGGGGAACACGGTGCTGCAGCGTGCGGTATCGGCGCTCGCACTCAAGAGCGCGGCGCCCTGGCGTCCTGCCGGTAACCTGCGGGTGGCCACCTACCAGGTTGAGTCAATCCCCGACCCCGCCGCAGGCCCCGAGCCGGCTGTCGAGGCGTTCACGATCAGGTTTACCCTGTGGTCAAATGACGACGGTAAAGGGGGCAGTGCTGCCAGCGTCGAGGTCCGGCGGTTCGACGACCTGCCCGGTAAACCGTGGCTCGTGACCTCCGCGGGCGATGCTGGAGATACGCTGGGAGCTGGAACGGTGCTTTCCGGGACACCGGCCCCCGGCGCCATCCCCTTCCTGGCCGTGGAGAGATCGGAACTGGGCGACGAGCTTGGACTATACCCCATACGGCGTGCGGAGTGGGACCTTGAGCGTGCGCGGTTGGTGTTCGGGGGCGTCCCGGTGTTTCATGTAAAGGATGCGGACCGCCGTGGTTGGGTCAGGGTGGCGTGGGATGGCGGAGGCCGGATCGTCCTCACCTCTCAGCCGGGACTCGAGATAAGCGTTGCCAGCCGTTTACCTGGTTCCCGGGTCGAAGAGGTCGCGACGAGCTGGGGACTTGACCTGGTGGCGGCCGATAGCTCCAGGGAAGAGACCGTGAAGATAACCAGGTCCGTGCTGGAGGGCGACACGGAACTGGAGATCCGGAAGGGAACTGAGGTCAGGCGCCTGGCACTCATGCCCGACCTGGGCGCCGGAGTCTCGCTACTCCGTCCCATCGCGGCGCACTGGGCCGGCGATCAGCTCAAAATGTACTTCGAGACGGCGAAGTCCTCCGACCGCGGGCCGGTCTCGGGCCTGGTCGAGGCCACGTACTCCGGGAACACGGTCAGGTGGCGCGTCATAGCCCAGGACCTCGAGATCACGGAGGCTGGCGCGGGCACCCGCATGGTCAAGGTGGGGGGCGCCATCTTCATCGGCTGCCAGGACAGAAAGGTCTTCAGGGTCGACATAGCTACCGGCGAAGTCGAGCCATGCAGCGCCATCGACGACGCCTTGCAGTACTTCCAGGAGCGCTATGCGAACAGGACCGAGGCGGCCACACCCCCATCCATGTACGCTTACGGCGACACGCTCATCATCTCGTGGGAGCCACCCGCGCTGCGCGAAGAGCAGGTGGGGGCCGAACTGTGGGACCGGATGATCCCCGTAAGGTGTATCCTGGCTGTGAAGAACGGGGATGTCGTAGGCAGGATGTTCACGGCCGGCGGCAACACGATGGTACTGAAGGGAGACTCCGTCACACAGGTGATTCGCGTGGAAGACCCGAACATCCCGCAGTGGATATTCCCGCGCTAGGCCGGTAGGCGGAGGCGAGTAAACTCCGGGTCCATGCATTGTGAGCCCTCTCAACCGGCGCGAGTCTTTGCAGCCGGCTTAAGTCCTTTGCGTGAAGTAGAGGCTCGCAAAAATGATGACGCCGCCGGCGAAGGTGTGGACCGTCACGGTTTCCCCAAGCAGCAGGACCCCGAGCACTGACGCCACGAGGGGTTCAAGGTAGATCCACACGGCCGCCTTGCCCGCTTCGAGCCGAGAGACGGCATAGTTGTAGCACAGGTAGGCGCCGATAGTACATGCCAGCGCCAGATACGCAATCGCGACCCACTGTACCGGGGCAAGGCGGCTGAACGACTGCCATCCACCCTCCACTGTGGCCAGCGCGAGGAGCCCGGCCGTGCCTGAGACGTGCACGGCAGAGGTGATCTCCATCGTGGCGTATCGCGAACTCAGTCGCCTGATGGCCACCGTGTATATCGCGAAGCACACTGCATCGGCCGCGAGGCACACGCTGCCGAGCAGGAATCCGGACTCGACCGTGACCGCCAACCCCTTCTGCCCGGCCACCACGGCAACGCCGGCAAGGCCCAGCGCGACGGCTAGCGTCTTCCTCCATCCGAGGGCGGTCCGCTCGACGAGGCTCGCGATGAGGAGAGTGGCAATAGGGATCAAACCCACGACCACCAGAGAGGAAACGCCTGCGTTGGTCAGGCGGACGCCCTGGTACTGTAGCCAGAAGTAGACAGTCACGGCCAGCTGGCCGAGTATCAGGAATGCGGCGGCGTCACGGGGTTCAATCCTCCGCACGCGGAGGTGCTGATGGACCAGCGCAGGGAGCAATATGACCGAGGCCAGGGCGGACCGTGCCACCGAAAGCATGATCGGGGTGAGCGTTGTCACGCCTGCGGGGCCTGCACCAGACCCGGCGACTGATGCGGCGGCGGGATCGAGCACCATCCGCGCTGCCACAAACGAGCCACCCCAGGTCGTAACGGAGAAGAGCAGCAGAAGGTAGACGTTCAGTCTCTTCAAGAAGCAATCACCAATCGGTACTTTTCGCGGTCGCTGCCGTTGAACCTCCACGCCATAAATCAACGCGGGGTATTGCCGGCGGGGACCGGGGAGGCCCACCCGGTGCCCGGGTCTACCAGTAAACGGGCATAACGACACCGCACGCAAGCCGCCTGCCCGATGCGCCGGCCGGCTGCGTGCGGTAGTCGTCCGGGTTCTGGTGGATTATCACTGCGCGGCCGACGACGTCGGCGACGCGGAACCGGTTGGTGAAGAACGACATCCTGGAGTAGCCGCCGTTCGAGAACAGTACCGGGAAATCACCGGCGTGGTTCCCATGCGGCTGGCCGGTTGGGTTCCAGTGTTCACCTGCGCCCTGAAACGGGTTGCCGGGATCACCCACCTCGCAGTTCCCGTTCTCGTGGATGTGAAAGCCGTGGGGGCCAATTGGAGGCCTGTCGCCCTCGGCGGGCCGGTAAGGCGGCAGGCCCGCCACCTGCACGGATACCTCCACGCCCCATGGCACGTCACGGAATACGACGGTTCCATTGATGCCGGGAGCGAGCGGCCCACCTCGGATTGCGGCTACCGCGATGCGGGGTGGGAAGGGCACGACAGGCGGGGTCATCATCGAACGGGTTCCCCCCGGCAACCCTGGCAGGGGCCCTGGCAGAAGCCCTGGCAGGGTGGAATTTATCCTCCGCCACATATTATGTGGCTGCTCATGGGGTTGTGCCCTTCCGGCGTTCCCGGAACCTGCGCACCTTGAGCAGGTTTCCGCAGGTATCCTCGCACCAGCGACGGGAGCGATTCCTGCTCTCGTCGTAGAACACCCAGAAGCAGTCGGGGTTCTCACATATCTTGAAACGCGACGGGTCCCCGTGCGCGAGTACTTCTGCGAATCCCCTCGCTATCTCCGCGCGAGCCCAGTCCCAACCCTTTTCGAGGGGCACCGGTTCCAGGGTGTACCCGCCCCCGGTGGGTACCAGCCGTCTGACGACGGGAGAAAGGGCCAGCACCTTGTTGAATTCCTGGAAGTCTCGGGAGTGAGGCTCGGTGCCTCGCGAGACGGCCTCCACGATCCGCCTCAGCAGCGCCCGCAGGTCTTTCAGTGACGCGCGCACGTTCTCGCCAGGGGTTCCCGCGGCGTCGAGACCCCACCGGGACACGAAAATCTTCAGCCACTCGGGGTCGTCCAGGCGATCCACCCTGCGGCCCGAGCCGCGGTAATCATGCCAGTCGCTGTTCAGGAGGTCGATAGCGGCAATGTCCAAAGAGCGCGATTCCTCCGCAGTGGTTGTCCGGAATACCGTAACTTCCAAAATGGGTATTGACTGTTACCGGCTCCTGACGTATAGTCTAGTTGTGTAACTGGCGTATGTCAAATAAGGCGTTACCCCGGGAGGGATTACGGTGATCGAACGACTCAGAGAATGGGCTGCTGAACGAGGTTACGCCGTTGCCGTTGGGCACCCGTCCGTGCTCGACCGCGCGGCTTCGGACATCAGGGCGCGCTTGGATTCCGGTGAGGTCGCCGAGCAGTTCCGGAACGACATCGTCCCAAAATACGGCTTGCTTGAATCCTCCCGGACCTCTGATGCCACCGCCGTGCTCATGCTGGCAATCCCACGCCCCGCACACGCCATTTCCTTCGAGACGCGGAGCGGCAAGATTGAAGCGATTGTTCCGCCCACGTACGTGCGCTATCCCGAACTCTGGCGGGAGGTTCGCGAACAGATGGATCCGGTCATTCCGCGCGAACGCCTGTCGGATCTCCGCGCGCCCCACAAGGCGGTAGCGGCGAGGCTCGGCCTGACCAGGTACGGGCGGAACAACATCGCTTATGCTCCGGGGATGGGGAGCTATCACCAGCTCGTGGGGTTCGTCACCGACGTCGACCGCGGCGCGAGCCTTCACGATCTCAGGGATCCCGAGATGCAGCCGGAGTGCGAGAAATGTACTCTCTGCCGGCGGGCCTGCCCGACCGGCGCCATACCCGAGAATAGGTTCCTCCTGCACGCGGAGAAATGCCTTACCTGGTTTACCGAGCAGCCGGGCGCCTGGCCCGACTGGCTGTCACCGGCCGCGCACAATGCCATCATCGGGTGCATGATCTGCCAGGAAAAATGCCCTGTCAACCGGGGGAAGTTGAAGGTCGAGCACCTTGAACCGGCGTTCACGGATGAGGAGACGGCCACCATAATGGGGACCGAATTCGACCTGAACGACGCGGTGTGGCGGTCCGTCCAGTCCAAACTCGATTCGATGGGCCTCGGGCGATTCGAGCACCTGGGGAGGAACCTCAGAGCCCTCCTGGAACGCCCTTAAGGCTCGCCAGCGCGCGGCCTCCGCGGGAACACCGCGGTTCCGGCCGCGTGCCCTCTTTTTTGCGGGCCTTTCGAGGGTTATGATGTTGGTGTGGCATGTGATCGTCAGCCGGCACAGCATGACCGTGTAAAGGAGGTCTCGCGATGGCAAGGCGGTTCTACATGGTGGACGTGTTCGCAGAGGAGAAATACGCGGGCAATCAGCTCGCGGTGGTGCGCGACTGTTCGGGGCTGTCGGATGCCGGCATGCAGCGGATCGCCAGGGAGATCAACTTCTCCGAGACGACGTTCATCCTCTCGGAGAAGGAGCGCGAAGGCGGCTTCGACGTGCGCATATTCACCCCTGAGGACGAGGTTCCGTTCGCGGGTCACCCCACGCTGGGCACCGCCTACGTCATCAGGAACGAGATCCTGAATTCGACCGTTGAGCGGGTTTCGCTGAACCTCAAGGTCGGCCAGATACCGGTCACCTTCGGGGAGGGCGGCGACTCCGGGGTACTGTGGATGAGGCAGCGCCACCCGGTATTCGGTCCGGTCCACGACCCGCGGCCCATCGCCGAGGTGCTGGGGCTGGACCCCGCCGACTTCGACGACAGGTTCCCCGTCCAGGAGGTTTCCACGGGTCTGCCGTTTTTCATGACCCCGCTGAAGACCATCGATGCTGTCAGGCGGATCGTCGTCAGGCGTGACAGGCTCATGAATCTCACCGAGAAGACCGAGGCAAAGGACATCCTCGTTTTCTGCCCCGAGACGGTGGAGGAGGGTAACAACCTGCACGTGAGGGTTTTCGTCGAGTACCATGGGATCCCCGAGGACCCAGCCACGGGAAGCGCGAACGGCTGCCTGGCCGGGTACCTCGTGAAGCACGGGTACTTTGGCTCGAGCGAGATTGACGTCCGCGTGGAGCAGGGCTATGAGATCGGCAGACCCTCGCTGCTTCTCCTCAGGGCCAAAGAATCGGAGACCGGCGTTGACGTGCGCGTCGGCGGCAAGGTCGTCATGGTTGCCAGGGGCGAACTCGTCTGACAGAGGCGGGTGACCGGCGGCAGTGCCTGTTGACACGCCCTGGAGCGGACCTTATAGTAAGAGGCGGAGCCGCATGCAGCACGGATAAGTACGGTAGTTCGGTAGGGGCGGTGCTTTGGGGATCGTGACGGGCACCTTTACCGGGTGCCCGTTTATATTTCTTCCAGGCCCGCGTACCACTGCCGTGCGCCGTAGCTTCGCGGTTGGGGGGAGGACGGTGGAATGGTAGAGACGGCCGGCAAAGGGGCAGGGCGAAAGCCGGAGTTGTGGGAGGCCGTTCTGGCCCTGGTGGTGTCGTTCGGTGTGGTGGTGCTCGGGATCCGGCTGAAGGTCGGGATGAGCGCCCCACTGGTCGCGGGGGCGTTCGCGGCGGGGTTGTTCGGCAGCTACCTCGGCTACACCTGGAAGGATCTCCAGCAAGGAATGATGGACGGCATCCGCAACTCGCTTCCCGCGGTAATCATTCTTATGCTCGTCGGCATGGTGGTCGGATTGTGGATACTCGGCGGCGCCGTCCCGACGATGGTCTACTACGGTCTCAAACTGCTCAGCCCGGGCATGTTTCTCGCCGCCGCATGCCTTCTGTGCTGTGTCGTTTCCACGGCGACGGGCACTTCGTTCGGTACGGTCAGCACCGTGGGCCTCGCGCTGATGGGGGTCGGCGAGGGTCTCGGGGTCCCGCTGGCGATGGTCGCGGGAGCGATCGTGGCCGGTGCTTACTTCGGCGACAAGATGTCGCCCCTGTCCGATACCACCAACGTGGCGCCCGCAATGGCCGGCGCCGAGCTGTTCGAGCACGTTGGCTCCATGATGTACACCACCATCCCGGCCCTGGCCGTTTCGCTCGGCCTGTACGCTTTCCTCGGGGCCAGGTTCGCCGGGGGTCATGTCGACTCACAGGCGGTCGGGGCGATCACGGACGCGCTATCGAAGACGTTCCGGATCGGGTTGCTCGCACTGGTGCCGCCGCTCGTTGTGATCGCGCTCTCCGTAAGGAGGGTGCCCGCAATCCCGTCACTATCGTTCGCGGTGGCTTTCAGCGGCGTGTGGGCGGTGCTGACGCAGGGGGCCGACGTTACCTCGGTGGTCAGGGCGACGATGGACGGCTACATCAGCAAGACCGGGACGGTTGCGGTCGACAGGCTGCTTACGAGGGGCGGCCTGAATTCGATGATGGGGACCGTGGCGCTGATCCTCGCGGCCACCGCCCTGGGCGGGATTCTCGAGCGGACGGGCGTCCTGTCCGTGGTCATCGACGCTGTGCTGGAGAGGGTGCGTTCGACCGGCAGCCTCATCGTCTCCGTCATAGCCTCGTGCTACCTGGTCGGCATCGTTTCGGGGAACCAGATGCTGGCCATAATCCTCCCCGGGCGCGCGTTCAAGGACGCGTTCGCGGCGAGAGAAATTCACGCCAGGGTCTTGTCCAGGACTCTGGAGGACGCGGGCACGCTGGGGACGGTGCTGATCCCATGGAGCACAGCTGGCCTGTTCGTCTATGGGATGCTCAAGGTTCCGGCATCGGCCTACGCGCCCTACGCATTTCTCAACTGGATCGTGCCCATATTCTCCGTAATCTACGGATACACCGGATTCGCCATATTCAGGACCAGGTGAGAGGCCACCGTCGAGGGGCCACCAGGTAAGCCAAGACAAGGGGGTTTTCCGATGCCTTGCAGCTGTAAGTCCGTGCGGCCCACGAGCGCCGGCGCCATAGACGTCCACAATCACTTCTACCCGCCTTCGTACCTGGAGGAGTTGAAGAAGGGGCGCGGCGCCGCCACAGTCACCGAAGACAAGGACGGCAACTACATCCTCACTTATGAGGGCGACTACAACGTGATCGTCCCTGGCCACAGGGACATCGAGTTCCGGCGGGAGGAGCTCGACCGCGCCGGGATCCGCGCCCAGATCCTGAGCCTCACCACTCCGGGGACGCACATCGAGACGACGGAGCGGGGTATCAGGCTGGCGAAGATGACGAATGACGACTTTGCCGCCATAACGCAGAGGTTTCCCGGCCGCTTCTACGGCTTTGCGGCTCTGCCCCTCCAGGACCCCGGATCGTCTGCGAGGGAGCTCGAGCGGGCGGTGAAGGAACTTGGACTGAAGGGGGGCACGCTGTTCACCAACGTGAACGGTAAGACGCTCGACGACCCGTCCTACGAGGAGCTGTTCAAGACGGCAAGAGAGCTCGACGCGCCGCTGTTCGTTCACCCGACCACGCCGATCCCATCGGACGCGTTCCTCGACTACCGGCTTGCGGCAACGGTCGGTTTCACCGTGGACACGACGCTCGCCGTGGCCAGGCTCATATTCAGCGGGGTCCTGGACAGGGTGCCCGGCCTGAAGTTAATAGCCTCGCACCTCGGTGGCTGCCTGCCGTACCTGGCCGAGCGGCTCGACAGGGGCTGGGCGGCATACCCCGAATGCAAGAAAGCCTCGCGGGCGCCGTCCTCGTACATAAGGGAGATATACATCGATTGCGTCTCGTTCGAGCCGCTTGCCGTGGACTTCGCGCGAAAGCTGCTTGGCGCCTGGCGCCTCATGGTGGGCAGCGACTACCCGCACCAGATAGGCGACCTGTACAGGTGTACCGAGGTTATCGGGGGGCTCGAAGCGCCCGAAGGGGAGAAGACCGCGATACTCTCGGGGAACGCGGTGGCGTTGCTGGGGCTGTAGAGCCCGGAACAGACATCGTAACAACTGCGGGAGGAATTACTGTCGAGGGGACTCTTGAACGGTCCGCTCAACAACAGCCCCTGTCCAGGACTCACGCGACGAATTCGCCCGCCCGGATAACCAGCCGGTCGTCCAGGTATAGGTCGGGCCTGAGCATTATGCAGTCGATATGAATGCCCGCCTTCACCGTGCCCCCGAAGGTGGAGTTGTCCCCGAAGGCGATGTGGACGGAGCCGTAGATTTTCTCGTCTTCCAGGACCGTCCCCGTCAACCGCGCCCTGTCGTTCGTCCCGATACCGAGCTCGGCGACGTTCCTCGCATCGGGCGTCGCCAGCATCCTCTCCAGCTCCCGGGCCCCCCAGCCGGAGAACGACGATGCTGTTCCCCGCTGGATAGACACCAGAAGCGGGCCCTGCACCTTACCGAGGCCTGCCACGGACCCGTCAACCCACATTTCCCCGTCCGCCGTGCCTTCAACCGGGGCTATGTATGCTTCTCCCGATGGGAGATTGCCCGACTCGCCGGGGTTCAGGAACCTCCCCGTGCTGGCTACCGCCTTGCGGCCGGCGAGGCTCATGCTGAGGACGCGGCCCTCATACACGATGCGCGCCGACGTGGCGTTCGTCAGGAGGCCGGCGACCTTGAGAGTGAGGTCGCTCACCTTCCGGTAGTCCGCGGTCATGGCCCCCTCGTAAAGCATGTCGGGGGTAATGCCGGGCATGGTGGCGATCCTCGAACCCGTGCGGGCGGCCGCAGCCCTGGCCTGCGTGTGGGTGAGGGATTTGGAGGTGGGGCAGAGGACAACCCTTGACGCTGCCATTGCGGCAGCCACGCCGGGTGGCGGTTCCTCTCCGTTCACTAACCTGGGTTTCATCACCGTCATCACGGCGTCGGCTCCCAGGCTCCCCGCTGCTTCGAAGAGGGCCTTTCCGACATCGAGCCTGTCCGTGTCCGTCACGATCAGGGTCGGCTCCCCCGCTGAAAGACCCATGCATTTGACCAGGACGTCCTTACACGCTTCGAGCAGGTTGGCCACGGCGAAACATCCTTCCTCTCTGGATACACAAACGAATGCTGGACATCGCCGTACTACAGCAGCTCGGCGACCACCCTGGCGACGATCGACCGCGCCAGCACCACGGGTACTCCGGTTATCTCGCGCACGGTATCCTTCATGGCGAGCGTGTATCCGATGCAGTCCATGACGACGAGCTGTGCACCCCATTCGCGCAGATTGGCGGCTGCGCGCCCGATGGCCTCGACGGGACCGTAAGGGGACGCCGGCTCGATCCTGACGGCTGATGCCGCCCCGGTCCAGCGCCTGGTCCCCTGAGGGATCTGATCGGCGTCCGGCAGAAGGACGCCCAGATTGAGACCCCCCGCCACCGCTGCCGTTGTGTTGTGGAGCACGCGCTGAGGCCTCACGATCAGCCTGTCGCAATGGAACGGCGGGAACTCGCCCGTGCAGACCAGGGCTATTATTTCCGCCCCCCGGGCGACGAGCCCGTCGATTCGCTCCTGCATCCGGGGGAGTATGTGTCGCTCCGCAATCTTGACCGAGGTCCCATCCGCCATCCTGGTTACCAGCACGTAGTCGTCAGGACCGGGATATAGCCCCTGTACCTCTTCGAGAGTCAGGCCGTCCAGTGCGCCCGCCTCGAGGACCTCGACGTTTCCGCCCAGAATGTCCTTCATCTCGGGGATCAGGTCCACTCGTGGGGACTGACCTATGGTAAGGGTTCCGAGTACCCGTTTCACAACCATCACCGCTCCTTTGAAATCCGGTAGGCGCAAGCCCTATGGCGCCTGCACGACTCGCACCCCGGCCTGCATTCGACCATGCTTTCCGGGACGCCGGAAGTGCCCGCTCCTTTTACGGAATTCACGATCTCCATGAGCCGCGAGATGTCTTCAGCCTCACCTTCGGCGACGAGCGTGGTCCCACCTTCGCAGCCGGAGACGCCCCCACGCCCGACCACCTGGACTTCGACGACGGCCAGCACGCGGCAGGCCTCAACCTCGGTTATCACTCTGCCGTAAACCGGGATGAGCCCCACGGCCATACCCATCGCCCGGTCTACCTTGCTTCTTCCGCAGGCATTGACTGCGTCCTCAATGCAGCCGGGGAAGAGCTTCTCGAGGCCGCACGCGATCAGAACCTGGGTGCCCTGGGCCGCGAGTCCCGCGAGAACCCTGCCGGGTGGCCCCCCGAGAGCGGCGCCTGCCATCATGGCCGCGCCACCGCGGGAATCGATCAGGTTGGCGCCCAGCACCGCCACGTCTTCAGGGCCGAGGGAATACACCACTTCTTCAAGCCGGCCGTCCGCCGCCAGCGGCACGCCCCGTTCGAATACCAGGCAGTGCGGTGCGTTTACTTGTTCCAGGGCCGCCCGCGTGCCCGACGGCGAGATCCTCCCGGAGATCCGTAGTGGCGGGCCGCCGAGCTCCTCGGAAACGGCGCTTACGGTGGTCCCTCCCTTCAGGAAGACCCGGCCGCTAGAGAGGGCCTTCTTCACTGAAGGCATGACCCCGATCGCCTTGGCTATAAGCCTCTTTGCCTCGGCCACGGTGACCGTGAACTGGTAAATCACGCCGCCGTTCCCCCGGGCGTTCCGCCGAGCGTCTGCAGGTGGTTCATCGGACCATAGAGCGCGAGCATTCTCTTGAACTCATCCGGATCGAAGAAGCGGCACTTGCCCTTACCAAACGCTTTGGCTACTTCGATTATGAAACGGACCACCTGTTCCACATCGACCACGTGGCTCGCCCCTGTGGCGCATCCGGGTACCATGCTCTCCGCCGTTATGGCGACGCCGACCACTGGAGCGCGGCCGGCGGTTGCCGGCTGGAGTATGCTGTTGATATGATAGACCCCGTTTCCATACGGGGTGATGTCCTGTATTGTAATCGGGAATGTCACGGGGGCCCTGCCGGTGGTGATGCTCATAATGTCCAGCAGATCCTCGCTAATCCGCAGGATGTAGCCTTCCTTTACGGTTGGGGATATCGCGAACCCCCTGTGGTTGATTATCCTGTTCCCCCTGGTCGTATCCACGGACAGTATAGCATCCATCTCTGGGGCCACCTCATAGTCATTCATCGTGGACATGTCCACGGGGGAACCCATGAACGGCACCGGCTCGTGGGGCTGCGTGGGCGCGTTCGGGCAGATGTGGGTCGCGACGATGACGTCACCGGGGAGGACGTCACCCCTGGCGGACATCGAGGCCAGTTTCAGGGCTGTCCCCACTGCAGCCGCCGCGCCGTCGCCGTCCGACACGAACCCGATCATTTCCGGGCGCGCCCCTATGCCTCCCAGTCTCCCTATGACCCCAAGCGTTGGGGATTGCCCGCCGCGACCTTTACCGGAGTGTCCCGGGATCACCGCCTTCACGAAGTCGGTATAGCCCCGCGGGCCCTCTATACGTGTAGTAGCGACCTGCTCCACTCCCAGCGACCGCAGGAGGTCGACGACGGCGGACCCGTTTACGTTGGGGTCGTCCAGAAGATCGAACGCCTTCAGGGTTGCATTAAAACTCATCCAGTCTCACCTCTCGTCGAACGCGTACTTTATGACCTCTTTGCCCGTCACCTGCTCGACGGTGCTGTAAAGACCCTTATCCTTGACCCCCGCGCCAAGCCTGAGCGCGCTCTTCCGGACGACGACGACCGCCACTTGCTGGCCGGGCTGCAACTCTGCCGTGGATACGGGCAGGCCCGCGTGCACGTCCATCGTCGTGATGAGGTCCGGGAATGTGGCCAGGCGCTCACCGGACCTCTCGAGCGTCATGTACTCGTTCCAGAACACGAGGTCCGTTCCGTCCTCGAGGACGACCCTGCCCACGTCGAAGCCGCCCGCAGTCTCGATATCCTTGGCCAGGACGGTCCCCCTGCAGGCGACTTCTCCGCCCGCCGCGTCCGCCGCAGCCTCGATCCCCGCGAGTGGGGACAGCCTGCCCGCCTCCAGAATCGCGCGGCCCACCCTGACACACTGCAGGACTGCTCCGGGGGCGCCATGCTCGCGGGCGTACGCGGCGCTGACGGGGTTTCTGGCCACGGCCACCAGGCCGCCGGCCTGTACCGCGGCTTGCCTCACCATGGCCGATGCCTTTTCGATCTGGCCCTTGACGAAGACCTCCACGTAGGTCCCCTGCTCGACGCTACCGCCGACGCCCACCTGCAACGACATATAGCCGGGGGCGAGATGCAGCCCCATGGATCCCATCGTCCCGGTGGGGTGCGCCCGCCCGTTGCACGGGACATCCACTACGGGCAACCCAAACGCCGCGGCCTGGACCCACCCGTTCACCGTCGCCAGGGCACCGCACTCGTTCGTGATGAAACCGTGAACCGGTTGGCCGGTGTATTTGAGCAGGAGTTCAACGGCCTTGAGGTAATGATAGGCCTTAGCGTGGCGTCCTTTCGCAGCGGGGGCGCCGACAGCTGATACCGTCAGCAATACGGCATCGGCCGGCACATCCCCGGCGTCGACCAGGTACGGGTCACCGAGGGACAGGGCCAATCCGCCCATTTCCGTTCCTGTCGATGGGGCGCCGCCCCCTCCTCCTCCGTAAAAGCCCCCGCCGAGTACCGCAGCTTCGAGAAGGTCCTGGTTCAACGCAAGTCTGCCCACGGCACTCCCCTCCTTTCTGCACGCGTCAGAATGACACGGCGTGATAGGCGAACAGGCCTTCGGCGATCACGGGGTCAATCACCCTCAGCCCTGTTGCTGCCCTGATCGCGCTCGCCGCCCCGATCGTGGAGAGGCCGGTGCATGCAAGCGCGATCACGCGGGCCCCCTCCCTTTTGAGGCTCAGAGCGGCCTCATTGACTGAAGCGCGCCCCTCTTCCGTGAGGAGGTCGAGCGTAGTGTACACTCCGGCCGGACGCGCCGAGGACACCAGGGAATCCCTCAGAATGGCTCGCATCGCGGCGGGGACTTCCGCCGTTATGCCCAGCGCCCCGACCCTCCCACCGAAGCCGAGCGCGAGAGCCGCCGTCGCTTCGCCCGCGCCGATTACGGGGATCCGGAGCTTCTGTCGCGCCCCCTCGACGCCGGGGTCACCTGCGCAGCTGACCACCACGGCGTCGAATCCCTCGTGCTCGAAGGCGAGGGCCAGCTCGACCACAAGGGGAGAGGCCGTGCCTTCCGTGAGTTCATCGTGGACGCCCTCCGGGTGCGCGGTGATACACCGGGAGGTCACCTCGAGCGAAGGATAGGCTTGCTCGATGATCCTTCC
Organism: Bacillota bacterium; assembly: GCA_013178305.1. Lineage (NCBI taxonomy): Bacteria > Bacillati > Bacillota > Bacillota bacterium. The sequence goes on along the minus strand of JABLXB010000001.1, from coordinate 570,337 downwards.
GTGGAGATTGAGCATGTCCGGATCGGAGGTCGTCAGCACTCTAATGAGACCTACCTTCTTCCTGATGTTACTCCCTCCCAGTGGTTCGCATCGGGCACCGGCTGCCTACCGGCTGGCAAAGATGGGGGCAGTCCCGCGCCAGATTGAACGCTTGACTGCCCCGGAAACACATGTTGCACCTATCCGGTAAATGTCTTCAAGAGAGCGCTGGCGAACCCGTAAATCCCGTCGCCCGCGATGAGGCCTGCTTCCCTTACCTCCATCGGTTCGGTCCCTATGATGAGCCGGACTACCACCGCCATCAGAACGCCTATCCCGTAGATCGGGTTCTTTATGAGGAGTCCCGTCGCGAACAGGATTCCGAGGGCCTTGCTGGAACCGCCGATTGCCTGCAGAATTGCCCCTGGAATGGCCCACATTACGAGCTGGCTTATGATCTTTGGGTCGGCTCCGGCCTTGATCGTCGTGGCGAACACACGGCTTACGGGTGGCAGCAGGTCGAGCTTGAAATGCATGTCCATGAACAGCAGGACGACTGCCATGGCTACGATCGCGCCCACCAGTTCGCTGTAGAATTGCTGTTTGCGGCCCTCAAGCTCGTAGGCCGGGTTCTTGCCCCTGCCGCGGAGCAGCCAGCCGGTCTTCAGGTCGTAGCCAAGGTCGGCCAGGCACGGGCCGGTGGATGTGACGTAGCCTGTCAGGAGGGCCAGCGGCACCGCCGGTATGTTCATGAACACCCCGAGAGTGAGGAAGATGACCGTGATCGCGAACCCTGGGAACCAGCCGGAGTGCATGGCGCACATCCCAACCAGTACGGTGGAGACCAGCGCCGAGAACGACGCCCAGGCCACCCACACAAAGATCTGGCCTGCCGACATGGAGGCGAATACACCCGACACCACGGCCAGTACCAGCGAACCCGCTACGAAGAGCACTCCGGATTCCGCAAAGGCCTTCGGGATTGCTCTTGCGCTGACAGTTACACCTTCGTCGAGGGCGCCCGCTCCGGCCGTTGACGTCGCCTTCCTGGAATATCCCTTGATAATGATATTGGCGGCCTGGATTAGCGATACGATACCCGCTCCGATCATGATCCCGTGCGGTATGTACGTCTTACCCAGGTCGATGCTGAACAGCTGCTGGCTGTAGCCCCTGAATATCAGCCCGATGCCCAGGGCGCTCATGGCGAAGATATTCGCTATGAATACAATTCCGATGCCCGCCATGGGCAGCTTGAAGTATGAACCCACAACGCCCGCGACTATACCTTCAAGCAGCCTGCGGGCCCTTTTGCCTCCCTCGTCGCCGGCGAAGATCGCCTCGGCGGTTGCCACACCCGGAGGCCAGGGGCCACTGGCGGGGAACAGGGGGGTGTCGTACGTCCGCCATACGAGCAACATGTCGACGAGCATTCCTATTGCGGACCCGATGGCCATGGGGACGGCAAGATTCCGGTAGCCGAGCAGATAGAGTATTCCGACAGACAAGAGAACACAGTTAGCGGCCCCGAACCCACCCGCGGATGTCATCGTCTGGACCAGGTTCTGGCGGTCCAGTGACCTGAATGCCCTGAACGACCTCAGCGGGATGCGTGCGACGGCCATGGCCACGACGGCGCCAATGATGGACGTGTTCGGAGTAATCCCGAGTTTCGATATGATCTGCATGCATATGGCCCCGGACAAAGCCGCCATGGCCACGCTGACAACGAACGTGGCTGGCTCAAACGCGCTCACATGGAGCCTCTTTCCCGGCTCTGCTGATGTTTCCATACCAACCCTCCCTCCTTAGTCTGAAAAACTGTGCATCTTTGTTCAGCTTCGCCGGAGGACCGGCCACCCCTGTGGAACCTATCCACGAAAAGTCCGGGAGTTTTTCGAGCGTGGTGCACAAAGCGTGGTGTACATAAGGTGGGCCTGGCGGGGCGGCGACTGAGACGGGTACGGCCTGACTGACGGGGTCAACGTCCCTTAATGGAAAGAATGCCTGCCAGGAACGCGAGCCGCAGCCGGAATTGGACTTCCGGATCGTGTACGTTGCAGTCCAGAAGGGAGGCTATCCGCTTCAGCCTGTAGTCGAGGGTGTTGCGGTGTACGAAGAGAACCTGAGAGGTCTTCTTGATCTCGCCTCCACACTCGAGGAAGGCCCTGAGGGTGTCGAGGAGCTTCCTGTCTTCTCGCGCCAGGCGACCGACCTCGCTCTCCCAGTAGCTGGCGAGTACCTGTCCGTCGATGTTCTCCAGGAGTGAGTACGGGGCAAGATCGCGGTAGCACGCTACCTTCCCCCGGCCATAGACTGCCTTTCCGAATTCGAGCGCCGTCTTCGCCTCGGCGTGAGCGGTTGCGAGAGACGAAACCCCAGTGTGGACGAGGCTTATGCCCGCTGAGAACCACCTCTCGTGAGAGGAAACGGCGCGTGTGGAATTCACAATCCTTCTCGCGAGGTCAACAGCGCTTCGGCCCTCCACGCCAGGGGCGCAAGTGCAGATCACCACGATGCTGTCTTCGAACTCGGTAACCGTAGCCCGTGCGCCGTGAAGCCTGCATTCCTCCCTGGCGACATCGACCAGGTATCTTCCGGGGCCCTTCACACGCTGGCGCCCACCATCTCCTGGTAAAGGCCGTTCGCCGGATTCATCCGGTCTTGCGACTATTGCGAAAAACGGGCGTTCGACGTCAATGCCCAGCATCTTGGCCTTCGCAGCCATGATCACGCTTGGTTCAGCGCCGCCCCTGAAAGCTTCGCCAAAGAAGTCCGCCCTGAGCCTCGCCTCGGTCTCCTTGACGGCGTTCATCTTGGCGATCTCCAAGCCGCTCACGGTGGCGGCCTGCTCAGTCGCTCTCAGTTCGTGAGGGGCGAGCGGGCCTTCCTCTCCTGTGTCAACCACCACGAAAGCAAGCAGCGTTCCGGCGCTTCGTATGGGCACGACGGTGACCCCCTGGTCGCAGCGGCTTATACCCTGTTCCCTGGGATCTCCCTTCAGGACCCGGGCCACGGCTTCTCTCAGTGCGGCCGGAATGGAGTCAGCCGGCGATTGGTCCGGCGCGGCGGGGGGTCTCTGGCGGGCGCTGCGAACATCGGACCTCGCGAGAACGCGCATGCCGTCGTCCAGGATGTATACCCCTGCGTTCAGGACCTCCGACAGGGCCGCGGTTATCGAGTCGAGCCCCTTCTCTTCCAGGATCAGCCGGGTCAGCTTTCGGTGGACGTCCGTCTCGTACTGCAACTCGCGAACCTGTTCATTAAGGATTTCCGACAATAGCGGGTGTGTGATTTCGATGTAAGGGAGGTCCCCGGGGAGTTCTATGAGGGGGAGGCCCTCTTCGTTTGACGCGCCGATCATTCCCTGCGGCATCGAGCCGAGGAAACGGCTCGGCTTGACGGCCAACCCCGAAGCGCCGCTCCTTGACAGGTTGCGCACCAGATCGATCTGGGCCTCCGGGTCTTCACGAATCGCGTATGCGCACGTTATTACCAGCTCATCCGGCCGGAACCAGCCGGCCGCGTCGGGGACCTCCATAATATCGACGTACCTGATGACGCGGTCCAGCCCTGCTTCGCCGGCCGCGAGGCGCGCTCTGGCCAGCCCGCCGATCTCAAGGGCGCGCCGTACAGTCACCCCACGCAAGACCACCCCCTGTAGGAACGGTGGTGCGTCCTTGTCGCTGCTACTCTGACCTGGCGTCAATCCTCGGGCACGGGTTGGCCCCTGGAGATTGTGAGGACGATTCGACAGGAACCACGGGTTTTCCTGGGAAGCGAACAAGTGGATTCTTGCTGCCTGCAAGGAGCGGCGCGCCCCAGAACGATCTGACCCGGCACCAGATGGGCGACCTGTACAGGTGTACCGGGGTCATCAGGGGGCTCGAAGCGCCCGAAGGGGAGAAGACGGCGATACTCTCGGGGAACGCGGCGGCGATGTTCGGGTTGTAGGCGCGCCATCGCCAGCGCATCACGGGGATGTACAGGGGCGCCGGTCAATCAGGCCGGCGCCCGCAGTGGCTACCCGCCCGAAATAGGAGGAGATATCAAGACCTCGTCGCCGTCCGCTATGACGGTGTCGGGGCCGGCGCCCGAAAGGATGTTGGCGCCGTTCACGAGGATCTGGTAGAAAGAGGGGCCGCCTGGGTAGGCCACCGCGCACACCTCTTTACCGAACCGGCGCCCGAACCGGCCCTCGAGCTCGGCCAGGAGGCGCCTGACGGTGACCGGGGTAATCGTGGTATGGGTAAATTCGGTCGCGCCGGCAATTTCCCTGACCCCGCCTATCAGTTGCACCCTTATGTCGCCCATGGTTTCAGGCCAGTCCTAGCTCGGCCAGCTTCTCTTTCGTCGGGATGCCCTTGCTGACGTCCCAGCCCCTGGCCTCATAGTATTCGTCTAGCATGACGTCGAGGGGGATGACCATGCCGGCCGAAGGCCCCTCGGGGATGGGCTCCCTGAGGAACCTGTCCGGCAGAGTGTCCTGGCTGCGGCCGAACCCCTCACGTGTGTTGTAAAGCCGTTCGAGGTTCGTGATCCGCTCGCCGGCTTTCATAAGACAGGTTTCCGTGAACTTCAGTCCGGTTGCTGGCTCGATGAGCGTCGCGAGCTGGGACGGCTGGAGGTAAGCGGTGCGGGTGAGGAACTTGCACACGCCGATCGAGTCCACGATCGCCCTGGCGTCCTCGCACCACTTGATCATCCTGCCCTTGCCCTCGGTCGCGGTGCGGTCGACAGCCTTCGTCGTGCCCCACAGCTCCAGGGCGCGTTCCGGGGTGAAGCAGTATTCCACCACAGGGTGCGCCCTGAGGTGGTCGGCGCCGCGGTTCGCAACGGCGAACGCGAGGCCCCAGCCCATCAGGCCCCTTGGGTCCGCCGTGATCATCGCCTGACCCTTAACGCACATGGCGTACCGCTCCGCGCCTCTGCCGATCTCCTTGGCCGCATTGAACGAGCCCTCCGCGAGGAGGTTGCCCACGCCCTTCCTGCGCGCCATCTGGTCGAGCAACTCCAGCACGACCACGCCGTTGCCCCAGGTTACGTCAAGTCCATCAACTTCGCTTTCGGAGACGAGCCCCCTTTCGCGGCATTCCATCAGGAATCCGATCGCGTCGCCTGCGCCGATAGTGTCGAGGCCCAGGCGGTTGCATGCGAGATTCGCCTTGAGAACCGTCGGGAAGTCCATCACGCCGAGCCGGGGACCCAGCGCGCCGATTGATTCGTACTCCATGCCCTCCTCGGCGTGGCTACCTTCCACCCGGTAGAAATGGCTGCAGTGGATCACGCAGTTGTAGCATCCCTTTGCTTTCACTGAGTGTTCGTTTATGAACGTATCGCCGCTCAGCGGCTCAATGTCGGGCACGTACGACCTCTGAAAGTTGTTGACTGGAAGGACCCCCCGGGAATTGTACACGCTGACGAGACCCGGAGTGCCGTACTTGCTGAAGAGACTGAACGACATGTCGGAGACCTTCAATTCCTTGACCCGGTCGAGCATCTTGAACGCGGCTTCCGGCGACGCGGTCCGGAGGCTTCCCGAGCCGCGGACGGCCACCGCCTTGAGGTTCTTGGAGCCCATAACGGCGCCCACGCCCGACCGCGCCACCGCGCGACTCAGGTTGTTGATGATACAGGACACCTTGACCAGGTTTTCACCCGCGGGCCCGATGCACGCCACCTGGACGTCGGGGTCTCCGATCTCTATCTGTATTCGCGAAGTCGTCTCGGCCGTGTCGAGACCCCACAGGTGGGATGCGTCGCGGATCTCCACGCGGTCGTCCTCGACGTACACGTAGACCGGGGATGGAGCCTTCCCGCTGAAAACGATGTGGCTGTAGCCCGCGAACCGCATCTCGGGGCCGAAGAAACCGCCGGAGTTCCCGTCGCCGATGGCGCCCGTCAGCGGTGACCTGGTGGTCACGGTGAACCGGCTGGAACACGGCACCACGCTGCCGGTGAGCAGCCCGGCGCCGAATATTAGCGGATTGTCCGGGCCGAGTGGGTCCTCGCCACCTTTGGTCATCTCGTACAGGAGCCGCGAGTTCAGGCCCCTGCCTCCGAGGTAGGCGTTCACGCGGGATTCGTCGAGGGGGCTCGATGAGATTTCCTGCGCCGGAAGATCGATCGTGAGTACGTTACCGTATGGTGATCTCACCGGTCAGACCCCCTTCGATTCCGCGACAGCGACGAATTCGACAAGCCTGCCTGCCCCGAGCCTGCGCTTGCGGGGTCCGATACGCGACGCCGGCAGGTATTCGATCGCGCCCGCGGGACAGTACCTCGCGCATCTCGGCTCACCGCCGCACAGGTCGCACTTCCGCGGCTCGCCCTCCGGCGTGAGCGAGATGCCGCCGAACGAACACGCCTGCACGCACAGGCGGCAACCGATACACCGGCCCGGGTCGATGATGCCGGTCCCATGCGCCCCGGTGGGGCGTATCGCCCTGCTGGGGCAAACCTCCCTGCACGCCGGCCTGTCGCAGTGCGCGCAGAGGATGGGGATGTCGGTCCCCTTGATCTCGTCCTTGATTACGGACACCCTCGATAGGCTGGGCGACACCACCCCATCGTGGAACAGGGCGCACACTGTTTCGCAAAGCCTGCAACCGGTGCAGCGCTCCTGGTGTACCACCAGAAGACTCCTTGAAGTCACGAGGACCTACTCCTTTCGTACGCCGAGCGTCACGCCGGCCCGCGCGGAAAGCGCGCTACGCCCGCTACCCGAGCAGCAGCCTCGGGAGGAACAGCACCACCGACGGCACGTAAGTGACTATCAGAAGCACCACGACCATGATGAGGATCATGGGCATGATGGGTCTGACGACGCGGGCGATCGGGACCTTTCCGATGGCGCACGCCGTAAACAGGGTAAGTCCGACCGGTGGCGTAGCCATGCCGACCACGAGGTTTATGCATATTATCGGCCCCAGGTGCAGCGGGTCCACGCCGACCGCTGTCGCCAGCGGAACGAGCGTGGGGACGGTCATTACCAGGGCCGAGGATGTATCGATGAAACACCCGATGATCAGCAGGAATACGTTAACGATGAGCAGTACGAAAAAGCGGTTGTTGGTAACGGACTGGAACAGGGCGATGACCTTCTGGGGCACCTGTTCCGCGCTCACCAGCCACGCGAATATCGCCGCGTTTGCCAGGATTATCATGACCAGCGCGGTTGTCGTGGCGGAGCACTTGAAGATCGCCGGGAGATTGGTGATCTTCAACGACCTGTAAATCACGAGGCAGACGAAAAGGGCGTAGACGACGCTCACCACGGCCGCTTCCGTCGGCGTGAACACCCCGCCAAGGATGCCGCCGAGGATCACGACCGGCATGCCGAGCGCCCACGCTGCGTCGAGAAACGCCTTGCCGATGCTCTTGTGCGCCCCGCGTTCCGAGAGCCGTCGCACCCCCACGCGCTTGGCGTGGAGGTAGCTGATTATCATGAGCCCGACGCCGATCATGACGCCCGGGACAAACCCCCCGAGAAACAGCGCGGCTATGGACGTCCCCGTCATCGCCCCGTAAATGACCATCGTAATGCTGGGGGGTATGATCGGCCCGATCACGCCCGACGAGGCCATCAGTGCGACGGACCACTCTCGCCCGTAGCCTCGCTCGACGAGGCCGGGCAGTATGGCGCCGCCGATCGCGGCGGTGGTCGCCGGACCGGATCCGCTTATCGAGGCAAAGATCATTGACGCGAACGCGCATGCCATGGCCAGCCCGCCCGTAAACCGGTCGAGGAGCGCCTCGCTGAGGTCGATCAGGCGCGCCGATATGCCGCCGCGATGCATCAGGTCACCCGATAGTATGAAGAATGGGACCGCCAGGAAGACGAATGAATCGACTCCGCTGAACATCTGCTGGACGGTCATGAGCAGCGGGATCCGCGGGTTCGCCAGGAGATACAGTATGGGCGCCGCGGCCAGAGAGAACGCGATCGGCACGTTCAGGGCCATCAGAACGAGTAGTGACGCGATCAAGAACAACACAGCTTTCCCCCCTATTCCCGCAGTACCCTGGCCGCGTTCCACAGTACCTCGACGAACATGAAGAACGCTCCGACGGGGATCGCGGCGTAGGGGATCGACATGCTCAAGCGCATTGCGGGCGAGAGCTGCCGCGTGACGAACGACACGACCAGGCGCCCCTGCCACATCATGAACCCGAGGAGTGTCAGCAGGATTGCCGAACTCAGCAGCGCGACCACGCGGCGCGCCTGCCTCGGGAGCGTAGAAGTCACCGCGTCCATTCCCAGGTGCGCGCCCGCCCGGAACGCCAGGGCGGAGCCGAGGAACGTCAGCCAGATGAATGCATATCTCGCCACCTCCTCGGACCATGTTGGGGGGGCTGAGAAGACGTACCTGGCGACGACCTGGTAGAAGCAGACCACCGTGGCAACCGACAGGAGTACCACGCAAGTCCAGTCCACCAGGCGATCCATATAGGCCTTGACCTTATTCATAACCGGCGCTCCTTCGCGGAGTATTGGACCCGGGCAAGCCGCTCGCGAAGACGCAGCCGGCGGCTTGCCCGGACAAAGGGGGGCTGCCCCGAATGCTACTTGACAGTGACCCCGATCTCGGCCGCTACCTTCTTCAGGAGGTCCTCGCCACCCGAAATCTTTCTGGCGACGTCCATCCAGCTGGCCTTGACGATCTGCCTGAACGGCGCGATGTCGGGCTCGATGATGACAACACCCGCCTCGATCAGCTTCTTTTTCGAGTCGGCCATCTGCTTCAGTATCAGGTCGTTCTCGAACACCAGCGCTTCCTTGGTAGAGTCGACGATCGCCTTCTGGACGTCCTCGGGCATCTTCGCGAGGGCCTTTTCGCTGACCATCCACATGACGATGCAGTACACGTGGTTTGTGAGCGAATAGTACTTGGCTACCTCGTAGTGCTTCGAGTTGCAGTACAGGTCCATCAGGTTCTCCGCGCCGTCCACGACCTTCTGCTGCAACGCCGTGTACAGCTCGCCGTACGCCATCGGCAGCGGGCTCGCGCCCAGCGCCTTGAAGATGGCGAGGTGAGCGGGGTTCTCCATGGTGCGGATCTTCATTCCCTTCAAGTCGGCGGGGGCCTTGATGGGCTTATGCGCGTAGACGCTGCGGAAGCCGTACCTCATCGTCCCGAGGCGGCGGATCCCGACGGCCGACATCTTCTTGGCAAGCTCCTGCCCCACGGGGCCGTCGATCACCTTCATCGCCTCGTCGACGTCCTTGAACAGGTAGCCCAGGTCGAGCACCGCGAACTCGGGGACGAAGTTGGCCAGCGAACCCGAGGTGATGATGCCCATCTCGATGGAGCCCATCTGGAGACCCTCGAGGATGGCCCGCTCGCTGCCTAGCTGCGAGTTGGGGAACGCCTGCACTTCGACCTTGCCGTCGGTTTTCTTCTCGATCAGTTCCTTAAACTTCAGGGCGGCGATCTGGTAATGGTGCGACGGGTCCACGACGTGGGCGATCTTGATCGTGATCTTCTGGGGCTTCGGCGCGGGTTTGGGTGCTTCCGCGGGCTTGGGCGCCTCAGCCGGCTTCTGCGCCGACTGGCTGCCGCCGCAGCCGCTCACGGTGAGAATCACTGCGGCTATGATGCTAACGGCGATGGCTTTCCTAAACACGGCTGTCTTCACCCTCCTTCGTTTGTTCGTAGCATGACTGCGGCCACATTCGATCCGCGTTCTCCGCGGGCCTCACCCCCTCAACGCCAGCCTGAGCCTGGCTGCCCGCTCATCGATGGCGGGTTTCATCCGCATGAACTTGCTTCGAATCCTCTCTCCCCGTTCCAGCGCCTCGCGCCGGACCTTCTCCTCCGACACGGTGGTCATGACCCCGTTGACCATGACCGGATGACCCTCAATGATCACCGTCTCGACGGCGTCCGAGGGTTTCCCATGGACCAGCTGCCAGAACAGGCTGTTGTCGGGCGTGAGGGATAGCGATCTGGCGGGGTTGAGTATCACGATGTCCGCGCGTTTTCCCGGCGATATAGACCCGAACCTGGCCGGGCGGCCGAACGCGGTGGCTCCTCCCGCCGTGGCGATGCGGAAGACGTCCTCCGTGGTGAGCCATCCCTCCGGGGCGTCATCCAGCCTGTTGTGGATCATCGCGGCGAGCTTCATCGAGTCGAACATACTGGGGTTCCCGCACGCGTTGGCCCCGTCGGTCCCCAGCGCCAGGGGAGTGCCCGCTTTTCTGTACTTGTTCACGGGCGCGATGCCGCTCCCGATGAGGAAGTTGCTCGCCGGATTGTGCACCGCGATGGCGCCGCGGTCCGCGGCGAGCGAGATCTCCTCGTCGTTCAGCCACACCCCGTGCGCCAGTGATGTGTTTGGGCCCAAGGCGCCGAGCCGGTCCAGGTGCCGGACCATCGGGACGCCGTAGAGCCGTTCCGCCGTCTGGGCCTGAGCCCGTGTCTCGAGGACATGGGTGTGAAGGGGCGCGCCGTATTCTCTGGCCAGGCGGGCGCATTCGGTGATGAGACTGTCCGAGCACCTCTGGGGGCCCGAGGGGCCGAATCCCACGGACAGACGTCCCCGCCTGCCGTTCCACTCGCGAAACAGGTCAACCGTCATGGATATGAGTCCGGCAGCCGGCGTTACGGTCGGCGGACCGAGCAATTCCTCCGCCGTGGCGTCGTCGAGGGGGAGCGTGCTCGCGTATGTCTTGTCACTGATCATTGGAGCGATGCACGCCCGCATCCCGGCGCCCCCATAGGCCTGCATCGCCGCTCCAAGGGCTTGGCGTCCCTGGGCCAGGTGGTCGATGACCGCCGTGGTCCCTGTCCGTATCATCTCGACTGCTCCGAGCATGGCGTTCCAGTACATGTCGTCCGGCGTCAGCAGATTTCCCTGCTCCATTATGTATAGCATCCACTCTTCCAGCGGGACAGTAGGCGCCAGGCCCTTCACCAGGTTGGCGTACGAATGGTAGTGAGCGTTGACGAGCCCCGGAATGACGGTCTTTCCCTCGGCGTTGATGACGATCGCCCCGTCTATGGCCCCGTCGCCGCCCGTCGCGCGGCCACCGGCCGCCCTGCCACCGGTCCCGCCGGACGGGGGGCGGATCTCGGTGATCGCGCCGTCCACGACGATCACGTCGGCCTTCGCGACGCTGAAGCGGTTTTCGCCATAGACTACCAGCCCACCCTCGATTATCAGCCGGTCCAGTGTTTCCCCTCCTCCGTACTCGTTCAATGGGCCGCGCCGACGAGCGAGTTTATGTCGTCTATCCCGTTTGTGGTCGTGAACTCGCGAAGCCCTTCGAGGGCCCTCGGCACGGCCATGGGGTCGAAGAAATTGACAGTCCCGAGCGCGACTGCCCTTGCACCCGCGAGCATGAACTCGATGACATCCCTGGCGTCGCAGGCGCCACCCATCCCGATTATGGGAATGCGCACCGCCTTGTAAACCCTGTAGATCATGTACACCGCCATCGGCCTTATGGCGGGCCCCGACAGACCGCCCGTGCGGTTACCGAGCACGGGCTGGCGGGTATCCACGTCTATTACCATCGCGGGAGGAGCGTTGATCATCGCGATCGCGTCCGCCCCAGCGTCCTCGCATGCCTTCGCCACCTCAACCACGCGGCCGTAATCAGGCGGAAGTTTCGGGATCACCGGCAGGGACGTGGCCTTCCTCACCTTATCCATCAGGCTGGCCGCCGTCTTCGCGTCCGATCCGAACGCCAGGCCGCCCGCCTTTATGTTCGGGCACGACAGGTTGAGCTCGACACCCGCCAGGAAACCGAGCGAGCCGGCCCTCTCGGCCATCCCGGCGTATTCGTCCTCTGTCTTGCCGACCACGCTGAGGATCACCGGAATGCCCAGCGCCCTCAGCCGCGGTGCATCCTCCCTTACGAACGCGTCCCACCCCTTGCTTGGGATGCCGACAGACGTCACTACCCCCGATGGGACCTCAGCGGTCCTCGGCGGCGGGTTGCCCGGCCACGTGTGCATCCGGATGGTCTTGGGAACGTACGCCCCGAGGATGTCGAGCGGGTACAGCTCGCCGTAATCCAGGTTGTGGGTGCCCGAGGCCACCATCAAGGGGTTCTTCATGCTTATGGGGCCTATCCGCACTGATAGGTCAGGCCTCACTTCAGGCAACCCCGCACACCTCCCAGGCCCAAAACACGGGACCCTCCTTGCACACCCGTCTGTATGCCTTCGCGTCGCGCTTTCCGGAGGTGAACGCCTCGACGACGCACCCCATACACGCGCCCATGCCGCACGCCATGTGCTGCTCGAGCGACACCTGAGCGGGTATTCCGTGTCCGGCTGACCACTGGTAGACTGCCATCGCAAGGCGCCTCGACCCGCAAGTGTAGAACTGGTCGACCTGCCTGCCGGCGAGCCTCGCGCCGAGCCCGTCGGTGACGAGCGCGGTCCCGCCGTGGACCCCGTCGTCGGTGTGAAGCGCGGTCTCGCAGCCGAAATAGTCCAGGAGTTCTGTTCCCGTCACGGCGTCCTTGTTGCTGAAACTCGCCAGCGCCAGGACATTGACTCCCCTGCGCCTGGCCTCCTCAGCCAGGGCCACAAGGCCGGCAATGCCTATCCCACGGCTCACCGTGACGATCGTCCGCGCGTCTTCCGGTATTGCGTAGCCGTTGCCGAGCGGCCCCAGGACATCCACGAAGGCCCCCGGCTCCAGCCCCGTCATCAGGTCCGTGCCGCGGCCGACCACCTTGTACAGGATCTCGATGTACTCCCTGTCCGGCAGGATCCGGTGGAAGGTGAAGGGCCGTCTTAATACAGGGTCGAGCCTGCGGTTTACCCTCAACATGCAGAACTGACCGGGGCGCGCCGTGCCCGCGAGATCAGGCGAACGCAAGGCCATGTTCCATACCCCGCCAGCGACTTCGCGGTTATTCATTACCTCACACTGGACCTCGACCAAAGGATTCCCTCCTCAGCGATCGCCGCAGAGTACCTTCAGCGCGGCGTGCGCGTACGCTTTGGCTGCCTGTTCGAGCTGCTCAACAGGTACGACCTCGTCCGAGGTATGGGCGAACCGGGTGTCGCCCGGTCCGAACATCACCGTCTCGACCCCACGCAGGTTGAGCAGGCCCGCATCGAGCGAACTCTTGAAGTAGGTGAATGAGGGCGCAAGTCCCGTGACCGCTGAGAATGACTCGGACAGAAGGCTCGCAACCCGCGAGTTGCGCGAGACCTCGGACGGGTACATGAGCGGGCCCTGCTTCACCTCGATCCCGAATCCCTCGATGCCGGACACGGTCCACCTGATCTCGTCAAGCGCTGCTTCGGGCGTCTCCCCGGGAAGCAGGCGCCTGTCGTATGCAATGACACAGAGGTCCTGGATGGTGTGAGTGGCCCTCGGGAAGCTCTCGATGTGCATTGGGGCGAACGTGGACTCGCCCAGCGATTCGTGCGCCCCCCGCGGTGCCAACCCGCTGAGCGCATTCAGCACGAGGCGGGCACCCTCGATGGCGTTGACCCCCTCGTGCGGCGCGCTGCTGTGGCTCGCGCGACCGTGGACCTCGATTATCACGTCGATGCGCCCCTTGTTGCCGAGGCACACCTGATTGCTTGTGCCGAGGCCGACCACCGCGAGGCCGGGCTTGCCCGGCAGGTTATCCAGGGCGCAATCCACGGCGTCGTGGCGTCCGGTCTCGCCGGCGGTGCTGCACAGGAATACAAGGCTACCATCGAACCTGACGCCGGCGCACCGCCGGGCCTTCTCCACAAGGCCCACGGCGTACATCATTGCGGCGAGGGCACCCTTCTGCTCGCAGCTTCCCCTTCCACGGAGGCACTCGCCTGTGTAGCCGTACCTGTCCCCGCTCACGACCATCCCCTTGAAGGCGTCCGCCATCTGTCCCGCCTGTGGGGTCATGGCGTAACCGACCAGCATGAGCGAACCGCCGTGCGGGGAGCCACCCGGCGACCCCGACGACGCCCGCGCCGCCGGCGCAGCGGCTGCCGTCGCAGCGGTGGGCGGGGCCCCGATCCGCGCGAAGATGTTGCCCATCGGGTCCGTCGTAGTATCGAGACCCAGCCCGAGGAGATAGGGCTCCACGACCTTCCAAATGAAATCCAGCACCTGCGGTTCCCGCTCGAACAGCTCTGTTTGCGGGCTCGGGGTGCCCAGCACCTTCAAAGCCAGCGTCAGGAGTTCATCACGGTCGAAACAACTCAGGACCAAATCCTTCAGGTGGTTCATTTCAAACCTCCGGCCGCGGGATAATCTCGGGCGATCTCCATGACGTTCGTCATTGAATGCCTGATGTGCTCGCGCATTATTGACTGCGCTCCGGACGCGTCGCGCTTTTTGAAGGCATCCAGGAGATCGTAGTGGTACTGCATCCTGAGGTAGAGATGGCCCGACCTGACGCCGAGATATAGCAGGCGGTAGGTGCGGTCGAAGATATTGGAGACCACCGACAGGATCTCTCTGTTGGCGGTGGCTCGAGCCACACCCACGTGAAACGCCCTGTTGTTTTCGAGGTACGGCATGTACTCCTCCCGTGTTCCGGCGGTCGGCGTCTCGTTGGATATCCGTTCGAGATCGGCGATGTGCTCCGGAGTTATGCGCTCGGCCGCCAGGCCGGCCGCGGCGGGTTCGACTATCTCGCGGAGTTCGAAGCAGTCGCACACTTCCCTCGCTTCTATCGGGGCGACGATGTATCCCCTGTAGGGGACGGAGGTGATGAGCTTCTCCTGGCGGAGGCGGTTGAGCGCCTCGCGGATGGGGGTCTTGCTGACCCCGTACTTGTCGACCAGCTGGCTCTCCCGAACCATCGAGCCCGGCTCGAGTTGCAGCGTGATGACGTCCTTGCGAATTTCCTGATAGACCTTCTCAGACAGTGCCACACTCACATCCAGCGGGTTCTGTAACATGGCGACTCCTTTCGAAGGGAGACTTGGCAATAACCGCCGCGCCGTGGGGCGCCCTTGGGTAGGATACTAGTATATTAGTGGTGTTCTACGCGGAAGGCGCGTTTTCCTTGCGGGGTTTTGTCGGCGCTCACGGTATCATCCCGGGCACGAGGTAAGCCTGGATCACGCTAATCAAGCCGACGGACACCGCCAGCATCACGCTCGTCAGCACGATCCTGCGGAATAGGACGCTCTCCTCCCCGGGTATGCCCGCGACGCTGGCGGCAACCGCGAGCGTCTGAGGGGCCAGCATCTTGCCGAATACCGCGGCGACGCCGTTTCCCGCCACAGCCAGCACGGGCGGCATCCCCACCCTGTTGGCCGTCATCACCTGCAGGGAGGCGAACATCGCGTCCGAAGCCGTGTTACTCCCTACCATCACCGCTCCGAGCCAGCCCAGGATCGGGCTGAGGAATGGGAACGCGCGTCCCGAGCGGGCGATGGCGAGCGCCAGGGTCGTGCTCATCCCCGAGTAGTTCATGAGGTATGCTGCTCCAAACACCGTGACCATCGTCAGGATGGACAGCCTCACCTGCCTGACGGTCCCAGCGAGGATGGAAGCGGCTGTCTCCAACGGCACCCTCAACACCACCACCGACGACACCGCGGCCACGAGGATGCCCGTCCCGGCGGCGGACAACCAGTTCAGGTTGAGCACCGCCGCCATCGGTGTGGCGCGCGGGACAGCGGGGGGAGTCCTCAACACGAGGTTGTGCAACGCGGCCACGGGTATCTGTAGAGAAGCCGCGTCCAGAATGCTCTGCACCTGCGGGACTGTCCAGACCAGTACGACGACATTCAGCAGGATGAACGGCATCCAGGCGTCGATCAGGATCCTTACGGGCGGTAGGCCGCGCCGCGGGCCGGCGTCAGCCGTGCGGCTCGCGTCGAATTCAAAGCGGTCGTTCAACGGCCATATCCTTGCGGTTATTGCCGCTGCCACCAGCCCGCACACCGCCGCTGCGAGCGCGGCGGAGTAGTGACTGATGTAATTCGAGAAGGCGAAAAGGACAAACGCGTAGGTGGCGCCTGTCGCCAGGGCGTGCGGCAACACTCTCGCCAGGATCCGTGGGGTCATTCCCGCCATGCGGGCGAGCAGCACGAACGGCATCGCGAGCGACAGGAACGGCATTTGCCTCCCCGACATAATGCTGATCGCGTCCATCGAGAGGCCACTCACCTGGGACAGGACGACGATCGACAAGCCCATCGCGCCAAACGCCGACGGCATACTCGCACCGAGTAGACCGAGACGGGCTGCCTCGACTGGCGGGAAGCCCAGGCCTGCGAGGATCGACGCGGTGATCGTGACGGGTGTGAGGAACCCGGTGGTGCTGTCCAGAAATGCCGCGAAGCAATACCCCACGAGTATCGCCTGTATCCTTCGGTCGCGCGACACCGCCTCCAGGGAGCGCCTTATTTCGGTGAACCTTCCCGTCTGGACCGCCAGGTTATACAGGAACAGCGATCCAACGACTATGTAGGCTATGGGGAACAGGGCGAACGCCGCGCCCAGCGTGACCGAGCCCGCCGCCTTGACCGCCGGCATGCGCCAGAGAAGTGTCGCCTCGGCGCACGTGACGGCCAGCGTTATCCCGCCCGCGATGTAGCTCTTGATCCTGAGCACCACGATCATCGTCAACAGCAGGGCGAGCGGCGCCGCCGCCGCCAGCACGGAGATGTAGAACGACCCCGCAGGGTCATAGGGCTGTACCCATTCGCCCACTAAGAACGCACCGCCTTGTGGCAACGGAATACCGCCTCAATCATAACCCGCACCTCCGGTAGTGGACAACGTGGAAAGACTAACCTGCAGGAAGAAGCCCGGCCGTGGAGGGGACGGGGGCCTCCCGGCGGGTAAGTTGCAGCGGCGGGACGGCTGCCCAGGGCCGGGAAATGGCAGGATTATACGGTGTGCGATGGAACTATCGCAGTGCGGGAGGTGCATCCCCCTGAAAGTCAAGGGTTTGGGAATCGACGCCGTGGACGTCGGGCGCATGCGCGAGACCCTCGCGAGACGCGGCCGGCGGTTCCTGAAAAGGATCCTGAGCGATCGCGAAATGGAGGATCTCGGGCTTGATGCGGGTGGACGGGCCGGCGGTGCGGACATTGCGGCGAGGATAGCCGCCAGGTTCGCGGCCAAGGAGGCCGTGGCCAAGGCGCTCGGCTGCGGCATATCCAGGGTGGCCTGGAAGGACATCGCGGTCCTTCGCAGCGGCGGCGGACCCATCCGGGTCGAGCTCGCTGGCGGCGCGATGGAGGTGGCCAGGAGTCTGGGTGTAAGCGAAGTTCAGGTAAGTATAACGCACGAGCGCACCATCGCGGTAGCGGTGGCTCTGGCACAGGGGGAATAGAGCGTGAAGCTAGTGACGGCCGCCCAGATGAGGGACATCGATTCCTGGGCGATAAACCAGGTGGGAGTCCCCGGCCCTGTGTTGATGGAGAACGCCGGGAGGTGTGTCGTGTCCGCCACGGCCGCCATGCTGGGCGGCCTTCGCGGTACGCGGGTGGCCGTGTTGTGCGGCAAGGGCAACAACGGCGGGGACGGCTTCGTGGTAGCGCGCCACCTGTCCAACCACGGCTGCCGGGTTACGGTGTACGTTGTCGGGGGCAGCGACGGCATCAAGGGCGACGCGCTCACGAACCTCCAGGCCCTGACCAGGGTGCTCGAGCAGGCTCACCCCGCGACCGGACCGGGAGGTGCCCTGCTCAGACTGGTCGACCTTTCGTCGCCGGAGGAGACTGCCGCGACTCTATCCCGCGAGCTCGCGGGCTTCGACCTGCTGATCGACGCCCTCCTGGGAACGGGATTCTCAGGGGAACCGCGCGAGCCCGTGGCGTCCGCCATAGGGGCGATCAACGCGGCGCGGGCCTCCGGCCATACCGGCCGGCGAGGCGGGCGAGGCGACCCCCGTGTGCTGGCGGTGGACGTTCCTTCGGGACTCGATTCGACTACCGGCCAGGCGTCTGGGCCCTGCGTGAAGGCCGACGTCACTGTTACGTTCGGATACCCCAAGGCGGGCCTCGTCATCTTCCCCGGTGCGGATTACGCCGGCGAAGTACTCGTGGGGGACATAGGTATACCCGGCGGCGGACCGGCCCTGGGGGTCCGGGTGGAGACGGTCGAACCCGCAGTGGTTGCGTCGTGGCTCGGAGCACGCAAGAGGGACTCGCACAAGGGGGCCTACGGCCGCGTGCTGGTTGTTGCAGGGTCCAGCGGCATGACAGGGGCCGCGGCACTGGCCGCTGGGGCGGCATGCCGCGCGGGGGCGGGCCTCGTGACCGCGGGGGTGCCGGAATCGCTGGCGCCGGTCATGGAGGCAAAGCTCACCGAGGCGATGAAACTGGCGCTACCGGAGGCGGCCGAGCCGGTCGAGGAGCGCGAGCCGGTCGAGACCGCGGCTGCGGGACCAGGCAGAGTGACGTTGAGCAGGGCTGCGGCCGGACCTATCGTCGAATTCTGCCGGGACGCAAGCGTGCTGGCGTACGGGCCGGGCATTTCGGTTACCGCCGAGACCCGCGCGCTGACCAGCAAGTTGCTTTCTACGATCGAAATCCCCCTGGTCCTCGACGCCGACGCGCTGAACTGCCTGGGCGGGCGGCGAGACCTCGAGGTGAGGCAATGGCCGACCGTAATTACGCCCCACCCGGGTGAAATGGCCAGGCTGGCGGGCATCAGCACGGCCGAGGTGCAGCGGGACAGGTTGGGTGTGGCGACGGAGTTCGCGCGGGCATCCGGCGCGGTGGTGGTGCTGAAAGGCGCCCGCACGGTGATCGCCTCTCCGGATGGCCGTGTATTCATCAACCTCACGGGGAACCCCGGCATGGCGACGGGCGGGATGGGGGACGTCCTCACGGGGGCGATCGCGGCGCTGATAGCGCAGGGACTCCCGCCATTCGAGGCCGCCGCCGCGGGCGTGTTCCTCCACGGTCTCGCAGGGGACATCGCTGCCGACCAGGCGGGTGAGGCAGGGATACTGGCGGGCGACGTGTTAAGGAACCTTCCTACCGCACGTGCAATAACCTGTCGTATGGACGACGACTCGTGTGTCATATATCACTCAACAGGCACAAATGATATATACCTGGCGCGTTTGGATATTGCTGCCCTGGTTCAACGTAGATATAATTCAAGATAGCAGACTGGCTCCAGTGATGCACACCGGCTCCAGCGGTGGAAACACGCTCCAGAGGTGTGCGGGCCCCAGGATCGAAGGCGGGAGGGTCATCAATGGCCAGGTCCAGGCGGATAATGATCAGCGTTCCGGCGGGCTTGCTACAGGAAGTGGACGGGATCGCCGCCGTCGAGAAGGGCAACCGGAGCGAGGTGATCCGCTGCGCGGTCAGGGCCTACATCGAAGAGCGAAAGAGGCGTGAGACCCGGGAGTCCATGCGCAGGGGATACATAGAGATGGCCCAGATAAACCTCGGCTGGGCCGAACTCGGGATGGGCTACGACCATGGGGAACCCGGAGGTCGGGATGAGTGAACATCAGGAGAGGCGACGTGTTCTACGCCGATCTGAGTCCCGTTGTAGGGTCGGAACAGGGCGGAGTCCGGCCGGTAATAGTCATCCAGAATGACATCGGAAACCGTTACAGCCCGACGGTCATCGTCGCTGCGATAACCTCCCAGATAGACAAGGCCAGGCTGCCGACTCACGTCGAGCTTCCAGCAGCCATTTCGGGTCTCGAGCGGGATTCCGTAGTGCTCGCCGAGCAGCTCAGGACCATCGACAGGCGCCGGCTCAAGGAGAAGGTGTCGCACCTCGAGGAGGATTTGATGGCGAGGCTGAATGAAGCGCTTGCCATAAGTATAGGGCTTAAGGAGGTCTGACCGTGCAGATAGGCGAGATCCCCCGGGTAAGGCTGGCTACACTGCCCACTCCGCTCGAAGAGGCTCCGCGACTCGGCGAGGCTCTAGGGGGCATCCGGCTTTTCGTGAAGAGAGACGATAACACCGGCCTTGCGCTGGGCGGGAATAAGGCGAGGAAGCTCGAGTTCCTCATGGCGGACGCGGTAAAGCAGGGAGCCGATACCGTGATCACCACGGGCGGGCCGCAGTCGAATCATGCGAGGATGACCGCCGCCGCTGCGAGGAAGCTCGGCATGAGACCCGTTCTTGTACTGGAAGGCAAGAAGCCGTCCGAGCGCCAGGGGAACCTGCTTCTCGACGAGCTCCTCGGAGCCGAGGTTTCGTTCGTTCCTGAGGACGCCGACCTCGATGCGGAGATGGCGCGGGTGGCCGAACGGTTGCGGGCCGGCGGAGCGAGACCGTACATAATCCCCCTGGGTGGCTCGTCTGCCCTCGGTTCGATCGGGTACGTCCTGGCCGCCATGGAGATCGTTGACCAGTCGATAGCGGCTGGAATTGCGCCGGATAGAGTGTACACGTCGGGAGGTTCGGGTGGCACGCTTGCCGGCCTCTTGCTTGGAATGAAGGTGTTCGCCCCGCAAGTTGCCGTGTGGGGCATCAGCGTCGGGCGCCGCGAGCCGGACCTCATTCAGAGGATCGTCAGAAAGGCGGAGGAAGCGGCGCGGCTGGCCGGGCTCCCGGTTTCAGTCACGGAAGACGACGTCCACGTTGACGACGATTACGTTGGCCCGGGTTATGGCATACCGAGTCCGGAGTGCATCAAAGCGATAAGACTGGCCGCCGAGACCGAAGGGCTGATCCTGGACCCGGTTTACACCGGCAAGACGCTCGCGGGACTCGCCGGACACGTGAAACGGGGGCTCGTCCGGAGCGGTGAGACGGTGGTCTTCCTTCACACGGGCGGCGCCCCTGGCCTGTTCGCCTACAGCGAGTGGTTCTGATGGTCAAGTCATCGCCGGTCATCGGCGTGACGAGTGATTGCGCTCAGGACGGGCGCATCCACGTCCGCCGCAACTACGTCGAGCCGCTCGTCAGACTGGACGCTGTTCCCCTGCTCGTTCCCGCGGTCGAATCCGATTACGGAGCCACCGCGGATGCGCTTGCGCGCGAGCTCGACGGGTTGCTTCTGACCGGCGGCGCAGACATCGACCCGCGGTACTTCGGTGAAGACCCGGTCCCCGGCGTCTACGGGATCTCGGTCGAACGGGACGAGATGGAGATTGCGCTGGCGCGCTCGTTCCTCGCAGTGGACAAGCCCATATTGGGCATTTGCCGTGGGCTGCAGCTGCTGAACGTCGCGGCCGGAGGGTCCCTGATCCAGGACATCCCGTCGCAGGAACCCCGCGCGGGCGAGCACCGGCTCAGGCGAACCCCGCGCGGCTGGGGGCTCCACGAGGTAACGATCAGTCCCGGGACGGCTATCGAACGTATACTTGGGAAAAGCAATGCCCGCGTCAATTCCCGTCACCATCAGGCCATCAAGGATGTTGCCACGGGGCTGGAGGTTACCGCGATGGCCTGCGACGGTGTTATTATAGAGGCGGTTGAGAGCAGGTCCCACAGGTTCGTGGTCGCGGTTCAATGGCATCCGGAGGACCTGTACCCCGGCGAAGACTCGGTGAGGTTGTTCTCACACTTCATCGAGGCGTGCCGCGGCGGCCGGGATTGACCGGAAAAGGCGTTCAATTACAGGAAGGGGTGTTGAACTGTGTTGGAGTCGGTGAAGGTCGGGGGTCGAAGAAAAGAAGATTAAGGTCGCGGGTTTCCTCGCATTTCGCGGACGGCGCCGCACATCCTCGCGCCGTGTTGCCTCATTACGGGGATTTCCCTGCGACCATCAAGTCGAGGGGGAATCCGCTTGCGTCTTCAAGACATTGGATGGGACTCCGGTCTCGAGTCCCAGTTCAGCGAATATGCTGTGCCTGGCTACACCCCTGGAAGGATCTCAGCGGAGTTCAGGGATTCTTACCTGTTGCTCAGCGAGGCGGGGGAGGTACGGGCGTTGCTATCGGGCAGGTTCCGGCACCTTGCGGACTCGGGGACTGATCTTCCGGTAACCGGCGACTGGGTTGCGTTCACCCGTGAGTCAGGGGCGGGACCGGCCATGATCCATGCCGTCCTGCCCAGGCGAAGCAAGTTCTCCAGGAAGCAGCCCGGCCCAGGGCACACCGGGGAACAGGTCATAGCGGCCAACATAGACGCCGTGTTTATAGTCATGGCGCTCGACCGCGACTTCAACGTGAGACGCCTTGAACGCTACCTGGTGCTGATATGGGAGAGCGGGGCGTCACCCGTGGTCGTGCTTTCCAAGGCGGACCTCTGTGATGTAGCGACACTCACCGCGCGGACCGCCGCGGTCGAATCAATCGCGCCGGGAGTCCCTGTCCACGTGGTGAGCAACATCACCGGCGACGGCCTTTCAGGCCTCGGCGTTCATCTCGCTCCGGGCAGAACCGTGGCGCTTCTCGGGTCCTCGGGGGCGGGAAAATCGACCCTGGCAAACCGCTTGCTCGGGGCGAACGTCCAGGCCACCGGAGAGGTGCGGAAGGATGACAGCCGTGGCAGGCATACAACATCCTACAGCAGGTTGATTCGCCTGCCGTCGGGGGCCCTGCTCGTTGACAGCCCCGGGCTGAGGGAGCTCCAGCTCTGGGCGTCGGACGACGGATTGGACGACGCGTTCGAGGACGTAGCGACACTGGCCCGCGGCTGCAGATTCTCGGATTGCCGGCACGAATCGGAACCCGGATGCGCCGTGAAGCAGGCAGTGGAAGCTGGCACGCTGGATCCCGGCAGGTACGAAAGCTACCTGAGGCTTCGCAGGGAGGTGGCCTTCTTGAACCGGAAGGAGAATATCGACTCCTACCTCGCGGACAAGAGGCGGCGCAAGGCCTTGAGCAAGGCGGTGAAGAGACTGAAGAAGCACTGAGATGACGTGCGGGCGCCAACTCCCGTCAGTCGCCGCGACGTTTGCGAGGAGGCCTGGCGCCCGCTGTTGCTCTACTCAACCTCATCGTGCGTCTGATGTGTCCGCTTGCCGGATGCTCAGGATGACTCCGGCAATGACGACCGCCCCGGCCATCAACTGGTCGACTCGTACCGCTTCATGGAGGAGCAGTACCGAGAACAGGACCCCGAATACGGGTACGAGGTTCATCAGGGTAACGGCGGAGCTCAGACAACCCGCGAAGCCCGTAGTTGTATAGCAGGAAGGCTGCGACAGAGCAGAATACCCCCAGGTACAGGAGGATCAGAGATGCCTCAATGGTTGGGACTTGCCAGCTCGCCCTCTCGGTCAAGGCCAGCGGAATGAAGGTGAGCGTTCCGGCGACCGTCTGGTAGAATGATACGGTAATCATCGGATAGCCCCTTACCACCCTGCGAGTCACGAAGTTGTAGAGTGTCCAGACTATACCCGCCGCGATCAACAGGAGGTTACCCATTAATTGCTGCTCTCCGCCGCCCCCCTGCTGGCTGTGAGATAGCCGGTAGACCCCAAACAGGGCCATTGAGATACCAAGCATCTTCATCCACGATACTCTGGTCCGGTAGAGCAGCAACTCGAAAAGGGAGGTTATGGCAGGATAAGAGGCAATGATGAGGGCGGCGTTAGACGCCGTCGTCAGCCTTACGCCGGTGTTTTCCAGGGCGAAATACACCGTGATCCCCAGCACCCCGCTGACCGAAATCAGGCCTGCGTCCCTGGGGGTGGGTTTTCTGGACGCTCCCTGCGCCAGGAGGATGGTTCCCAGGACCAGGGAAGCGATGACAAAACGCGCTGCCCCGAGCGTCAAGGGTGGAAATGACCTGTATGCCATCTTGGTTGCGACAAATGACGTACTCCATATCAGTACGGCGAGCGTCCCGGCGAGTATGTACGATATGTCCTGCTGGGGTCTTGCCGCTTTCACCGGTTCTCCGCGTGTTATGGTTCCAGCATCCATTTCTGGGCCACCCTCCAGCAATTGACGTCTAGTAGCTAATAATGTAGCTACTATCTGGATACTGTCTAGTGTAATGTGCAGATGTTGGTTGCGTCAAGTGCCTGATGGTATACTTGAATGAAGTGACTGGTGTGAGGGGTGTTCCAGGGGGGAGAGCGCGTGTGAAATCCAACATGATAGAGATCCTGCAGGACTTGGACTTGACGGAGTATGAGGCCAAGGCATACCTGGCTCTACTTGAGAAATCTCCCATTTCGGGATATGCTGTCGCCCTGAATTCGGGGGTGCCGAGGTCCAAGATTTATGAGGTGTTGGGTTCGCTGGTACAGCGCGGAGAAGTCATAATGAGCCACGGCAATCCCAGTCTCTATGCTCCGTTACCCCCCAAGGAACTGATCGCCCGAAGGCGGCTCAGGACTGAAGCGATACTGAAGGCGGCGGACGAGGCACTTGAACGATATGCCTGCGACGCTATGGGCAGGGGAAACATCTGGAACATCACCGGGTATCACGACATCTTCAACCGTGTCAAGGAGGTCATAAGGAAGGCAAAAGGGCGAATACTGCTCGAAATATGGAAAGAGGATGCCGAAGAAATAGAGGAAGACCTGCGCGAGGCGTCAAGAAACGGCGTTGAAATCCTGATCGTAGGCTATGGAAACATAGAATTCAGCTTTGCACAGGTCTACCCACACGACCTCGGCGAGGAAATCACGGACGAGTACGGGGGGCGTTGGGTTGTCTTGAGCGCCGACGATAGGGAAATCGTCGCTGGAATCGTATCACTGGGGGATGATAGCCGCGCGGCGTGGACGATGCATCCAGGCCTGGCCATGCCGATTACCGAGGTTATAAAGCACGACCTGTACATCATGGAGATGTTGAAAGAACACCGCCCCCTGCTGGAAGCCAGTTTCGGGCCTAATCTCATCCATCTTCGCAACCGCTTCAGATTCGGCCCACCGGGAGTCAGCGTTGCTGCCAAACTGGGATTGCTGAAGTAGGGACATCCGTTCCCGGGGGCGGCCGGCGGGGGAGATGGTATCGTGACCCAGTATCCTGTATCACCTGTTATCTGCCGGGTCACAAGGGGAGACCTGGTCGAATGCTTGCACCGGGGAGACATTGCGGTGGTGGACGCCGCCAGCCGGCTGGTCGCTTCCGTGGGTGATCCGTCGAAAGTGACGTACATGCGCTCGTCAGCCAAGCCCTTGCAGGCGCTTGCCGTCATCGAATCCGGCGCCGCGGAACGCTTCGGTTTCAGCCCCCGCGAGCTTGCGGTGATGTGCGGCTCGCATAGCGGTGAGGACTTCCACGTCGAAGTCGTAGCCGGCATCCTGGCGAAAGCCGGGCTCTGCGAGGACTACCTCGCCTGCGGGGTCCACCCGCCGATATGCAGGTCCCAGACTGTGCGACTCATCCGTGAAGGCAGGCCCGCGACCCCCCTGTACAACAACTGCTCGGGAAAACACGCGGGGATGCTGGCGCTTTGCGTGCACCTGGGACTCCCCCTCGACGGTTACTGGAAGCCGGACCATCCCGTGCAGCGGATGATGAAGACGATCGTCGCGGAGGTGTCGGGATACCCCGAGGAGCGGATCGTCGTCGGCGTGGACGGTTGCGGGGTATGCGTGTTCGGCCTGCCACTCAACAGCATGGCCCTGGCCTACGCGAGGCTCGTCACGTGGGACGCGCTGCCTCCAGACCGGCCGGGCCGGGCCGCCGCCGCGGCCCGCCTCGTCGAGGCGATGGTGACCAACCCCGACATGGTCGGTGGGACCGGGCGACTGTGCACCGACCTCATGCGGGGCGCAGGTGGCCGGCTGATCGGGAAGGAAGGGGCCGACGGAGTCTACTGCGCCGCAACGAGGGATAGTGGTTTCGGATTCGCGTTCAAGGTGGAGGATGGGAATTCGCGTGCTCTGGGACCCGCGCTGCTGAGCGCGCTCGAGCAGCTCGGGGCGCTGCCACCAGCCGATCTCGCGCGTCTCGGGGGGCTCAAACGCCCGCCTGTCGTGAACCATCGGGGCGAGACAGTCGGCTTCGTCGAGGCGTGCTTCACTTTGGAACGTCGTTCGTGAGTCCCGCGCGCTCCTGCGCCGGCAGGAGAAGCACGTCCCTGCCTTGAAT
Source organism: Bacillota bacterium (assembly GCA_013178305.1). Classification (NCBI taxonomy): domain Bacteria; kingdom Bacillati; phylum Bacillota; species Bacillota bacterium. The sequence continues at coordinate 544,506 of JABLXB010000001.1, read as the reverse complement.
GGTTGAGCAGGCTTGATGGGGGTGGGATTTCCAGGATGCCCGCTGCACGCCTGACTCAGGGCACGCTGTTCGAAACGCTGGTGGCGCCCACCGGGGCTCGGTCCACGTCGACGCAGACGACCCAGGTGCCGCTCCAGCCGGCCGGGTACTCGCCGGCCCAGGGGTCGCTCGTCGACCGGCCGCCGGCGGTGATCGCACCCGGTCCCGAAAACGACTACGCTGGCATCGACAACCTCGACGACCTTGCGAGGCACGTCCTGAAATGCCGGAGGTGCGAGCTGCGCGACGGCTGCCGTGGGGTCGTGTTCGGGGAGGGCACCCCAAAGGCAACCCTCATGCTGGTCGGCGAGGGTCCGGGGGCCGTCGAGGACGAGATGGGCCGCCCATTCGTTGGCCCAGCGGGCAAGCTCCTCGATAAGATCCTGGCGGCGGCCGGTTTTGCCCGCGAAGAGGTATACATAGCCAACATAGTTAAATGCAGGCCGCCTGGCAACAGGCTCCCCACCCCGCAGGAGGCGGCGAGGTGCCTGCCCAACCTGCGCGCACAAATCAGGATAATACACCCCCGGATAATCGTGTGCCTCGGCGCCCTGGCCACCCAGACTCTGGTGGACAGGTCCGCGCGGATCACCGCCTCGCGAGGGACGTGGTTCGACCGCGGAGGTATCAGGATATTACCCACCTTCCATCCAGCTGCTCTCCTGAGGGATGAGACCAAGAAGAAGCCGGTGTGGGAGGATTTCAAGAAGGTCAGATCCGAATACGATTCGGTCCCGGGCGCGGCGGGTGGAGCATGACCTCCCGCTGCTGGTTATATTACAGATGCGCCACGACGCGACTCTGGCGCAGGTGGTGATCGAAACGGTAGCAGGCCGGCCGGCGGCGGCTCGCCCGGCAGGGAACAGAAGCGAGTTCCTGACGAACTCGCCGGATGAGACCCTCGCCCTTGCGGGCAGAATCGGCGAAGCCATACGGTTTCCTGCAGTCATCGGCCTCAGCGGGCAGCTCGGGGCTGGCAAAACGCTATTCGCCCGCGGGCTGGCCGGTGGGCTCGGGGTCAAGGGGCACGTCACCAGCCCCTCGTTTACCCTCGTCCATACCTACCGCGGGAGGATGACCGTACACCATCTCGACGTGTACAGACTGGATAACCCTGCCGAAATAGAGGACCTGGGGTTTCACGAGATGCTCGACGAGGCTGTCGTCATCGTGGAATGGGCGGACAGGGTCGAGCGGTTCATGCCGAGCGAACGGCTCGACGTAGTCATAGAGCGTGTGGGTCGCGAGGAGGCCCCGGCTAACACGAGGCACATCACGATGACGGCGCGAGGAGAGGCGCACTGTGGCCTCGTGCGGGGGCTGTCAACCGCGGGCACGACCGGGCGAAAGGCGGCGCCGGCTGCGCCGCAGCCGTCGAAGAGTCCCGCGCCGGAGCCGGCCAGTGGGACGACTGAAGGAGGCGACGCGGGTTGATCCTGGGGATCGAGACAAGCACCGTCGCCTGCAGCGTCGCGCTGTTTGCGGGGAGGCTGCTCGCCGAGCACACCCTGTATATCAAACAGGCGCACTCGGTCAAGCTGATGACCCTGGTGGACGCGGTATTCAAGGACACCGGCGCATTCCCCGCGGACCTCTCCACGGTAGCGGTGTCGACCGGACCGGGCTCGTTCACCGGGTTGCGGATAGGCGTCAGCACGGCGAAAGGCCTCGCTTTCGGCTGGGACAAACCCGCCGTGCCGGTCCCGACGCTCGACGCGCTCGCGCTGTCGGCCATCCCGTGGCCGGGTCACATCTGCAGTCTCCTCACCGCGAGGAAGGGAGAGGTTTACGGCGCGCTCTACGACGGCCTGACCGGCGACCCCGTAAAGCAGGCTGGCTGCTTTGCGGTTGATTCACTCGCGCCGTTATTCGAGAATACTAAAGGTAGTGTGTTGATACTGGGAGATGCCGCCGGCATGTGTTCGGCCATCCTGGCAGACGTGCTGGGGCCGAGGGCGGTTTTCGCCCCCGAGAACAGGCGGCTTCCAAGGGCTTCAACGGTATGCGAGATGGCTGTCCGGTTGCTGGATGCGGGAAGAACGGTCTCACCGCTCGAACTCCGTCCGGCTTATCTCCGCCTGTCGGAGGCCGAACTGAAGTGGGAATCCAGGCAGAAGAAGGCGAATTGTTGAAAAACCGGATCGAGGTCAGCGAGATGCAGCTCGCGGACCTGGACGCAGTGCTCGAGATCGAGGTGCACTCGTTTCCCACACCCTGGTCGCGCCGCGCCTTCTGGTCCGAGTTGACCCAGAACATCTACGCTCACTACATCGTAGCCAGGCTCGACGGCGTTATAGTGGGTTACGGCGGGATGTGGGTCATCCTGGACGAGGCCCACGTCACGAACATCGCGGTACACCCCGAGTACCGGCGGCTCGGCATCGGCAAGCGCGTCCTGGTCGACCTGATGGAGCGCGCGAGGTCTCGTAGCGCCACCAGGATGACCCTCGAGGTGCGCAAGTCCAACAGCGCCGCTCAAAGCCTTTACGAGCAGATGGGTTTCGTCGCCAAGGGTATACGTAAAGGGTATTACTCCGACCTCAAGGAAGACGCGATCATCATGTGGAAGGACGACCTCTGCAAGCAGAAGAACCCCTGGTACAGAGTCCCGTGGTTCGGGGTCGGGCGATGAACGATCAGGTCTCGCCCCGTAGCGGCAGCCGCCCGAGCCCCGGTCATTTGCTGAACTGCCGGGGAGGCCGGCAAGCAGGCCCCATCCTGTGCAGCGCGTGTCTCCTGGGGGTCCGCTGCAGATACGACGGCGAGAACAAGGCCGGCCCCTCCTATACGCCCCTGCTCGAACGCCTGCTTCAATCGGGCCGCCTCGTGCTGGTCTGCCCGGAACAGCTCGGCGGACTACCCACGCCAAGGCCACCCGCGGCCATCGAGGGCGGCGACGGGGGCGACGTGCTGGATGGGCGCGCCCGCGTGCTGACCAGCGACGGTCAAGACGTGACTCCGCAGTTCGTACGGGGGGCGGAGGAAGCCCTCCGCGTGGCACGCCTCGCCGGATGTCGCTCCGCCGTGCTCAAATGCGGCAGCCCGTCCTGCGGCGTCGCGCGCGACCTTCTCGAAGGCGAAGAGCGGGCGCCCCTGCTCGACGGGGTGACCGCCGCGTTGCTCAAGCGCAACGGAATCGAGGTTGTTGACGAGCAGGTGCTTTCATGCAACCGCAAGGTTGCTTCCTTGATGGCAACAGGAGAAGAGCCGGGGACCTACTCGACCCCCGGCTGACTGTTCTTCGCTAGTTTAGCAGCCGATCCGCCTTACCGGATGGTAAACCGAATACCTCCGATTGTACGAATTACCTCTCCGCCTTCCTTCACGTAACCCTCGGCGTAGTACTCGCCCGCCGGGAGGCCCTTCAGGTAGATGAAGTGCTGCTGCAGGGCGCCCGCCGCCATCTTCTGCACGAACTCGCTCCTGGACATCGCGGGGAGCTCCTTCCGCGTGACCGAGCCATCAGTCCCCCAGATCACGAACGCGTAGGTGTGCGTGTCAGGGAAGATGACCTCATCGTTCGTCGGATTCTTGACGGTCAGCATCAGGCTCGGCGGGTTGGCGCCGAACAGCGACTTCTGCCTGAAGCTCAGGGTGTACTCGAGCGGATCATACCACGTTGGGGCACGCCCGTACCCGGTATACTTCACAGACAGATTGGCCCTGACCACCGGTTTGCTTGACGATACGGCCGTGAGGTACCCCCTGACGGAATACGCGCCCGAGGCCAGCCGCGGTATGTCCGACCAGTATGTCTTCGTTTCGCCCGCCTTGAGCACGACATTCTGGACGGCCTGGGTGTAGAACTTGCCGTCCGCGGAACCCCATACCTTCTGCCCGTAGCGCAGGATGACGATCTCGTGGGTCTTCCCCGACGGGAACGTGAGCGTCTTGTCCTCGGAAGTCGCGTTCTTCACCATGAGCCCGATTCGCTCGGGGCTCCCATTTTTGTATGTGAGCTTGAACTGCAGACCGTCCTTCGACTGAGTCCACGTGTGGCCCGGGTCGAGCGCCACCACGCGCTTGCGGCCAAACCACCTGTCGTACCAGCGGTCGTTCCATCGCCAGCCCGCGTAGTCGCCGGAAAGGACACCCTCGATGAAATCTTCGGGGATGTACGCGACTCCCTGCACTACCACGGGCGCTCTACTGAGCTTCACCGTCTGGCCATCCACCACGGCGTATCCGCCGTATACCGGAAGCGTGATGTCCAGGCCGTCTATTTCGACGTAGAACTCCTGGGCCGCACTGTCAAACCAGACGGAAGCGCCCGCCTCCTGCATAACCTTCCTGAACGGGAGCATTCTCATCCCGTCCCGTGTGACGCTGGCTGTGCCGGCGGAGGTCGTAGCCTCCGCGGCCAGCGCCGCCGGGGCCGCCGCAGCCGCGATTCCCGAAACCAGAAGCGTGGCCACCAGCGCCAGCGCCGCAAACCTCCTCGTCCCTGCAGAGCTAGACATAACGTATCCTCCTCTCCCTGGTCGTCGCGCGGGCCGGTAATCTATATGCCAGCATATGCTGTATAGCCGGCGGTCTCTGACGCGACTCCATGGTTAACATAAGTGTACCATATCCCTGAGACGAACCCCACAGCGCAAGGTTCCCTCGTGTCCCATGTAGTTTCTGGTAACGCGGCGGAGGAATACGCGACCTCCTGCAGAACAGAAGATACGTTCTGAAAAGGGGCGGATCTGTTGGCGTTCAAGGTCCTGGGGATCGAGACAAGCTGCGACGAGACCTCGGCGGCCGTCGTGGCCGGCGGCTCGACGGTGCTGAGTAATGTCGTATCCTCTCAGATAGACATCCACTGCAAGTACGGCGGTGTTGTTCCCGAGATCGCTTCCCGCAGGCACGTCGAGATGATTCTCCCCGTGGTCCACGAGGCGCTCGAAGCGGCGGGCGTGAAACTGGACGGGATTGATGGGGTAGCCGTCACGAACGGCCCCGGGCTGGCCGGGGCGTTGCTGGTGGGCGTGGCGTTCGCCAAGGCGGTGGCTTACGCAAAGGGACTCCCGCTGATCGGCGTAAACCACCTCGAGGGACACGTATACGCGAACTGGCTGGGCGAGACCCGGCCCGAATTCCCGTTTGTGTGCCTGATAGCATCGGGTGGGCACACTGACCTCGTGGTCGTGCACGGACACGGGGACATGGATATCGTGGGGAGGACCAGGGACGACGCTGCCGGAGAGGCGTTCGACAAGGTCGCCAGGGTAATGGGGCTGGGCTACCCGGGGGGTCCGCTCATTGACGGATTGGCCGGGGGCGGAACCCCCGGCCGCGTTCGGCTTCCCCGCGCCTTCCTCGAGGAGGACTCGTTCGATTTCTCGTTCAGCGGCATAAAGACCGCTGTGGTGCTGGCGATGGAAAGGCTGGGCAACGAGCGGTGGAGCCTCGAAGACCTGGCCGCCGAATTCCAGGAAGCGGTTGCGGAAGTCCTGGTTGAGAAGGCGGTGGCGCTCGCCGGGGGGAGAGGTATACGCAGGGTCGCGCTTGCCGGCGGAGTTGCCGCCAACAGTGCGCTCCGGCGCCGTTTGGCGGAGGCCGGCTCGCGGCTGGGTCTCGATGTAACCATACCGCCCCTCGCGCTGTGCACGGACAACGCCGCCATGATCGCTGCGGCAGGCTACTACAGGCTCAGTGCGGGGGAGAGGTCGGGGTTCGACCTCAATGCCGAGGCCGACCTGCCATTTTCCAGGCGGCCTGGTTGTGACGCGGTGGTATCAACAGGGCGGACTTAGAACAGCCTGTGAATTCGGTGGTTGAAGCATAAAAACGCTGCTGGAGCCACCCTTCCCCTGTGGATAACCCTGTGGATTAGGTGGATATCCGGCCTTGCGGCGTTGTCGTCACGTTGTTACAGGCACATCTATATTCGTGCGGGCCGGAGCTATTACCGCGTGCCGGGACCCGCTGCCGCGGCGCCGTATTGACGGAATGTGATCTTTATTGCTGTCTGCTGCCGTACGGCATGGATCCCGACCGGACGCGTGCTCCCAGAGCACATGTTGGGCTGTGACACGTGCTGTGGCGCACGCGTCCGGCGAGACTGGGTAGATTCTGTGAGATCAGGGCAGCTGCAGTGAGATTCAGGGCGAAGACAGGCAGAGACAGCGGGTAGCCACCACACTCGGCCAGATTTCGGCGAATGCCTGGGGACCCGGCGGACCCGAGCGTGACATAACGCGAGTCCAGGCTCTACGCCGGTGCCCGTCGATGGCTCAGGAACCTTTCGGAGATTTGTCTAATGAAAAAGGAGAACGGCATAGGATTGAGGCGACTCTACACCCGTGAATTCGATGGACCTAACCCGATGCACCGCTGGCACGCGATAGTCCCTGCCTGGAAGGTATTCCGCAACTTCCTGGTGATGTGGCTGTGCAGGTACATCCCATTCCCGTCGTGGAAGTGCGTCCTGTATCGCGTAACCGGGATGAAGGTCAGCGCGCGCGTTTCGGTGGCGGCAATGGCTATGATGGATTTCTTTTTCCCCGAATTGATCAGCATTGGGGATAACACGGTCATTGGCTACAATGCGACGATACTCGCCCACGAGTTCCTGCCGCACGCGCTTCGCACCGGAGAGGTCATCATAGGAAGGGATGTCATGATCGGCGCCAATGCGACGGTACTGGCCGGAGTCCGGATTGGAGACGGCGCCGCCGTCGGCGCCATGGCGCTCGTTGCCGGCGATGTTCCGGCCGGCGCGTTCGTGGGCGGTGTGCCGGCCCGCGAGATCGTTCGATCTAAGATAAGCCCGGGAGGAGGGCAGCAGGATGGGGACTGAGATGCTGTCCTTTGTGGTTTCGCCCGTGGACCTGTTCTTCATCGCGGTGACGCTGGCCGGCAGCGAGGTTTTCCTGACCGCGGTTGTGCTCGCGGTTTACTGGTGCAACGACAGGGTTGCAGGTCTCAGGCTGGGCGTTGTGTTCCTTCTCTCGATGTGGCTCAATTCCGTGCTGAAGCTGGTTTTCAAACTGCCGAGGCCGGCGCCGCACTCCGGCGGCGCGGGGGCCGCGCGACCGTACGTAGTATTGGGCGCCGAGGGGTACGGGTTTCCAAGCGGCCACACGCAGGGGACTGCGACCCTGTGGTGGATGCTCGCCGGCCTGTTCAGGCGGCGTTTCATGGCCGCGGCCGCGGCGGTGGCGACAGTGCTGGTGGGCGCTTCTCGTATGTACCTGGGGGTCCATTATCTTGAAGACGTCGTGGGTGGAGGCGCGCTCGGCATCGCGGTGGCAATCGCCGCCGTGGCGTCGTTCCGGTGGCTGGACCGGAGTGGGCGCCGCGTCACGAGGCCGGTCCTCGTTATCGCGGCTTTGGTACTCCCGGCCCTCATGCTCACCGGCCCCGTCGATGAATCCGTCATGAAGTCTTCGGGGTTTTTCCTGGGGTTCGCGCTTGGCGGCGCCGTCGAGCCCGCGCTGTGCGGCTTCCGGAGACCCGCCGGACTGCGGACGCAGGCTGCGAGGGTGGCGCTGGGCCTCGGTTGTGTGCTTGCCGTCGGCGGTATCATCGAGCTCGTCGCGCCCGCGACGCCGTCCTGGGTGTGGCTCCGGTACGCCACCACGGGGCTCTCGGCGACGCTTCTGGTCCCCTGGGTGTTCGTTCTCGTGGGATTGGCTGCGCCGGAGGGTGCGGCGTCGTGATCCCCGACTGGGGCAGGCTCACCGGGGTGCTGTACGCGTCCCACAGAGCGGGTGTGCTCCCGATTACATCGCAGTGCAACCTGGACTGCGTGTTCTGCAGCAACCGGTTCAACCCGCCGGGGGTTGAGGTAATCGGCATCCCCCCGAGGGAAGTGACTGAGATAGCCCGGTCTCTCGATCAGCTGGCCGGCGCGGAGAAGATCGTGATTGGAGAATCCGCCACCCGTATATGCGAGGGCGAGCCCATGACCCATCCCGCGTTTGCGGGGATAGTCGAACTCGTGCGCGGGAGATACCCCGGGACGCCCATCCGGATCACGACAAACGGAACGCTTCTCGACAGGGAAACCGCCCGCATGCTATCTCGCCTCGGCGACGTTGAGGTCACTGTGTCGCTGAACGTGGTGGATCTTGACGTCCGGAGCCGGATTATGGGCGATCGTGCTCCGGAGCGCGCCATACGGGGAGTCGAACTGCTCAGCGAATGCGGAGTGCGGTTCCACGGCAGCGTCGTGGCCGCCGGCGAGGCCGTCCACAGCCTGCGTCGCACCATCGAATTCCTTAGGGGGTGCGGGGCGCTCACCGCCCGCGTGATGATGCCAGGGTATACCAGGCGATACGTGGGGGACACCCTGTCTGGCGGGGAGATGCGCGCTCTCGTCGAGCGTGCGGTGGCGGCCGTCCGGAACGGATCCGCCGGCGCGGTGGACATGCCGGTGACGGTGGAGCCGCCGCGGGTGACTGACCTCGTCCCGCGCGTGGAGGGTGTGATCCGCAACAGCGCCGCGGCGCGAGCGGGAATGAAGCGCGGCGACGTCATCCTCGAGGTTGACGGGACCGGCCCGGAGAGCAGGTACCACGCGTTCGACTTGATGAAGAACGCGGGGGACCCCGTCGTAAAGCTGGCGCGGGATGGGCGGGACCTCGAGGTACTGCTGGAGAAGATACCTCGCACGCCGCCCGGCGTGGTAATGCTGCATGACATTGAGACAAGCCAGGTCAGGGACGCGCTTGACGCCGTCAGGCGCGCAGGCGCGTCCACGCTCAGTCGCACGACCTGCCGGACTGACGCGGCGCGACCGCTTTTCGTCACCTCAGTACTCGGAGAGACGCCGGTGAGGCTGGCGCTGCGGGCCTCGATGCCCGACGCCCGCGTCATCGTTGCGCGGAACGAGTTCTTCGGCGGCAACATCGCCTGTGCCGGCCTGCTTACAGTGGAAGACATCATCTCGTCCGTCCGGCAGCACCTGGCTCACGGGGGAGCCGCCGCGGTTGTCGTAGTACCGGCGGCCCCGTTCGACGACAGGGGCAAGGACCTGGCCGGCCGGTCGTACATGGACATCGAACAGGCCACTGGAGTCCCGGTGGCGGTGGTCTGAGGAGGAATGCGATTGGATACCCTTGACTTCCTGGGTCGCCTCTCGAGAGCGACGGGATTGCCCGGCCATGAGTCGGAGGTTTCGCGCATTGTCGCCGAGGCATTCGGGCCCCTGGCCGCGGACGTCAGGATTGACAGGCTTGGCAGCTGCATCGCGTTCAAACCGGGTGACGGGCCGGGCCCGAGGCCGAAGGTGATGTTCGCCGCCCACAGCGACCAGATCGGGCTGGTCGTGACGAAGATCGAGGACGGCGGGTTCCTGCGTTTCGCCGGCATGGGCGGGGTTGATCCGAGGGTCCTGCCGGGCATGGAGGTCCTGATTCACGGGAGGGCGAGCATCCCCGGCGTGGTCGGTTCGAAACCCCCGCACACAGTGCCCCCAGAGGAACGGAACGCCGCATTCAAAATGGACGAACTGTATGTGGACGCCGGCCTCGCAGAGGAACAGGTCCGCGAGAACGTACAGGTCGGTGACATGGTGAGCTTTGAGTCGGCGTTCTCGCCACTGGGCGATTTCGTCGTCGGGAAGTCCTTCGACGACAGGGCCGGGGTCGCGGTGCTGTACGAATGCCTCGACTGCCTGTCGCGGCTGCGGCACTCCGCCGACGTCTACATCGTCGCAACCGTGCAGGAGGAGACCGGGATGCGCGGGGCGGCCTGTTCCACGTTCTGCATATCTCCGGACGTGGGCATCGCCATAGACGTTACGCACGGCGACATGCCGGGGATCCCGGAGTACCTCACTTCGAGGCTGGACAAGGGCCCCGTCCTGTCGGCCGGCCCGAACGTCCATCCAAAGGTCCTGGCGCGCCTCGACGAGGTGGCCAGGCGTAACGGCATACCGGCGCAGACTGAGGTGTCAGGTGGGTCCTCGGGGACTGACGCCTGGGCAATACAGGTGACGCGCTCCGGCGTGGCGACGGGAGTAATCTCCATCCCGCTCAGGTACATGCACACGCCTGTCGAGGTGCTGTCACTGCGCGACATACAGGAGGCGGGCAGGCTGGCCGCCCAGTTCGCAGCGGACCTCGATCGCGCGTTTGTGGAGGGATTGCGGTGCTATTAGAAAGGCTGACCCAGGCCGCAGGCGTAAGCGGCAACGAAGACGAGGTGCGCCGCATCCTGCGTGACGAGGCCTCGAAGGCCGGGGCGGACGTGGAATGCGACGTCCTCGGCAACCTGATAGCCCGCAAGAATCCTGGAGAGACCCCGCGCGGCGAGCTCGCTCGACCGCTCGTCATGCTGGCGGCCCACATGGACGAGGTCGGTCTCATCGTGAGTTTCATCGAAAAGGAGGGCCTGCTCAGATTCCAGAAGGTCGGGGGCATCGACGACAGGGTGCTTCCGTGCAAGGAGGTCCTGGTGGGACGCAACAGGATTCGCGGCGTCATCGGTCTCAAACCGCTGCACCTGCAGGAGAGCGACGAGCGGGAGAAAATTTTGAAGTCCGACAATCTCTTCATAGACATCGGCGCGAGGAGCCGCGAGGACGCCGAGAAAAAGGTGCGGCCTGGAGATTACGCCTCGTTCGCCGGCGGTTTCAGGCAGCTTGGCGGCAGGACGGTCAGGGCCAAGGCGCTCGACGACAGGGCCGGGTGCGCGGTGCTGGCGCAAATCCTTGGCAGGGATTACCCGTTCTCCGTGGTCGCGGTCTTCACCGTCCAGGAGGAGGTAGGCCTGCGCGGAGCGGCGGTGTCGGCGTGGGCCGTGCAGCCGGACATGGCAGTCGTGCTCGAAGGCACGATCTGCTCGGACACGCCAGGGACGGACGACCACCTCCAGGCCACGCGCCTTGGCGGCGGCCCCGCCCTCAGCATCATGGACGGGACATCCATCGCCAGCAAGACGATGCTCAGGCAGATGGTCGAGGTAGCCACGGAGAACAACATCCCGTACCAGTTCAAGCGCATCACACTCGGCGGTAATGACGCGGGCCGGATCCACCTGTCGAGGACCGGCGTGCCGACTGCCTCTGTTTCGGTACCGTGCCGCTATATCCATTCTCCGTCATGCATCATGAGCCTCGATGACTTCGAGAATGCCATCAGGCTCGTGGACGCATTTCTGGTGAGTGTCGGGGAGGGGTTTCGCCCATGAAGGACACGATCAAGAAGCTGGTCGAAGCGTATGGCCCGTCGGGAAACGAGGAGCGCGTACGCGACGTCATCGTATCGATGATCCGGGGATACTGTGATTCTATCAGCGTGGACGCGCTGGGTAACCTCATCGCGTTCAAGAAGGCCGGTCCCGCGGCGGCTGATAAGGCCGCAGCCGGCGCCGCGTCCAAGGTGATGGTCGCCGCGCACATGGACGAGATCGGCTTGATCGTGACACACATCGATGAGAAGGGCTTCCTCCGGTTCGCCCCTGTCGGTGGGGTCGACCCGTTCACCATCCTCGGCCAGCGCGTGGTGTTCGCCAACAGCGCTACCGGCGCCGTGTGGATGGAGAAGCTGGACAAGATGAGCGAGCTCAAGATCGACAGGATGTTCATCGACGTGGGCGCGTCTTCCGAGAAAGAGGCATCCCAGCGAGCATCGATCGGCGACATGGCGGTATTCGACCGGAAGATGGAGGAAAACGGCGACAGGATAATCACGAAGGCCGCGGACGACCGCGTGGGTTGCGCGGTGGTGGTCGAGGTGATGCGCAGGCTGAAGAGCGTACCGCACGACGCCTACTTCGTGTTCACCGTGCAGGAAGAGGTGGGCACCAGGGGCGCCACGACCTCCGCCTTCGGGATATACCCCGACGTCGCCATCGCCGTGGACGTGACGCGGACGGGCGATACCCCGAAATCGGATCACATGAACGTCTCCCTGGGCAAGGGCGCGGCCATCAAGGTCAAGGACTCGCGCCTGGTCGCGCACCCCGGCGTCAGGCGACTTCTCGTCTCGACCGCCACTGCGCACTCGATACCCTACCAGATGGAGGTGCTCGAGCGGGGTGGGACCGACGCCGGACCGATACACACCACTCGGGAGGGCGTGCCGTCCGGGGTGATTTCAATCCCGACCCGGTACGTGCACACGCCCGTCGAGATGGTGGACCTCCGGGACGTGGAGGCGTGCGTGCGATTGCTCGAGAAGACCCTGTCCGGCCCCATGGTACTGTAGATAGGACCGGTTCAGAACCGGTATACAAACCCGGCGTACGAACGTGGAGGGAAACCGCATGCTCGGTTCGTTCAAAGGGAAGAGCCCGAGGATCACGCAACCGTCGCTGGTCACGGAGACGGCGGTGGTGGTCGGTGACGTCTCAATCGGCCCAAGGTGCAGCATCTGGTACGGCGCTGTCCTCCGGGGCGACATCAGCTCGATTACGATAGGCGAGGGGACCAGCGTACAGGAGAATGCCGTGATCCATGTCGACCCGGATTATCCGTCGCGCATAGGGGATGACGTCACGATCGGGCACCTGGCGATGCTTCATAGCTGCACCGTCGGTAGCAGGACGATAGTGGGCATGGGCTCGGTCATCCTTGGCGGCGCGGAGATCGGTGAGGAGTGTATCATCGGCGCCGGCGCAGTAGTGGCGCCGGGGACGAAGATCCCGCCGCGGAGTATGGTCCTCGGCGTGCCCGCCAGGGTAGTCCGGCAGCTGAGCGACAGCGAGGCTAATGGCTTGATCGCGCACGCCAACGATTACTGGGAACTCGCACAGGCCTACTTGGGTAAGTAAAGCGGCGCAGCGCCCCGCCTTCCGTGGCCGGGCGCCGCGCCAACCCGCGCTACCTCTCCGACCTCAGGCAGAGGCTGATGTCGATCTGCCCTTTCGTCGTCATCAGGGGGACTACTATCCGGTTGATGTCCACGGTCGAGATAATCACGCCGCGCCCGCTGATCACGATGGGCGGCGTGAGGCGGCAGATGTATCCCTCTTTCTCCAGGCTTATGCTGGCCATACCTGTTATGAGATTGCCCAGTTCGGCGAGCGCGCTCTCGGCCATCTCGTCGAATATCGGCACGCGGTCGTCCACCATGACTCCCACTATGCCTTTCGCAGTCTGTTCGGACATCCCGTAGAGTACGATGCCGCAGGCGTCGCCTGTGACTCCCAGCATTATGGTTACGTCTGAGGACGTAGCCTTCGACTGCTCGAGATTCAGTTCGCCCCTTTGCACCGCCAGGTTCAGCTCCTGGGTCAGCACCTGCGAACCGGCCTGGATAAACGGGTTGACAAACGCTGCCTTAATCACCCCGGTCCCCCCTTTGATGATGGCGGTGACCGCCCTCACACTGGCGTCAACATACTGCTGTACAGCACAACTCATTTGCCCGTCCCCCCCCAAGGACTGATAGCATGCTCAAAGATATACTCACGTACGTCAGTCAACCTGCTCGCCTGTAGAAAAATGGCAGTACCGGTTCAAACCCGATAATCTTGGGATTGAACAGTGTCTCTGTCTCCCCGACGAAAAGTACCCCGCCAGGCTTCAACGACTTGCAGAACCCCCTGAATACCCTCTCCTTTGCTTCTTCGGTGAAGTAGATGACCACGTTGCGGCAGACGATTATGTCCATCCCCTCGGGGTAGTGGTTCCCGAGGAGGTCGTGGTACTGGAACGTCACGTATTTCTTGATCGTGTTCGACACTGCGTATTTTCCGTCCCTCGCCTCGAAGTACTGTATACGGGCCGGCCCCACGTTCTTGAGGTCGTTCTGGTCGTACAGCGCGGCCTGGGCCCTGGTGAGCGTCTTCCGGTCGATGTCGGTCGCCAGCACCGTGTGGCCCGGGTTGCCCGTCTCGTGCAGGAGTATGGCCAGGGAATACGGTTCGGCGCCGTTGGCGCAGCCCGCGCTCCAGATCCTCAGCGGCCGCCCGGTCGATACGCTGGGTATGATCTTCTCCTTCAGGTCCTTGTAGCGGTCGGGGTTACGGAAGAACTCCGATACGTTGATCGTAATGAAGTCCCAGAGTTCGCGGGCCTTTTCCGGATCGTGCTCGATCATCCTGGCGTAAGCGTAGTAGTCCTCGACCTTCGACCTGTCGAGCAACGCTTTCAGTCTGCGTTCCATCTGTTGCGGTTTGTAGCAGGCTATGTCTATCCCCGTAACGTCGAGGACCCGTTTTCTCAGGAGTGAGTACGATGTATCCTCCAAAATCATGCGCTACACCGCCTCGTGCACAGTCCGTCTACTGCTTCCTTTATCGCGTCCGCTATTTCACCAATAGGGCACACCCTGTCGGCGTATCCCATCTCGATCACCGCGCGCGGCATACCGTATACTACGCACGTGGACTCGTGTTCCGCGATTACCGTGCCCGCCCGGGACTTGATGGCGGAGCACCCCTTGGAGCCGTCGAAGCCCATCCCCGTCAGCACGACCCCTACGCAGTTGGGACCGAATACCGCTGCCGCAGCTTCCATAGTCACGTCCACCGCCGGTCGCACGCCGTGTCTCGGCGGGTCCGTCGTAAGCGACACCTGCAGGTCGCGGTCAAACGTCATGTGAAACCCGCCCGGGGCCATGATGGCGCGGCCCTCGACTATCTGCTCGCCGCCCGACGCCTCGACCACTTCCAGGTGCGACAGATGGTTCAGCCTTTCGGCGAGTGACCTCGTGAAACCCGCCGGCATGTGCTGCACCACGAGGACGCCCGCCGGAAGCCCCGCCGGAAGACTCTTCATAACATCCTGGAGCGCCGACGGCCCACCCGTGGACGATCCGACTACTACCACTGCCCGCGCCGCCTGCGTTTTCTCTGGCGCTATCTTCCTCACCGGTCTTGTCTCGGGCGGCCTGTACACTGGCCTTAACCTCGCTCTGGCGCTGGCCCACACCTTCGAGACCAGTTCGTCCTTGAGGGAACTCATGTCGGGGAACAGCCCGCTCGACGGTTTAGGGACGAAATCCACCGCGCCCAGCGATAGCGCCCTTATGGTTTCCCTCGCGTGGCGCTGCGTCAGGCTCGACACCATCACGACTCGCGTCGGGCATTCCGCCATGATCCGCTCGAGCGCCTCGATACCGTTCAACCTTGGCATCTCGATGTCGAGAGTGACGACGTCGGGCTTCAGGCCCTTGATCTTCTCGATCGCGTCGAGCCCGTCGCGGGCGGTGCTGATCACCTCCAGCCGGTTGTCCGACTGGAGAATATCGGAGACCACCCGCCTCATGAATGCGGAGTCGTCTACAACAAGTACCCTGACTTTGGGGGCCATTTGGCTCACCCTGCCGCCTGGACCAGCTTTCTAACGGTGGCCAGGACGCGGTCTGTCTGATAAGGCTTGACGATGAAATCCTTGGCGCCCGCCTTGATCGCCTCGATGACCATTGACTGCTGGCCCAGCGCGGTGCACATGATCACCTTTGCGTTGGGATCATTCTTCTTTATCTCCTTCACCGCGGTGATGCCGTCCATGACCGGCATCGTGATGTCCATCAAGACCAGGTCGGGCTTGATCTCGTTGTACTTGTCGACCGCTTCGGCCCCGTTGGCGGCTTCCTCCACCTCAAAACCGTTCTCGGCCAGCAGCTTCATGCTCTTCGACCTGACGTAGATTGCATCGTCTACCACAAGTATTTTCGGCATGTCTCTCCCACGCTCCCACGCTCCCAATCTCAGATAGTCCAGGCGCCCCTGGTTGCGGTGGCGACCTCAACTACGCCCGAATTCACGAACAGGCGCAATGTGCGCCCGAAATCCCCTCCGCAGTCGGAGCCGGCTATCTTCAAGCCGGACTTCTCGATAGCCTGCAGCACTGCCAGCTGGTTCTGCTTCCCGATGTTGGTGCCGTTCGAGACCTCGAGCAGCGCCAGGATCTTGGCGCCCCCCGCCATCTTGACGATGATCCGGCTCCTCGCGGCGCCGTGCTTAACCATTCCCTCAATAAGGGCGGGGACGCAGCTGGTGGCATACTTGCCCTCCTCGCCCGGGGCGACCCTTCCGTCCGGAAGCATGATGTGCGCCATGCCCCCAACCCTGGTAACGGGGTCGTACGCTGTGAGGCCGATACACGACCCCAGCGAGTAGGTGACCAGCACCGAATCCGGATGTTTGCTGAATTCAATACTGCCGATCAAAACCGGGATCACGTTTGGGTTCATTGCTGCCTCCCAAGTCCGTCCAGCAATCGCGCAAGGCTGTCCTTGGAGGGAATCAGCACCATCATTCCCATGACGCCCCGCTCCTGAAGGCGGATGTCCGTCTTGAGAACCATCGCCTCATTGCCGAACGGTGCCAGGTCGTACAGCACCGATTGCAGGATAGCCCCCGCCATGTCGGATACCAGTATTGGCGGAGTAGGCAGGATCCGGAGACCCGAAGCATCCGACAGGAAGTTCAAGATCCTTGAGCCCGCTACGTTACTGACCTCGCACAGTGCGGACGCTCCGAGCTCAGGATCCGGCCTGTCCTGGCCGGTTACCAGCGCAGCGAGCGTCTCGGCGGCCCCCGGTTCGTAGAGGAACGCGAGGTGCCCGTCGATATCGCCTGCGACGCGCGAGTATGTGGCGACGACGGTCCGGTCCAGCGGCCCCATCAGGGAGGGGATCTTGCTGATATCCACCGGCCGCAGATCCGAAGAGGTGGATACCTTCACCGAGACCATCAACTCAATGACCTGCCTGGCCTCACCGATACCCCCCGCTATTGCCTTGTACAGGATGTTTCCGGTCTTTGCGCGGCGCATCAGCTGGCAGCCTCCCTGTACATCTCGACGTTTTCGTCGGCGTGAGACATGACGAGCCGCGATACGTCCACTATGAGCGCGAGGCTTCCGTCGCCCAGGATAGTCGCCCCTGATATTCCCTTGACTCCCCCGAAGAACTTCCCCAGGTTCTTCACGACGATTTCCTGCTGGCCCAGCAGGCTGTCGACTGCGATCGCAATCTGGACGCCATAGTCAACGGTTATGACGGCATAGTCCCTCCCGAACGAGCCTCCGTTGAAGAACAGGCCGTCCAGGTCCACGAGCGGGAAGATCCTGTCCCTGACGCGTATAACGGGCTTCCCGTGGACCGTGCTCATATTGGACGGTTCGACCTTCACTGCTTCAGAGACCATTGAAAGCGGTATGCTGTAGACGTTCTTCCCGGCCCTCACGAGCAAGGCCTGGATAATTGCGAGAGTCAGCGGCAACCGGAGTATGAACGTTGTGCCGCCGCCCGGCCGCGACTTGATGTCTACCGTGCCGTTTATCTTCTTGAGATTCGTGCGGACAACGTCCATGCCGACGCCACGGCCCGAGACCTCGCTCACGCGCTCCTTCGTGCTGAAACCCGGGAGGAATATCAGTTCCAGTGCCTGCTCGTCGTTGAGGCGCCTGGCCGTTTCCTCGGTCATGAAACCCTTTCTCACCGCGGCTGTGCGGAGGCTCTCGGGGTCGATCCCCTTGCCATCGTCAGTGATGGTGATGACCACCTGGTTCTCGTGGTGAGCGGCGATCAGCCGGACGGTGCCGGTTTTCGGCTTACCCGCCCTCGAGCGCTCGCCCGGAGTTTCGATCCCGTGGTCCACGGCGTTCCTCAGGATGTGGATCAGCGGGTCGTCGATGGCCTCGATCACCGAACGGTCGAGCTCCGTCTGCTCCCCCTGGATCTCGAAGTTGACCTCTTTCTTGAACGAGGACGCGAGGTCCCTCACGAGCCTCGGGTACTTCCTCACCAGGTTCTGCAGCGGGACCAGGCGCGCCCGCATGATGCCCTCCTGCAGCTGCGTGCTGATCCGCGCAATGTGCGCCGAAATCCCGTTCAGGTTTCTCTCGAATTCCTCAAGGTCCGTGGCTTCCTGGATCTTGCCCGTCACCTGGGCGAGGCGCGTGCGGTCGACGATGAGCTCGCCAATGAGGTTCATGAGTGTGTCCAGCACTTCCACGTCGAGCCGGACGCTCGACCCCAGAACCCTGCCGCCCGCCTTGGGCTGCGCGGGGGCCGCCTTCGCCTGGATTTTCAGCTCGGTGACGCCGGCGTTGACAACGTCGGTAACCGAATGGATCGCCCTGGTGATTTCGTCGGCGTCCCTGTCCGTAAGCACTATAACGTCAAGCGTTGCGCCGGCTTCGTCCCTCTCGATCTGCTCCGGCGACGGGTCGGACCACGGGACCTTGCCCATGTCTTCGAGGAGTGAACACACCTGGAATGCCCTTACCGACGGCATGACGGCCGCCTGGTCGAATTCGATGTGAACCTGGAACGCGCGGTACCCCCGCGTGACAGCCTCCGCCAGCTCGTTCTGAACGGTGGACCATGGCACGCTCGCCGTGAGCTGCGCCGCATTACCGGCCGGTCCGTGTGAAACGCGATCGTCTTGAGCCTTGCCGTTACCGTAGCCGTCTACCCCTCGTATCCTCGCCACGAGGTTGTCACCCTCGGGACAAGCGCCCCCATCTTCCAGCTTCTTTTTGGCTTCGTTGAGCCAGTCGAGACCGTCGAACAACAGATCCCTCTGGTCGCTGGTGGGCATGGCGCCGTCGCGCCACGTATCGAGCAGGTCCTCCATGGCGTGTGTGACCTGCGCCATACCCGAGAAACCTATGGTCGCCGAGGAGCCTTTCAGGGTATGCGCGGCCCTGAATGTCTCG
Source organism: Bacillota bacterium (assembly GCA_013178305.1). Lineage (NCBI taxonomy): Bacteria > Bacillati > Bacillota > Bacillota bacterium. The sequence goes on along the minus strand of JABLXB010000001.1, from coordinate 525,914 downwards.
GCTACGACGTCCGGATCGGGCGCCTTCTCGAGCTTTAGAAGCCCGTCTTCCATAACCTCCAATAGCTCGGTCATTTCCGCGAGAAATAGCTTGAGATCGTCGGTGAGACCGGCGGGCAAAATGGTTCACCCCACTTTCGAGTCATCCGGACCGTCGCTTCAGCTGACCGCCTTCAGCTCCATCTGCTCCTGCTTGTTTAGCACCTTCTCCAGGTCGAGCAAGATAATAAGGCGTTCCTCTACCTTGGCGACGGAGCTTATGTACTCGGCGTCGATCCCGACGATTACGGGGGACGGGGGCTCGATGACGTCGCTGGAGATCCTGAGGACCTCGGAGACGCTGTCGACGACCATTCCGATGGTGTTAGCCTGGATCTCGACGACCACGATCCTCGTCTCCTTGTCTTCCTGACTTAATCCCAGATGGAACCTCTTGCGAAGGTCGATGACGGGAATAACCTTGCCGCGCAGGTTGATGATCCCCTCAACAAAGTCCGGCGTCCGTGGGACCCTGGTTATGTGCTGCATGGTGATGATTTCGCGGACGGCCGCTATGTCGACGCCGTACAGCTCTCCTGCGAGCCCGAACACCACGAGCTGGTGCTCTTCGATCGTCTTCCTGACCTCTTCTGCCATTTCAAGTCCCCCCAAAAGGAAAAACTAGCGAACAAACTGTCCAATTGTTAATATCGGGACGTAGAGGCAAAAGATTAGAGCAGTGATAGGAGGGATTCGGCGGTGAACACCAGGCTAGACCCGTTCGTGGTTTCCCTGCTCGACAGGCTCACGGGGGCGGGCTACGCCTGCTACATAGTTGGTGGCGCCGCGAGGGCGGTCCTGGATGGAACGGCCGCTAGTGACTGGGATGTAGCGACGCTGGCGACGCCCGCGGAGGTAAAGCGGGTGTTCGGCGACCTTGACCTCATCGACAAGGGCGAGAAGCACGGGACTATAGGGCTCGAACGGGACGGTGTCGTCGTGGAGTTCACCACGTTGCGGTCGGAAGCGTCGTACAGCGATCGCAGGCGCCCTGATTCGGTGACCTTCATCAGTGACATCAACGAGGATTTGTCGCGAAGGGACTTCACGGTTAACGCATTCGCGCTGGAGTGGCCGGGGCTGTCAATCGTCGACCCGTTCGGCGGGGTCAAGGACATGCGCAAGGGCCTGCTACGGGCGGTGGGCGACCCCCGGGAGCGTTTCGCCGAAGACGCCCTCCGGATGATGCGCGCGGTCCGCTTCGTGTCGGAGAACGGGTGGACTATCGATGGCCGTACGCGGACGGCCATCTCCATCAATGCCCACCTGCTGGGGCGCGTGTCACGGGAACGCGTGCGGGATGAGCTTTCACGGCTCCTTCTCGGGCCGCATGTCGCCAGGGCACTCGCCCAGATGATAGATCTCGGGCTCATGGACCAGGTCATCCCGGCATTCGCACGCTCGGTAGGTTACCCCACCGGCTCACCAACTGGGGACACACTGGACGAGCACGCCATCTGCGTTGTGTGCCTGGTGAAACCCGAACTCTTGCTCCGGCTGGCGGCGCTGCTGCACGATATCGCCAAGCCTCACACCCTGACCCTGGACGAATCGGGGTCCGGACACTTCTACGGCCACGAGAAGACGGGGGCCGAGATGGCGGACCGCATCCTCGAGGGACTCCGGTATCCCAGAGCGGTCCGCGAGAAGGTAAGAACCCTGGTCAGGGAGCACATGTTCTTCTACAGCGCCACGGTGACCGATGCGGCCATCAGAAGGCTGATAGCCCGCGCCGGCGCCGCCAACGTGTTCGACCTGATAGAGCTGAGGAGAGCGGACGCCGTGGCCTCTGCTTTTGGGGCGCGAGCCGTTCTGCCGGCCGGCCGTGGGAGCGCCTGCGCCGCCGCCATGCGTCAATACGGCGAGCGTGTCGTTCTCCAGATGGAGAGCAGGGTCCGCCAGATATTTGAGGCGGGTCAGGCGGTCAAGGGGAGCGACCTCGCCGTGGACGGCCACGACGTGATGGAGGTACTGGGGATAGGCCCGGGGCCGGCGGTGGGTGAGGTGCTGCAGGAGCTCCTCGACCGCGTCATGGACGACCCATCGCTCAATGACAGGGAGAGGCTTAGAGAATTGATGAGGAACTTGAAGACCCGGGCGTAACCCGGGCCTTCCGGCTGTGGATTCTGGTGACGCGCTCAACGGTTCGCGGGCTTGGAGATCGAGGTCGCTGCGGGCGCCGCCGCCTGGGTCGATGAGCCCTTCAGGTACGCGAACCAGTAGACCCCGCCCACCAGGGCGGCCCCGCCGACGATGTTGCCCAGCGTGACAGGGATGAGATTCCGCGTGAACATCGAAACCCAGTTCAGGTTGTCGATCTTTCCCGCGAGCCCCGAAGCCGCAACGACCTCGGGGACCTGGGAGAGGACGATACCCACTGGTATGAAGTACATGTTTGCGACGCTGTGCTCGAACCCGCACGCGACGAAGCCCATTATGGGCAGAAATAGTGCGGCAATCTTGTTGACCACGTCGTCTGCGGCCAGTGACAACCATATGGCCAGGCAGACCATCCAGTTGCACAGGATCCCCCGGATAAATGCGGCCTGCCAGCTGAGGCTGACTTTCGCGTTGGCCCACGCGACTGCTTTCGCTCCGACTAGATAGTTGTTGGCGGCCCACTGCCCGCTCTGCACGACGAGCCACGCCACCAGGAGTGAACCTGCGAAGTTCCCGGCGTAGACGACCAGCCATGCTTTCAGGACCCCCGGCCACGGTGCCTTGCCGTCCAGCGCCGCCACTGTGAGCATCATGTTGTTGCCGGTGAACAGCTCCGCGCCGGCCACTATCACCAGCGCCAGTCCAACAGTGAACACCACCCCCGTGATGAACTGCGAGAACCCATACCCGAAGTACTTGCCCATGTCGTCAGAAACCACAGTAGCGAGATCTCCCGCCAGGGCTATGTATGCTCCCGCCAGTACCGCGAGTGTGAGCATTTTCGCGGGCGGGAGTTGGGATTTCTTCAGACCGGTGGCGGACGCCGCCCGAGCGATTTCGACTGGAGTCAGCATGTTCACTGATAGATGACCTCCCATGAATGCAATGGAGGTAGTAATTCGCGCCGTGGCGCATCTGTCCTGCAGGAGCGCGTGTTGAACCCCCGCTTTGAGCGTGCTATACTGTGACAAACAGTCCGGCGTAAGGGGGTTCGGCGATGAAGTTCAACGAAAAATTCGGGCGGGAAGGGCTGACTTTCGACGACGTTCTCCTCGTACCCCGCTACTCGCAGGTCCTCCCCGCCGACGTCGACGTTTCCACCCGTTTCACGCGCAACGTCCGGCTGAACATCCCTCTCGCCAGCGCCGGCATGGATACTGTCACCGAGGCGAGGATGGCGATTGCTATAGCCAGGGAGGGCGGCATCGGCGTAATCCACAAGAACATGTCCCCCTCGAGGCAGGCGGCCGAGGTAGACAAGGTAAAGCGCTCCGAACATGGGGTCATAACAGACCCCATTTCGTTGCCTCCGGACGCCACCGTCAACGACGCGCTGGACCTCATGGCGCGTTATCACATATCGGGTGTGCCGATTGTGGAAGCGGGCGGGCGGTTGATAGGCATCCTGACAAACCGCGACATCCGCTTTGAAGAGGATCACACAAAGCAGGTATCGCTGGTGATGACCCACGACAACCTGATAACCGCCCCGGAGGGCACTTCGCTGGCCGAGGCGAGGAAGATACTCGGTAAGCACAAGATCGAGAAGCTTCCACTGGTCAACGACGCTTTCAAGCTCAGGGGCCTGATAACGCTGAAGGACATCGAGAAGGCGCGCAAATACCCGAACTCGGCGAAAGATGCGCGTGGCAGGCTGCTTGCGGCTGCGGCGGTCGGCGTCGGGAGGGGCACGATGGAGCGGGCCGCGGCGCTGGTGTCCGCGGGCGTGGACGTTCTGGTCGTGGACACGGCGCACGGCCATTCGAAGGGCGTCGTGCGTACGGTCAGGGAGTTGAAAGACAGGTTCCCGGAGGTGGACGTGGTCGCGGGCAACATCGCGACCGGCGAGGCGGCGCGGGCACTGGTCGAGGCCGGGGTTGACGGGGTGAAGGTCGGCGTCGGGCCGGGCTCGATATGTACGACGAGGGTCATCGCGGGGATCGGTGTTCCGCAAATAACTGCAGTCTGGGAGGCATATGTCGCGGCGCGCGAGGCGGGAGTCCCGGTCATCGCCGATGGCGGTATTCGCTACTCGGGTGACATCACCAAGGCGATAGCCGCGGGCGCGGACAGTGTCATGATCGGCAGCCTGTTCGCCGGTACGGAGGAGAGTCCCGGCGATATGGAGATATTCCAGGGCAGGAGCTTCAAGGTCTACAGGGGCATGGGGTCGGTGAGCGCGATGAAGGAAGGCTCCGCCGACCGCTATTTCCAGGAGAACGGCCAGAAGCTCGTCCCCGAAGGGATAGAGGGAAGGGTTCCTTACAGGGGCCTGCTCTCGGAGACGGTGTTCCAGATGGTCGGCGGGCTCCGCTCCGGGATGGGCTACTGCGGGGTTCAAAGTATCCGGCAGCTGCAGGAAGAGACGACGTTCATCCTGATTACCGGAGCCGGCCTGCAGGAGAGCCATCCTCACGGGGTCTACATCACCAAGGAGGCCCCTAACTACAGCGGCAGGTAATGCGCAATCACGCTGGTAGTACGCAGCGAGGCTGGACGCGAAACCGGTGACAACCCTATGAAGGGCGCTTCGCACGGTGGCGGAAGCGCCCTTGCCGTTTTTCTGGTCCGCGAGACGAGCTCTGCGTTGAAGAAATGTATGAAAGACAGGACCTGTCTGAGTGGGGCGCAGGCCGAGAACATCGAAGTGGCCCGTGGATGGGATTTCGACGCCTACACGGGCTTTTTTCATTCATGGAAACGCGTGGCTCCCCACAATTTACGTAAGTCAGAATACTTCACATTACGTCAATACTCCACGATGTATCTGGATGGTGGGCTTTAGCCCCCGAAGGGGTACCCGCCTTGGGCTACACAATCCCGCCTTTGAACAGCCCAGAGCCATCGCAACGGGCGATCTTGCGTCTCGAGATGAGAGCAAGACTCATGGGGCTGATCCCGGAAGCCAGCAGGTAGTGTCGAGCGTCAGTGGATATCGAAAGGAGGGTTGAACAGGGAAAATACCGTCATCATCACACCATCCGAGCCAGTCGTGCGAGCCGCCAAACTCAACAGTCACGATGTGGCGATAGGCCATAGCAGTCGGCAGTAGTCTAATACCCTGGGGGGGAAAGTCAATGAAAGCGAAACGACGCAGAGTGTCACTTAGTTTGAAGCTTGTCGGCCTGCTGATCCTGTTCTGCGTGACTCCCATGATTGTCATGGGGTACCTCTCGTTGAGGTCCGTGGACAGGGAGCTCTATACCATGATCCAGAAGGACCTTACAAACCAGATCGAGATGGCTCTCGCGCTGATCGAGGCGGAGGCCGACCAGGTCGACCAGGGCGACATCACCCTCGCGGCCGCCCAGAAGAGGGTGAAGGAAATCTTGAAAACCAGGAAAGTGGGGAGCACGGGCTATTTCTACGCCATAAGCTCCAAAGGTCAACTGGTGATGCATCCCGCATCTGAGGGAAAGGACATTTCGAACGAGGATTTCGTCAAGGAAATGCTCCGCCAGCGTACGGGGTGGGTTCGCTACTCGTGGATCAACCGCGAGCTGGGCGAGACGAAAGCGCGCGACAAGGTGACCGCGTTCAAGGAATTCAAGAAATGGGACTGGATCGTGAGCGCGGGAAGCTACCTCGACGAATTCCAGGGCCTGTCCAAATCGGTCACACAGACCGCACTGCTCACCGGCGTGATCGCGGGTATACTCGCGATCGTTGTCGGGAGCCTCGTCGTGACGAGCATAAGCAAGCCCATCGGGCGGATCTCCGACCTCGCTGTCAGGGTGGCGGCTGGCGACCTGCAGGTAGAGGTACCCCAGGTCAAGAGCAAGGATGAGGTCGAGGACCTGCGCAACGCCTTCGCGCAGATGATCGAGTCGCTGCGGAACATGATATCCCACGTGACCAGGCTGTCCGGCGACGTCTCGGCGAGCAGCCAGGAGATGGCTGCAACCGCTGAGCAGTCGTCCAGCGCGATCCAGCAGGTGGCCAAAGCGGCCCAGGACGCCGCCAGGGGTGCCGAGAACCAGGCCAAGGAGGTCACCGAGACAGGGAACGCAATGAAGGGGCTGCGCGACGCGTTGACCCAGATCGCTTCGGGCGCCCAGGATCAGGCCAGGATCACACACCAGACCCTCGATTCGGTCAAGGAGATTGCCGCGGCGATCCAGGAGTTGTCTCGAGCGGCCGAGTCTCTGTCTCAGACGTCCGAGAGAACCAGGGAAGGCGCGACCTCGGGCAAGGAAGCCGTTGACCAGACCGTCGAAGGCATCAAGCTGATCGGCGACGTCGCAAACAAGATCAACGAATCCATCCAGGAGCTGGCTTCCCGTTCTGAAAAAATCGGTGAGATAGTCGGGGTCATCGAGGACATCGCCGGGCAAACCAACCTGCTGGCGCTGAACGCCGCCATCGAGGCCGCTCGCGCCGGGGAACACGGCAAGGGGTTTGCCGTTGTTGCGGACGAAGTCCGGAAACTCGCGGAGAGGTCCGCCAGGTCGACCAAGGAGATCGCCCAGCTGATCTCGGAGATCCAGGCCGGCACTCAGAAGAGTGTCACGGCGATCGATGATGGCGTCAGGGCTGTGGAGAAGGGCGTCGAGCTCGGAGTAAAGTCAAGCGAGACGATGAAGGAGATACTCGACCTGGCGCTCTCCACGGACGAGAACGTGAGATCCATCGCCAGCGCCATAACGCAGATCTCGTCGAACAGCAGCGAGGTTACGACCGCCATGGACCAGATAGCCTCCACGTCGGAAGAAAGCACAGCGGCGACTGAGGAAGTCACAGCTTCAGCGCGGCAGGTGGAGGACCTGGTTCAGTCAATCGGCCGTGCTGCCCAGTCCAATGCGGCCGGAGCCGAAGAGATATCCGCCTCCAGCGAGGAGCTCGGTGCCTCTTCGGAGGAGATGGCCAGTTCCGCGCAGTCGCTGGCCAAGATGGCGCAGGAGATGCAAGCGATGGTGGCCAAGTTCAGGATCTAGCCGCGCCGGCGGGGACAGTTGCGGGAATCCTGCGACTGCACGACTGGCGCCGGTCGAACGCGGTTCAAATTCAGAGGGGCCCTTGCTCTCCAAGCGGGAGCAGGGCCCCTCCGTTACCGAACCGGAACACGGGGGCGTTGTTGATTACATCTTCGAGTTGACCTCCGCCACCGCTCTCTCCATCACGTCGAGCGCCTCGTTGAGCTGCTCGTCGGTGATTACGAGCGGCGCCAGCATCCTGAGCACGTTGCCGTACACGCCGGCCTTCAGCACCAGGACGCCGTTCTTGAACGCGAGATCCTTGATAGCGGCGGTTTCCTTCGGGGCCGGTTCCTTGGTCTTCCTGTCGCGGACGAACTCGACGCCGACCATGGCGCCGAGGCCCCTGACGTCGCCGACGACCTTGAAGTCCTTCTTCCACTGGTTGAACCTGTCGGATATGATCTTCCCCTGCCTCAACGAGCTGCCGCAGAGGTCGAGCTTCTCGATGACGTCCAGCACCTTGAGCGCTGCCACGCAACCGATCGGGTTGCCAACGTACGTGCCGCCGATCGCGCTGTCGTGCGGAGCATCCATCACTTCGGCGCGACCGATCACTCCGCTGATGGGGACGCCGCCGGCCATGGATTTCGCTATCGTCACGAGGTCTGCCGTGATGCCGTAGTGCTCGTGAGCGAACACCTTGCCGGTCCGGCCGATGCCCGTTTGAACCTCATCGAGGATCAGCAGTACGCCGTGCTTGTTGCATGTTTCGCGTATCCTCTGGTAGAACTCCTTCGGCGGCACCACGAACCCACCCTCACCCAGCACGGGCTCGCCGACTACGGCCGCGGTAGTCGCCGGATCCACCATCGTCACGAACGCCCGCTCGAGCGCCTTGGCGCATGCGATGTCGCAGGAGGGATACTCCAGGTTGACCGGGCAGCGATAGCAATAGGCGAACGGTATGCGGTAGACTTCGGGAGCGAACGGTCCCATCCCGTGCTTGTAGGGCATGATCTTGCTGGTCAGGGACATCGCCATGAGCGTCCTGCCGTGGAACGCGCCCTCGAACGCCACGAACGCGTGCCGGCCGGTATAGTATTTTGCGATCTTGCAGGCGTTCTCGACTGCCTCGGCCCCCGAGTTGAAGAACGTGGCCTTCTTGGGGTAGTCGCCGGGTACCAGCTTGCAGATCTTCTCCGCCAGCTCAATGAACGACGGGTACGGCACTACGGTGAAGTCGGTGTGGAAGAACCTGCTCACCTGCTCCTTGACCGCTTCGACGACTTCGGGCTGGCAATGGCCCACATTCAGGCACCCGATGCCTCCTGTCAGGTCGATGAACTGGTTTCCGTCGATGTCTGTGAGGATCGCCCCATGGGCCCTGTCTATCATTATGGGCACGTTCAGCGAAAAGGCCTCGCACACCGCCTTGCCTTTTCTCTCGACCCACGCCTGGGACTTGGGGCCGGGGATCTGCGTCTTGAGATTAATCCATTTGCCCATGTTTCACCCTCCCTGCTGCACTAATAGACCGGAACGCGTGCAAACGAGTGACACAAGCGACCTTCATTCACTATTGCATGTTCCATGCCATCGCCGGCGCGGCGCAAAGCCACTATTCGCAGGCAATCCGGCGGTCCGGACCGCGCGAGAACGTGCCGGAAATCCGGCACTATGACCATGTTCCGGCACCCCGAATGGGAGGAAACGGGCGGGCAAAGTCGTAGTATTCCCCGGGGAGTGTGTGACTGGAGATAGCGGCCCCGAGCGCCTGTGGCGCCGGGGCGGTAGTATGAGGAAGGGGGACGTGTATGGAGGTCCGTAAGGTCTTCGTGGTGGGGGCCGGCCAGATGGGCTCGGGTATAGCCCAGGTGGCGGCGCAGTCAGGGTTCGAGGTGTCGTTGAACGACGTGTCCCAGCAGTTCGTCGATAGAGGCCTGAAGGGGATCGACAAGAACCTTGGCCGCTCGGTGGAGAAGGGGAAGATCGGGCAGGCCGACAAGGACGCCGCGATGGCGCGGATCAAACCTGCGATCCGCCTCGACGACGCCGGCGACGCCGATCTCGTGATCGAGGCCGTAGTGGAGAACATCGAGGTGAAAAAGGAGCTGTTCGGCTGCCTCCACAAGCTGGTGGGCGCTAACACGATACTCGCCAGCAACACGTCCTCGATATCGATTACGGAGCTGGCTACCGCGAGCAAGAGGCCGGACAAGTTCATCGGGATGCATTTTTTCAACCCGGTGCCAGTCATGCAGCTCGTGGAGGTCATCCGCGGGCTCGCCACCACGGACGACACGTTTGAGACCGTCAAAGCGGCCGCGATCAAGATGGGGAAGACCCCCGTCGCAGTGCAGGACTTCCCGGGATTCGCGGGCAACAGGATGCTGTTCCCGATGCTGAACGAGGCGTTCTATTGCCTGATGGAGGGCGTCGCTTCGGCCGGGGACATCGACACCGTGATGAAGCTCGGCATGAACCACCCCATCGGACCCCTGGCGCTCGCCGACCTCATCGGACTCGATACGTGCCTCTCGATCCTGGAGGTGCTTCACGAAGGATACGGCGACCCGAAGTACAGGCCGTGCCCGCTGCTGAGGAAGATGGTGAAGGCTGGCTACCTCGGGCGGAAGACCGGCAGGGGATTCTTCACCTATCAGTGAGCCTTGCGGGGGAGGCGGGGATATGGAGTTCATCAAGCTGGAAAAGGAAGGCGGAGTTGGCATCCTGACTATAGACCGCCAGCCGGCCCTGAACGCCCTGAACAAGCAGGTGCTGGAGGAGCTCTCGGCCGCGCTCGACCAGGTCGCGCAGGACAAGGAGGTTAAGGCGCTTATAATCACCGGTGCCGGCGAGAAGGCGTTCGTGGCTGGGGCGGACATCGGGGTCATGCAGCCGATGTCTGTAGCCGAGGGGCGTGATTGGGCCCTTCTGGGGCAGAAGGTGTTCATGAAGATCGAGGAACTCCCGCATCCGGTCATCGCGGCGGTCAACGGCTTCGCGCTGGGAGGCGGCTGCGAGCTCGCGCTCGCCTGCGACATCAGGATCGCCTCGGATAGGGCGAAGCTCGGCCAGCCCGAAGTGACCCTCGGGATTACGCCGGGCTACGCCGGCAGTCAGCGGCTTCCGCGCGTGGTCGGCCCGTCGTGGGCAAAACAGATGATATTCACGGGCGACATCATTGACGCCGCTACCGCCGAGAAGATCGGCCTGGTCAACACCGTAGTGCCAGCGGCCGATCTGATGGCCAGGGCGAAGGAGCTCGCCGCGAGGATCGCGTCGCGCGCGCCCGTAGCAGTCCAGCTCTCCAAGGTCGCCATCAACAAGGGCCTCGCGACCGGCATACACACGGGCGGGGCGTTCGAGGCTGAGGTGTTCGGCGAGTGCTTCGCCACCGCCGATCAGAAGGAAGGCATGAAGGCGTTCCTCGAAAAGAGGAAACCGGTGTTCACGGGCAAGTAGTTGCCGGCAAGTAGTTGCCGGCCGCCGCGATCTGTCAACGGCCAGCGCGGCGGGACGCCAGAGACGAAAAACGGCCCCTGCCGGCGCCGGCGTGCGCCCGCGGGGGCCGTGCTCGTGTGACGGCGGTCAGCCCGTTGGCGGCATCCCGGGCGGGAAGCCGGGCATGATGCCTGGCCCCATGGCGGGGGGCATCCCGGGCGCCATCCCGGGGTAGAGCATACCGCCTATCTGCTCGAGGGTCCTCTGGTAATACCGGGTCTCGGATGTGAAGTGCGCGGCGAGGAGCTGCACTGCGGCGTTCTCGGGGTTCGCCTGGGCTATGGTAGCCAGGAGCTCGATGAGCCGGGTGTTAGCGGCCATCGAACGGTTCACGAGCATCCCCAGTTCCCCGACCACCGGGTCAATCGTCCCGTAGGTGCACCAGCCTTCCCTCAAGATCCGCGCCCTGGCACCGATGTCCGCGTACTCGCCCTCGAGACGCGCCAGTTCGTTCGCGGTCGGCTCGTCGAGCGTCGGCACCAGGACCCTCAACGCCACTGTGTGTTGCCTCTCTATCTCCGACCAGAACTCGATTTCCTGGAGGGCGCACCCTATTGCCTGGACCGGGAACGCCGGTGGATACGCCGGCGGGTACACGGGCGGGTAGGCGGGTGGACAGGGGTAGGGACCGCACCTCATGATTTCGGGCACCACGCTATACATAAGACTCCCTCCGCGTTTGCCTGCGATGGTTTGTGCTCCCTAGACAATATATGAATCTGCAGCGGAGTCTGTTAACGGAAAACGAAAGCGCCCGCGGGTGCGGGCGCACGCGATTGCTGTGCGGCTTCGGGCGTTCGCCGGGCCCAGGCCTGCGCCGTCGGGGCGCGGACGCTACCGGGTTTACCTGTTCAGGTCCACCCGCTCGCCGGTTACCATGTACACGACCCATTCTCCGACGTTCGTCGTGTGGTCGGCGATTCGCTCCAGGTACTGCGCCACGAACAGCAGGTACGTCGCCTGATTGATCGTTCGCGGGTCCTCCATCATGTAAACGAGGAGCTCGCGGAACACCTGGCCGTACAGGTGGTCTACCTCGTGGTCAGCTTCCGCCAGCTGCCGCGACAGCTCGACGTCGCGGTTCACGTATGCGTTGAGCGACTGTCTCACCATCGTCTTGGTGATCTGCGCCATCCTTGGGATGTCGATCAGCGGCTTGATCAGGGGCTGGTCGTATATCCGGATGGTAACCTTGGCGATGTCCACGGCATGATCGGCCATACGCTCGAGGTCCGTGACTATCTTCATGGCGGTGCCGATGGTCCGCAGGTCCCTCGCAATGGGCTGCTGCAGCGCAAGAAGGGCCAGACACCTGTTCTCGATGTCCATCTGGAGCTTGTCGGCGATGTCGTCTTCACGGACTACCTTCTCGGCAAGCTCGAGGTTCTTCTCGGCCAGAGACTTGACCGCGTCATGGATCGCCTGCTCCACCAGGGTCCCCATCCGCAGCAGGTCATTCTGGAGGTTCTCGAGTTCCAGTTCGAAGGTCGTGCGTGGCATACGCTCTGCCTCCCCCGAGGCGGTCCTTAGCCGAACCTGCCCGTAATGTAATCCTCTGTGCGCCGGTCCCTCGGGTTTGTGAACACACTCCTCGTCGGGCCCATCTCTATCATCTCACCGTTAAGGAAGAACGACGTGAAATCCGAGATTCGTCCGGCCTGTTGCATGTTATGAGTTACGATGATAACCGTATATCTACTTTTGAGTTCACCGATGAGATCTTCGATCTTGCCCGTTGAGATGGGGTCGAGGGCCGACGCAGGTTCATCCATAAGAATTACTTCGGGCTCGATCGCCAGAACCCTTGCGATCACCAGCCTTTGTTGCTGGCCCCCGGACAGCCTGAGCGCATTCTGGCGAAGCCTGTCCTTGACCTCGTTCCAGAGCGCGGCCGCCTTCAGGCTTTCCTCCACGATGGAGTCAAGTTTATCACTCGAGGTTGCGCCGTGAATGCGCGGGCCGTACGCCACGTTGTCGTATATGGACATGGGGAACGGGTTGGGCTTCTGGAACACCATGCCGACCCGCTTTCTGAGCAGCGTGACGTCCGTCTGCGCGCTGTAGATGTCCTTCCCGTCCAGCGTCACGATCCCCCTGACCTTACACACCGGGACCAGATCGTTGAGCCTGTTCAGCGTCCTGAGGAAAGTCGACTTCCCGCAACCGGACGGCCCGATCAGCGAAGTTACAGCGCGCTCGGGGATGTCCATATTGATATCCTTCAGCGCGACGAAACTTCCGTACGCTACTTCCAGGTTGCGTGTAGCGATTTTGATCCCCGGTTCGATTCCTACACTCAAGGGAAACCCTCCCGATCGCTTACCGCGTGCGAATCGCCCTGGTGAGCCGCGAGGCCAGGGCGTTTATTGCCAGTATGCTCGCCGACAGTACCGCCGCCGTGCCGTACGCCCTTTCAAGTGAGAGTCCTTCACTCGAAAGGATGTACAGGTGAACGGCCATCGTCCGCGCAGGGTGCCATATGGATGTGGGCGTGTGGTAGGCCGAACCGGCTGTAAGGATGAGCGCCGCCGTCTCACCGAACGCCCTGCCGATCCCGAGCAGGATGCCGCTGAGGATTCCTGGGTACGCCGCCGGGACGACGAGACCGAATACCGCCTTCCACCGCGGAGCGCCCAGCGCCAGGCTCCCCTCCAGATATTCGCAGGGGACCGCTTTAATCGCCTCCTCAGCGATCCGGACAAGCCACGGCAGTATCATCAAGCCCATCGTGAGCCCGCCGGACAGGACGGACCATCCCATCCTCATCTGGATGACGAAAAACGTGAACCCGAACAGTCCAAATACTATCGACGGGATTCCCGCCAGCGACGAGACGGCGAAGCGTATCCATTCCACGAGCCAGCCTTCGCTGGCGTATTCCGTAAGATATACTGCCGCGCCGACCCCAAGGGGGACCGACACCAGCAGCGAGACCGCCGTAACGTAGAAGGTCCCAACGATACTCGAGAAGATGCCGCCGCTGCGGCCCGAGTTCGTCGTGGGCTTGAGCAGGAAATCGGCAGATATGACGGGCATCCCCTTGGACAATACCTGCCACATTATCGCGGCCAGCGCGCCGCAGATGATGAACGTGGAGAGGGCCAGAAGACCCACCATGACCATCTGGGTTGTCTTACGCCTTTTCATGCCGGTCCCCCGCCTTGCTGACCGCCACCGCGATCCAGTTGAGAATCATTATGAATACGAGAAGCACCAATCCAGTGGCTAACAGGGCCTTCTGGTGGTCTCCCGCCGCGTAGCCCATCTCCAGCGCTACGTTTCCGGTTAACGTGCGCACCATGTCGGTGATTTTCGCGGGGAAACGGGGGGCGTTTCCGGTGACCATGATGAGCGCCATGGTTTCACCGATGGCCCGGCCCATGCCGAGCACGATCGAGGCGGTTATCCCCGACCTGGCCGCCGGGACGATTACGCGCGAGACCGTCTCCCACCTCGTTGCTCCGAGTGCCATCGAACCCTCACGGTACTCGTCCGGGACAGCCTTGATGGCGTCCTCGGAGATGGTGGCTATGGTGGGGAGAACCATGATCGCGAGGACCAGCGACCCAGCGAGCACGCTCAAGCCCGACCCGCCGAAGGTCTCCCGGATGATCGGCACTATGACGACGAGGCCGTAGAAGCCGTAAACCACCGATGGGATACCGGCGAGTACCCCGAGAGCGAGGCGTACGGCCCTGCCGAAACCTTCGGGGGCGAACTCCGCGAGGTAGATCGCACACGCGATGCCGCACGGGATCGCGAGGAACAGGCAGCCTGCCGCGACCACCATGGAGCCCACGATCATGGGTAGTATGCCGAACTTCCCCGACGTCGGCGCCCATACCGTTCCCGAGAGAAATGAGAGGGGCCCGACCCTCATTATCAGGGGCAGGCCCGGAGCAGATATGAACACCGCAATCAGGAGGATACCCGCTATTGATACTACGGCGCACGCGAGAAGCGCTATCCGGACGACTTGTTCCGCAGGGTCATGGGACATTCACAATTGGCCTCCAGACTGCGACGTCAAAGGGTCTACTTGACCTTCACCAGGTGTTCCTTCGCCGCGATATCCTGGCCCTCACTGCTTAGCGCAAACTCGATGAACTGCTTGACCGCGCCCGTGGGGTCTTCATTGGTCAGGAACAGGAACGGGCGGCTGACCTTGTAGGTGCCTGCAACGATGTTGGCGGCGGTGGGCTCCACGCCCTCCATTTTGAGAGCCTTGATCGTCTGGTCGACGCCTGCGAGTGAAACGTAGCCGATTGCGTTCGGGTTGGAAGCGACCGTGCTCCTGACCGCGCCGGTCGAGTTTTGGACTGCCGCCTTGTCGGTGCACTTCTCTTCCTTCATGATGAGCTCCTCGAACGCGCCCCTGGTTCCGGAACCCTCTTCCCTTATGACAACCGTGATGGCGCCGGCCGGCTGGCCGAGGTCGTTCCAGTTGGTTATCTTGCCGGAGAATACCTTCTTAACCTGGTCGAGCGTGAGATTCTCGAGCTTGTTCTTCGGATGGACGATAATTGCGATACCGTCCTTGGCGATGATGAACTCCTTGAGGCCCTTTTCCTCGGGCTTGAGTTCCCTCGACGACGTGCCGATGTCGGCCGTAGCGGTCTGCGCAGCCTTGACGCCGGCGGATGAACCGCCGCCCTGGACGTTGATCTTGACGTCCTTGTTCTTCGCCATGAAATCTTCGGCGAGTTTCTCTGCGACGGGCTGGACGGAAGTGGAGCCTGCAACGGTGACGGTTACTGTCTGGGGCCTGGGCGGTTCGGCGGGCTTGGCCGGCTGGGCGGATTGGCCGCACCCGGAAACAAGACTCAGGACCAGCGCGACTGCCAGAACCAGCGCTATCCTGCTTGAATTCCTCACGGTGACCCCTCCTCGAACTCATGGGGAAGGCCGGTCCGGCCCGGGTACCACGGGCAGGCCGTTGTCCCGAGTCCGATGTTATGTGATCAACGTGAAAGGGACATTGTCGCGGTGTTAAGATTGTGTGAATCGGCGCTGGACCGGCGGGCGGAAGGTCCTAGCTGGCCCCGGCGCGGGGCATGTGGTTGGAGAACAGCGGGATGGAAAAGTGGAAAGAGGAGCCCTTGCCGTACTCGCTTTCGACCTGGACCCGCCCGCCGTGCAGGTCGACGGTGTGTTTGACGATCGAGAGGCCGAGGCCGGTGCCGCCGGTCTTCTTGCTGCGCGCCTTGTCGACGGTGTAAAACCTCTCGAATATGCGCGGGAGGTCCTCCGGGGGGATGCCGCAGCCGGTGTCGGCGACTGTCACCACCGCGTAGTTGCCCTGGACCTCGAGTGAGACCTCGACCACGCCGCCGCGAGGCGTGAACTTGATAGCGTTGTCGAGCAGGTTGTCCATCACCTGCTCGATCCTCTCACCGTCGATGGGGCAGATTACGGGCTCGCCCGGGGTCCGGAGCCGGACGTTCACACCGGCCGGGCCGGCCTTTAGCGCGGCCTTTCTGGTGGAGGCCTGCACGGAGTCTCTCAGGTCATCGGGAACCGGCTTGATCGGCACCGGAGCCGACTCCAGATTCGACAGGTCCACGAGGTCCCTCACCAGCATATCGAGCCTGGAGGCCTCGCGGAATATGATCTCCACGAACTCGCGGGCCGTCGCGGGGTCGGATATCGCCCCATCCAGCAGAGTCTCGGCGAACCCCTTGACGGAGGTGACCGGGGTCTTCAGCTCGTGAGACACGTTCGCCACGAAATCCCTGCGGATTTTCTCGAGGCGTTTCAATTCGGTTACGTCGTGAAAAACGACGACGACGCCCGAGCCGTTGGGCCCCCCGGCAAGGGGATTGAGGAAAACCTCGAGCGACCTTTCCTGGGGGTAGATTACGTTTACTTCTAACCTCATTGAGGAACCGGTGGTGATCGCGCGGTCCACCTCGGCGCTGATCTGGTAGTTTCTCAGCACTTCGACGTGAGGCCGCCCCAGGTACGCGTCCTGCAGGTTGAATATCTTTACCGCGGCTGTGTTGACCATTGACACCCTGCCGTGGCTATCGATGAAAACCACGCCGCTCTCCATGGTTGACAGCACTGCCTCGAGGTGACCCTTCCCGGTCGAGGCCGCCTCGAGCATGCGCCGGACGCTCGCGGACATCTCGTTCAGAGCCTCCCCGAGAGCCGATAGTTCGTCGTCCCTGTTCACGAAAGCGTAGCGGGAGAAGTCACCTGTCGACAGTGAGCGAGCGACGTCTGTCATCTGTTCGACGGGCTGGATGATTCCGGATGCCAGTCGCGATCCGACGGCGGTCGCGATTCCGCCTGCAATGAGGACTGAAAACAGGAGGATGAGGCGGGTTGTTGCCGCGTCTTCACCCGAAGCCGATCCCTGACGGCCGATGATGATCAGGCCCACCGCAAGAGTGGACGCGACGACGGTCAGCAGGACGGCCGTCGTAACCTTGAGACCGAGGCCTTTCAACGCGTTTTCTCCCCGAACTTATAGCCGATGCCGCGTACGGTTTTCACGAAGGCGGGGCTTTTGGGGTCTTCCTCGATTTTCTCCCTGAGGTGGCTGACGTGCACGTCGACGATCCGGGTGTCGCCTGCGTACTCGTACCCCCAAACGCGGTCGAGCAGGGTCTCGCGAGTGAACACCTTGCCGGGATTCTGGGCCAGGAACGAAAGGAGGTCGAATTCCTTGGCGGTGAGGTTGACGGGCTCGCCCCCAACCTCGACCGTGCGCGCGTCCCGGTCTATCATCAGATCCCCGTAGCTTACGTTGGAGTTCGGGCGCGGCTGCGTGCTCCTCCGGAGTACGGCGCGTACGCGCGCCGTGAGTTCGCGCGGGCTGAAAGGTTTCGTAATGTAATCGTCGGCCCCGAGTTCAAGGCCGAGTACGCGGTCTATCTCGGAATCCCTCGCTGTAAGGAAGATGACAGGTGTCTCCTTCCCGCGCGAGCGGATCGCGCGAAACACGTCGAGGCCGTTCATTTCGGGTAGCATCACGTCCAGCAGGACGAGGTCGGGGTTGGCGGCCTCGATCACCGACACGGCGTCACTCCCGTCGCGCGCCTCGAGCACCGTGTAGCCCTCTTTCTTCAGGTTAAACGAGACAAGTCTGACTATGGACTCCTCGTCGTCAACTATCAACACACGCTCGGCCATCACCTGAGACCTCCCGCTGCTCAGGATTGTACGTCGGGAAGGAGGATTCCTGCAACCCGTAGAAAGGCATCACCTTGCTGCGGAATTTGGTACGGGATCCTCTTCGGGTGGGAGGGTTTTGGGTGCTGAGGGCCTGGGTTGAGATAGACCTCGACGTCGTGGCGAGGAATGTCGAAAAGCTCCGCGCGCACGCGGGCGCCGGGATCAAGTTCA
The DNA here is from genome assembly GCA_013178305.1 of Bacillota bacterium. Taxonomy (NCBI): domain Bacteria; kingdom Bacillati; phylum Bacillota; species Bacillota bacterium. Next base: position 507,946 of record JABLXB010000001.1, on the reverse strand, counting down.
TGGCCGTCGTCAAGTCAGATGCCTACGGCTACGGGCTCCTGCCGGTTGCCCGGGCGGCCCTGGCCGGCGGGGCCGACTGGCTGGCGGTGGCGAACGTGGACGAGGGGATCGCGCTCCGTTCGGCGGGGGTCCATGCCCCCATCCTCGTCTTCGGCAAGACCGCCCACGAACGTGTGGGCGACGTCGTGAAGCACAGTCTTGCGCAGGCGGTGTGGGACAGGGAGGCCGTGACTGTAATCGCAGCGGCCGCGTCCGCCATGGGCAGGGAGGCCGTCGTGCACGTCGATGTGGATACGGGAATGGGGATGACGGGGGTGTTGCCCCACGAAGCCGTGGACCTGTGCGCGTTCATCAAATCGCAGGATAAGGTCAGGCTTGGCGGGGTCTTCACCCACTTGGCCAACGCGGACTCCGCCGACATGGTGCGGAACCGCGCGCAGATGCAGCGATACACCGGGGTGCTCGAAACGTTGAAGGCCAAGGGAATCGACCCCGGGATAAGGCACGCGTGCAACACCGGCGGTACGGCTTCATTCCGCGACGCGTTCTTCGACATGGTGAGGTCGGGATGCGGCATACACGGCATGTGGCCTTTTCCCTTCGAAAACGTCGTTGGGGTAGAAGAGTCGATGTCTATAAAGGCGCGAGTGGAGTTCGTCAAGGCGGTACGGTCGGGCTCGACCGTGAGCTATGGCTCGACGCACACGTGCGCGACTGACTCCGTTATCGCGGGAGTCTGGCTCGGGTACGGCCAGGGACTCCCCAGGGCGCTGGCGAATCGCGCGGCGGTGCTGGTCCGCGGCCGGCCTGCTCCGGTAATCGGGACGGTTTGCATGAACCGGTTCGCCGTGGATGTCACCGGAATCCCCGGGGTGCAGGAGTGGGATGAGGTCGCGATATGCGGCAGACAGGGTGATTCCAGCCTGACGCTGACCGGCACGGCCATGAAGGCGGGGGTGGGCGTGGCTGAATTCCTCGTGCCGTACATGGTGCCGAGGGTGTACCGTGGGAAGCTGGCCGTGGAGATGGGACTGGCGACGGATGGCGGCCAGACGTGCCGCGCAGGGACAGGGCCCGGCGCCGGCGGGGAGGAGGGGCCGGAGTGAGAGTATACTACAACGCGCTGGTACGGACCATGGATCCCGCAACGCCCGTCGCGGAGGCTTTCGCGGTAGATAGCGGGGAATTCGTGGCGATCGGGGGGAACGATGACGTCCTTAATCTCGCGCAGGGATCGCGCGGTGCCCAGAAGATCGACCTGGGCGGGTTGCCGGTATTCCCCGGGTTCATAGACGGCCACACCCACGTGATGTGGGTGGGGGAGAGCCTCGAGCGCGTTGACCTGTCGAAATGCCGCTCCATCGAAGAGGTGAGGTCCCGCTTACGGGAGCGCGCGGCGGAATTGGGCCCCGGGCAGTGGGTGCTGGGGTGGGGATGGCACCAGGAGAGGTTTGCCGAGAGGCGGGACCCGGTGGCCGCCGACATTGACGGCGTCATACCCGGCAACCCCGCATATCTCATACGTGAATGTACCCACACCGCCCTCGTAAACTCGTTAGCCCTCGAGATGGCGGGGGTGGGCGCGAATACACCCGACCCGGTTGGCGGGAAAATCGTCCGCGACGACAGCGGGGTCCCGGTAGGGCTCCTGCACGAGACGGCAATGCAGCTCGTGTCGCGCATCCTGCCTGCTCCGGATGAGCGCGCAAAGCGGGAGACCCTGAAGCGAGCGATGCTGGAAATGCTCAAGCTGGGCATCACGAGCGTCCACACGATAGATTTCTCCTGCGAGGAGGCGTATCGCAGCCTTCATACGGGCGGCGAGCTGCCCTTACGGGTCTACATGGATCAACCCATGAGCACCATGGAGGAGATCTCGGCCATAACCGAGCCGACGGGGTCGGGTGATGACTGGCTGAGGATGGGATCGGTCAAGTTCTGGGCTGACGGGGCGTTTGGACCCAGGACGGCGGCGGTCAGGGAACCATACGCTGACGACCCGGGGAATACCGGGCTGCTGGTATACGAGCCGGGGGAACTGGCGCGGCTCGCCGCGGCGGCGGCGAGGAAGGGCAGGCAGATCTCGATTCACGCGCTCGGTGACCGGGCGCTGGACGTGACGCTGGATGCCCTCGAACAGGCTACGACCGCGCCCGGCGAGCCCGTTACCGCCGGCTCAGCGCGAGGCGGGCGCAGAGACCGCGTGGTGCATTGCGGTCTCACTGACGCAGCCTCTGTGGCCCGGATGAAGTCGCTGGGAGCCGTCGCCGACCTGCAGCCATGCTTCATCCCGCACGAGGTGCACTGGATGCCCGGGAGGGTCGGCCCGGAACGGCGGGATCGCATGTACGCTTTCAAGTCGCTGGTCGACGCGGGGATATGCTGTACTGCGGGCTCCGATGCGCCGGTGGACCCGCTGGACCCCATGATAGGCATATTCGGGGCGGTGGCACGCGCCAGCATCGAGGGTTATCCGCCGGGTGGATGGGTCCCCGGGCAGAAGGTCCCGGTGGAGGAAGCCGTGAGGATGTACACGGTCAACGGGGCGTTCGCGGAATACGCGGAGGCTCGCAAAGGAATGATCAGGCGAGGCTACCTCGCTGACTTCGTCGTCCTGTCGTCCGACCTGTTCACGGTTGCAGAGGGAGATATCCCTGGTTGCAGGGTGCTCGCGACGGTTGTTGGAGGCGGCACAGCGTGGCTGGACGGCAAGGCTGCCCCGGCCCTCCGCTGACGCGCCGGTGAACCTCAGGAACGCGGCATCGGAATCGCGCGGTGCCCGAGGCCTATAGCCACCTCGTTCAGGTGCACCAGGCCCACGGCGAAAAATGCGACTACTATCAGGTGTTCGGCCTTACGCGCGACACCGATCTTGCCGCCCACGTTCAGGCCGAAGGCCTTCTGGACGACCTGTGACAGCGCTTCTCGCGCGGCGCCGGCCACGGCGCCCTCGTCGGTGTGCGTTTCCTGGATGAGCCCTTCCCGCTTTGCGGCGACGAGGGCTCTTTCGATCCCCGTCTTGACGATCACGCTGAACTCGCCGCCGATGTCTATGGCGGCCCCCCGGATCCCCTCAGCCCGCAGCTCCTCCTTGACCTGGAGTTCCTGGGCGCGATCCCTCGTGGTGGCCATCCTGATCGCCGCCCTTGCGATCTCCAGGCTCTCCAGTTCCTTCACTCTCGCCCACCTGCCTTCCGTCTCCGGGTGAACTTCGTTTCCAGTCCGGGTTTCCCTTCTGTCCAACGCCCCACGTTACGCCCTGACCCGTCCGGGCGAGTTGGCTGAAGCCAAGTTAAGGATATTTCGGGTTGCATTTACGTCTCGATCAAGAACCAGACTACAGGCTGGACAGCAGTGCACCCGAGTCCCCAATCTTTTCGGAACGGTCTGGCAAAAGAGGGCCGCCGAGGAGGGAATTGTAAATTACTGGTAGAATTAGTCCCTGGTGGCTGGGGGTGGCTTATTTGAACCGGGCTGCGGGTGTTTTGCGCCGGATGGTATACACGCTACTCGCGACGGCAGTGTTTGTTGTTGTGGCGGGTATCGCGCCGTGGAGCGCGGTTGTGTCTGATCTGAACCCGGTATGTATTGCCGCTCATTTTGGATACAGGCCTCTTCGACGAGGGGCTGCGGGAGAGGACGTTTGGTACCTTCAGTCACTGCTGCGCCGGCTCGGGCTGTTCACCGTGAAGCCCACGGGATACTTTGGCAGGGTGACCGAGTGTTCGGTGAGAAGGTTCCAGTCGTCGAACGGCATGAGACCGGACGGCGTCGTGGGCGGGGATACCATGCGAATTGCCAGGGCTCTCGTGGCGGCCTGGGAATGGAGCCAGTCGGGCTACGAGGTCAAGGATGGAGACACACTGGAGAGTATCTCGCAGGCGTGGGGTATCCCGGCAGCCGTGCTGGCGAAACTCAACGGGTTACCCGCGGACGTGACTCTCAAACCGGGGGACCGCATCAAGATCCCCGTCCCCGAGTTCATCATGCACGAGGTGGAAAAGGGCGAGTGCCTGGCCGGGATTTCCTCGAAGCACGGTCTTGACTGGAGGCAAGTGGCTGCGTGGAATGGAATACGGCACCCGTACGTGATACGCCCCGGCGACATGCTGGTGATACCCGTGCCGCCGGAACGTGAAGAGCGGTAAGTGACACGTCGGCTGGAGTCCCCGGTCGCGTTGGCATTGGACAGACGCCACATTTCGTCGTATGATCGGTGTAAAGGCTGCAAAAGCGCATATTGAACTCCGAGCCGCTGACCCGTACGGGCGGTGATCACGCCGTCCGCGGGCCACGGCCGAGGCGCCGGTGTGTAGCCGGTGTCGAGGGTGCGCGGGAAACCGCTGTGCCTCCCATGTTCGGAAAGGAGCCGTTCGTTCTGGCACCCTCTGCCGGGCAGGGGGTGCCTTCTGATTACTTTCTCAATCGTAATGGGGTGTGGTTTCGATGGACGCAGGTGACGCGGTCCGGGAAGCGGTCAAGCGTGCGGCCGCCAACTCGAGACTGCCGTGCCGGGAAGCGCTCGAACTGGCCAAGAGGCTGGGGGTCTCCCCCTCGGAAGTGGGGAAGGCTGCCGACGCCCTCGGCGTGAAGATCACCGGCTGCCAGCTCGGCTGCTTCAAGAGGGAGATCTGAGAAAAGCCGTAAAGGAGAGCGCTGGGCGGGTTTGCTTGACGTCGTGACGATAAGGGACGCGGTCGGGTCCGTGCGGGCGCTAATGCGGCGCGGATTCACCGCCCGGGAGATGGTGCCGGCCCGCGGGGCGCTGGGCCGGGTGCTGTCTTGCGATGTCGTGGCGGCAGGCGACCTTCCGCCGTTCGACAGGTCCACGGTTGACGGTTACGCGGTCCGCGCGAGGGACACGTTCGGGGCGAGCGAGAGCATGCCGGCCTACCTGACCTTGTGCGGCGATGTTGTCATGGGTTCGATGCCTGTCAGGAACCTGGAGGCAGGGTCGGCCATGCGGATTCTGACAGGGGGTGCGCTGCCCCCGGGTGCCGACGCCGCGGCGATGCTCGAATACTGCGAGGAACCGGGTGACGGCGACGTCGCCGTGGGGTATTCCGTTTCCCCCGGGGAGAACGTGATCAAGCGCGGCGAGGACGTCGCCGCGGGCAGCGTCGTTCTACGCGACGGCCACAGGCTCAGGCCCCAGGAGCTGGGCGCGCTGGAGGGCCTGGGCGTCGTGGAAGTAGGAGTCTACGCGCGCCCCATGGTGGGCGTGCTCTCGACGGGCGACGAGGTTGTCGACCCCTGCCGCGACCCCGGACCGGGGCAGATCAGGGACGTCAACGCGGCCGCGCTTGCGGGATCGATCGAGCGCGACGGTATGACGCCGGTGTTTCTGGGGGTGGCCCCCGATTCCGCGGACGAGCTGCGGGCCATTCTGAGGGATGCCCTCGAGCTCGACGCCGTCGTCATCAGCGGTGGGAGTTCGGCGGGTGTCCGGGACGTGGTCGCCGCTACCCTGGATTCCCTCGGTGAGCCGGGCGTCGTCGTTCACGGCCTCGCGCTGAGGCCCGGGAAACCGGCGATACTCGCCGTGATCGGCGATAGGCTCGTGGCGGGGCTGCCGGGTCATCCGGCGTCCGCACTGGTGGCGTACAGGACGGTGGTGAGCGCGCTGCTGAGGCACCTGGGGGGCGAGGACCTGGGGGACGACCCCGTTCGTTTCGCCCTCGGGATCCCGTTCCGCGCCCGCTGTTCGAGGAGCCTCGCGTCGGCGCCGGGGCGGGACGAATTCGTCCGGTGCACCGTCCGCCGGGAGGGCGCTGAAGCCTGGGTGGACCCGGTGCTGGGGAAGTCGGGGCTGATCTCCACGTTGACGAGGGCCGAGGCCATGATACACATCCCGCTGGACGCCGGTGGCGTGGAAGCGGGCGCTTTCGTCGACGTCTACCCTATCTGATGGATGCTGGGGGCTCTTGTATGACTTCAGCTTCAAGAAGGATATACCTGGACACGCTCCCGTGGGAAGAAGGGCTCGACCGCTGGTTCGCGGCGCTCGAGCAGGCGGGAGTACTCGCGCCCGCCGGGTCCGAGCCCGTGGGGTCCGAAATGATCCCTGTGGGCGAGGCGCTTGGCCGGATAACCGCCGCTCCAGTGTATGCGCGCCGGTCGTCCCCGCACTTTGTCGCTTCGGCGATGGACGGCGTCGCGACCCGGGCGGCGCTGACCTTCGACGCATCTGAGACTGCGCCGCGGCGCCTGCGGCTCGGGGTGGACGCGCTGGAGGTGGACACCGGCGACCCGCTCCCCAGCGGATTCGACTGCGTGATCATGGCCGAGGACGTCCACTATGCGGACAGGGCCGCGGGGGTCGTCGAGGTGATCCAGCCCGCGTCGCCATGGCAGCACGTCCGGCAGATCGGTGAGGACATCGTCGCCACCGAGATGCTGTTCCCCGCCGGCCGTTCGCTGAGGCCGGAAGACCTCGGGGCGCTACTGGCGTGCGGGCATTCGGAAGTCCCGGTAAGGCGGCGACCCAGCGTCGCGGTTGTGCCCACGGGAACCGAAGTCGTGCCGGCGGGTGTCGAGCCAGCCCCTGGCCAGATACCCGACTACAACTCGACTGTCGTGTCGGCGCTCGTTTCACAGTGGGGCGGAGAGGCGCGCGTTCTCCCCGTTTGCCCGGACGACCCCGCAATGCTTGCCGGCGCGCTCGCCGGCGCCGCGTGCTCCGCGGACGTGGTTGCGCTAATCGCGGGTTCCTCGGCGGGCCGCGAGGACTTCACTTCCGCGGCTGTGTCCGGGGCCGGCGCCGTGGTTGTTCACGGGGTGGCGATCAAGCCGGGTAAACCGGTTGTGCTGGGATATTCCCACGGCAAGCCGGTGGTGGGGCTCCCGGGGTACCCCGTTTCCGCCTACATAACCGCCTGCATGTTCCTGAGGCCGCTGCTCTACAGGCTCCAGGGATTACCGGCTCCGCAAGTCACCGGGGTCAAGGCGGTCCTCTCGAGGCGGGCCGCTTCGCAGGCGGGCGTCGACGAGTACGTGAGGGTCAAGCTCGGCAGCATCGACGGAAGACTCGTCGCAACGCCGGTGGCGAGAGGGGCGGGACTGATAACCTCGCTCGTCCGCGCCGACGGCATAATGCGCATCCCCAGGTTCTCGGAAGGGTTTGAAGAGGGGTCGGAGGCCCCAGTACAACTGCTCCGACCCGTGGATGAGATCGTCAACTCCGTCGTGATAATCGGTAGCCATGACGTTGCGCTGGACGTTCTCGGTGGTATGCTCTCGGCGCATCATCCCGGGTACTCCGTCTCGTCCGCCCACGTGGGCAGCATGGGCGGGCTCACGTCTTTGCGTCGCGGGGAAGCCCACGCGTGCGGGACACACCTTCTCGACCCCGGCACGGGGGACTACAACACGGCCTACGTCAGGCGGATGCTGCCGGGGACGCGCGTGCACCTGGTAACGCTCGCGCACCGCCAACAGGGTTTCATGGTGCGAAAGGGCAACCCCAGATGTATCAGGGGTTTTGAAGACCTGGCGCGAGGCGACGTCATGTTCGTGAACAGGCAGCGGGGCGCGGGTACGCGCCTCCTGCTGGACTATCATCTGAATCTGGCCGGCATCGATCCCGTGGCGGTCCACGGCTACGAGTGGGAGGAATTTACCCACATGGCAGTGGCCGCCGCAGTCTCGAGCGGGACGGCTGACGTGGGGCTTGGGATACTCGCGGCGGCGAGGGCGCTGGACCTGGAGTTCATCCCGGTGGGCGAAGAGCGCTACGAACTGGCGATTCCGGCCAAACACCTCGAGGCCGCGCCTGTCCGGTTGATGCTGGAGGTCCTGCGGACAGAGGAGTTCAAGAAGGCCGTCGAGTCGCTCGGCGGCTACGACACCCGCGAAACCGGGATCGTGAGGGTGGTTGGAGGGGAACCCGTTGAGGGATAGATTCGGCAGGAACCTGACATACCTGAGAGTCTCGGTCACCGACCGCTGCAATATGCGCTGCATTTACTGCATGCCGGAAGGTGGGGCGCCCCTCGTTTCCCACAGCGACCTCCTTTCCTACGAGGAGATCGTCAGGGTTGTCCGCGCCGGAGTCTCGTGCGGCGTCCAGACGGTGAGGCTCACAGGCGGTGAGCCGCTCATGCGAAGGGGGATAGTCGACCTGGTCGCGCGGCTTGCGGAGATACGGGGACTTGAGGACCTGGCAATGACCACGAATGCCAGCGGGCTCGAAGACCTGGCGCCCGTACTGAAGGCCGCGGGACTGAAGCGCGTGAACATAAGCCTGGACAGCCTCGACCCGGCCACTTTCGCGACGATCACCCGCGGGGGGAACCTGGCGGAGGTATTGCGAGGGATCGACGCGGCGCTCGAACACGGGCTTACCCCCGTCAAGCTGAACTGCGTGCCGTTGAGGGGTCTCAACGACGGCGAAATACCGGCTATGCTGGAGTTCATCAAGAACCGGCCGGTGCACCTCAGGTTTATCGAGCTCATGCCGGTCGGCTGGAACGACGCCTGGTTCAACCAGCGATTCATACCGGCGTCCGAGCTCAGGGCGAGGGTAGAGGCCGTCGCATCCGGTTCGGGCGGGCGGGTCTTGCCCGCGACGGTGCTCGCGGGAAGAGGCCCCGCGAGCTATCTGGGGATCGAAGGCTACCGGGGGAAGGTGGGCTTCATATCCCCCATGACCGCGCATTTTTGCTCCAGGTGCACGCGGATGAGGCTTACCTCGCTGGGCAAGATCAGCCCATGTCTCGCCTCCGGCGCCGAGATCGACGTCAAGGCGGAGATCCGCGCGGGTTGCACGGATGAGCGGATAGCGGAGTTGTTCGGGGAAGCCGCGATGATGAAGCCGCTGGAGCATTCGATGGAATGCGCCGCCGGGCTTGACGCGCGGTTAATGTCCAGGATCGGTGGATAGGAGAGGGGGCTTGGTGACGTGAGCGAAGCGCGCGGTCCCGGCGGGCAGGCCGGCGAAACGGCCTCTAAAGGGTTGACTCATCTCGATGAACGCGGCAGGGCGGTGATGGTTGACGTTGGGGGAAAACCCGAAACCGTACGGAAAGCCGTGGCCGCCGGCGAGGTGCTCATGGCCCCCGAGACCCTGAAAAGGCTGAGGGAGGGCGACATCCCCAAGGGTGACGTGCTGGCCGTGGCGCGGGTCGCAGGGATAATGGCCGCAAAGCGCACGCCCGAGCTCATCCCGTTATGCCACCCGGTTCCCATCAGTTCGGCGTCTGTCGAATTCTCATTTAGCGAAGGGCGACCTGTCGTCGAGGTCACGGCTACGGTGGAGAGCATCGGGCGTACCGGGGTGGAGATGGAGGCGCTGACGGCCGTGTCCGTGGCATCCCTCGCTATATACGACATGTGCAAGTCCATTGACAAGGGCATCATCATCGGCGATGTCAGGCTCATATTCAAGTCCGGCGGGAAGAGCGGGACTTACGTACGGGGATGATTCAATGCACGACGCAACAGCCAGAAAATCCATAAAATACGGCATTCTGACTGCGAGCGACTCGGGCTCGAAGGGCGACCGCGAGGACCTTTCGAGTCAGGTTATACGCGAGATGGTTGAAGGGCCCCCTGCTGGAGCGGCGCGGGGCGTGGTCGCCCATTACGTGATCGTCGCCGATGAGGCCGAGGTCATCGCGCGTGAGATCTCCGACATGGCGGACAACAGGGGCATCGACGTTATCCTGACGACCGGTGGGACTGGCCTGAGTCCGAGGGACCACACGCCGGAGGCGACGTACGCCGTGATCGACCGCGAGGTGCCGGGTATCGCCGAGGCGATGCGCCAGGCAGGGATGAGGGCGACCCCGCACGCGATGCTGTCGCGCCAGGTGGCGGGCACACGCGGTCAGTGTCTCATCGTGAACATGCCCGGCAGTCCCAGGGCCGTCAAGGAGTGCCTGGAGGTGATCCTTCCGGTGATCCCCCATGCTGTGGAGGTGCTGAGGGGGCAGGCGCGGGATTGCGCGAGGTTGGGGGACTGATGAAGGCGAACGGCCCGGGGGAGACCCGGGCCGCGCATCCGGACAACCGTCAGTTGTCGCCGAAGAACAGCAGTATCAGAACCAGGAACAGAATGAAGGCCCAGTTTCCGCCGAACCAGCCATCACTGGATTTCTCCATAGCTCATGCCTCCCGGGTACAGGTTTTGGTGCTGCTACATGCTATGCAGCCGGTACCTGCGAGGTTACGTCAACGCGCAGCTAGATCGCGAGCAAGAGGGCGGTTGAGGCCACCACCGTCGATGCGATGGACCATACGACTTCCCTTCGCGCCAGACTCCTCGAATACCCAGGAAAGGGAGCCACCAGGACCCACGGAAGGCCCGCCACGCTCCATACGACGACACCGGCAACCACTCCGATTATCATCCGGAGGCTGGGAGGCACGGGCGGGAGCACTACCATGAGAGCGAGGCTCAGGCTGACCATTCCGGCGAGTCTCGACGTCGCCCAAAGAAGGGCGCCAAACCTCGACCGGATCGGGCCGGGTGTGCGCGTTGCACCGAGTTCCAGGAGGCTGTCCGTAGTCCAGGCCCTGCGGATTGCGTAGAAGGCGGCCTTTGCGAGACCCCACGCTGTCAGCGACAGGATTACCCTCGCCACCAGCGCAACGAGTACCTGGTTGAGCCTGTAATAGGGTCCACCCCAGGGAATACGGCCTCCGCCCGGTTGTTCTGCCGTAACGGTCTCGCCGGCTGTCTCCGGCGCGTACCTCACCGAGGCGTCAGGCGCGATCTCGCCGCGGACGAGCCTTTCCCGCGCCTGCTCCAGGAGGGTTGAGTGGCGGTCCCGTTCGTACGCGTCCCAGGCCCGTCCGCGCGGGGGCAGGTAGCCGGCGATCGATGGGTCGACGGTCAGGCCGTCCGTGGCGCGCAGGAAATCATCGTAGACAGCCGGTGCTTCATCCGGGAACTGTCGCGCGTACTCCGATACCAGCGTGATCAGGGGAGACGGCCCCTGCCGGATGGAACCGGGCCTGACCGACCTGGCCAGCACGTGGAATACCTTGAGGTAGGCGTTCTGCAGCGGCGAGAACGTTTCCGCGGGCGGTGGCGAATCCTTGTTGTAAGTCGAGCCCGGGGGTAGAAACGCGGCGTAGAACCGGGCCGGTCTGTACGTGGCTTGAACCCTCGGATCGGTGACGATGGCGTAGATGACCGAGCCCACCATATCGCCGTTCAACAGGAATTCTGAACCGTCCGGCACGATGTCCCCATCTCGCCGGAGGGACTGGCCGGACGAGAGCCAAGGGCCTGGAAGACCGCCCCTGACTGCCCTCAAGGTGGACGCCCAGCCGTAGCGCTCGTGCCATAGCGGGTAAAGCAGCGACGCCATTCCCGGGCCTGACGACCTCTCACGTTCCAGCCGCCTCGCCCAGTAGTCGTGAGCGGCCACGCAGCGCAAGGCACTGTTCGCGGCTTCCTTCGTGAACGCGCTGTTGTCGAAGGCCACCGCTGCAAAATGCGCGACCCAGCCCCGCTCGAATGCGGTCCAGTAATCAGCAGGCGTAGCCCATGCGTTTCGAACGGCCGGCGGGTTGCCTGCCCGCACCCCGCACAGGGTACGCAGGATAGCGGCGCCCAGGTCCACGGCAGATCGCCTTTCCGTGTGGAAGCCGCCCGCGGACCCAGCCTGCGCAGCGACGGGTCCGGGGTATGGCTCCGGCGCGGGGTCGCCGGGCGCAAGCCGGCCCGCGGCAAGCGCCTCGTTTGTCACGTAGTTGATGGCCATCCGCCGCAGCGACAGCATTTCCTGCGCGAACGAGTTCCGGGCCGGAAGTGACGTGCGATTCTGCGATGACGCGTCGCCTTGCGCGAACTGAACCACGGAGACGAGGCCGGTCAGGGCTGCCGCGGCGAGGGCGAGCGCCATCACTCTGGTGCGCGTGGTCCTCCGGCTCTCGGAAATACGTTCGTGACGCTTGAGCATAGACCGGGCTGACACCCCCTTCGACTGGCAGTACGTGGCAGTACAGCCTTATTCAGGGAAATGTTACACCAGCCCTCCATCGTAGTACAAGCAATTGGTGTCGGAGGCGGGTGTCGAACACGGAGCGTGTGGGTTGACCTGTGTTCTTGACACTCGAACGGCTACGCTGCGATACTCTGGTTATAGGTTTCGGTATACCGCCCGGGGGTGACTCTGTCTTGGCAAGCGACGGTTCTCGCAGGGGTGGCCGGAAAACCGGTGCCGGCTCACGCGGCAGGAGTGGCAGCAAGGGTCGTATGGAGGGCAACGGAATGTTCTCGGGCGACATCGAGGAGATCCTGTTCGACTCGGACGCCATCCAGAGGCGGGTCGCGGAAATGGCGCGAAGGATCTCCGAGGATTATGCCGGAAAACCGGTGATCGCAGTCGGGATCTTGAAAGGCGCGTTCATCTTCCTGTCGGATCTGGCGAGGAGCCTCAGATGCCTCGCTTCCTTCGACTTCATGGGGGTTTCGAGCTACGGTGCCTCTACGTCGAGTTCGGGCGTGGTAAGGATCACCAAGGACCTCGAGGAGAGCATCGAAGGCAGGCACGTGCTGATCGTCGAGGACGTTGTCGACACGGGCCTCACGCTGAGGTACCTCTGCGAGGCACTCAAGGCGCGCAAGCCGGCCAGCCTGAAGGTGTGCTGCCTGCTCGACAAACCATCGCGCAGGAAGGTCCCAGTCACCCTCGACTACGTCGGTTTCGAGATTCCGGACGCGTTCGTGGTCGGATACGGCCTGGACTATAACGAGAAGTACCGGCAGCTGCCGTTCATTTGCGTGTTGAAGCCGGAAGTGTACTCACCAACGGGAGGGAAGGCCGGTGTCGAGTGACCCCGCCGTCGAAAACGTCGTAATCCTGGACTTTGGCGCCCAATACGGGCAGCTGATAGCGCGCCGGGTGCGCGAGGCCCACGTATTCTGCGAGATCCTGCCCAACGATACGCCGGCGCCCGAAATCGCGTCCAGGAACCCCCGGGGGATTATCCTGACGGGCGGGCCCGCGAGCGTTTACGACGAGGGTTCGCCCAGGTGCGACCCGGCCGTATTTGAATTGGGCGTCCCGGTTCTCGGGATATGCTACGGCATGCAGCTCATGAGCCTCCTGCTCGGCGGCGACGTCAGGAGAAGCGGTAAACGAGAGTACGGCAAGGCGGATCTCGAGGTGCTCGGCGACGCACCCGGCAGGGAGGGCCTGTTCTCTGGCGTCGAGAGTCCCACCCAGTGCTGGATGAGCCACGGCGACTCCGTGCTGACCGCCCCCGGGGGGTTCGTCGCGCTCGGGCGGACGAGGAATGCGCCGTTCGCCGCCATCGTCGACCCGCGCCGGCGGCTTTACGGTGTTCAATTCCACCCCGAGGTAGTGCACACGCATCGCGGGCGGGAGATCCTCCGGAACTTCCTGTATCGCATCTGCGGGTGCTCCGGCACGTGGGACATGGGGTCATTCATTCACAACGCGGTCCCGCGCCTCGGAGAGCAGATGAGCGACGGCCGCGCCATCTGCGCGTTGAGCGGCGGGGTCGATTCGTCGGTCGCGGCGGTCCTGGCGCACATGGCCATCGGCGACCGGCTCACCTGCATATTCGTCGACCACGGGCTGCTCAGGAAGGGCGAAGCCGAACAGGTCGAGCGCACCTTCCGGGAGCGGTTCCACATCAACCTGATACACGTCAAGGCGGCGGAGCGTTTCCTCGAAAGGCTTCGCGGAGTCACCGACCCGGAGTCGAAGCGCAAGATCATCGGCCACGAGTTCATACGGGTATTTGAGGAGGAAGCCGCACGGATCGAGGGCGCGCGCTACCTGATCCAGGGGACACTCTACCCCGACGTCATTGAGAGCGGCACCAGGACGGCGGCGGTGATAAAAACCCACCACAACGTGGGAGGACTGCCTCCCGGGATGAAGCTCAAGATCGTGGAGCCTCTACGCGACCTGTTCAAGGACGAGGTGAGGGAGGTCGCGCGCGAGCTCGGGCTGCCCGAGGAGATAGCGTGGAGGCAGCCGTTTCCCGGGCCGGGTCTGGCGATCCGCATCATCGGCGAGGTCACGACCGAGAAGCTCGACATACTCCGGGAGGCGGACGCCATCGTCATCGAGGAAATAAGGGAGGCGGGGCTGTACCGGCAGATCTGGCAGAGCTTCGCCGTACTGTCGTCCATGAAGAGCGTGGGAGTGATGGGTGACGGCAGGACGTACGCGTACACGGCGATACTGAGGGCTGTCACGAGCGACGACGGGATGACCGCCGATTGGGTGAGGCTGCCGTACGACCTGCTCGAGCGGATTTCGAGTCGCATCGTCAACGAGGTAAAAGGGATCAACCGGGTAGTCTACGACATCACGTCGAAGCCGCCGGGGACGATTGAGTGGGAATGAAGAGAGCGGTGCGGCAGATCGCGGCGCAGATGGGCTATCCGAGCAGAATACGTACCTGCGGGGATGGCTGGGCTATTTCACCGAATAGCGTCCGGCCCCCTAAACAAAGCCCCGAACACCGCCTACTGGCGTTCCCAGGGACTCTGCACCCTAATCGACCACTATCGACTTCGTCACGCCTGATGAACCGCCGGATGCGGATCCACACTGCTAGGTGGTCACCGTCAGCCTGGTCATCATCCCGCCCGGGAACGTGTCGTTATTCACGACGTGGTTGTACTCGCGCGCCCTGAGATAGTATACCCCCGTATTCTGGGGCCTCAACAGTACGTCGAAGGTCTGCCCGGGGCCCAGCGTAACTGCTGCCTTCTCGTATGTGCCGTCCGCGTCCCGCGAGCGGAGTGCGAACCCGTCCGTCCCCACGACCCGGCCTACGAGCCCCCCGAAGTGCATCGTATTGGGGAGAAAACCCGCGTTGACCAGCCGGAGCAAGAGTCTTTGCCCCACCCTCGCCGTGATTGCCGATCCGTACGGTTGGCTCGGCAGGGCGGGGTCGTTGTCGGCTTTGATGGTGTCGGGGTAACACCTTCCGTTGATCATCCAGTAATCGGGCGCGAATCTGAGTGTGTCGTAGCCGCCGCCCTGGCCCAGAGCCGCATGCATTTGGCTGTCAACCTCACCGAGCACCAGCAGGTGTTCGACGTCGAACCTCGAGCCGGTGCCTGCGCCGTAGGCCGTTCGGTAATTCGGGGTGTACGGGATATCGTGCCCCATGGGCCGGACAATCAGCACTCCGTACAATCCCATTTGGACCTGGTTTTCGGGGTTGGTCCCGCTTTCGTACAGGTGGACCCCCGGCCTTGTCGCCGTGAACCTGTACCTGATTCTCCCAGTTGAGTCAGGCCCGAGGAAGTCAGTGAGCGAGATCATCTCTCCGCCGCTGTACTGCGGGGCGGCCCGGCGCCATCCCGATCCCGGACGCATGGCGCGTACATTGTGTTGGCCGGGGAATATCAATGATGCCGGAATGAGGATGCTGCAGTTTCGCAGCACCACGATCACTGTGTCCCTGACGGTGGCCTCGATCACAGGGCCGGGGAGCCTCGGCGCCCCTGCGAACGAGGTTGCGAACCCCCAGAAAGGCACGCTGGTCCCTGGCAGGGAGAGGGTACCCTGCTTTACCCAGAGACTCCTCAAAACCTGAGCCATGTGAGTCTCTCCTTTCTACTCCAGCGTCCCCACTCCGGAGCCGAGCGACGGGTAGATGGCTATCATCGTCATTAGCCCCCCGGGGAACTCGCCCCAGTTGGTGATCTTGTGTTCTTCGTGTGCGTGAAGCATTAAATGGTATTCTCCGACCTCGTTGAACGAGACGACACCCACGGGGATGTCGCCCTTAACCCCCAGGTACGGGCTCCCACTCCACATGGTCCAGCCCGCATCCCCGATCCCCAGGTTCCTGAGGTTTGGCATTGTGGTCGGGATCGGGTTCTCGGGCGTGTAGCCGAGCCCGAACCACTGGTAGATCTGGTCGTAGGTCTGGCCGGCTTCGACCAGCACGGTGAACCGCTTGAACGACAGATCCCTGGAGCCGTTCCTCAGGAGCCGCCCATCGAGCCCCACAACCCTTGTGTGGTTCCCGTGGGTATGGAGTGGGTGATTGTCTATGCCGGCGCCAACCATGCGAATGAGGATCTTCTCACCGGGCACGCCCATGACCATGGCCCCGTATGGCTGGTGGGGGAGGTACGGCACGTTGTCGGGCAGCATCGTGTCGGGCGCGCAGCGGCCGTTGAGCGTCCAGTAGCGCGGCTTGAATTTGCGGACTGGATAGGGCCTGCCCTGTTCCACGGCATAGTGGAGGTCGGGGTCGACCTCGTTGGTTATCAGAAGGTACTCCCTGTTGTACTCCGTCGCTGTGCCCGCGCCGTATGCCGTCTTCCGCGAGGCGACATCCGGGTCGTAATCCGCCGGCCGGACGACCAGCGCGCCATAGAGCCCGAGGGGTACTTGTGTCTGTGGGCTGGTCCCGCTCTCGTAGACGAAAGTCCCCGGGCGGTTGGGTGTGAACGTGTACGAGACCGTTCCTCCGCCCGGTGGGGCATGGTTCGTAAACGAAAGCAGGCTCCCCCCGGGGCCGTACTGGGGCTGGGCGGGGTTGCCCCCTACCGTCACCTGTGGCTGGCCGGGGAAGCATATTGAGACAGGCTCGGAATTGAGGGTGTTTGTAAGATTGACCGTAACCGTCTCGCCCTGCCTGACGACAATATGCGGTCCGGGGATCTGGGCCTGACCGCCGGCCGTCTTTGAAAGGCCCCAGAAATAAATGCTGTTGCCGTCGGGGGTACTGAAATGGCCGTCCTTAACCCACAGGTCTATCGTAGCCATCGCGAATCTCTCCCTCTTGCCGGCATCCAGGGCTGTCGGCGCCAGCGCCGGCCCGGGACGGTCTGCCGCCATCCGTCTTTCTAGCTGCTGAGCACCCGCACCTCGGTGACCATCCCGCCGAACCCCTGGCCCGAATTGGTGTTTTTATGGTAACCTCGATTGTACATTGGATAGATGCCGGATTCCGGCGCCGTGAATATCGCGTCAACCGTTTGCCCGGGGGCGAAGTACAGGGCATTCTTCCAGTAGGACAGGTCCTCGCCGCCAAGCCCCCTTAGCCGCTGGGCGTCCTGGCCCACCACTCGGATGGGAATGCCGAGGATCTGTACCGAGTGCTGCTGGAATCCAAGGTTGATGAACCTCAGCAGGACTCTCTCCCCTTCGACCGCGGTTATCAGCGAGGAGTACGGCTGCTGCGGGAGGGCGGGGTCGTTGTCGGGCTTGACTGTGTCCGGGTACGACCTGCCGTTCAGCAGCCAGTACTCGGGTTTGTATTCGGTCCAGTCGAATTTCTGAACGCTCGCCACGAGGTTGTGCGGGTCCGTGTCCAGCTCCGTCAGGAAAACGAGGTATTCCCGGTCAAACTCGGTGGCTGTGTCGTTGTAGGCGAACTTCCTGCCCGCGTAGGCGGGGTTTTTTTCGATGAGGGGCCTCACCACCAGCGGCGCCACCATGCCCATCTGGATGTGCTCGACGGGCTCGAAATGGCAGTGGTACTTGTAGGTCCCCGGGTCGAGGGGTTTGTAGTAGTACTCGAAGTCCCTCGCCACCAACACCGAGATCGAGGCCTCGGGGACGCCGTCCCACAGGGGGATCTGGTTGGGGAAGCCGTGCCAGTGGATCGTGTGTGAGTCGTCGAGGTCGGGCCTGGTCGGCATCCCAAGGTTGGTCAGGGTAAGGTAGACCGTGTCGCCTTCATAGACCTCGAGCATCGGCGCCGGCAGACTGGCCTTACCCCTGTATTCGAATATCATGTTCTCCGGCACGCCGGTGATGTCCACGAAGCCGAATATATAGTAAGTCCCGCCGCCGGGCACCTTCATCCATCCATCGGTGGCGCCGAATCGCTTCTTGACCTCGGCCATGTCGCACTCTCCCCCCACCCTAGAACTCATCAGCGCCGATATCGTACGCCGCGCCCTTGGGGCGGGTCTCCCCGTCGAAATCGTCCGTGGGCGCGTGGTAGACGACGGGTACGCCGCCCCTGATCCTGGTCACCTGCGCCGTGCCCTTGTCGATTGCGACCAGGGAACCCGCGGTGAGGTGGTAGTCACCCTGCGCGAACGGGGTGACATTGACTATCTTCACGGACTTGAATCCCGGTTCCATGTTGAACGCCACGGCGGTTACTTCGAGGTCGTATTCCTGCACAAACGCGGGGTTCCCCACCTGGTTGTTGCTTCCCGCTGGATATGCCGAGGACAGGGTGCAATACTCGGGGTCGAACAGCGCGGGAGTCGCGAACACCTCGAGGTCCATCACACGGATCGGCGATGGATCCCCCGCAGCGCCGATCCCCGCGATCCCGCCGCGTCCACCGTTGAGGTCCAGGTCGAACACACCGGCCCTGTTGTCCCAGAAGATGTTGTTGAATAGCACCGGATCGCTATAACCCGGTTCACCGGGCGGCAGCGTGGCCATGAATGCGGCGCTGTGCGCCTCGCTGACCAGCCCCGCCGCGTGTGGATACCCATCGCTGTCCTCGGCCGTGGCGGTGGTTATGTTCTTTGCGATAGTATTGTTGAAGATAACCGCGTTCGAGGCGTCGTCCAGGGCAATACCCCCGCCGAGGTCTGTCGACACGTTGTTTACGATAAAGTTGTTGTAGATGTTGATGCGGTAGTCCAGGGGCTGCAGAAGGCGGACCCCGCCACCGTCATCGTTGGCCACGTTGGCCTTGATCATGTTGTTGTATATATCCACCTCGCCCGAACCGGCGGTGAGCACGGCCGGAGCGGTAGGCTGTTCGCCTGCGATGAACACGCCGGCCCCCTCGTCGAACGAGCCGTTGAACAGTATGCAGTTGTGGTGGATTCGCCCGCCGTTGCTGAGGCCGTAATGGGAGATGCCGCCGCCATATTCGCCCGAGTAGTTGCCGCATATCTCGTTGTGATCGATCTCGTAGTTGTCGGCACCGTTGAATACCCCGATTCCGCCCGCGAGGCTGATGCCGCCGTTGTTGGCGATGAGGTTGTTGTGAATCCGGATTCCTTCGTTGTAGTTGCTTCCACAGTACGCCTTGCCGATGGTGATCCCGCCACCGAACCCGCCACCGTTACTCCGTATGATGTTGTTGCTTATCACCAGGCCCCGGCATTGGGCGTGAACGTAGACTCCGCCGGCTTCCTTCCCCCTGGCCCCCGTGATCTTGAAGCCGTCTATCTGCGGCCTGAATGATGGGCTGAATGCCCCCGCTTTGGAGACGACAGTCACCACCTGGCCCTGGCTGAAACCGGCAACCGGGCCCGGCGGGGGTAGTTCGGGACCATCGAAGTCGATCGAGTTCAGGTGTGTTAGCCAGTCGGCGGCGTAAGAAGCGAAGAACTTCCCGTCGATCACGGTGTCGTGGGCCCCCATGCCCTGGAGCTTGACGTTTTTATACAGGATCGGGCTCTCGTAGTACGTGCCAGTGGCCACCACGATCAGGGAACCGTCGATCGCGGAGTCGATCGCAGACTGTATCGTCGGGTAGGCCACGCTGGGGACGTTAATGACCGGCGGATTGTAGGTGGCGTCCAGGACGTGAATCGTTATTCCGGTGGCGCGCCCCTTGCCTGTCGAGTTCTTCACCAGGAGCTGTATGGGCCCTCCGGGTATGTTCGGGACGTCGAACTCGATGGACGTGTCTGTCCACAGTGTGGTCGCGACGGCTACGTTGTCCAGGGTGAGCGTCCCGGGTGTGAGGCCGAAGTCTTTCCCCGTTATAGTCACAGTACGGCTTCCTATGGGACCCACATGGACTCTATCGACGTGGTAGATCTCCGGTGTCCCGGGTTCCGCGTTGCACAAGGGCGGCGTAGTGAATTGCGCGCCGGGCAGGCCCACGAAAGCGGAGACGGGGAATACGGCCACGTCCGCGTAAGTGGTCTTCCCGGGCCAGACGTCGAACACCAGATCGAGGGTCTGGTAGTTCGGGTTGTAGTTCGCGTTGGGGTTGTCTGGATCGCCGGGGTCGTTCCCGATAACGCGGTACATCGCCGGAGATACTCCCGAAGGGGTTGGTACATTCCGCGTATACGAAGACGGCAACAGCACATCGAATACCCCGTTAATGTCCGAGTAGACCGTCCTTATGAGCCTGCCCTCGAAATCCCTGATGCCTATGGGAGTGTCGGGGATACCCCGTTTCTCGCCGTAGTAGATGCGGTTGGGATCGGTCTCCAGGTTCAGGTCGTCCAGTAACCACCCCACGATCCGCCCGGGGACCGGAACATCCGTGAAGATGAAGAAGTCCGCCGTTGCGTTGAGCCCGTCCCTGACCGTGACCACCTTCTTCGTGGGGTCATAATACGGTGGTGTGGGGATGGGATAATAGGGGGCCGGCGCCATTTGAACGGCAAGGCTGCCCGGTGTGGTCCGCTCGGGCTGGGCGGCAGCTGCGCGGGCTGCAGCCCGCGCAGCCGCCTGCGCGGCCACCGGCGGCGACGGGACGAATTCGTCCCCTTCGCCGGTGTTCACTGAGTTCTCGTCGAGTATCCTGTATCCCACAGGGGGCACCACTTCCACGATATAGGTCCCCGCCGCGAGCGGTTCGAACGCGTAGCCCCCGTCGAACACGCCCGGCCTGATCTGGTTGGAGCTGGTCGGGATTTCGAGACACGGTATCAGGTTCCCGTTCTGGTCCACGCACCCGGTGGGGTGCTGCCACGCATCGGTCGTTACGGTACTCAGCAGGGCCCCCTGGGTTACCTCGCCTGTCGTGGGGTTGACGCTGGCCGCATACAGGTTCACCGTCACACCGGGGACACCGGGCTCGTACTCCTCGGCAACCGCGTACCTGGGGTCGAGCTCGTTCCTCATGGTGCCGTAGTACACGATCCCTGTAATGCCGCCGTTTTCCCCTGGGTTATAAGGCCTCTTGCCGAAGTCTATACGGTTGGTGCTGGCCGCCCAGGTGAGCTCAGCAAGCGTTAGCATCCCGGGGTACGTCTCAGGGCACTTGACGTAGTTACCCCGTGGATCTGTGCAGCCGGTCGGCGCCGGCATCGGCAGACCGTAATTCGGAACGGCGGTGGCCCCTGTCCGCGCGAAGCGCGTGAATCCCACTTCGGCCACCGCGAACCGCTCCAGCTCGAATACCTCGTTGAACGCGTAGTCACCGGCCATGTTAGTCACGGTAGTGTACTGGATGCTTCCGTCCTTGAACCGCGTCTGGACATCGACGTTGGGGATTCCCGGCTCACCAAGACCGTGGCTTGCGGTCTCGTCGGGGTCGTTGAACACTGCTCCCTTAAGATAGCCATACCAGCGAGGGAGGCCGATGTCCCCCACATCCACCGTCTGGCCCGGCTCCACCAGCACCGTGAGAAAGGAGATTATATAGTCCAGCGGCTCATCCCAGATCGCCATCTGGTAGAGGCTGGGCGGCACGTTCTCGATGAAGAAGTTGCCGTTGGAGTCGCCGCGGCCCGTGTACACCTGCTCGTCGTTCCCGCCGATGTCGGTCAGCGCTATCCAGGGGCGGTCAATCGGCTCGCCGAGCATGGCAGGCCTGAGGGGCGGCTCGAAGTCGACTATGGTCAGGACCCGGCCCTTGATGACCCCTGTCGTCCAAGGCATCGACGGTGGGAACCCCATCGGTTTGACGAAGCCTATCCACACGAGTGGAGACCTGAAGCCCTCTTCACGCAGATATCCGTCGTTGCCCTCCTCCACCCAGGCGTCTATAACATGGGTGCCCTCGATCGTTGTCGTCTGGATCCAATCGGTCCCGTCCGGAGGTATCGCCTGGACGCCGTATTTCCCGGGGGGTATGTTCTCGATCACGGCATTCCCGTTCGCGTCTGTCAAGACTTTTCCGCCGGTGCCTATGATGCGTACCGGTTTACCGTCCAGGTCGAGTATTACGTTCCCGTCCTGGTCCACCTCGTACTTGGTGCCGATCGGGTTGCCGAAGTAATCGACCGTTACCTCGCCTACCTCGTCGTCGATTGTGATGTGGAACCCTTCCAGGCCGGTCTCCATGGGGAAGTCGTCCTCCCCGTTAACGGGGTGGTTGTCGTGGAACACGTGTACCCTGATCCTGGACAGGGGCAGGGGGTGGGGTTGAAGGTTCACGGTCGCCACGACGTCGCCGCCCGAGACGGTAACCCACGTGCCTTCCATCTTGTAGCCTTCGGCCCGCACCGAAACGAGGTACTTCCCGTCGGGGACCATCACCACGGGGACGGAGGAAGTAGAGGACTCTCCCGTCGCCACCACTGGACTGTGGCTGGCCCCGGGCTTCAGCGATGGCAGCTTCGTTGGGTCACGCAGCCCTTCGGGGATCTCTACCTGGGGGTCCCCGACGTTGTCCTCGTTAACGATGAATTTGAACTCCTGAATCGGATCCCCCAACCTGACGTCCTTGGCGACAACCGTGATTGTGCCGCTGGACGCGCCCTTTACGGATCCGGATTCCTCCACGTTGCCGACCCCCTTGCGCGGTGGCGTCCTTGCAGGTTAACAGAACACTAGTAGCATCGTATTCCGGCGGGGCTGCAGGTGTTACGATCCACAACGATCGCGGGGAAAAGGTGAAAGAGACTATCCCCGGGGCTATTGCTGGGGCCATTGCCGGGGTATCTCGTAGGTCTTGCGGCCCCGAGGTCATTCACGCAGGGGCTGTTTGCGGTTTTCGAAGTGCCGAAGGAAGAGTCCTACCGGATTTCCCGGGCATCGCCCTCTCGCGGAAGGAATTCCGCACCGGACGAAGAAGAACACATGTGAACAAAAATGAACAATAATGGACAAGACCGCAAAGGCGCACGAGAGGTGACGGCAGCATGCTTCCTGCGGAACGGGAACAAGTCGTGCTGTCGCTGATCGAGAAGAAGAAGTTCGTCAGCGTCAGCGAGCTAAGCCAGGCCTGCAGCGTCTCGGAGATGACAATACGGAGAGATCTCGCGCGCTTGGAGGAGCGCGGGCTGCTCGTAAGGACGTACGGGGGCGGAATCGGGCCCTCCGGAGTCGGGGCCGAGAGTCCGTTTCTCGAGCGTAGCGTGCAGAACGCCGAGAGCAAGCGGGCTATAGCCGAGGTTGCCGCAGGGCTCGTGGAGCCGAACGAATGCATCGGTATCGACGTTGGCACAACGACGCTCGAGTTCTCCAGGAGGCTCACGGCCAAAGGCCTCACGGTCGTCACTTCTTCCCTGGCCGTTCTCAACGAACTACTGGGCAGGAGCGGCTTCGAGGTCATCTGCACCGGCGGCATCCTTCGCGAGCGCGACAGGTCTTTCGTCGGGACTATCGCCGAACGCACGCTGGGAGACCTCTGCATGGACAAATCGTTCATCGGTGTCGCCGGAATAGACAGGGACCAGGGCTTCACCGCCTACAACATGCATGACGCCGCCGTCAAGCGTGTCATGATAGAGCATTCCAGGGAAGTAATCATCCTGGCCGACTCGAGCAAATTCGGGAAGCGCGCGTTTGCCAGGGTTGCCCCCATCAGGGCCGCCGATGTGGTTGCCTGTGATGGAAACACCCCCGCGGAATGGACCGATTGGCTGAGGAAGAACGGCGTAAGAGTCGTCATCGCGCCCTTCAGCCAGGAGGAGCGGCACGCCCAAAGCGGATAGGCCGCGCGGGACTCGACTACACACCGGGAGGGATCCCCCTATGACGACCGTCAGACTCGCGGACCTCACGTCTCCAGAGGCAGGAGAAGCGCTATCCAGAGCAGGTTACGTGATTGTCCCCTTTGGCTCCTGTGAACAGCACGGGCCTCACCTCCCACTGGATGTTGACTCGGTTGTGGCATCGCGCCTGGCCGAAATGGTCGCCATCAGGGTTGGTGGAGTGGTCCTGCCGGTTGTCGGCTACGGCCAGGTGTGGTCTGCGAAGGGCTTTCCCGGGACCATCAGCCTCCGGCCCGAGACTCTCGTGGCGATAGCGGTCGACATTTGCGAGAGCCTGGTCTCGCAGGGCGTTGAGAGGATCATCCTGCTGTCGGGCCACCTGGGGAATCTGGCCTACCTGCGCGAGGCCGCGCGCATCGTGTTTGACCGCCACGAGTCGGCCCTCGTCTGGCACGTCTGTTACCCGAATGTGCCGCGCGTTACGGCCGGCGTGTGTACTACCCCCTTGATGGGCGGCGTCTTCCACGCCGGCGAGCTCGAAACATCCATCATGCTGCACATTGACCAATCGAGGTGCCACGTGGACCGCGCCGTGCGCGAGTACTCCGACGTGCCGCCGGACTACGGACACAGGCCTGTCAAGTGGAGCACTTTCAGCAGGACGGGAGTATTCGGCGATGCCACGGCCGCTACCGCCGAGAAGGGTAAGGTTATACTGGAGCGCCTGGCGGACGAGATCGCATTCATCGTCCGCGGGGAAAAGGGGGGATAAGGGTTTGAAGGTCATCACAGTGTGCGTGAATGGGATGGGATCGAGCCTGATCCTCAAGATGACCACGGAGGTTGTATTGAAGGAGATGGGCATACCGGCCACAGTCGAGGCCGCCGACACGGGCACGTTCGGGACGGTGAAAGCCGACCTGATACTCGCCAGCCCCACAATCGCCAAACAGCTCGCCGACCGGGAGGCGGTTATTCCCGTGGTCAACTTCGTAGACAAGACCGAGATACGCTCCAAGATTGAAGCATTCTTCAGATCGAAAGGAAAAGGAGGAACACCGTGATGCTGTCCGCAATCATCGAAGGCTTTAAGATCGTCGCCAACAAGTGGGAACTCGTGCTGGGAATCGTGGCCCTTGTAGGTCTTCTGGTGCAGAAGGCCCCGGGCAATAAGGTCGTAATGGGCGTCATCAAGACGATCGTTGGTGTTCTCGTCCTCAAGGCGGGGTCGGCAGCCCTCCTCGGAGCGTTCCGGCCCGCGATGGAAATACTGCAGAAGGCGTTCGGGCTGACGGGCGTGGTCATGGACCCATACGGCGGCTGGGTATCGGCCATGGAGAACCTCGGCCCGCTCGTCGGGCTTGCGGCGCAGATCATGGTGTTCGGGTTCATCGTGAACATCATCCTCGCAAGGATCACGCCACTTCACTACGTCTACCTGACCGGCCACACAATGCTGGCATTCTGCTGCTTCGTGGCGTGGGTGGTGCGGTACTTCTTCGGGCTCGACGGCGTTGGGCTCGTCGTGGCAGGAAGCCTCATCGCGGGTACGTACTGGACCATCCTCCCGGCCTGGGTGCACAGGTACTCCAGAAAGTTCGCGGGTGATTCGTTCACGCTGGGGCACATGTCGGGAGTCGGCTGCATCATCGGCAGCCTGGTGGGCAAAGCGGTCAACAAGCCCAACGACAGCACCGAAGAGCTGAAGCTTCCAGGTTACCTCGGCATGTTCGGCGACAACGTAATAGCGACCACCATCCTGATGACCCTGTTCTTCTCGGGTATCTGCCTGCTTGCAGGCGAAAAGATTGTCGCATCGTATGCGAAACCAGATAACTGGGCCCTCTGGAGCATGTTCCTCGGCGCGCAGTTCACGGTCGGCATCGTCGTGCTGTTGACCGGTGTCCGGATGATGCTGGCCGAGATCGTACCCGCTTTTAAGGGCATATCTGACAAGGTGATCCCGGGCGCGATCCCCGCCCTCGACATGCCGGTGTTCTTCCCTCTGGCGCCGACGGCGGCGGTCCTCGGCTTCGTTTCGACCTTCGCGGGTGAGTTCATCGGAATGGGCCTGCTCCTGGCTGTAGGATCGAGGGTCGTGACGATACCCGGGGTGATACCGACGTTCTTCGACGGCGGCACGCTCGGGGTGTTCGCCAATCACTACGGCGGCTGGAAGGCAACCATACTCGCGGGGCTTCTGGTCGGAGTACTGCAGATGATAGGCGGCAGCTTCCTCGCGCCGCTTACGGCCCTGAAGAACGCGGTGTATCCGAACACCGACTACACGACCGTGTGGGTGATCCTCTCCGCCGTAGCCAACGCGCTCAAGAACATCTGGCTGTTCATGGCGGTTTTCGCCGCAATCGCAGTATTCGCGTTCTGGCGGCTGGGGGCCGACCAGAGTAAGTAGTTCCGGGGGTCTGGGGCGGATTCACCAGCCCCGCGACGTTCGAAGGAGGACAAAGATGTCTAGCTGGGTCAAAGAGGTTTTCGGGACTGAGAAGCCGGTAATAGGGATGATCCACGTCCAGGCCATGCCCGGCGCCCCCACTTACGACGAGGCGGGCGGCATGGAGAGACTGATACGCGGAGCGCAGGCCGACAGGGATGCGCTGGTGGCCGGCGGGGTCGACGCGGTGATGTTCTGCAACGAATACGACAGGCCCTACCTCACGCGGGTTGGCCCTGAGGTCATTGCCGCGATGACCAGGGTAGTCGCCGAGGTGTCACGGGGCCTGCCGGTACCGTTCGGCGTGGACGTCCTCTGGGACCCCGTCGCGGCGATATCCATCGCGAATGCGACCGGGGCTTCGTTCGTGCGGGAGGTTTTCACCGGAGTCTACTCCAGCGACCTCGGTTTGTGGGATACGTGCGCGGGCGAGGCGCTGCGTTTCAGGCGCAACATAGGGGCAACGCGCGTCCGGCTCTTCTACAA
This sequence comes from Bacillota bacterium, assembly GCA_013178305.1. Taxonomy (NCBI): domain Bacteria; kingdom Bacillati; phylum Bacillota; species Bacillota bacterium. The sequence goes on along the minus strand of JABLXB010000001.1, from coordinate 481,508 downwards.
CATAGTACCGGAGTTCGCGGCGCCACTCGCGGAGCGGCCGCTCGAAACGGTGGCCAGAACGGCGGTGTTCAGTTCGCTCGCCGACGGGATATGTGTGTCAGGCTACATGGCCGGGGCAGCGACCCCGCTGGATGCGCTGAAGAAGGTAAAGGACACCCTGCCTGACACCCCGGTGTTCGCGAACACCGGGGTCACGCCGGAGACCGTGGCGAAGATACTGGAGATCGCGGACGGCTGCGTGGTGGGCACCGCGTTCAAGGAGGACCGCAAGACGTTCAGCCCGGTGTCGAGGGCAAACGTCGTGGAGTTCATGGAGAAGGTGAAGGCCTTCAGGGCGCACAGAGACGCAAGGTGAAGCCGAGTTGGCGACCGGCTGGAAGAACCAGCCGGTCGGCCTTTTCCTGGGGGGCGGTATTGTGAAAGTACAAACAGTGCTTGGACCTGTTGACTCTGGGCGGTTAGGGATCGTCGATTATCACGACCACTTGATGACGATCGGCGGGGGCGAGGTCCGGGCCGACAGGGACCTGCTCCTGGATAGGGTCGACTACGCCATCGAGGCCGCCCGACTATATGCCGGGAATGGCGGCGGGACCATGGTGGACATGAACCCGATCGACTGCGGCAGGAGAATTGAGGAACTCGTCCGCATATCCAGGGAGTCCGGGGTACACATAATCGCATGTACGGGATTCCAGAGAGCGATCTACTACGAGGCTACCCACTGGGTGTACAACTACCCCGAAGATGAGATCGCGCGCCTGATAACCGAGGAGATCACCGAAGGCATTGAGATCAACAACTACAACGGCCCCATTGTCCACCGGTCGAGCGCGAGGGCCGGCGTCATCAAGGCCGGAACGGAGTACAATCACATACTTCCTGGGGAGCACCGCATGTTAGTGGCCGCAGCGATGGCTCACAAGAACACCGGGGCCCCCATATCGACCCACACGGAGCGCGGCACGATGGCGCTCGAACAGGTTAACGCGCTCGAGTCGCTGGGAGTCCCGTCCTCGAGCATGATCATTGGGCATATTGACAGGAACCCCGACCTCGGGTATCACAAGAAGGTGGCAAGACGCGGGGTGTTCCTCGGATACGACGGCCCGTCCAGGGTGAAGTACTGGCCCGATGAGGTTATCATTGACCTGATAAAGGGCATGTTGGATGCCGGATTTGGGGACAGGATCCTCCTGGGCGGTGATAATGGGCGAAGGTCATACTGGCCCGAGTATGGCGGCGGGCCGGGACACAGCTATATACTCACAACGTTCGCGCCGAGGCTCAGGGAAGAGGGCATACCCGAGGACGCGATAAGAAGGATGCTGATAGACAACCCAGAGAGAGCGTTCTCATTCATCCAGTGAATCTCCTTCCATAGTCAGGAGCCTTCGCTTCCGCCCCCCGGCCCCGCCCCCCGCAATACCGAATGATCCATATACCGCGAAGTGGAATCATTCGGGATATCGTCGTTGACATGCCCTGAGGTGGGTGTTAGGATTGAATTGCCAAGTCCTAGATCCGAACATTGTCGCAGATTCGACGTCGAAAGGGGGACCTATGGAACAGACTTCTGGGCAGGCCAAGCAGCCGCTCGTGAGTATCATCATGGGGAGCGCTTCGGACCTATCGCTGATGTCAGAAGCCGCCGAGACGCTCGAAACGTTTGAGGTCGGCTTCGAAATGTTTATAGCTTCCGCACACAGGACGCCGGACAAGGTACGCGAGATAGCAGGTGGGGCGGAGGCGAGGGGCGTGCGCGTAATCATCGCGGGCGCCGGTCTCAGCGCACATCTCCCCGGAGTCATCGCGGCGCACACCACCCTCCCCGTCATCGGTGTCCCGCTGAAGAGCGGCGCCCTGAACGGCGTCGACGCGCTGTACTCCATAGTGCAGATGCCTCCAGGGGTTCCGGTTGCCGCGGTCGGGGTGGACTCGGCGAGAAACGCAGCGCTGCTCGCGCTACAAATCCTGGCTTCCGGCGACGGGGCGGCTTCGGAGCGGCTCCGCGCGCGGATGCGCGATTACCGTGAGAAGATGGCTTCCGGCGTGCTGTCGAAAGACGCCGAACTCCAGCATAAGGGCTACAAGGGGATGACTGGCAAGGCGTAACGCGCCAGGCCCAGTGGAGGAGGGAGCCGGTATGATACCGAGATACTCGCGGCCGGGAATGGCCGCGATATGGTCCGAGGACAACAAGTACGACACCTGGCTGAAGGTGGAGATCCTCGCCTGCGAGGCATGGTCGAAACTGGGGGAAGTCCCGGAGGAGGCCGTAGAGGAGATCAGATCCAGGGCCAGGATAGACGCGGCGCGGATCGCCGAGATCGAGTCGCGGGTGCGCCACGACGTCATCGCCTTCGTCACCCAGGTTGCCGAGAGCGTGGGCGAAGCGGGCAAGTGGGTGCATTTCGGGATGACCTCGTACGACGTCGTCGACACGGCGCTGTCGTACCTGATGGTCCGGGCTGCCGATATCATCCTCGACGACCTGGAGGCGCTTCGAAAAGTCGTCGCCGACCAGGCTCACCGTCACAAGGAAACCCCCATGATCGGCCGCACCCACGGCGTGCACGCGGAGCCCATAACGTTCGGCATGAAGATGGCGCTGTGGTACGCGGAGCTCGGCCGGTGTATCGAGCGGGTCCAGAGGGCGCGCGAGGTCGCCGGCTACGGCCGCATCGCGGGGGCGGTCGGGACATTCGCCCACGTGGATCCCTTCGTTGAGCGATATGTCTGCGAGAAGATGGGCCTCATGCCGGCGCCTGTTTCCACTCAAGTACTCCAGAGGGACAGGCACGCCGAATACGTCCTCCAGATGGCGCTCGTGGCGTCGTCGCTCGAGAAGTTCGCAACCGAGATACGCCACCTGCAGCGTACCGAAGTGCTCGAGGCCGAAGAGCCGTTCCGGGAGGGACAGAAAGGCTCGTCCGCCATGCCCCACAAGAGGAACCCGATCACCTGCGAACAGATCTGCGGTCTTTCACGGGTTATGCGCGGAAACGCAATGGCCGCTCTGGAGAACATCAACCTCTGGCACGAGCGGGACATCTCCAACTCGTCGGTGGAGCGCATCATCCTGCCCGATACGACGATCCTTCTCGACTATATGATCGCCAAGTTCACCGGGATAGTGAAAGACCTGCGTGTCTACCCCACAAAGATGATGGCGAACCTGGAACTAACCGGCGGACTGGTTTTCTCACAGCGGGTCATGCTCACGCTGGTGGAGAAAGGCATGCCGAGAGACAAGGCGTACACGCTGGTGCAGGGCCTTGCCATGAAGGCGTGGGAGGAAGGTCTGAACTTCAAGTCCCTGGTTTCAAACAACCCCGGGATAACGGCGGTGCTGAGCGAGGCCGAACTCGAAGACGCGTTCGACTACAGGCGGCAGCTCGGCCGCATCGGCGAGATATTCGATCGAGTCGGGCTATAAGCAAGACACTCCGGAGGTGGACCACATTGGCTGGCATAGCGAAGAGGGAGAGGCTGTACGAGGGAAAGGCGAAAATCGTTTACTCTACCGACGACCCGGACCGGATTATCGTGTTCTTCAAGGATGCCGCCACCGCCTTCAACGGCCAGAAGAAAGGGACCATCCTGGGGAAAGGCGCGGCTAACGCGCGCATATCCACGGTGTTTTTCGAGGTGCTCGAGAAGGCGGGCGTGCCGACCCACTTCATTGGCCTCCAGAGCGACAACGAGATGGTCGTCAAGCCCCTGGAGATCATCCCCGTCGAGGTTGTCGTGAGGAACGTCATCGCCGGTAGCCTCGCCAAGCGCCTCGGCAAACCCGAAGGGGCAAGCCTTAGAACGCCGGTGCTGGAGTTCTACTACAAGAGCGACGAGCTCGGCGACCCGATGATAAACGAGTACCACGTGTACGCGGTCGGGATGGCCAGCGAGGCCGAGATGAGGGAGATATCGCGGATGGCACTGAAGGTGAACGAGGTGCTCCGCGAGTTCCTCGCGCCGAAGAAGATGGACCTCATCGACTTCAAGCTGGAGTTCGGGCGATATCACGGGAGCGTAATCCTGGGTGATGAGATCTCCCCGGATACGTGCAGGTTCTGGGATACCGACACGGGTGAGAAGCTCGACAAGGACAGGTTCCGCAGGGACCTCGGGCGCGTCGAAGAGGCCTACCAGGAGGTACTGAGGAGGATAACCCCGGCATGAACTGCACCGCGGCCGTAAAGGTCATGTTGAAGAAGACGGTGCTGGACCCGCAGGGGGCCGCGATCGGGGGCGGCCTGCGCTCGATGGGGTTCGACGCCGTGACGGACGTCCGGGTCGGCAAGAGCATGGAGGTCACCCTCGCCGGCGTTACTTCGATGGAAGAGGCCGCAAGGCTGATCGACGAGATGTGCAGGAAGCTCCTGGCCAATCCGGTCATCGAAGAATACACCTTCGAAGTGTTCGAGGCCGGGGGGAGCGAGGGCGAATGCGATTGTACGGGTGGCACACGGCCCGCGGCAGCGGCCGGCGGCGCACGTAAGGGGGCTTCCGAGGCGTGAAGTTTGGGGTTGTGGTGTTCCCCGGCTCGAATTGCGACACCGACGCGTACTACGCGGTCAGGGACGGCTTACGGGCGCCGGTTGACTACATCTGGCACGAGAGTAAGGACGTGGCCGGCTACGACTGCCTGGTGCTGCCAGGCGGCTTCGCGTACGGGGACTATCTCCGCGCAGGCGCCATCGCGCGCTTCTCCCCCGTCATGGAGGCGGTAGAGAGGTTCGCACGCGCAGGCGGCCTGGTGCTCGGTATCTGCAATGGATTCCAGGTGTTGCTCGAATGCGGGCTTCTTCCCGGCGCGATGCTCAGGAACGATAGCCTGCAGTTCAGGTGCATGTATGTCAATCTCAGGGTCGAGAATCCCTCGACGGCGTTCACCAACCGGCTTTGCGCCGGGCAGGTCCTGAGGATACCCATCGCTCACGGGGAAGGCAACTACTACGCGGACGAGCGGACGGTAGACCTGCTGGAGACGAAGGGCCGCGTGTTGTTCCGGTACTGCGAGCCGGACGGGGAGGTCACGCGGGCGTCGAACCCAAACGGTGCGGTGCGGAACATAGCGGGGATATTGAACGAAGAAGGCAACGTGGCCGGAATGATGCCCCACCCCGAACGCGCGTACCAGGCGGCGCTCGGGTCGGCTGACGGCCTTGAGGTCTTCCGGTCGATAGCGTCGTTCATCCAAGGGCCGCGGCGGGCGGCCGCGGCGGGGGGTGGGCGCGCATGAGCGGGACGCGATGCGGTGAAAGGCGCGAGCCCGGTGGCCGCGCCGAGCCCTCGGTGCGCGACATACTGGAGGGCCGGCTCTGGAGGCGGATGGGGCTGAAGGACTCCGAGTTTGAGTTGGTTCGCGGAGAGCTCGGGAGGGATCCGAACTGGACCGAGCTCGGCATGTTCGCGGTATTGTGGTCGGAGCACTGCGCCTACAAACACTCCCGCAAAGCCCTCAAGGCGCTTCCCACGAAGGGCACCTGCGTACTTGTCGGCCCCGGCGAAAATGCGGGCGTCGTCGACATCGGGGACGGCCTGGCCGTGTGCTTCAAGATGGAATCTCACAATCACCCGTCCGCCGTCGAGCCCTACCAGGGCGCCGCGACGGGCGCGGGCGGGATAATCAGGGACATACTCGCGATGGGCGCGAGGCCCATCGCCCTGATGGACCCGCTCAGATTCGGCGAGCTCGACGACCCCAGGTCGCGGTACCTGTTCGGCGGCGTGGTATCCGGCATCGCCGGGTACGGGAACTGCGTCGGCATCCCGACCGTGGGCGGCGAGGTAGTGTTCGAGGGCTGCTACACAGAGAACCCGCTGTGCAATGTCATGTGTGTGGGCCTGATCCGGAAGGACCGGATAAAGCGCGGTGTCGCCGCGGGCATCGGGAATTCGGTGATGATCGCCGGCCATTCGACAGGAAGGGACGGGATCCACGGCGCGACGTTCGCGTCGGAGGAACTCGGTGAGGATTCCGAAGCGAAGCGGCCCAACGTCCAGGTCGGCGACCCGTTCGTCGAGAAGCTCCTGATTGAGGCGTGCCTGGAAATGATCTCGACGGGGGCGGTCGTCGGCATACAGGACATGGGTGCGGCAGGCATCACCTCATCGTGCGCGGAGACTGCGGCGAGGGCCGGCACCGGAATCGAAATAGACGTGGCGCGCGTTCCGCTCAGGGAGGAAGGCATGACTCCATACGAGATCATGCTCTCGGAGTCCCAGGAGCGCATGCTGGTGATAGTTGAGAAGGGCAGGGAGCACGAGGTCGAGGGGATCTGCCGGAAGTGGGGGTTGCCCTCGGCGGTGATCGGCAGGGTGACACAGGACGGGGTATTCAGGGTCGTTGAGGACGGTCGCGTGGTGGCCGAGGTTCCCGCCATATCCCTGGCCGATCGCGCTCCCGTGTACGATCCGGAGTGGTCCGAGCCGGCGTATCTCGCTGAGGCCAGGTCCTTCAACCCGGCCTTGCTGCCCGAGCCGCGGGACCTCGGCGAGGCGTTCAGGACGGTGCTGGCGTCCCCAACGATAGCCTGCAAACGCTGGGTTTACAGGCAGTACGACTACATGGTGCAGACGAACACGGTGGCGCTTCCCGGGGCGGACGCCGCGCTACTGAGGATCAGGCGGGACGCCGGGGATGCCGCCGGCGAGAAGGCCATAGCGGTAAGTACCGACGGGAACGGGAGGTACTGCTACCTCGATCCCGTCATTGGCGCGGCGATCGCCGTCGCGGAAGCGGCGCGGAACGTCGCGTGCTCGGGCGCGAGGCCACTCGCCATCACGAACTGCCTGAACTTCGGCAACCCTGAGAAGCCTGAAGTCTTCTGGCAGTTCAAGGGCGCAATCGAGGGAATGAAGCGGGCGTGTGAGGCGCTCGGCACGCCCGTGACGGGCGGCAACGTCAGCTTCTACAACGAATCCCGCACGCAGGACGGCGTGGTACGCGCCATTTACCCGACACCAGTAGTTGGGATGATCGGGCTGCTCGGCGACGTTTCGAAGATGCTCACCCCCGGGTTCAAATCGGATGGCGATTCGATCGTCTTGCTCGGCCGGACGCTGGACGAGCTCGGAGGAACCGAATACCTGAAGAGAGTGCACGGCAAGGTCGCCGGCGAACCACCGCGCCTCGATCTGGATCTCGAGAAGCGCTTGATAGACATCCTGATACGGGCCAACGAAGCGGGTCTCCTGAAGTCCGCCCACGATGTATCCGACGGTGGCCTGTCCGTAGCCCTGGCGGAGTGCTGCTTCTCCGCGCAGCCCGGGGCTAGAGGGGCGGAGGTCGCGGTGGGGTGGGGCGGCCGGCCGGATTCGCTGCTGTTCTCCGAAACGCAGTCCCGCGTCGTGGTTACTGTCGAAGCGTCTCGTGAACTCGAGCTGATAGAGATGTGCAGGTCGGCAGGGGTGCCCTGTTCCATCGTAGGGAGGGTGACGTCCTCGCGGCTCCACATCTCGGCCCGCGAGACCGGCGTGAATCAGGGGCGCGAGACACGCACGCTTATCGACCTTGATACGGCTGGACTCGAGCGGTTGTGGCGAGGGGTGATACCGTGCGCCATGGGTTGACCGGCCTGCCGGCCGGCGCGGCGGACTTGAGGCCGCGCGAGGAGTGCGGGGTCTTCGGGATGTTCGGCCACCCCGAAGCCGCCAGGCTTACGTATTACGGGCTGTACGCCCTGCAGCACCGCGGGCAGGAGAGCGCGGGCATCGTTGCCGGCGACGGCTGCTCGCTCCATCTCCACAAGGGTATGGGGCTGGTTTCGGGCGTCTTCAACGAGGGCGTGGTGGCGGAACTCCCTGGTGACAGGGCGATCGGCCACGTTCGCTACTCTACCACGGGCACGACGCTGCTCGCGAACGCTCAGCCGATACTCGTGCGTTGTAGGGGGTCGTCAGTGGCGCTTTGCCACAACGGCAACCTCGTCAACGCGTTCCAGTTGCGGCAATTGTTAGAGAGGGAAGGTTCCATATTCCAGACCACGCTGGACACCGAGGTGATCGCGCACCTCTACGCGAGGTCCACAGCGGACCGCGAGGAGGATGCGGTGAACGAAGCATTGAACCAGGTAACGGGGGGCTATGCCCTCCTGTTTTTGTTCAGGGATCGCCTTATCGGTGTCAGGGACCCCAACGGCATAAGACCGCTCTCGATCGGCAGGCTCAACGGGTGCTACGTGCTGGCGTCGGAGAGTTGCGCGTTCGACGCCGTCGGGGCGGAGATGGTGAGGGACGTCGAGCCGGGCGAGATGGTCGTAGTCGACGAAGGCGGTCTCAGGTCGTGCCAGGCGCTCCCGCAGGGGCGACCGGCGCTGTGCATATTCGAGTACATCTACTTCGCGAGGCCTGACTCAGACCTCGCGGGTCTCAACATCCACTCGGTGAGGAAGGATCTTGGCAGGATTCTGGCAAGGAACTACCCTGCTGATGCGGATCTCGTCACCGGCGTCCCCGACTCGAGCATATCGGCCGCAACGGGCTATGCCGAGGAGGCGGGGATCTCCTACGAGATGGGCCTGGTCAAGAACAGGTACATCGGGCGTACGTTCATCCAGCCCGCCCAGAAGACGAGAGACCTCGGCGTCAAGCTCAAACTCAACCCGCTCAAGAAAGTCGTCAGCGGAAAGCGGGTCGTGCTGGTCGACGACTCGATAGTCAGGGGCACGACCTCGGGCCGGATCGTCCGGTTGCTGAGGGATGCGGGGGCCAGGGAGGTCCACTTGAGGATAAGCTCGCCGCCATACAGGTTCCCGTGCTACTTCGGGATCGACACGTCGTCGAAATCCGAACTAGTGGCCGCCACGAAGTCGGTCAAGGAAATAGAGCGCATGGTTGGTGCGGACAGCCTGAGATACCTCACCCTGGAAGAGCTCCTCGAGGGCGTATGCGGCCGCGCGGTCCGGACGTCGCGCAGGGGTGCGACTTGCGATGACGCGGCCCCGCACTGCGCGGCGTGCTTCACAGGCAGGTACCCGGTCGACGTGGAATGCGCCTCAGGGAAGTTCGCGCTCGAGGAGCCCGTTCCGCGCGCTGTGGGCGGGGGTGGGGCGAGATGAGCGAGCGCCCGTACGGTTCGTGGGTCAAACCGGCCGGCGCCGGGCCCGGCGGCGGGGACTGCGGAAGAGGCCGGAGTCCCGGCGACAGCTACACGCGGGCGGGTGTGGACATCGAGGCCGGCAACGAGGCCGTGCGGAGGCTCACTCCACACGCCCGGAGGACGTACATACCCGGGGTGCTCGGGGACATAGGCGGGTTCGGAGGCCTGTTCGCACTCGAGCCGGGGAAGTACCGTGAACCTGTGCTCGTGGCCGGAGCCGACGGCGTCGGGACGAAGCTGAAGATAGCGTTCGCCACAGGGATCCACGATACCATCGGGATCGACTGCGTGGCGATGAACGTGGACGACGTCATCGTGCAAGGGGCGAGGCCGCTGTTCTTCCTGGATTACCTCGCGGTGGGCAAGCTCGAACCCGCGGTGATAGAAAGTATAGTCAAGGGCGTCGCCGACGGCTGCGTGATGGCCGGCTGCGCGCTACTCGGCGGCGAGACGGCGGAGATGCCGGGGTTCTACGCCGCGGGCGAGTACGACCTCGCGGGTTTCGCCGTCGGCGTGGTCGAGAAGGGCGGCATGATCGACGGCTCGCGGATAAGGCGCGGGGACGCGATCGTGGGACTGATGTCCTCGGGGCTCCACAGCAACGGCTACAGCCTGGCGCGGCGGGTGTTGCTGGACGAGGCGCGGCTGCGGCTCGACTCTCACGTCGATGAACTCGGTCGCACGCTGGGCGAAGAGATGCTCGAGCCCACTCGGATATACTCCCGCGTTCTCGCCGAGATGTTCGACGCGGGCGCGGTGGACGTGCTGGGCCTCGTACACGTCACAGGGGGCGGTTTCTTCGATAACATTCCGAGGATCCTGCCCGAGGGCTGCAGGGCCGCCATCAACCTGAACTCGTGGGAAGTCCCCCCCGTGTTCCGCCTCATCCAGAGGCTCGGCGGCATCGCCCGGGAAGAGATGTACCGGGTGTTCAACATGGGCATCGGAATGGTGGCGGTCGTCCGGCCCGACCAGGCGGGCCGTTGTGTGGAGTTCCTGTCGTCAAGAGGATTTCCCGCTGCGCTCATCGGCGAGGTGCGGGCGGGCGATCCCGGGGTCGACATCTAGGGGCCCCGAGGGGCGCCGGGAGCGGCTGCGGCCACTGGGGGTAGAGCGTTTGGAGAGAATGCTTCGTCTCGGAATCCTGGTTTCGGGCAGGGGCACCAACATGCAGGCTATAATCGACGGTTGCCGCGATGGAACGATCCCCGCGAGGGTCGCGGTGGTGATCAGCGACGTCGCGTCCGCGCCGGCGCTGGAGAAGGCGGGGCGGGCGGGAGTCGAGGGAGTGTTCATCGACCGGCGGGCGTTCGGGTCAAAGGGCGCGTTCGAGGGGGCGATAGCCGCGGAGCTCGAGCGCCGCTCAGTCGACCTGGTCTGCCTCGCGGGATACATGAGGGTGCTGGGTCCGGCCTTCATCGGGAGGTTCAAGGGGCGGATAATCAACATACACCCGTCCCTGTTACCTTCGTTCCCCGGGGTTGACGCGCAGGAGCAGGCGTGGAGGTACGGGGTGAAGGTCAGCGGGTGCACCGTGCATTTCGTCGACGAAGGCGTGGACTCGGGGCCGGTAATACTGCAGGCGGCGGTGCCGGTGCTCGACGACGACACAGCGGAGACGCTGGCCGCGAGGATCCTCAAAGAGGAACACCGGATATACGCCGAGGCGATCAGATTATACGCCGGAGGCAGGCTGATAGTGGAAGGCCGCCGTGTGAGGATACGGAGAGACGGAGGCGACGGGCGTTGGTGAAGCGCGCGCTTATCAGCGTTTACGACAAGACGGGGCTCATCGAGTTCGCGGGGGCGCTGAATGACCTCGGCATCGAGATACTCTCGACCGGCGGGACCGCCAGGGCGCTTGCCGCTGCGGGGATACCGGTCAGGCAGGTCTCGGACGAGACAGGGTTTCCGGAGATCCTCGACGGCAGGGTGAAGACACTCCACCCGCGCATACACGCGGCGCTCCTGGCGCGTCGCGATCTTTCCTCCCACATGGAGCAGATAGCCGAAAAGGGCATCAAAACCATCGACATAGTGGTCGTCAACCTGTATCCCTTCAGGGAGGTAGCCTCGCGCGAAGGGGTACCGCTCGAGGAAGTCATCGAGAACATCGACATCGGCGGGCCTTCGATGCTGCGCAGCGCCGCCAAGAACCATGAAGGCGTCGTCGTGGTATGCGACCCGCGCGACTACGAGGTTATCCTGAGGGAGATCCGCGGTTCCGGCGATGTCGCCAGGGAAACGCGGCTCAGGCTCGCCGTCAAGGCTTTCGCCCACACCGCCCACTACGACGCCCTGATCTCGTCCTACCTCGTGGCCATCGCGGGCGCCGGGACCGGTCCACTCGATCTCCCTGACGAACTCACCCTCGGTTTCGAGAAGGTCCAGGCCATGAGATACGGCGAGAACCCTCACCAGAAGGCCGCGTTCTACAGGGAACCGTTCGCCAGGGCCCCGAGTCTCGCGACGGCGCGGCAGCTTCACGGCAAGGAGCTGTCGTTCAACAACATCAACGACACCAATGCCGCACTCGAGCTCGTGATGGAATTCGATGGGCCGGCGGCGGTGGCGGTGAAGCACGCGAACCCCTGCGGCGTCGGGCTGGGCTCATCCCCTGCCGAGGCTTTCTCGCACGCCTACGATGCCGACCCCGTGTCCATATTCGGGGGGATAGTCGCGCTCAACAGGCCGGTCGACGCCGAGACCGCGAAGCTCCTCTCGCCGGTGTTCATCGAGGTGCTGCTTGCGCCGGAGTTCGATGGCGCGGCCACCGATATCCTCTTCAAGAAAAAGGACATCAGGGTGCTCGCCACAGGCCGGCTCCCCGCTCCCGGCGGGGTGGAGCGGCGCCCGTCATACGATTTGAAGAAGGTCAGCGGCGGCCTCCTGATCCAGGAATCCGATCAAACTGCGGACACCCCCGCCGCCTGGCGCTGCGTTACGACCCGGAGACCCACGCCGGAGGAGGCCGGGGACCTCGCGTTCTCCTGGAAGGTGTGCAAGTACGTCAAATCCAACGCCATCGTCCTGGCGAGGGGCGGGCAGACGGTCGGGATAGGAGCCGGCCAGATGTCCAGGATAGGCGCCGCCCGGATCGCAATCGAGGCTGCTGGCGATCGTGCGCGGGGATCAGTGATGGCGTCCGACGCGTTCTTCCCGTTCCCGGACGTGGTTGGGGCTGCTGCGACAGCGGGGGTTACGGCCATCGTGCAGCCCGGCGGCTCGGTCCGCGACACGGAGTCAATAGCCGCAGCCGACCACGCGGGAATCGCGATGGTCTTTACCGGAATACGCCACTTCAGGCATTGATTTGAACGGCCGGGCGGGGCGTACTGCGGTGCCCGCCGGAGCACAACGCGGGCGGAGGTGGACAGGCGTGGGACTCAAGGTGCTGGTGGTTGGCGGCGGTGGGCGTGAACACGTGCTTTGCTGGGCGCTGGCTGGAAGCCCCGAGGTCGGCCGCGTGTTCTGCGCGCCCGGCAACGCTGGTATAGCCCGCGAGTTCGAATGCGTCGACATAAGTGTGGGGGACGTCGACAGACTCGCGGCATGGGCTGTTCAACAGGGCGTCGACTTCACCGTTGTCGGACCGGAGGCGCCGCTCATGGCGGGGTTGGCCGACCGGTTCGCAGCCGCGGGGCTGAGGGTGTTCGGCCCAACCCGGGCCGCAGCCATGATCGAGGGTAGCAAGGCGTTCGCCAAAGACGTCATGTCGGCGAGCGGAGTGCCCACCGCGAAGTACGAGCTGTTCGACGACCCCGCGCGAGCCCGCGCGTACATATCCTCGAGGGGCGCTCCCATCGTCGTCAAGGCCGACGGTCTCGCAGCCGGCAAGGGAGTGTGCGTCTGTGTCACCGTGAGTGAGGCGATGACGGCTGTCGAGGATATTATGGAAAGGCGCGTGTTTGGGGACGCGGGCCTCCGCGTCGTCGTGGAGGACTATCTGGAGGGCCCGGAGGCGTCCGTGATGGCGATAGCAGACGGCGAGACGGCGATACTCATGCAGCCCGTCCAGGACCACAAGCGGGTGTTTGACGGGGATCAGGGGCCCAACACCGGCGGCATGGGGGCGTACAGCCCGGTACCCGTGGTGCCCGCGCCATTGCTCGACGAAATCGGGCGGACCGTCATCACGCCCGTCCTCAGGGAGCTCCTGAAGCGAGGCATAAGGTACACCGGGGTATTGTACGCCGGGATGATGCTGACCCCCCGCGGCCCCATGGTGCTGGAGTTCAACGCGCGGTTCGGTGACCCCGAAACCCAGGCTGCGCTGCCGAGAATGAAGACCAGCCTGGCGAGGGTATTGATGGGTGCCATCGAGGGAAGACTCTCGCGCGAACGGGTCGAATGGTCGAGTGACGCCGCTGTCTGCGTCGTGATGGCTTCGGGCGGATACCCCGGGAAATACGAAACGGGTAAGGTCATTCACGGTCTCGACAGGGCTACGGCGGCTGGCGCGCTGGTTTTCCACGCGGGCACTTCCTCCGGCCCCGGGGGCTCGATCGTCACCTCGGGCGGCCGCGTCCTCGGAGTCACGGCGGTGGGGAAAACACTGGCGGCCGCGCGCGGAGTCGCCTATAATGCTGTGAGGGAAATACGGTTTGACGGGGCCCAGTACCGCAGCGACATCGGACTGAGGGGGATAGGATGAAGCTGAGTCCCAGGCGACTTGTCCGGATTGCTCTGGTGGCGGCGGTTTACGCCGTCCTGACGTTAGCTCCGCCGTTCTCGTCACTGAGCTACGGGCCTGTACAGGTCCGCGTGTCCGAGGCGCTCACGGTCCTCCCATTCCTGACCCGCGACGCGATCCCGGGCCTGTGGGCCGGCTGCATTCTCGCCAACCTGGCGAGCCCGTTTCTTGTCTACGACCTCACGCTTGGCGCTGGGGCCACGCTCGCCGCAGCGTATCTCACCTCGAGGATGCCGCGGGATCTTGCGGCTCCACTGCCCCCGGTGATAATCAACAGCCTGGTGGTATCGGCCTATGTGAGCAAGCTGAGCGATATGCCGTACCTGCCGGTCGCCCTCAATATCGCAATCGGCGAAGCGATTGCGTGCTATGCGCTTGGCTACCCGCTCCTCCGGTTCCTCGGCAGGAACCCCGGCGCCAGGCGTTTTTTCGAGGGAGAATAGGGGCCCGGCGGCAAAGGGACACTTTAGCCGTAAGTCTAACGGGGAGGGCATCCAGCCTTGATTCACATAATGGTCGCGGGCATAGCCGGGGCATTTATGGCCCTTCAGGGCGTCCTGAATTCGGGGGTGGGTAAAGCAGTCGGGATGCTCAAGGCCACTTTCGCTGTACACCTCGCAGCAATAACCGCCATGGTCCCCCTGCTCCTCATCATCCGGGAAGCCTCCTCGGGCAAATTCACGAGCGTCAAATGGTTCTACTACCTTGGCGGGCCGCTGAACATCGCGATCGTCTATTTCGTTGCGTGGGCGGTCTCCAGGATAGGGGCGTGCCGGGCCACCACGGCCATCATCACGTGCCAGGTCCTGACGGCCGCCGCGCTCGACCACTTCGGCGTACTCGGCCTCGAACGCGCGCCGTTTCACCCGCTCAGGCTGGCCGGCGTAGGGATGCTTTCGATCGGAGCCTGGCTTCTCCTGAGGAAGTAGCCCGGCTGGCTTAGCCTGTTGACTGGCCCCCAGCACCAGTATATGATGATTCTAACTAACGCTACCTGGGTACGGTACAATTCGCGGCGCAGCGTGATTTGCAGATTACACAACCCGAAAGGTGGTTTGACTCCGGTGAGCTCGTATGAGGCCAATAAGGCGGACCTCCTACAACGCTTGAGGAAGATCGAGGGGCAGGTGCGCGGTGTCCAGCGGATGATCCTGGACGATCGTTACTGCATCGACGTGCTTACCCAGCTCGCAGCTATCAGCCAGGGAGTAAAGCGGGTTAGCATGATGATTTCGGAATCGCACGTGAAGGGCTGCGTCGCCGAGGCGCTCAAGAAGGACGACTCGCAGGACGTCATCGACGAGCTCGTCGACGTGCTGTTCAAGTTCTCCAGGTAGTCGCGCGGCGCTGACGCGCGAGGCGGACCGTCGTTGGAGGGAACCCAGTGCGGGAAAAGGGCATGGTCAGTCGGGTTGAAGATGGCTTTGCCGTCGTTCGTTTGACGCGTACCGACGCTTGTTCGAAGTGCGGGGCGTGCCAGCGGGTCGTTCCGGGATCCAACGAGTTGGAGATACAGGTGAGGAACAACGCGGGCGCGGTGCCGGGTGACGTCGTGGAACTCGAGCTCCAGCCGGGCGACGTGCTGTACGCGGCGCTTATTATATACGGCCTGCCACTCCTTGGCGGCCTCCTGGCGTTCATCCTGGGCTCGGTCGTGGCCGGCGGGGTGTACAAGGTCGCCTTCGCTCTTGCGGGGTTCGCCCTGTCGTTCCCCGTCATCTACGCGCTCGACAAGCGCGCCGCGGGGCAGTCGAGATTCCAGCCGGTGATAGTCGCCGTCGAGCGCCAGGCTACCTCCTGATACCCGGTTTAGGCATGTAACCCTCCGACTGCAGCGCTTCGACTGCTTCTCTGTAGTACTGCCGGTTAATGACGAGGTGCCTCGGTCCCACTTCACCGATTATATACTGCTGCATTCTCTTCGAGGCCTTGATCTCGCTGCAGAGTTCCTCGGTGTCACAGTGCAATATCAGCGCTTCCACGAATTCGACCCTGCCGTAACCCTTCGACCACTCCTCTATCGAATAGGCCACGTTCTGCGGTATCTCGTTCTTGCTGTGGCGTCTGAGGAACCCGAGTATGGCTGAGGCGTTCATCCCGCCGGAGAGCGCGCGGTATATCGACTCTCGGCTGATGCGGTATATGAGCATCTGGTCCGGTTTGACCAGGTCCGCTACGTGCTCCAGAGTCCACAGGATCGACGGGTCGACCGACGCCGGTACGAGGAGTTCGAAGGTGCCCTGCAGGAAGAACGAATTCTCCACCCGCCCGGCGATCAGGTCGTCCCCAACGGCCAGCGGCGCGCCGTCCGGGCTCAGCGGCAGCCTCGACGCGAGCAGCGCCCTGCCGAGGGCCGCGAGCCTGAGCACGTCTCCCGACGGCGTACTCGAACTCACGATCATCCCACCGTACGCCAGCATCCTGATCGCCTTGTCGAGCCTGGTCTCCAGGGCGTGCCAGGAGTGCTCGAGGCTGATGTGCTCCATCTCGGCCACGAGAGGCTCGAACCGCACCCACGCCTCGACCGGAACATGGCGCATGATCTCCAGCATCGTCTGGACGTCGGGGTCCGGCCTGACCCATTCATCGAGAAGGAAAGACAGGATGTCCCACGCCTTCGACGCGGTCGGCTTCGACACCCATTCCTCGACCTTCGGCGAGAACTCTATCTCCCTCTGTTCGTTCTCGGTGAGTAGACCCTGGCGCTTGCAGTAGTTCAGGATGAACGACAGGTGGAGTGGGTGCACGGCCTGGAACGACTCGGTCTCGTCCGGCAGTTCGTCCGGCAGGCCGAGCGAGGAGATGATATCACGCTGGGCGCGCCTGTACATGGCGCCGCCCTGCGCGACCTTGACCTGGTTCTTCTTGACGTACGATAGCAGGAGGTGGACGTGTCTCACCGGGGCCAGGGGCTCCGGATCGGCCGCAACCACCGGGGCCTCCGCCGCCAGCGCCCGCTGCAAGATGGGCGGCAGGAGCACACCAGCAACCCGCTCCCGCAGGTCGGCGGGTATGAAATATATCTGCCTGTAGTTCTCGCGCCCCGTGTATACGATACCGGCCTTTATGACAGCTTCTACGACCTTGGCGCCGTTCCGCCTCCACTTGCGGGTGAGCTCGTTCAGTTTCTGGTGGCACTTCTCGACGACTATGCCAGACCCGCCACCGCAGAACGCGACCATGCGCAGCGCGGTCAGCTCTTCATCGGAAAGCCCCGAAGTCACGCCGGCGAGATAACGCTCGTCTTTCAACCGTGCCGACACCGAATTCACAACGTCGGCTGTCACCTGCGGACTCTCGACACCCAACGACCTTGCCAGCCGGAGAACGTGGGGAGAGGGGGCCCGCACCAGGCACTCGGGGAGATTCACTCGATGCCTGCCCCCTTCAGTTCCTCGAGGAACGCTGCCTCATTCATGATTGTGTAGTTGTAGCCCTGTTCGGTCAGGAAAAGCTGCCGGTTCTGGGCGAATTCCTGGTCCTTCGTGTCCCGCGTGACGAGCGAGTACAGCCTCGCGGGAGCGCCGTTCTTCTTCGGGCGGAGGATGCGGCCGAGCCGTTGGGCCTCCTCTTGCCTGGAACCGAAAGTGCCGGATACCTGGATGGCCACGCTCGCATCGGGCAGGTCGATCGCGAAGTTAGCCACCTTTGACACTATGAGCAGGCGTAGTTCGCCCTTCTTGAACTGGTCGTATAGTCTTTGTCTCTGAGAGTTGGGGACCTGGCCCGTGATGAGCGGAGCCCCCGTGATCTCCGCGATCTTGTTGAGCTGGTCGAGGTACTGGCCGATGACGAGGACCTGGTCGGTCTCGTGCGACTTGAGCAGCGCCATGACGATGTCGGTCTTGCGCGGGTTCTCCGAGGCCACGCGATACTTGTTCTTTTCGTCGGCCACGGCGTACTCCAGCCTGTGCTCCTGGTCCATCTCGACGCGGATTTCGAAGCACGAAGCCGCCGCAATCCAGCCCTCTTTTTCGAGATCCTTCCACGGGACGTCGAACCGCTTGGGTCCGATCAGGCTGAACACCTCGTGTTCTCGCCCGTCCTCCCTGACCAGGGTGGCCGTGAGCCCCAGCCGGCGGCGCGCCTGCAGCTCCGCGGTGATGCGGAACACCGGCGCGGGGAGGAGGTGCACCTCGTCGTATACGATGAGACCCCAGTTGCGCTGCGAGAATATCGAGAAGTGCGGGTATTCGCCGCTCGCGCCCTTCCGGTGCGTGAGCACCTGGTAGGTGCTGACCGTGACCGGCCTGATCTCCTTCTTCTCTCCTGAATACTCTCCTATCTGGTCCTCGGTCAGGTCCGACTTGTCGAGGAGCTCGTCTATCCACTGCCGGACCGCGACTATATTCGTCGACAGGATCAGCGTCTGCTCTTGAAGCTCCGTCATGACGCCCATTCCGACGACCGTCTTGCCGGCGCCGCACGGCAGCACGATCACGCCGCTGCCGCCCGTCTCGGCGCCGTCGGCGTAGAACCTCTTCACCGCCGCTTCCTGGTAGGGTCTCAGAGCGAATGGCAGACCGGCCCGTGTGGTGGAGCGCAGCGATAGGTTCATCTGCTCGCCGTTCACGTAGCCGGCGAGGTCCTCCACGGGGTAGCCCAGCCTCGTGAGGGCTTGCTTGATCCTGCCGCGGCAGTCCGGCGCCACAAGCAGGGTGCGCGAATCCATCTGCCGCATGATGAACGGCTTCACCTGTGGGTGCCGTATCGCGTGCGCTATGGCGAAATCGTCCGTCGAGACGATCTCGAGTCCCCTCGGGGTGGAGTACATCTTGAGCCGGCCGTACCGGCCGACGTAGTCGCCGATTTCGTGGACGACGTTCTGCGGGACCGGGTACTTTGACAGGGACGCCAGCGTCTCGGTTATCTCAGCCGCGGTCATACCGCTCGCGGCGGCGTTCCACAGGGAGATCGGCGTGATCCTGTAGGTGTGGACGTGCTCTGGGCTTTTCTCGAGATCGGCGAACCGCAGAAGCAGGTCCCGCGCGCGCTCGTAGAAAGGGTTGGCCACTTCGACCAGGATGGTCATGTCGCTTTGCACGATTAAGGGCTGGTCCATAAGGTACATCCCTGGCTACTCCTTTCCGCTATGCGGAAGGTCCAAGGCAAAAGCCTCGATTTCGGTATTATTCTACAGGCTCCTTTCATTCCCTCCCCACAAGTTTAAGTTATCGTGAACAATTGGCCGGGCTTGCCGGGGGCGCCGCCCCCAGTCGGCTGGAATAAATCTAGGAGTGTCCCCATAATGATTCGACAGGATTCGACGATACAAGTACTTGTGGGGGGCTCTTTTTCTCCGAATTGCGGCTGCCCAAGGATGCCAATGAGGCTACGCAAGAGGACTCTCATCATTATTGGGATGACGACGGTGTTGTTGCTCGCGATTCTCCACATGTATACTCAGAGCACACTGCGGGCGAACATCAGCGCGCTGGAGACGCTTGAAACGCGGCGGAATGTGGACGTCGCCTTGAACGCCCTGCGCGAAAGTGTGGCTCACCTGGATACAACCTGCGCCGACTGGGCGATCTGGGACGACACATACTCGTTCGTCGAGGACTTGA
Source organism: Bacillota bacterium (assembly GCA_013178305.1). Taxonomy (NCBI): domain Bacteria; kingdom Bacillati; phylum Bacillota; species Bacillota bacterium. Next base: position 462,142 of record JABLXB010000001.1, on the reverse strand, counting down.
ATGACGACTATATCCAGTCTAACCTGACCAGATCCACCTTCACTAATCTCAAGATTAACCTGATGTTGTTTGTGAACCCGGCCGGTAAGGTGGTATTCGGCAAGAGCTTCGACCTGCGAACCGGAACGGAACTGCCCGTTCTGAGAATGGCAGAACACCTTTCCACGGAAGGACCCCTGCTGCGGCACCGCTCAACCGACAGCCGTCTCGGGGGATTCTTGCTTCTTCCCGAAGGTCCGATGGTTGTCGCTTCTCGCCCGATATTGAACAGCCAGTCCGAAGGGCCCATCCGCGGCGCACTAATCATGGGCTTTTTCCTGGACACGCCTGCGGTCGAACGGCTTGCGGGATCGGTCCGCCTGCCAGTCTCTATCTTGAGTCTGGATGACCCAGGCTTACCCGGCGATCTGCGCGCCGCCGGCGGCTCGACATCGGGTACGAAGGGGATCCACGTACAGTACGCGGGGACTGAAGACGCCAGGGGGTATGCAATTGTCGAGGATATATACGGGGCTCCTTGCTTCGTCGTACGCGTGGATCTTCCCAGGGCGATATACAACCAGGCGCGTGAGAACCTGTGGCGCCTGGAGGCATTCGCAATCCTGGTCAGTCTGTTTCTCGGGGCCCTGATCGTCCTGGCCATGGAGAAGATGGTACTGTCGCCTCTGGCCCGCCTCGTTTCGGGGGTCAACCGCGTTCGCACCACAGGTGATCTTTCAGCCCGGTTGGCTGTAAGAGGAGAGGACGATCTGTCGAACCTCGGCCGGGAGATCAACCGGATGCTCGAGGCCGTCGAGATCTCCCAGCGCGGGCTGAGAGAGAGTGAGGCCCGGCTCAGGCGCATCAACGACAATATGCTGGACCTCCTCTGTCAGGTAGACGAGAACGGCATCGTCCAGTACGCCAGCGCCTCGCACCTGACGGTTCTCGGCCATAGCCCGGAAGAAATCACCGGAACGGCCGTCTTGGATCTGGCTCATCCCGACGACAGGGGCTGCCTGTCGGCTGCAATGCAGGAAATCGCCGGAGCCGGCCTGCCGCAGCGGGTGGAGTTCCGGTGCAGGCATGCCGGGGGCCACTACGTGTGGCTTGAGTCGGTGAGCAGTCCGCTCCTAGACGATGGGGGCTTGAGCGGCACAATAATCGCCAGCAGGGATATTACCGAACGCAAACGCACCGAGAAGGAACTGAAACACCGGCTCGCCCTCGAAGAGGCTGTCGCGCAGGTAGCCGCCATACTGGTGTCGGCGGACACGGGGGACCTGAACGCTGTACTGGCTGTCCTGGGAAGAGTCGTCGACGCGGACAGGGCCTACGTTTTCCAGTTCAGGGAATCCAGGGAGAGGCTGGACAAGACGTTTGAATGGCTTGCGCCGGGGGTGGAACCACAGGTCGACAGCATCCAGTGGACAGAGTCCCCCCGTATTCCATGGTGGATAGGCAGGCTGCTGAATAACGAGACCATCATCGTATCCGACACAGCGAATCTGCCGGACGAGGCAGCCGGGCAACGGAAGGTACTGGAAGCGCAGGGCGTACGTTCGGTACTCGAGGTCCCCATCTTTTGCGCGGGGGAGCTGTTGGGGCTCCTCGGGTTCGACCATATGCGCGGGCCGAGGGAATGGTCTGATGAGGATGCCCAGCTCCTCAGGACGGTATCCGAAATACTCGCCGCGCACATCCAGCGAAAACACGGGGAGAACGCGCTCAGGGAGAGCGAAGAGAGGTACAGGATGCTGGTCGAGAACCAGGACGAAGGTATCGGCATTTTCGACCTGGAGGAGCGGTTTACCTTCGCGAACCCGGCCGCGCACGAGATTTTCGGCCTCGACCACGGCAGGCTGGTCGGGCGGAGCCTCAGGGAATTCATCGACAGCGAGAGCCTTCAGACACTCTTGAAGAACGTGGAGCTGCGACAGCTCGGGCTCAAGACCACATATGAAATCGAGATAACCCGTCCGGGTGGCGAGAAGAGAGTCCTGATCCTCACGGGCGCTCCCAGGTTCGACAGCCACAAGAAGCTGATCGGCACGTTCGGCATCTTCCGGGATATTACCGAGCGGAAACGGGCCGAGGAGCAGGTCAAGTACCTGAGCTATCACGATAGGCTCACGGGCCTTTACAACAGGGCGTATCTCGAGGATGAACTTGCGCGGCCCAGCCGGGAAAGGCGGTTACCCATCAGCATCATCATGGGTGACGTGAACGGTCTCAAGCTGATAAACGACGCGCTCGGCCACCATGAAGGCGACAGGTACCTGGTCGAGATGGCTCGGATACTCAGGAGTTCATGCCGGAAAGATGATGTCGTGGCACGGTGGGGCGGCGATGAATTCGTAATCGTCCTGCCCAAGACCACCCAGAAGGGCGCAATGGAGGTATGCGAACGTATCAGGCAGGCGTGCCTCGAATCCCACAGCGATCCGGTCCAGCTCAGCATAGCCTTGGGGGCGGTGACGAAGGAACAACCCGGCGACGATATCTGGAAGCTGTTTAAAGAAGCCGAAGACCGCATGTACCGGAACAAACTGCTGGAGAACAAGAGTACGCGCAGCTTCATAATCCTCTCCCTGCAAAAGACCCTGAGGGAAAAGAGTCACGAAACCGAGGAGCACGCCAAGCGCCTCCTGAAGACGGCCCTGGACATTGGTCGGGCCGTCGGTCTGTCAGACAGCAAACTGGACGAGCTGGCACTGCTGGCTGCCCTTCACGACATAGGTAAGATAGCGATACCTGATAACATCCTTCTCAAGCCTGCGACCCTGTCGAAGGAGGAATGGGAGATAGTGAAGAAGCATCCGGAGATCGGCTACCGTATCGCCACGTCCTCGCCGGAAATGGCCCCGATTGCCGAGGCAATCCTGAGCCACCATGAACGGTGGGATGGCACCGGCTACCCCCAGGGGTTCCGGGGGGAGGAGATTCCGCTAATATCCCGGATCATCGCTGTTGCCGACGCTTACGACACGATGACACACGGGAGAAGGTATAAGGAGCCGGTCAGCCACGAGGCGGCCCTCAAGGAGATCAGCGCGGGCGCGGGCTCCCAGTTCGACCCGGACGTGGTGCAGGCGTTCCTCAAGATCTTTTCCCAGAACGGGTAACTCTGACGGGGCTTGGGGGCTCCGGCCCACAATGACGCAGGCGGCTCCCTGGGTAGTCACGGGGAACTGTTATTCTCCGGCTACAAGCACCTGGATCCCCGACTCCTCGAACGCCCGCTTCTGTTCCGCTGCAATGCCGTCGTCCACAATCAGAATGTCCACTTCCGATATGTCTGCGACAGTGACCAGGGATGTGCTCCGCGGGGAAACCTGAATGGTGTGAAGGAACTCGAAGTCGTCAGGAACGTGGTGGGGGGATTCGTACCGTCACTCCGGCGAGGCCACCCTTCTTGCTCGCACGGTGTCTCTCAGCGCTTTCCACATACCGTCGGTGATCACACCCAGCCTCCACAAGGCGATGCCGCCGAGGCCGTAACGCTTGACAATGCCGACCTTGGCCGGTATGCTCTCAGCCGTCTCAGCGGGCGCGGAAATCCCCAGCACCAGCTTCTCTGGCGGGACGAGCGCCTTCGCCATTTCCATTGCCTGCGCGACGAGACTGACCGGTTCCGGCTTCGAGCCGTAGTCGTAGGCCATGACGACAATCCTGTCGGCGCGATCTCCCAACGCTTTGTAGTCATAGCCTTTATAGGCGCTGTTCGGAGCGTGCAGCGTGAGAGTAAGGCCAAGACCGGAGGCTCTTGCCTGCTCGGACAGGAGGCGAACGAAAGCCGTGAACTCGCGCTGCACCAGTCCCAGTGGTTCACCGGTGTCCTGATAACCCAGGCCCTCGAAATCAAGGTTGATCCCGTCGTATCTCTTCGCCTCTTGCGTTATGGCCCGGACCGCCCCGGTCATGGCGGCCTCGCTGGCAAGCAGGGAAGAAACGGTCCCGTCCCCGTCCGTGACGTGGACTACCATCTCCGTCTCCAGGTTGAACTTCCCGGCGGCCCGAAGCACGTCCTCCCACCCGTCCGGACGCTGCCAGCCGGTCCTGCTTCGCGTGAGGAGAACGCCGTCTTTATCGAGGCTATACCATCCCAACGCGATTTCGCTGATGACGTCAGTGTTTCCGGTGTCCGTCTCCGGGTATGGCCGGCCGAACAGGTTTGCCCAGCTGCTGGTGTCGCTGTCACCCAGGGCGTAGAAGCCCACCACCGTTATCTCTTTTGGGGGAGAGACGATCCTCACTACGCCGGCGGGAGCATCCCAATCCACGTTACAGGCGAACGCTTCGGCGAAGAACCGCACCGGGATCAGCATCCTTTCTCCGAGAATCACCGGTGGCACGTCCAGGGGAACGGGAGCGTCATTGCGGTAGGCAGTCTTATTGCCGATTTGGAGGCGGACAGCGGTTTTGCCGTCCGTCGCACTCACAATCCGAGTCTTGCCGTCCCAGGTGACTTTGACGTTCAACGCTTCCGCTATGGCGCGGAACGGCACCAGGGTGCGACCGTTCTGAATGAACGGCTGAACGTCGAATGTAACCGGCAACCCGTCAACCAGAACGGATATTGGCCTTTGTGGCTCCGCCAGAGCCAATGAAGTGAAGGTGCAGGCCAACATCAGGACCAGAACGAGCAACGACCATAAGCGTCTCATCCAGGCATCACGCAAGATTTGTATTACAGCCAAGATGCAAATTCCTGCAATTACTTCCGGTTGACAACGGATTTTCAAAGACTGCGGGTGCGGGCGGCCCCTGTGGTATAATCACCCTGTAGACCACGGCGAAAGGATGCCCGCATGATCCTCGATGGATTGAACCCTCAGCAGAAGGAGGCCGCCGCCTATCTCGGCGGCCCTGTGCTGGTACTCGCAGGCGCAGGCAGCGGAAAGACCCGGGTGCTCACACACCGCTTCGCGTATCTCGTCTCGAAGGGCGTGGACCCGGGCCGCATACTCGCCATTACCTTCACCAACAAGGCCGCCGGCGAAATGAAGGCGAGGGTAAGGGGCCTTCTCGGTGACCTGGGGCGCGACATCTGGGTCTCCACTTTCCACTCCGCGTGCGTGAGGATACTGCGGAGGGACTATGACAAGATAGGCGGGCAACGCAATTTCACCATACTGGACACCGACGACCAGCTGACCGCGGTCAAGGCGTGCCTCAAAGAACTGAACCTTAACGACAAGAAGTATTCGCCGACGGCGGTGCTCGCGACGATAAGCCGCGCCAAGAACAACGTGGAGGGCCCGCAGGCCATGGCCGCGGGTGCGCGCGGCTTCTTCGAGGAGCGGGTGGCCGAGGTATACCGCCGGTACCAGAAGAAGCTCCGCGACAACAACGCGCTGGATTTCGACGACCTGCTGCTGGAGACGCTCAGGCTGTTCCGCGAAAGGCCCGACGTGCTCGAGTTCTACAGGATCAAGTTCCAGCACATCCTCGTGGACGAGTACCAGGACACCAACAGAGCGCAGTACGAGCTCGTCAGGGTGCTCGCGGGAGACCAGCGGAACGTGTTCGTAGTCGGCGACGACGATCAGGGGATATACAAGTTCCGCGGCGCTGACATCCGCAACATCCTGGAGTTCGAGAGGGACTACCCCGACGCGAAGGTGGTCAAACTCGAGCAGAACTACCGCTCCACGCAGAACATATTGGACGCCGCCTGGAACATCATCCGCAACAACATGTCGCGCAAGGAAAAGCGGCTCTGGACGGAGAACGGGCAGGGCCAGCGGATGATCTACTACCGCGCCCCCGACCAGCACGGCGAGGCCACGTTCGTGACGGAGGAAATCGCCAGGTTGCGCAAGCTGTTTGGCCTGCCGTACTCCTCGTTCGCGGTGCTGTACCGCACGCACGCGCAATCGCGTGCGTTTGAAGAGGTATTCATGACTTCGAACGTTCCGTACAACCTGGTGGGCGGTCTCAGGTTCTACGAGCGCAGAGAGATAAAGGACGTAATGGCGTACCTGAAGCTGCTGCGCAACCCGCACGATTCCATCAGCCTGAGCCGCGCGGCCGGCGTGCCCAAGCGCGGATTGGGCGAGAGCACCATGGATAAGATCATGGCATACGCCAGGCGCGAGGGGATCTCGCCTCTCGATGCCATGGGCAGGGCGGACCAGATTGAGGGAGTTCGTGGGGCGGGCGCCAAAGCGGCGACCGGTTTCCACGCTCTCATGACGGCGTTTGCAGAACACACCGGGCTATTCCGGCTTGTCGAGGACGTGCTCGAGCGTACGGGATACCTCGCGGCTCTGGAAGTCGAGGGCACAATCGAGGCGATGACGAGGGTCGAGAACCTGAAGGAACTGCTCAACGTCGCGAGGGAATTCGAGATTGCCAACCCCGAGAACACGCTCGATCTGTTCCTTGAGTCGGTCTCGCTGATGAGTGACGTGGACACATACGAAGAGGGCAAGGACTCGGTGGCCCTGATGACCCTGCACACGGCGAAGGGGCTGGAGTTCCCCGTGGTGTTTCTGTCGGGGATGGAAGAGGGGCTATTCCCCCACTCGAGATCCATCGGCGACCAGGACGAACTCGAAGAAGAGAGGCGCCTTTGTTACGTCGGGATGACCAGGGCCAAGGAGCTCCTGTACCTGACGGGCGCGCGCGACAGGATGATGTACGGCGAATATATGCCGTCCATCGAGTCGAGGTTTCTGAAGGAGATACCCGCCGCGCTGTACGTGAGGGCCGGCGACTAAGCGGCTCGCCCGCAGCGGGCGCCCCCGGGGTGTCGCGCCACGGGGGCACCGCCGGGTAACGCGCAAGGGGTGACTCTAAGATGGTGGCCGCCAGGGACGTCAAGGCGATGAGCAGGGAAGAGGCTGCCGAAAGGGCTGACGAGCTCCGCGATCAGATCAGGCATCATGACTACCTTTACTACGTGCTCGACCGTCCCGAGATCCCCGACTGCGAATACGACCGGCTCTACAGGGAGCTTCTCGAAATCGAGGAGTTGTTCCCCGAGCTCAGGACGCCGGATTCGCCGACCCAGCGCGTCGGCGGAGAGCCGCTTCCCGCGTTCAACCAGGTACGGCACCGCTTTCCCATGCTCAGCCTCAGCAACGCGTACAGCGCTGACGAGATCAGGGCGTTCGACCGTAGGGTGAGGAGCCTGCTGGCCGAGACGGTGGCCGACGCGACCGTCGAATACGTCGTCGAGCCCAAGATAGACGGGTTGTCGGTTTCGTTGGTGTACGAGAACGGCGTGTTCGTGCAAGGCGCCACGAGGGGCGACGGAGAAACCGGCGAGGACGTCACGGAGAACCTCAAGACCATCCGGAGCATCCCGCTGAGACTCAGGCCACTTCGGCGGGCCGGCGCCGGCCCCGCTGGCGCCGGGGAAGCGGCCGGTACTGCGGGTGCGGCGGGCCTACCGCAGATACCTGCGAGGCTCGAGTGCAGGGGTGAGGTGTACATGCCCCGCCCCGCATTCGAGGCGCTCAACAAGGAGCGCGAGGCCAGAGGCGAGCCGTTGTTCGCCAACCCGCGCAACGCGGCGGCGGGATCGCTCAGGCAGCTCGACTCCAGGGTGACAGCATCCCGCAGGCTGGCGGGGTTCGTCTATGAGATCCGTCACTGGGAGACCGGCGGCGCCGTGGGGGGCGAGCTCGAAGAAGACGCCGGCGGCCTTGCCGAAAACCGGTCGGGAAGCAGCGGTGGGGGCGCCAGAACCCATGTCGAGGGAATGAAAACCCTGGAGCACCTCGGCTTCAAGATTCCGCCGTATCGCTCGTTCAGCACTATAGAGGGGGTCATCGACTACTGTAACGAGTGGGCGGTCAAACGCGACGATCTGCGCTACGAAATCGACGGGATGGTCATCAAGGTCAACGAGCTTGCACAGCGGCCCGTGCTCGGGTCGACGGCGCATAGCCCGAGATGGGCGCTGGCGTATAAGTTCCCCGCACAGCAGGCGGTGACGCGAGTTCTCGACATAATTATACAGGTCGGCCGTACGGGGGTTCTCACCCCCACGGCGATACTCGATCCGGTCAGGCTGGCGGGCTCGACGGTGGGTCGCGCCACACTCCATAATGAGGACATAATCCGGGCCAAGGACGTGCGAATCGGGGACCACGTCATCATTCAGAAGGCCGGAGAGGTCATACCCGAGGTCGTGTCGGTGCTCAAAGAGAAGCGTACCGGGCAGGAGACCGAATTCAGGATGCCGGAGAAATGCCCCGAATGCGGCGCCGGCGTGATCCGGCTGGAGGGTGAAGCCGCCGCGCGGTGCACCGGCATTTCCTGCCCCGCGCAGCTCCGGGAAGGCATCATCCACTTCGCGTCGAGGGACGCGATGAACATCGAAGGCCTCGGCCCCGCGCTGATACAGCAGCTCCTGGACGCGGGCCTCGTGAAGGACGTGGCCGACCTGTACTACCTGAATCGCGAGGATGTGCTGAATCTCGAGCGCAAGGGTGAGAAGTCGGCGTCCAACCTCATCGCGGCCATACGGAAAACCAGGGACAACCCGCTTGAACGACTCATCTTTGCACTCGGCATCCGCCACGTCGGGCAGAAGGTCGCCCAGCTCCTTGCGGACCGTTTCGGTAGCATGGAGGCACTGTCGGCCGCCACCAAAGAGGAACTGACGACGGTTCCCGACATCGGTGACAAGATTGCGGAAAGCGTCGTCCAGTTCTTCCGCCAGGACCAGACTCGAACTGTCCTGCGGAAACTGGAGGCGGCCGGCGTCCGGATGCGGGACGAACCGAAGATCGCGCGTTCGACTCCACTCGCGGGAAAGCGGTTCGTGGTCACGGGGACGCTCGAGACCATGAAGCGGTCTGATGTCGAGAGGCTTATCCGCGAGTTGGGCGGCGAAGTCCAGTCGGGCGTCGGCAAATCCACCGACTACCTGGTCGCCGGCGAGAACCCCGGTTCCAAGCTGGACAAGGCGAGGGAGCTGGGCACGACTATACTCTCCGAGATGGAGTTTCTTGCGATGGCCGGCCGGGGCAATACTGCCGGTGAAAGCGCGCCGGACGGTGACCACGGCGACCGCTGACACATTACGAGCGCCGCGAAGTCCGGCGACGCGAGACGGGGTGATCTGGTTGGCGATTTCGAGAGAAGAAGTACTTCACGTGGCCAGGCTGGCGAGGCTCGAGCTGAGCGAGGAAGAGGTCGAGGCGTACACTCGGCAGCTGTCCCGCATACTCGAGCACATCAACAAGCTCCGCGCCCTGGACACGTCTGACGTTCCGCCCATGTCGCACGCCCTGGACCTGGAGAACGTCATGAGACCGGACGAGGTCAGGGCGGGCTTCTCGAGGGACGAGACGCTTTCGAACGCCCCAGATTCGGCCGGCGGGTTCTTCCGCGTGCCGAAGATCAGGGAGCCTTGATACAGGAGGGTGTGATTGTGGCAAACCTGCACCACATGACGGCAAAGCAGCTGGGCTTCCTGATAGGATCCGGCGCGGTCTCGGCCGGCGAGGCTGTGGAGCACTTTCTCGACAGGATAGACCGGCTCAACGGGTCGGTCAAAGCCTTCCTGCGCGTTACCGGCGAGCATGCCCTGGAAAGCGCCCGCAAGATGGACCAGCGCCTGGCCGAACAGGGGCGGAGGGGCGCCGCACCCGGCGCCGGCGGCCTGCCGGACCTGTTTGGCGTGCCGTTCGCCCTGAAAGACAACATTTGCACGAGGGGCATACATACGACCTGCGCTTCGAGGATACTCGAACCGTTCGTCCCGCCGTACGATGCCACGGTGACGATCAGGCTGCGCGAGGCCGGCCAGGTGCTGCTCGGCAAGACCAACATGGACGAGTTCGCCATGGGGTCGTCGTGCGAGAACTCGGGCTTCTTCCCGGCGCGCAACCCCTGGAACCTTAACCTCGTCCCCGGCGGTTCGAGCGGCGGCTCCGCCGCGGCGGTTGCGGCGGGCATGGTCCCGTACGCGCTGGGTTCCGACACCGGCGGTTCCGTCAGGCAGCCCGCTGCGCTGTGCGGGATCGTGGGACTGAAACCCACGTACGGCGCGGTATCCCGGTACGGGCTCGTGGCGTTCGCGTCGTCCCTCGACCAGATTGGGCCGCTGACAAGGGACGTTGCCGACTGCGCCGAGGTGATGAACATCATCGGCGGGCACGACCCCATGGACTCCACCTCGGCGCCGCGGCCCCGGGGAAACTACGGGGAGAAGCTCGGCATGGAGATCCGCGGATTGCGCATCGGAGTGCCGAAGGAATACATGGGTCAGGGCATCGAGCCCGGCGTCAAGGCGGCCATCGACCGTGCTCTGGGAGTGTTCGAAAGCCTTGGCGCCGTGGTCGAGGAGTGCTCCATGCCCCACACGGAGTACGCGTTGTCGGCGTATTACCTTATCGCGCCCGCGGAGGCATCCTCCAACCTCGCCCGGTACGACGGTGTGAAGTACGGGATCCGTGAGGAAGCGGCCGACTTGCTGGGTATGTACCAGAAGACCCGCAGGCGGGGCTTCGGGCCGGAGGTAAAGCGAAGGATCATGCTCGGCACCTACGCTCTGAGCAGCGGTTACTACGACGCATACTACCTCAAGGCGCTCAAGGTGAGAACCCTCGTGAAGAGCGACTTCGATAAAGCGTGGGAGAAATACGACGTGCTGGCCTGCCCGACGTCGCCGACGGTGGCGTTTCCGATCGGGTCCAAGACCGCAGACCCCATGCTCATGTATCTTTCAGACGTTTTCTCCATTCCTGTCAACATGGCCGGGGTACCCGCCATATCGATCCCCTGCGGGCTCGATGGCGGCGACAGGGGGCTCCCCGTTGGGCTCCAGATAATGGGCCGGCCGTTCGACGAGGCCACGATCCTGATGGTCGCTCACGCGTTCGAGCAGGCGGCAGGCACGAGCCGCCTTGTTCCGGCAATGGTGGCGGAGGGGTGATTAGCCATGGTTGAAAACACGGTGGCCACGGGGGCCACGTACACGGTGCCGGGGCCCGGCGGCGCGCTGTTCGAGCCCGTCATCGGCCTCGAAGTCCACGTCGAGTTGAACACGAAATCGAAAATATTCTGCTCGTGTGCGGCTGCGTTCGGGGCCGAACCGAACTCGCAGGTTTGCCCGGTGTGCATGGGGCTGCCCGGGTCGCTTCCGGTGCTCAACAGGGCGGTCGTGGAATACGCCATGAAAGCCGCCCTGGCCCTGAACTGCCGTATACAGCCGTTCAGCCAGTTTCACCGGAAGAACTATTTCTACCCCGACCTACCGAAAGCGTACCAGGTCTCGCAGTACGACTACCCGCTGGCGACCGGAGGGTTCATCGAGATAGACGTCAACGGCTCGAAGAAGAGGATCGGCATCAAGCGGCTGCACCTCGAGGAGGATGCGGGCAAACTCCTCCACGAGGGCGCGATCGATCAGGCGTCGTTCTCCCTGGTCGACTTCAACAGGTGCGGCGTGCCGCTCATAGAGATAGTCTCGGAGCCGGACGTATCCTCTCCAGAGGAAGCCAGGAGCTACCTGCAGGCGCTCAAGAGCATCCTGCAGTACACCGGGGTGTCCGACTGTAAGATGGAGGAGGGCTCGCTCCGCGTCGACGCCAACGTGTCGGTGCGGCCCGCAGGCTCGGCGACTTTCGGCACGCGCACTGAACTGAAGAACGTCGGCTCCTTCCGCTCGGTGGTGAGGGGCCTCGAGTACGAGATAAAGCGGCAGGTGGAAGTCGTCTCTAGCGGCGGCGAGGTCGTACAGGAAACGCGCCACTGGGACGAGCCCAGGGGGATTACGGTTTCCCTCCGTGGTAAGGAAGAGGCGCACGATTACAGGTACTTCCCCGAGCCGGACCTCGTGCCCCTTAGCGTCGACGACGCGTGGGTCGAGCAGATCCGCGGGACACTGCCGGAACTGCCCGAGGCGCGCAAGCGAAGGTTCGTGGAGAGCTACGGGCTGCCCGAGTACGACGCGAGCGTCCTGACGGTCTCGCCCAGGATGGCCGATTTCTTCGAGGACTGCGTCAGGGCGTACGGGACCGATGCGGGAAAACCGAAAACCGTCTCGAACTGGGTGATGGGTGAGGTCACGCGTTTCCTCAACGTAAACGACATCGAGATAGAGCAGGCGAAGGTCACGCCGGCCCACATCTCTGGTCTCCTGAAGCTCATCGACGACGGGACGATAAGCGGCAAGATCGCCAAGTCCATATTCGACGAGATGTGTGAGACCGGGGAGACGCCCGGTGACCTTGTGAAGCGAAAAGGCCTCGTGCAGATCTCGGATGAGGGCGAGCTCGAGCGGCTGGTGCTCAAGGCGATTGAGGACAATCCCAAGGTCGCGCAGGACTTCAAGTCGGGAAAGTCCGCCGCCCTCGGATTCCTCGTGGGCCAGGTCATGAAGGCCACGCGTGGAAGGGCCAGCCCCGAGGCGGTAAACCGGCTGCTCAAGCAGCACCTGGGCTAAGACGGCCCGGCCGCCCGCCGGTCGTGGTTGCGTCCGCGGCTGCAATCACGCGACTGCAATCGGGCTGGACGCGGGGCAAGGCTATAGCTTATAATCGGAATCAGTCATTTTGGAGCAGGCGATCGCCTCCGGGCGGTGGGGCTGGGCGTAACGCAGCGGGTTGGAAGCCCGTGGGACCAAGGGGTCCCGCGGGCTTTTTGCGTGGCGGGACAGGGTCATAGAAAGGGATGACTCATGGACTTCGTCAGTAAGGCGTTGCTGAGAAAATTCGTCGGGGACTATGGCGACACGCAAGACCCCGGGGTCAGACGCGCATACGGTTACCTGGAGGCATGGGTGGGCATCCTCGGGAACGTGCTGCTCGCGGGGCTGAACGCCGCACTCGGGCTCATGTTGAACAGCATATCGCTGCTCGCCCAGTCTGTCCACACGGCGGCGGACGTCGTCACCTCCGTCATCGTTCTCGCAGGCTTCGCGGCGGCGTCGCGGCCTCCGGACGAGCAACACCCGCACGGTCACGGGCGTGTCGAAACGATGGCCAGTCTCGTCATCGCCATCCTGCTGGCGATCGTCGGGTTTGAGTTCGCGTCCAAGGCTGTTGGCCGGATAATCGGCGGGGCGGTAGTTAAGGGCAACCCCGGCGTGGTTGCGGTGCTGCTGGCCGTCGGGCTCGCGAAAGAGTGGATGGCACGATTCTCGATATCGCTGGGCAGGGCAATCGGCTCGCCGGCGCTCGAGGCGGACGCCTGGCACCACAGATCCGACGCGGTTGCCAGTGCGCTGTCGTCAGTATCGATTGCCTCGGCTGTGGCGGGCTACCCCAAAGTGGACGCCGCACTCGGGGTCGCCGTTTCAGTGCTGATAGCCTACACCGGAGTCAAGCTCGGCTGGTCGTCGGCCAGCGTGCTTATGGGAGAGCGTCCGGACCCCGAGCTGGCCAGCGCTGTCGACGAGGTCGTAAGGTCCGTGGACGGCGTCAAGGACATGCACAGGTTCGTGCTGCACGATTATGGCGCGACGAAGGTTGGCTCGGTACACATACAGGTGGCTCCGGATCTTAACGTGAAGGAATCCCACAGCATAGCCGGCGCCGTGAGGCGTCGCCTGCGCGAAGAGTTCTCCATCGACTGCGTGGTACACGTCGAACCCGGCGCAGAGCCCTGACCCGTCGGGAGAGGTAAACTGGCCTCCCGAGCAGAACTACCCGGGCGGGAGACTCACCGGCCATCACACCATAAGTTGGAGAATTTGACGGGGGTGTTCCTACACGATGGGAGATGAGAATGCGCAGAGCCCAGGTTCCGGTTTGGAGAACGGTCTGAAGGTCTCGTTCGATGTGGCGGGAGGTATAGACGCCGAGCGGGCTGCGATGCTGCTCGCCCTGACCAGGACTCGCGAGGAAGAGGACGAGGTCAAGCGCATCCTGTCGAAGGTACGAGGACTCAAGTTTGCAGTGACTGAACTCGGCGGGATGAGCGACGCGTTGCGATCGAAGATCGGCCCGCAGGTGGTAGGCGCGTGCCTGAGCCAGGAAGTGATACGAAAACGCTCGTCCGATACTCACGCGCTGCTCCACGCCCTGATCGAAGCTGAACGCGGGTTGCTCACCGACGCGCCGATGAGCGCCAGCATGTCCATGAAAATCGCCGTCGTACGGCAGGGGTCGTGGATAGTATGCGCGATCTTCGGACACTCGGCCTTCCACGTTCTCACAAACCACAGGCGTGCAGGTTTGGGGGCCATGCACCTTGACTGAACAACGCGGCCAGGACCCATAGCCCCATGCGACATGGGGAAGACATCAGCAGGGTTTGCAGGAATTCCGTCAGTCTTGCCGAATGTAAGCCTCAAAAGGTACCCCGCGACTGTGTGACAGTGTGACTCGACCTAACCACCAGCCTGGGGCGCTTGTGATAGTGTGACTGTGCGTAAGCCTCAGAAGCTTTATGCTCCTGAGGCTTTGCTGTGCCCCGCGACTGCCAATAAAAGGAGGGAATGGGCATGGCTACCAGACCACTTTCGGGGATCAAAGTGCTGGATCTTACCCGGGTACTCGCGGGGCCGTACTGCGCCATGGTGCTCGGGGACCTCGGCGCCGACGTCATGAAAGTGGAGATCCCGGGCAGGGGCGACGATTCCCGCGAGTTCGGCCCCTTCATCGGGAAGGAGAGCGTCTACTTCATCAGCCTGAACCGCGACAAGAGGAGCATGTCTCTGAACCTGAAGAAGCCCCAGGGCAAGGATCTCTTCAAGAAGCTGGTGTCGAAGAGTGACGTCGTTCTGGAGAACTACTCTCCGGGAACGATGGAAGACCTCGGGATTGGTTACGAGGAGTTGAGGAAGGTCAACCCAAGACTTATCTACGCGGCCTGCTCGGGGTTCGGTCACACCGGTCCATACAGCCGCAAGCCGTGCTACGACCAGATCGCGCAGGGCATGGGCGGCATCATGAGCATCACCGGGCACCCGGGTGGCCCGCCGACAAGAGTGGGCGCCTCCATCGGCGACATCACTGCGGGACTGTTCACGGCTATAGGCATCCTTGCGGCCTTGCGTCACCGTGACCTCACCGGCGAAGGGCAAATGGTGGACGTGGCCATGCTTGACTGCCAGGTGGCTATCCTCGAGAACGCCATAGCGAGGTACTTCGCCAGCGGCAAGTCACCGGGCCGTATCGGGAACAGGCATCCATCCCTCACCCCCTTCACTGCGATGCAGACCAAAGACGGCTACATAAACATCGCCGTCGGCAACGACCCGATGTGGGTAAGGTTCTGCGAGGCAATCGGCCTGCCGGACCTTGGGAAAGACCCCAGGTTCACTACTAATCCGCTGAGGACCCAGAACTGGAGCGAGCTCGAGCCGGTACTCGCCGGCGTGTTCCGGACGAAGTCCACCCAGGAATGGACCGCGATCCTGGAGGGGGCGGCGGTGCCCTGCGGGCCGATCAACACTGTCGAGGAGGTGGTAAACGACCCGCAAATCAAGGCGAGGGAGATGGTGGTGGAGGTACAGCAACCCGGCGTCGGAGGAGTGAAAATGGCGGGCGTGCCGGTGAAGTTCTCGGCCACACCGTGCAGCATCGAGATGCCTGCTCCCGCGCTTGGCCAGCACACCTTCGAACTCTTGAACTCGCTTCTCGGTCTCTCCGTTGAGGAATTCGACAGGCTCCAAGCGGAAGGCGTCGTCTAGGGCCACCTGCATTCGACCCCTATAACCACATAAAGGAGTGGGCAAAGTGAGCGTCGCACTAGTTTCCCTGCTCGGCATCCTTGTGGCCATAGCCATCGGGTTTGCGTTCGACATCAGCACGGGGCTCGTGAGCGTGGCGTTTGCGTTCGTCGTTGGCCAGTTCCTGGGCGGAATGAAGCCTAATGACATCATCGCGGGGTGGCCGACAAATCTCTTCTTCATCCTCTTCGGCGTAACCCTGCTGTTCGCGATCGCCAAGACAAATGGGACTTTGGAACTCCTCGCCCGAAAGTCGGTCTACGCCGCGCGAGGCCAGGCGAAGCTCATCCCCATAGTCTTCTTCCTGCTTGCATTCGTCCTCGCTGCTATCGGCCCCGGCAACATCTCGGTATGCGCTCTCGTGCACCCGATCTCAATGGCGGTGGCGCAGGAAACCGGGATCAGCCCGCTGCTCATGGCGCTCATGGTAATAGCGGGTTCCAATGCCGGCGGACTCTCGCCGATCGCGCCCACCGGCATAATCGGCGTCGAGCTTGCAAAGAAGCAGGGCCTTGACACTGGAATGCACGTCTGGATAAATATGATCATCCTGCAGATCATCATAGGTATCGTGAGCTACGTGTTTTTCGGTGGTTTGAAGATTTCAACGAAGGGGCAGCTCTCCAGGCCCAATCCGTTCGACAAGAACCAGCTGGTCACCCTTGGAGGAATCGCCGCGCTGGTGCTGACAGTCGTGTTCCTGAAGTGGAACGTGGGACTGGCTGCGTTCCTCGTGGCGGCGGCACTACTATTGTTTAAAGTAGCTGACCAGAAGAAATCGGTAGCCGCTGTCCCGTGGATGACGCTCCTCCTCGTGTGCGGAGTGGGCGTCATGGTCAACGTGGCAGGCAAGACAGGGGGCATCAAGCTGCTGACGGATTTCCTCGGTTCCTTCATGACCCCGAGGTCCGCCGCGGCCATAATGGCCCTGACTGGTGGCGCCATGTCGACATTCTCCTCGGCCTCCGGAGTTGTGATGCCCACCCTGATCCCTACGGTACCCGGGCTCATCCAGAAGCTCGGGACCACGGTACCGCCTGAAAGCCTGGTGTCGGCGGTTGTACAGGGAGCACACGCTGTGACAAATAGCCCGCTGTCCACGCTGGGAGCCCTGGCAATGGCTGCCGCGCCGGATACCATTGACAGAGAGAAGCTATTCAGGGAGCTGCTGGCGGTCGGCATCGGAGGGGTGCTGTTCGTAGGCATCCTGATGTACTTCGGCATCGTCCGGTGAGCTGCCTGACAAAGGGGCGGTACCGTGGCTGGCGACCGCCCCTCCCCCTTCAGACCCGGGCCCCCGGATCTCCTACCCGGCCCACCCATTCGGGTAGTATAGCGATGTTTCAAGAAGACCGTGGAGGATTTCACGTATACTATGCCGAAACATACTCTCTGGAACTCGGTTGGTGAGACAAGACCCAGGTTCGATCATAGTGCCAGACCGGGGGGCCGAAAGCCTCTCAACGCAGGCAACACCTGATCGAAGCCCAGTGCAGACAGGGGGGCACGCGGTCAGGTGTTGCATTATTCCGGGGGAGGTACCATCTAAAGATGTACGACAAGGAAAAGATGGAACGGGTGAAGCAAGTCAGGAAGGGGTGGGAAGAGGGGCCGCTGGCGAAGAGCCTGGCCAAGGCGCCGGAGTCGAAGCCGCAGTTCGTTACCGGTTCCAACATCCCGGTCGACCGGCTGTACACCCCGGCGGACGTCGAGAACCTCGACTACGAGCGGGATCTCGGCATTCCTGGCCAGTACCCGTTTACCCGCGGCGTCCAGCCCACGATGTATCGTGGCCGGCTGTGGACGATGAGGCAGTACGCCGGGTTCGGTTCCGCGGAGGACACGAACAAGCGCTACAAGTTCCTCCTGCAGCAGGGTCAGACAGGACTCAGCGTGGCGTTCGACCTTCCGACGCAGATTGGTTATGACTCCGATCATTCGCTGGCGGAAGGCGAAGTCGGCAAAGTCGGTGTGGCTATCGACTCCCTGGCCGACATGGAGACCCTGTTCGATGGCATCCCGCTCGACAAGGTCAGCACGTCGATGACCATCAACGCTCCCGCCGCGATCCTCCTCGCTATGTACATTGCGGTGGGCGAAAAGCAGGGTGTGTCCGCAGACAAACTCAACGGCACCATCCAGAACGACATCCTCAAGGAATACGCAGCCCGGGGCACTTACATATTCCCGCCCAAGCCTTCAATGAGGCTGATCACCGACATCTTCGAGTTCTGCTCGAAGAACGTCCCCGAGTGGAACACGATCTCAATCAGCGGCTACCACATCAGGGAGGCCGGCGCGACGGCCGTCCAGGAAGTCGCGTTCACGCTGGCCAACGGTATCGCGTACGTCGACGCGGCCATAAAGGCGGGGCTGGACGTCGACAAGTTCGGGCCGAGGCTGTCGTTCTTCTTCAACGCGCATAACGACCTGCTCGAAGAGGTCGCCAAGTTCCGAGCGGCGAGGCGCCTCTGGGCCAGGATCATGAAGGAGAGATTCGGCGCCAAAGACCCCCGCTCCCAGATGCTCCGCTTCCACACTCAGACGGCCGGTTCCACGCTCACCGCTCAGCAACCCGACAATAACATCGTCAGGGTCGCGCTGCAGGCGCTCTCAGCGGTGCTCGGCGGGACCCAGTCCCTGCACACGAACTCCAGGGACGAGGCGCTCGCGCTGCCGTCCGAGGATTCCGTCAGAATCGCCCTCCGCACGCAGCAGCTCATCGCGTTCGAGAGCGGCGTGACCAACACGGTAGACCCGCTCGCAGGCTCGTTCTACGTGGAGGCGCTGACCGACAAGATCGAGAAAGAGGCCAATGCCTACATCGAGAAGATCGACGCGCTCGGCGGCTCGCCGGTCGCTATCGAGAAGGGATTCGTGCAGCAGGAAATCCAGGACAGCGCGTACAGGTACCAGAAGGAAGTCGAGAAGGGCGAACGAATCGTGGTCGGCGTGAACAAGTTCCAGATCCAGGAGCCGCCGCCCAAGGGACTGCTGAGAGTCGACCCGGCGGTCGGCGAGCGGCAGAAGCAGAAGATCGCGAAGGTCAAGGCGACCAGGGAGAACACGAAGGTTGCCGCCGCGCTCGGCGCGCTGGAGAAGGCGGCCGCCGGTTCCGAGAACCTCATGCCGCTCATCCTCGAGTCGGTACGGTGTTACGCGACGCTCGGCGAGATCTGCGACACGCTGCGTAAGGTGTTCGGCGAGTACAAGTCAACAGTGAGCATATAGGGGGAGGGTAGCGACATGGCAGAAACCCGAGTCAGGGTGCTGGTGGCTAAACCGGGACTGGACGGTCACGACCGCGGGGCGAAGGTCATCGCCCGCGCGCTCCGCGACGCCGGCATGGAGATCATATACACTGGATTGAGGCAGACGCCCGAGCAGATAGCGGAGGCGGCCCTTCAGGAAGACGTCGATGTGGTGGGCCTGAGCATCCTGTCCGGCGCTCACCTGGCGCTCTTCCCCAGGGTAATCGAGAACCTCAAGAAACGCGGGCTCAAGGACGTCCTCGTCGTGGCCGGTGGCGTAATCCCCCACGAGGACATACCCGCCCTCAAGGAGGCCGGGGTTGCCGCAGTGTTCACGCCCGGCGCTTCGATGCGGGAGATCGTGAAGTTCATCGAGGAGAATGTCAAGAAATCGGTATGAATGGGGCTGAGCGGCGCCATGGATACCTTAGGTATGCTGAACGCAACGCGAACGGAGGTGAAAACATGCTGGTCACCAGGGTAGACCATATCGGTGTCGCGGTCAACAGCATCGATGAGGCCGCGAAACTGTACACAGACATCCTCGGGCTGAAGATGCACGGGGTTGAGGAAGTCGCCGAGCAGAAGGTGAGGGTCGCGTTCATCCCGGTCGGCGACAGCGAGATAGAGCTCATCGAGTCCACCTCACCTGATGGCCCCGTCGCGAAGTTCATCGAGGCCAAGGGGGAGGGCATCCAGCACATCGCGCTCAGGGTGAAGGACATCGAGAAGGCGCTTGAGGAGTGTAAGGCGGCCGGTCTCAGGCTTATCGACGAGAAGCCTCGCAAGGGCGCCGGTGGCGCGAAGATAGCGTTCGTGCACCCCAAGGTCACAAACGGCGTCCTGCTCGAGATTTGCGAGAGGTCGTAAGTTTATAGGCGGTCAGGGCTCCGGTCCTGTTCGTCCGGGTCTTCGCATCAGCAGACGGAGGTGAAGAAGGTTGGGCATTGAGGAGAAACTGGCCGAACTCCAAAAACGACGCACTGAGGTCCAGCAAGGAGGAGGTCCCGACAGGCTCGACAAGCAGCGCAAGTCAGGGAAGATGACCGCGAGGGAGCGGATCGACGCGCTGGTCGACGCGGGCACATTCGTCGAGCTGGACGCTTTCGTCGAGCACCGTTGTACCAACTTCGGGATGGATAAGGTCCGGGCGCCCGGTGAGGGTGTCGTGACGGGATACGGCTACATCAACGGCCGGCCCGTGTGCATTGCCGCCCAGGATTTCACGGTCATCGGTGGTTCACTGGGTGAGGCTCACGCGCTCAGGATAGCCAAGGGGCTGGACCTCGCCAGGAAGATGGGGGTCCCGTGCATCTGCCTGAATGACTCGGGCGGCGCGAGGATCCAGGAAGGCGTAGATGCACTGAAGGGTTACGGGGAGATCTTCTACAAGAACTCCATCTACTCCGGCGTGATCCCGCAGATTTCGGTAATCATGGGGCCGTGTGCTGGAGGTGCGGTGTATTCCCCCGCGCTCACGGACTTCGTATTTATGGTAGAAGGTACGAGCAACATGTTCATTACCGGCCCGCAGGTCATCAAGGCGGTTACCGGTGAGGACGTGAGTCCGGCCGACCTTGGCGGCGCCACCGTCCACAACAGGGTCAGCGGCGTGGCTCATTTCTGGGCCCAGGATGAGAAGCAGTGCCTCGACATGATCAAGACACTTCTCAGCTACATCCCCTCGAACAACCTCGAGGACCCGCCCAGGGTGGATACCGGCGACGACCCGAACAGGACTGACGAAAACCTGCGAAACCTCGTCCCGACGGATCCCAACAAGCCGTACGACATGAAGGACCTGATCAACGGGGTCGTGGACAGGGGCACGTTCTTTGAGGTCCACCAGTATTATGCCGAGAATATCATCGTCGGGTTCGCGCGGGTGAACGGCCGTACGGTCGGCGTCATCGCCAACCAGCCCAAGGTCAAGGCGGGCTGCCTCGACATCGACGCTTCCGACAAGGCGTGCAGGTTCATCAGGTTCTGCGACTGCTTCAACATCCCGCTCGTCACGTTCTCGGACGTCCCCGGTTACCTGCCGGGCGTCGGCCAGGAGCACGGCGGGATCATTCGCCACGGCGCCAAGCTCCTGTACGCGTATTCCGAGGCGACGGTGCCCAAGATCACCCTGATCGTACGCAAGGCATACGGCGGCGCGTACATCGCCATGTGTTCCAGGCATCTGGGGGCCGACCTGGTATATGCGCTCCCGACCGCGGAGATCGCTGTCATGGGACCCGAGGGTGCGGCCAACATCATATTCAGGGACGAAATAGCGAACGCCCAGGAACAGAAGGCCGTGCGCGCCCAGAAGATCCAGGAGTTCCGCGACAAGTTCGCCAACCCGTACATCGCCGCATCCAGGGGGTTCGTCGACGACGTCATCGACCCGAAGGAGATCAGGCCGAGGCTCATCGGCGCGCTCGAGATTTGCAGGAGTAAGGCCGAGACCAGGCCCGCCAAGAAGCACGGCAACCTACCGATGTAGCTATGGATCACCCGGAGGGCCCTCCGGGGCCTCCGGCCTGTGTGGCGCAGGGGAGAGGAGACATCGAAATGCCCGACACAATGATAGGCGGACTGTGGTTGACAATCATCGACATGTCGGTGGTTTTCCTGGTACTCTGGGTGCTCGCGCTCATAATCAAGGCTATCAAGGTGTTCGTGGCGCCGTTCGAGAAGGGTTCAGGCCCAAATGGGAACGGCGGCGGCCGCAAGGCGCCCGCGGATGAGATGGAAGTAGTGGCTGCCGCGGAGGGCGAGAGTGTCGAGGCGGTGGGGGCCGAAGTGAGCTCCGAGGTATCCGCCGAGGTTACGGCCGTGATCAGCGCGGCTGTGGCGGCTTACCTTGAGAAGCCGGCGTCAGGTCTCGTGATCGGCATGCAGGGAACCCGCAGGGAAGAAAGCCTGTGGGCGATGGCGGGGCGCACCAGGATCATGCAATCCAGAGAACTGGTTCGGAGGAGGGCTACGGCGTGAGGAAGTTCAAGATAACAGTCAATGGTAAAGAGTACGAAGTAAGCGTGGAAGAGGTCGGCGGCGGAGCCAGTCCAGCGGTAGTCGCGGCTCCAGCACCCGCACCCGCACCTGCGCCCGTGAAAGCTGAGCCTGCACCCGCGGCCCCGAAGGCGGCGACCGCCGCTGCTCCAGCGGCGAAACCCAAGCCAACCGGTGGCAAAGACGGCCTGATATCCGCACCGATGCCCGGGACGATAAGCGAGATCCTGGTCCAGGAAGGACAGCAGGTCAAGAAGGGCCAGGTATTGATAATGCTCGAGGCAATGAAGATGCAGAATGAAATCATGTCCCCGTGTGACGCCGCTGTCGCTTCGGTGCACACGAGCAAGGGAGCGAGCGTCAACACCGGGGATCCCCTGATCACCCTGGCGAAATAGTCCCGGTGCCTCCCGGACGGACAATATGTGACTGAAAGCTGAAAGGGGACAATCCTCGATGGACGCATCGGGCGTTATCAAGACGCTTCTGGATAGCACCGGATTCATCGGGCTCACGTGGGGCAACATCGTGATGCTCGGTGTGGGGTGCATCCTACTCTACCTTGCCATAGCCAAGGGCTTTGAACCCCTGCTCTTGTTGCCCATCGGGTTCGGTTGCGTTGTGGCAAACCTCCCCCTAACGGGGATCATGGCCGAGGGGGGTCTCCTGAAGTACCTATACTTCGGAGTCGAACACGAGATATTCCCACCCCTTATTTTCCTCGGAGTGGGGGCGATGACCGACTTCGGCCCGCTCCTCGCTAACCCGAGCACTCTTCTCCTTGGGGCGGCCGCCCAGCTGGGCGTGTTCATCGCGCTCCTCGGAGCCAAAGCGCTCGGGTTCACGATCAAGGAGGCGGCCTCGATCGGCATCATCGGCGGTGCCGACGGTCCTACGGCCATTTACACGACGATGAAACTCGCCCCACACCTTCTGGGGCCCATCGCCGTGGCGGCGTATTCGTACATGTCGCTCGTGCCGCTGATTCAGCCACCGATCATGCGTGCGCTAACTACCAAGAAAGAGCGCACGGTCATCATGGAGCAGCTCAGGCCGGTCTCCAGGACCGAGAAGATCCTGTTCCCGGTCGTGTCGGGAATCACGGTCAGCCTCATCCTCCCGATGGTCGCCCCGCTGGTAGCCATGCTCATGCTCGGCAACCTGTTCAGGGAGGCCGGAGTCGTGGAGCGCCTCTCCAAGACGGCGCAGAACGAACTGATCAACATCGTGACCATATTTCTGGCCACATCGGTGGGCGCCACGATGAGCGCCGAGTCGTTCCTCAACTTGCAGACGATCCAGATCATTGGCCTCGGCCTGGTTGCATTCATGGGCGGCACAGCCGGTGGTTTGATCCTGGGTAAGGTCATGTACGTGTTGAGCGGTGGCAAGGTCAACCCGCTGATCGGCTCGGCCGGCGTTTCCGCCGTCCCGATGGCGGCGCGCGTGTCGCAGGTGGTGGGCCAACAGGAGAACCCCGGCAACTTCCTGCTCATGCACGCGATGGGCCCTAACGTAGCAGGCGTCATCGGCACTGCAGTCGCCGCGGGCACCATGCTGGCGCTGCTGAAGCGGTAGACTACACGATCTGATGATGAACACAACCGAGGAGTTGGTAAATAGAATACTGGACGGTGACAGGCTCGCGCTCGCGCGAGCCATCACCGTCGTTGAGAATGAATCGCCCGGCCACAGGGAGATCGTCAAGGCCGCGTACCGTCATTCCGGGCGGGCCTACGTGGTCGGCGTGACGGGGTCCCCGGGTACGGGCAAGAGTACTCTGACGGACGGGCTGATCGATGCTGCCCGCAATGAAGGCAAGAAGGTGGGCGTGATCGCGGTCGACCCGACCAGCCCATTCACCGGCGGCGCGATACTCGGTGACAGGATCAGGATGCAGACCCGTTCCATCGATCCTGACGTGTTCATAAGGAGCCTGGCCACGAGGGGCCACCTTGGTGGACTCTCCCGTGCCACGGGGGCGACCCTGCACCTGCTCGACGCGTTCGGCTGCGACGTCATCTTCATAGAGACGGTTGGAACGGGCCAATCTGAAGTCGAGATCATGAGGTACGCCCATACAGTGGTGGTGGTCGCGGCGCCGGGGATGGGCGACGACGTCCAGGCCATGAAGGCCGGCATCATGGAGATCGGCGACGTATTCGCCGTCAACAAGGCCGACAGGGAGGGCGCCGGCAGGACGGCGCTCGAAATCGAGTACATGCTGGACATGAGCCCTCCCGGGAGGGGATGGCGTCCGCCCGTGGTCAAGACCGTGGCCGTCAGCGGCGAAGGGATAGCTTTACTGGCGTCGAAAATCTCGGAACACGCCGCCTACGTACGGCAGAGCGGGGAGATGCAGAAGCACGCCCTGCAGGCGTCCGAGTTCGACGTCAGCGAGGTCCTAGCGCAGGCGGTCGTGGAGCCTCTCATTGAGAAGTCCAAGGCGCGGGGCCTCTGGGATGACGTCATCTCGAAGGTTGCGTCGAGGGAACTCGACCCGTACACGGCGGTGGATATCCTCATAGAATCACGGAAGACAGAATAACGGAAGGGGCATTAGCGGCTTTGGAGCCAGGGCGATTCGATCGCCGCTCAGGAATACTGAAGACTATTGCCGGGCTGGTTCCCGCCAGCAGGCTGCTGTTCGATGAACCCATGTCCCGTCACACGTCGTTCAAGATCGGCGGTCCCGCCGATCTTGTCGCTATCCCGTCCTCCGTTGACGACCTCAGGACCGTACTGGCGTTTTGCACGTCGGAGTCTCTCCCCTGGTTCGTGATGGGGAACGGCACTAACCTGCTGGTCAGGGATAAGGGTATAAGAGGTGTCGTCATAAAGCTAGCGGGCACGCTGGACCGGCTCGAAATCGCCGGAGAGACGCTGACAGCCGGCTCGGGTGCGCTGCTCCGCAAGACGAGCGAGGCGGCTGCCGCGCGCGGCCTTGCGGGGCTGGAGTTCACCCACGGGATCCCGGGCACCGTCGGGGGCGCGGCGGTGATGAACGCCGGCGCCTACGATGGCGAGATGAAGGACGTCATTGAGTCCGTGGAACTGCTCTCACCCGGCGACGGTCGCGTCGTTGTCCTCGAAGCGGCCGCGCTCGGCTTCGCTTACAGAAAGAGCGTGCTCCAGGACCGGAGCGACATCGTGCTGTCCGCTACCATGCGCCTGAAACGCGGTGACCGCCCCGCCATTCTGGAGCGCATGAGTGACCTTGACCGGAGAAGACGAGAGAAGCAGCCCCTCGACTTGCCCAGCGCCGGCAGCGTGTTCAGGCGCCCCGAAGGCGCGTACGCGGGGCCGCTCATAGAAGGCGCCGGGCTGAAGGGCCACAGGATCGGCGGCGCCGAAGTGTCCACGGTTCACGCAGGGTTCATCGTCAACCGCGGTGGAGCGACGGCGGATGACGTACTCGAGATGATTACTTTTATTAGGGACGCAGTTCTGCGGAAATACGGGGTCGAGCTGACCCCCGAGATCAAGGTGGTGGGTGAAGCCTGAGGCGGGTAAAGCCCAGGGCGGCGCCCCCTGGAGGAGTCATCGGCATCGTCGCTCCTTCCGGCCCGGTGGATGCCGAGGGCCTCGAACGGGGGGTTGAGGCGTTCAAAGGCGCCGGCTTTAGAGTCCGTCTGGGGCGTCACGTAATGGAGCGGCGCGGCTACCTGGCGGGGACGGATTCCGCGCGCGCCTCCGACTTCAACGAGATGTTCCGCGACCCGGAAGTCCACTGCGTGGTGTGCGCGCGGGGTGGGTACGGGTCAATGCGGATCCTCGACATGATCGACTACGAGGCCGTGCGCGCCAGTCGTAAGGTATTCGTCGGATACAGCGACATCACGGCGCTTCACCTCGCCATCCGGAAGCGCGCGGGCCTGGTGACATTCCACGGTCCAGTTGTCGAGGCCAAGGACCCCGAGCGACTCAATGACTACACGGTCTCGCACCTCGTTCGCGCCATCACCTCCACGGGACCCCTCGGTGATCTGGCCAATCCCATCGGGGTGCCGGCGCCCTCACGCCCGCGGTGGAACGGCGGGGGACGCGCCGCCGGCACGCTCACGGGCGGCAACCTGTCCATGGTCGTTTCATCAATTGGGACCCCCTTCGAGATAGATACCAGGGACAAGATACTCATGCTCGAGGAGGTCTCCGAAAGGCCCTACAGGATCGACAGGATGCTGCGGCAGCTCCAGATGGCGGGAAAACTATCCAGTGTCGCCGGGGTGGTGCTGGGCGAATTCATCGACTGTGTCCCCGAGGCCGGCAAGCCGACGCTCCAACTTGACGAGATATTCGCCCACTACTTCGGGGATCTCGGGGTTCCGGTTGTGTCGGGCCTGTGCTGCGGGCACGGGAAATACAGGCTCACCATTCCGCTCGGCGTGCGGACCGAGATCGACGCTGCTACAAACGGCGCAACTTTAAGAGTGACCGAGGGGGCTTGTGTTTGAAGCGAAGAACCGGACGCCGCGACGGCGGAGAGGTCGCCAATCTGGAGATCACCGGACTCTCTCACGAAGGCGCGGGCGTGGGGAGGCACCGGGACAAGGCCGTATTCGTCCCCGGGGGCATCCCCGGCGATACAGTGCGCGCGAGGATAACGGAGCAACGGAAGAGATTCTCGCGGGCGGAGCTCGTGGCGGTTGAGCGGGCCTCCGCTCTCAGAGTCGACCCCCGCTGTAGCGTTTCGGAGTACTGCGGGGGCTGCAGCCTCCAGGCGATGTCGTACGAGGGCCAGCTTTCGTGGAAAAAGAGGCTGGTCGAGGATGCGCTGTCGAGGATCGGCCATTTGAAAGGTGCTGTCGTCCGCGATACGATGCCCTCGCCGGAACCATGGCACTACCGGAACAAGGTCATGTTCCCCGTGGGCCGCGCGTCCGGACGGGTCGACGGGCGGGCCGGCTTTCGACCGGGCTCGTGGCTAGTGGCCGGCTGTTTTCGCAAGGGCACGCACGAGATCGTCCCCGCGGAGTCGTGCCTGATACAGCATCCTACCAACAACCTCATACTCCGCGAGGCGCTCAAGTTGTGCGAGGAGCACCGCGTCGAACCGTACGACGAGCGAACCGGAAGGGGCGTCCTCCGGTACATAATGGCGCGGGTGGCGGTCGGGACAGGCGAGTCGATGGCGGCGTTCGTCACCGCACTGCGGAGGTTTCCCGCCGCCGCGGAGATCGCTGAAGGACTGATGAAGGCAGTCCCCGGCCTGGTCAGCGTGGTCCAGAACGTCAACCCCGGGAGGACCAACATCGTGCTCGGTACGGAGTGGAAGGTCATCCGGGGGCGCGAGTGCATAGATGACCTGTTCGGAAACGACGAGACCGGTCGCCTCAGGTTCCGGATATCCCCGCTGTCGTTCTACCAGGTTAACCCCGTGCAGGCTGCGAGGGTGTACGCAAAGGCGTTGGAATACCTCGAATCCGGGATTCGGGATTCAACCGCGCTGGACCTCTACTGCGGCATCGGGACCATCACGCTCTTCCTGGCGCGGCGCTTCTCCCTCGCGGTGGGGATCGAGGAATCCCCGGACGCCGTCAGGGATGCGCGGCGGAACGCCAGGCTCAACGAAATAGGCAACGTCAGGTTCGTCGAGGGCCGGGCGGAGTGGGTTGCCCAGTCCGTCGTGTTCGGACTTGCCTCCGAAGGGGCGTCGCCGGCCGCGGTTGTGCTGGACCCGCCGCGCGCCGGCTGCTCTGAAGGAGTCCTCGACGCCATCGCCAGGACAAAACCCGCCACTGTCGCCTACGTGTCGTGTTATCCTTCGACACTTGCGCGGGACCTCGCTTACCTCGAGGGACTCGGCTACAGGACTGTCGAGGTGCAGCCGTTCGACATGTTTCCCCAGACCCCCCACGTGGAGGCGGTCGCCTGCATCGTCAGGGCTTGAGCGCGCTCCACGGCCTCCTCATCCCCTTGCGCTCCACGTAATTCCGTCCCTCCGGCGCTCTCTTTTTTGGCGAACCGTGTCCAAATGCGTCGAGAGTTCCTAAACTAGCTAAATTAGCTAAATTAGCTTGATAATCGCATGATTGCGGCAATTACCAGAATGGAGCTAATTAGCTTAAGATTAGCTCAATTAGCTAAATACCAATCCGTACCTTCACGATGGGAAGTAATAGAGCGGCAGGTGCATGACGTGCTTCTCGGTGTGTCGGCTGTACACAGCAACATTAATTGCCGGGTTCGCAGGCGAGCCGGGTAATTGGGGGGGCGGAAAGGTGAGACTTGGAGTCGGTGTCAAGATCATTGCTGGATACGTGGTACTGGTTGTCGTTTTCGGTGCGGTTGGCTTGTTTGCTATCAATGGAATCAATGGCGTCCGGAAGAGCTACCAGGAGGACATGGTTAACTACGTCTTGGAGGCGCTGCTCCTGATACGTGAGCTGGATGCGCAGATCACGAAGAGGATACTGGCTGTCACGTATTATGTCGAGACCCTTGAAGAGAACCACCTCAGAGACGCGCAAGGTCACGAGAAGAACGTCTCGGACCTGCTGGCCAAGCTGGATAAGCTCATCAAGACGGAGCAAGGCAAGGCTTTCTTAAAGACGTTCAGGACCCACATTGAGGACTACGACAAGCTCGTGGCTAGCATGATCGCTAACGCGAAGGCCGGTGACGAAGCGGGTGTATCAGCAGACGTGGATAAGGGCGGCGATGTTGAGGAAAGCCTCAGCAAGGCCATGGGGGAATGGGTCAGTTTCACGTCCGACCTCTCAGATAAAATAGAGGCTGGCGCTAAGCTGACGACGGATAACGTACAGAGAATCACCCTTATAGTCACGGTTCTAGCCGCGATTCTGGGTGTTGGGCTTGGCCTGGTACTAGGACGCCTGATCTCGAGACCGCTGGGTGCACTTACAACGGCTGCGACCGCGGTTGCTGCGGGGGACTTGACGATCAGCGCACCCGCGGTGAAGACGAGGGACGAGATCGAGAAGTTGACGGTGGCGTTCGGCGGCATGCTGGACAGCCTCAAGCATCTGGTCAAGAAGACGTCGGAGTCGGCGGAGCAGGTTGCCGCGTCCAGCGAGGAACTCTCGGCGACAGCTGAAGAGGCGGCAAAGGCGATTCAGCAAGTCTCTACGTCCATACAGGATGTCACAAAGGACAGCACGTCTCAAGCCGAAGGCGCCCGGGAGACCAGCAAGGTGCTGGGCCAGCTCGGGAACGCTATAGATCAGGTAGCGGCGGGGGCTCAGACTCAATCGAAGAGCCTGTCAGAGGCGACTCGAAGTGTCGAGGGCATGGTGAAGGCGGTGGATCGCATCGGGTCCGCAGCCCAGCAGGTAGCCCTGGCGGCCGAGACTGCAAGGAGCTCGGCACAGAGCGGTAGGCAGGCAATAGAAAAAACTGTCTCTGGAATGGAGACCATCAACAAAACGAGCGACGATATCCGTGCAAACATCAACGAGCTGTCGGAGCACTCACAGCGGATCGTCGAGATTGTGCAGGTGATAAGCGACATTGCGGACCAGACCAATCTGCTCGCCCTTAATGCAGCCATAGAAGCCGCAAGGGCGGGCGAACACGGGCGCGGGTTTGCGGTGGTCGCGGACGAAGTCAGGAAGCTAGCCGAGCGTTCGAGCAAGTCAACCAAGGAAATAGCCAACTTGATTGCGGACATTCAAAAGGGTACCGAGGCTTCTGTGAAGTCGGTTGGAGTGGGCGCCGAGGCGGTGAAGGAAGGCTTCAACGTGGCGTCGGAAGCCCGGGAGGTGCTCGGCCAAATAGTGTCCGCCGTGGAGAATGCGGGCGTGGAATTCGAGCGAATCAGAGAGGCAATTACGGATATTCAGGCTGCAAGCAAACAGGCTATGACTGCTGTGGATTCAAGTGCATCGGTGGTTGAAGAAGCCACCGCGGCTACAGAGCAAATGGCGGCATCCAGTTCGCAAGTCCTCGGTTCTGCTGATTCCATCGCTAAGGCTGCCGAGCGGAATGCCTCAGCGATAGAGGAGGTCTCTTCGGCGGCCGAGGAAGTCAACGCGTCGATCGAGGAGATGGCAAGTTCAGCGCAGTCACTAGCTCAAATGGCCCAGGATCTGCGGAAACTTGTGGGCACATTCCGACTCTAATAGTAGCAGTCTGGTCCTGGTCCGGTTAGCGAGAACGGCCAGGCTCCCCAGACATTCTCACCCCCAGGGAGTCTTCCGCCTGGCGGCGGCGGAGGGCTCGCAAGCAGTGGCCCCGGAAGAGTGGGGCCGCTGCTTCTCTTATCCGGCGCTCAATCCGTAACGTGCTTGTTTTTCCCAACCTGTCACGGCTTTCCCTGGACATACTAGGATTCAGGCATGTCTGTGCGGATTTGTTGCGAACGCGGGCGCCGAGCCATGGCGTATACCAGCGTAAGCGGAAGGAGGCCGGAACGCAGTGAGCAGTGACAGTAGGGGCGGCATTCCACCCAGGAATCCCCGGACCAGTGATCCACGGACGCTCGTCGACGTCGATAACCCCGATGATGGGGAGCTATCCGGTGGCAACGGTGGGGAAGGCCCCGAGGAAGAGGAGATCCCCGAGTTCGACGTCCCCGAAATACAGCTACCGGACGACGGGGCCGATATCCTGGAGGACCACGGGTCGACGAGCCTCCGTAAAGACCGGCCGTTCCGCAGTATTTAGGGGGGTAATTGATGCCCGAACTCAGGAAAGATATTCTCACCGGCACGTGGGTGATCATCGCCACAGAAAGGGGTAAGCGCCCCCACGACTTCGCACGCCCCGCGGAAACGAAAAAGGGCGGCACGTGCCCGTTCTGCTACGGGAACGAGGGCCTCACACCTCCCGAGGTGCTGGCGTACAGGGATGGCTCGCCTCCCGACACACCTGGATGGAGCATAAGAGTTGTCCCGAACAAGTTCCCGGCGCTCTCGCCCGACCTCGCGCGCGAGGAACCGCGCTATGTGGGGCCGCACCTCGTTATGAACGCTGCCGGAGGCCACGAGGTGCTGGTCGAGTCACCCAGGCACGATTCCAGCCTCGGGACGCACGACGTGGACCAGGTCGAACTCGTGATCAGGGCGCTCAAGGACCGGATACGGGCGTACGGGCGCGGCGGCCGCGTGGAATACGTTCAGGCGTTCAAGAACTCCGGCGCTACGGCGGGGGCTTCTCTCGAACACACGCACTTCCAGTTGATAGCGTTACCCGTGACCCCCGGGGTGGTACAGGCGGAGATGCGGGGGTTGAACCGCGGTAACGGAGGCGACTGTACGCTCTGTGATGTACTGCGCTACGAGTCTGAGAACGGGGACCGCATCGTCGACGAATCGGCGGGTTTCATTGTATACTGCCCGGTTGCCTCGCGGTTTCCCTACGAGACGTGGATTGCCCCGGCGTGTCACCTGCCGCGCTTCGAAGAAACACCAGAGGACCTGTCCCGGGAGCTCGCCGCGGTGCTCAGGAACACGGTCAGGCGCCTCGAAGCCGCGTTCGATAACCCACCGTACAACCTGATCCTGCACACCGCTCCTTTCGGGGCCGCCGGGGACGGGTTCCACTGGCACATCGAGATCCTCCCCAGGCTCACGATAGCGGCCGGGTTTGAACTGGGCACCGGATACTACATAAACCCCACTCCGCCCGAGATGGCCGCTCCATTGCTGCGCGAGGTGTCTCTCGGGCTCGAGGGCCTGGTGCCGGTGTCCGGCGAAGCGGGGCCCGCGGGGTCCGCGC
This sequence comes from Bacillota bacterium, assembly GCA_013178305.1. Lineage (NCBI taxonomy): Bacteria > Bacillati > Bacillota > Bacillota bacterium. The sequence goes on along the minus strand of JABLXB010000001.1, from coordinate 430,594 downwards.
AAGTGAAAGGGGATGAACCGCGTGATACTCGACCGTAACCTGAAGATCATACTTGCATCGTCGGAGGTTGCCCCGTTCGCCAAGGTTGGGGGGCTGGCGGACGTGGCGGGATCGCTTCCGAAGGCACTTACCGCGCTGGGCAATGACGTGAGGGTCGTGATGCCGAGGTACAAGGCGGTTACGCCGGAGGAAACCATCATGGATTTCCCCGTGCAGGTCGGGGACAGGAAAGAAACCGCCGTCGTGAAGGCCACCGGCATAGAGGCCAAGGTCAACGGCGGCTGGAAACGGGTCCCGGTGTACCTGATCGACAACTACCAGTATTTCGACAGGGACGGGGTCTACGGTTACCCCGACGACGCCGAGCGGTTCATCTTCTTCTCCAAAGCGGTTCTCGAGATGCTGCCCAGGCTCGGATTCCAGCCAGACATCATCCACTGCAACGACTGGGAGACGGCGCCGGTCCCGCTCATGCTGAACGAGTTCTACGCGAACGACCCGTTCTTCTCCAAGGTGTGCACGGTGTTCACGATCCACAACCTCGCCTATCAGGGCAACTTCCCCATAGACGTGCTGAGACTCATGGGGGTCGGTGAGCACCTGTTCCACCCCGGTGGGGTGGAGTTCTACGGGTCTGTGAGCTTCATGAAAGCCGGCATTACATACTCCGACGTGATCAATACCGTGTCGAAGAAGTATGCGCAGGAAATTCAGACGGCCGAGTTCGGAGAACGAATGGAAGGCCTATTGCGAAAGCGCGGCGACGACCTTTACGGGATCGTGAACGGGATCAACTATCACGAGTTCAATCCCCGCACCGACCCCAGGATATACAAGAACTTCGACTCGACTATGGTGGGCGACAAGAAAGAGAACAAGTTTGCGTTGCAGAAGGAGATGAACCTGCATGTCCGCGACGTGCCGTTGATCGGGCTCGTGTCGCGGCTGGTTGACCAGAAGGGATTGGACATCGTGCTGGAGGCCATGCCCGAGATACTCGGCATGGACGTCCAGCTCATATTGCTGGGGACCGGCGACCCTCACTACGAGCGCATGTTCAAGTCGTTGTCGGAATCGAACCCGGGCAAGGTCGCCGCGTTCATCGGGTTCAACGGGATTCTCGCGCAGAGGATATACGCGGGCGCGGACATGTTCCTGATGCCATCGAGGTTCGAACCGTGCGGCCTCGGGCAGCTCATAAGCCTCCGTTACGGCACGATACCCGTGGTGAGGCACGTCGGGGGCCTGGCCGACACGATATTCGACTACGACGCCGGCACAGGCATGGGTAACGGGTTCTCGTTCAAGGAGTACTCCTCGGACGCCCTGATGAGCGCGCTCAGGCGCGCCATCTCGGCATACTCGGACAGGGAGAAGTGGCGCCGGCTCGTGCAATCGGCCATGGACCTCGACTTCTCTTGGAACCGCTCGGCGGCTGAGTACATGGACCTGTACGACAGGGCGCTAATGAAGAAAGACATCGTGGAATTAACCGCGTAGGACGGGGCAGTGGCGGGGCCCGCCTGGCAGGGTTGAGTACGGCGCAGGTCGCGGCGCCCGGGCCACGCCGCTGCGGCGGTAGCATGAGGAGGGCCATCCCACGAAAAGCGGGATGACCCTCTTGTTCCCACGGGCCCGGGACGTACTGGAGGTGATACAGCAGCCCGAGGAAAGCCATTCGTTTATATTGTAATGTGTCTCAATACTGGAACGTCTATGCTCCTCGTTCTTGCTCCTTCCAGAATGAAACCCCGATCTTCGCCAGGATCCCTGTCAGAGAGACTGCGATGGCCGAGTCGACCAGGTGGTGGAGCGCAGTCCCCGCCGCCACGACGACGCCTGCCTTCTGCAGGCTCCATCCGAACGGCAGCACGATGAAAGCTTCGAGCAACGAGTGCACGGGCAGGCAGAGCAGAAGTGCCAGCGGGAAGCGGACTCCACGGCGCACGAGCACCGCGCCTGTAGCCCCGACGAAGGCGTGCATCGCTGCCCTTGCCCCGATGACGGGCCCGAGCTTCATGGTGAAGCCGATGGCCGAAACCGCGCCGACCATCACGGCCGCCGCGGGGCTGACGAGCATCGAAAGCATCAAGGGGACGTGCGACGCAAGTGTAGCCGAGAATGGAGGGATGGAGACTCCCAGTACTCCTCCGAAAGCAAGTGGTATGACGAGCGACAGGGCGGAAAGGAGGGCTCCGGCTACGAGTTCGCGTGTCCGCATTGCTCTCACCTCGGTTCAAGTCTGGCTGCCGGCCGGCTCGCGGCAGGCTGCAGATTAATGGTACGTTGTGGGATGGTGTAATGTCAAGTGTAAAGACACCAAGCCCGCAGGAATCCGGCAACCACACGGCTAACGATGATACAGGCAGCCTGCGATAGATAATGTAGGGAGGTGGGCGGGCTGGCCCGAAAATCGTCCATCGTTCCACGCACGGTTTCCGGCAGCGCGATCACCGCGTCCGGCGCCTTAGCGGCTGGCCTTGCGGTGGTCCTGTTTATGTTCGTACTGGCCGCAGTTGTCGACGTGGCCCCGGCTTCGGCTGCACGGGAGACGCCCTTCAGGTACTTTCACGACGAGGGCGAGGCGGCCTGGGCCATGCAGTACATGGCCAGGGCCTCGGCCAAGAGGATCCTCAAGGGTTACCCGGATGGCGGATTCAGGCCCAACGCCAGCGTCACGCGCACGGAGGTCATCGTCGGAGTCATGAGGATGCTGCGCGAGACCGCCGGCGAGGGCGCGGGCGGCTCGGCCACCGCGGAACCTCCCGGCGGCGCCATTGAAGAGGCCATGGAGTTCGAGGACTCCGTCACAATACTCGAACAGTACCGCTGGGCCGCCGAGGACGTTGGCCGTGCCGCATACCTCGGTTTCGTAGACCCCGCTGACGGGCCGTTCCAGCCGGGCGTTCCCGCCGCAAGGTGGTGGATCGCGGAGGTACTGGTGAAAGCCGCCGGCCTGGACGGCGAGGCGCAGGACAGGATGGATGAGGTCCTCCCGTTCACCGATTCGCCGGAGGTGCCGGCTGGGAAAGCCGGATACGTCGCTGTCGCGAACAGCCGGGGGATCATGACGGGATACGGCCAGACGTTCGGCCCCGCGCATCCGATAACACGCGCGGAGTTCGCGACCGTGCTTGAGCGTTGCTGCGAGATGCTCGCCCCGGTCCGGGGCAGGGAGGTTCGCGGCGTGGTGACTGCCGTGGACGCGAAACAATCCATCATAACGATGAGGAAATTCGACCGCGAGTGGTGGCCGCGCACCGGCGAACTTGGCTACTGGGACCGCGGCGAGGTATTCGCCGAGTCCGTGACGATGACCCTGTCGCCGGACCTGGCCGTGTTCGTCGACGGCAAGGAAGTAGCCACCTCATCCATCAAGAAGGGCCAACTGGTGGCCGTGGTCTGGAACGACCAGGGCTTTGTCGTGCTTGTCGACGCGCGCGCGAAATCGCCCGCATCCTGGCCCGAGATGGGGCAATCGCAGAAGCAGGGCACAGTGATCGAGATCGCGCGCGATTACGGTCCGGTGCTCGTGTTCAGGGATCAGACCGGCAAGACCTGCGCCTACGCGGTGGGCTCGAGCTGTAAGGTGAACCGCAACGGGAAGACCGCCGACCTGATGTTCGTGAAGCCCCGCGACAGGGTGACCCTGAAGATAACCGACTCGACGATAACGGCGATAACCGCGGAGGAACCCGAGGAAATCGTGGAGTTCGAGATCCTGATCAAGTGGGCCTCGCTCGGGGACAAACCTCGCCTCGCAGGGGTCGACGACCGGTCCGTGCGACGGGAATACAGGATAGCGCTGAACTGCACCGTCACGCGTGACGGAAGGGCATCTAACCTCGTCGAGCTGAACGAAGGAGACATGGCGCGGGTGAGAGTGACCGGCGGGGAGATCACGGCTATTGACGTCAGGTCCCCCGAAGGGACGTCGGAGGCCGAAGGCATCGTCAGGGAAATCAAGATGGGCGCCTCGCCCGAGATCAGGATAAAGGACGCCCACGGGAACGACCTCACCTACGAGCTCTTGCCCGAGTGCATTGCCAGGAGCGGCCGTGCCCTGATCGCGCTCGAGGATCTCAAGGTAGGGGACAGGGTCATCCTCGACCTGGAGACGCCGGCATCGGGGAGCGCGTGGAACGTAAAGATGATAACCGTCCGGAACACCGACGAGGCCTCCGGGTGGGTTGAGTCGATAGAGGCCGAATGGGCGCCCGCGAGGATGAACGTCAAGCTGTTCAGCGGGACAACGCTGCGGGCCTGGGTTTCGCCCGACGCGAAGATCTGGCGCAAAGGCAAGGCGATCGAACTCGAGAAGGTAAGCGCCGGAGACCGCGTAAAGATGAGCTTGCTCGACGGCGTCATCACGAGAATCGAGGCCCAGGACGCCCGGGCGGCAATTGAGGGCGTGGTCGAAAAGGTCGAGGAACGGCGCAACAGGCTTACGGTTAAGCCGCAGGACGAGGAGGGCGTCACTATCGCCCTCGACTCGAGCACGAAGATCACGTATCTCAAACAGGCGATCACCCTGGGCGAGATCGTCGTGGGCGACCGCGTCCAGGTGAAGATGAAGGACGCCTACGCCGCGAGCGTTGACGTAGAGGACAGGGTCCCGAAGGAGATAACGGGCGAGATTACGCGGGTGTCAACCGGCACGGCGGCAAGGATATCCATCAAGCCGCCCGAAGGCGGTGGGACGTCCACCTATACCCTGGCAGCCGACGTGAAGATCGAGTACGACGGATACCCGATGACCACCGCCGACCTGATGCGGGGCGACCGGGTGACGCTCACCATACACGGTTCGAGGGTCACCCGTGTGAGCGTGGAGAGGCGGCCCCAGTCCGAGGTGCACGTGACTTACGTCTCGATGATCACCGACCTTGCTGAGGGCTATTCGCTGAGGGTCAGGAACGAGAAGGGCGCGGTCGTCACGTACAAGGTGAAAGACGGCGCGGGCGTCCGCAAGGGCACGACAGATATGGAACTCGAGGACCTGGTGGCGGGGAACCTGCTTGCTCTGAAGCTCGCTGGGAACGTAATTACGCAGATAACCGTGCTGCAGTGAGTTTGCCGAGATCGGTGCGGTCATAAATGCAGTTGCGGGATAGCGATTGTGTGACCGGCTGCGCGATGCAGCCGGCTCACTGTTCGTCCTTATTGTTCGTCGAGAAGGTAACCCTTCTCCCTCAGGGCGGTGAGGATGGCCGAGAATGCGGCAGGACCCGGCACGCGTATGGTGTGGAGGTGCACCCCGCCAGTGAGGGATGAGAGCAGTATGGCGCGCGTCCTGTCCATCCTCGAGAGGAACCTGTCGACGTCCGCCTCACTCCGTAGCATGAGCCTCCCCGAGATTTCCCCGTAGAGCGGGTGCTCCACGATGACGTCGAGTATCTCGCCGCCCTCGCGTACAATCGTAAGCAATTCCTCACGCACGTTCCCCGCGCCGTGACTGCAGGCGACGACCCTCGTTTCACCGGGGCCGAGCGCGGCCTCACGCATCACATATCCCTGCGGCGTGGCGACGATCGGCTCGCCCCGCGCGCGGAGTATTGCGATGTCCTGGACGATCACCTGGCGGGAAACCCCCAGGTTCGCCGCGAGTTCCGACCCAGTGCAAGGTTTCGCCGATTTGAGGAGCAGCGACTGGATGCCGCTCCTGCGTTCCTCCGCGTTCACGCGACCACCCCCGGTAAGGCTTCTCCAGACCATTTTACCAGTTGGACCGTATATACAAAACGGGGGCCGATCCTGTGGCAGCGGACCCCACGTTATGATATCTTTAGCAAGGGGATGGAGGTCGATCGGTCAAATGGCGTTCGCACTGGGTTCGGTTCTCGTCTGGCTGGTAATCGCGGCAGTGATTTCGGCCGCCGCGATCGCGCTCAAGGTCTTGTTCGGTATCGTCGGCATGGGGCTTCGTCTCATCTGGGTCCTCGTCGCGCTGCCGGTGATCATCCTGGCGGCCGTGCTCACGGGGCCGCTGTTGCTGGTCGGGGTCGTGATGCTCGTCGTATACCTGGTCTCCCTCATGTTCCGATGCTGCCGGCACTAAGGCTTCGCCAGGGTAGATGGATGGAACACGGGGGGAACGCAACGTTCTCCCCGCTGCAGCGCTATCTGTCCGGCACGTTCGAGAGACCTGTCTGGCTCTAGACCCCTGATTCGACGGCGTCCACCATGTCTCCCATGTCCGAGGACCTGTCCTTGCGCTCGTCGATGTAGATGTTGGTGACCACGCGGTCGGCGCCGTTATCGAACGGCACCTCGTGCATCTTCCTGACCACATCGAGGACCTGGTTGAGTTCCCCCTCGATTATTGTCGAGGTGGGGGTGAGCTGGTGTTTTAGCCCTTCATCCTGGACCAGCCTGTAGCAGGAGGCCACGTAGCTCGACATGCTCGCGCTGTCAGTCCCGATTGGAACGATCTTCACCTCTACTATTGCCACGCCCGACTCCTCCTTGATGTCGCTTTCCGATATCGCATTCACGCTCCGGTGCAGTCTATTATTGCTGCGCGCGGCCGCCATTATATGCGCTCGCTATCGGTAAACAGGAAAAATCGCAGGACGCGGTGAAAGACGGCGGGAGGAACCGCGGGGGAACGCAGGTCGGCGGGCGCCGCGGTCGAGAAGCGTCAGGACCGGACCGCAAATGACGGCCAATCGAATTGGACGAAGGTGATCGTGTGTCGCGTGTGTGGAGAGGCGTAATCGCCGAGTATGAACGTCATCTGGACATAACCGGCGCGACCCCGCGCATTACGCTGTTCGAGGGGGGGACGCCCCTTCTTCCGCTGGAGCGGATCTCGCGGATAGCCGGAAGCGGCCTGCGAGTGCTCGCCAAGTTTGAGGGGATGAACCCGACGGGGTCCTTCAAGGACAGGGGCATGGTGGTCGCGGTCGCGAAGGCACTGGAGCGCGGCGCCAGGGCAGTGATCTGCGCCTCCACGGGGAACACGTCCGCGTCGGCTGCCGCGTACGCCGCGCACTCGGGGCTCAAGTGCTATGTGCTCGTTCCCAAGGGGAACATCGCACTGGGGAAACTGGCGCAGGCGTTGATGTACGGCGCCACCGTGGTCACGGTGGAAGGGAACTTCGACCAGGCGCTGAACGCGGTCCGCGAGATCGCTCAAAGGCATCCCGTATGCCTCGTCAACTCGCTCAACCCCGACCGTATCGAGGGCCAGAAAACCGCCTCATTCGAGATATGCGATGTCATGGGCGACGCACCCGACTACCTCGTTCTGCCGGTGGGGAACGCCGGTAACATAACGGCGTACTGGAAGGGATTCAAGGAATACCATGCTGCCGGTGGGTGCTCGAAGCTCCCCATACTCGCCGGGTTCCAGGCGGAGGGAGCAGCGCCCATTGTACTCGGACACCCGGTTGAGAAGCCCGAGACCGTCGCGACGGCGATAAGGATAGGGAACCCTGCAAGCTGGCAGAGGGCAGTGGCGGCGCGGGATGAATCGGGCGGCAGGATCGATGCCGTGAGCGACGCCGAGATCCTCGACGCGCAACGCCTGCTGGCCTCCAGCGAGGGCGTATTCGCGGAACCCGCTTCATGCGCCTCGATCGCGGGCCTGCTGAAGGCCGCGGGCCGCGGGTACTTCACGCCCGGGTCGACAGTAGTGTGCATTCTCACGGGCAACGGCCTCAAGGACCCCGACGAGGCCATGCGGGGGTTGCCCGCCCCCATCGAGTGCGGCCCGCGCGTGGAAGACGTGGAGGGCGTGCTGGGGTTGTAGGTCAATCGCCATATGTGGGCAGGCTAGACCCATGGGAGACACCCGTGGGTCTTTCGTTCCACAGAGGGTTTTCTTCGAGGAGGGTGCCCTGTCGTACCCGCTCGGGCGGGAGATGTACGACCGGTTCCGGGGGATGGGCGTTGTTGTCGGGGTGATTCCGCCTCGTGGCCGTGTCCCCGGGGGGCGTGGCCTGAGCCCTGAGACGTCCTACCGCGAAGCCAAGCGGACGCTGGTGTTCGCGGTAAGGCGGTCGCTCGCGTTCCAGACGTGTAAGCCCTCAGCGCATTACCAGCTGCCGCTCGTCACGGGCTGCCCGGGTCTGTGCGAGTATTGTTACCTCCAGACGACGCTCGGCCCCAGGCCATACATGAGGGCATACGTGAACATCGACGAGATCATCGAGCGGGCGGCCAGGTACATTCGGGACCGCTTCCCTGAGACAACGGTATTCGAGGGCGCCGCCACTTCGGATCCCCTTCCGGTGGAGGATTTCACCGGCGGGCTGGCGAGGGCGATCTCCTTTTTCGGCGGGCAATCCCACGCCCTGTTCAGGTTCGTCACCAAGTTCGCGAACGTCGATGGACTTCTCCGCTTGGACCACAAGGGTCGCACTCGGTTCCGGTTCAGCGTCAACGCGGAGCCGGTCATCGAGCGGTACGAGGCCGGTACTCCGCGCCTGGATGCACGGCTCCACGCGGCGGGCCTGGTGGCGGCGGCGGGGTACCCTGTGGGATTCCTGATAGCTCCGGTCGTAGTATACGACGGCTGGGAGGATCAGTACCGGGACCTGCTCGCATCCTTGCGGGACTCCATGCCCGCCCGCGCGGCAGGTGCCCTCACGTTCGAGATCATCTCGCACCGGTTCACCCCGCGGGCGAAGTCGCTCATATCGAGGCGGCACCCGCATACGGCCCTCCCCCTCGACGAGAACGAAAGGCGCGTCAAAATGGGGCAGTTCGGGTACGTGAAGTACGTGTACCCGGATGAACTGCTTCGGCGAATCGACGACCTGTTCAGGTTGGAGATCGGGCGGTTGTTCCCCGGGGCCCGCGTGGACTACGTTATCTAGGCACGGTCCGAGTGGGCGACAGATGGGAATTGCTTGCGGAAGGAATTGGCGCTTGCTCGGACGAACCGGACTTATCGTCCCTGACGAGTGTTGGAGGTGCGTCTAATGAGTCTTCTGTCAGGCCGTGAGGTGATGGCGATATGTCGTCACTTCTCGCCGTTCAGCGAATCGGGGGAACTCAAGCCCGAGAATGAGCGGGCGACATTGCTCGCCGCCAATCTGGTCCCGCCTGTTGACGTGATTTCCCGGGGGTTCGTCATGGCGGCCGCCCAGGGCGACCAGTCGCCCATGCTCGTGCAGCTGAGTTATTCCGCCATCAATATGGCGGGGGGCAACCCCGGCTCGGTGAAGCCGCTGGCCGGCGTATCCGTATCGATCGACGATCACCTCGTGGCCGGCGCGCGGATTATCAGGAACGTGCTTGACGAGACTGCGGAGCAGTACGGCGCGCGGTTCATGGGGATCACGCTCGACCATTTCAGGGTCCCGAAGTTCGAGGAAGTCCTCGGGACTGCCGGCGCGGCGTGCATTGCCGGCAGGGGCGCTCGGGCCGCGAACGCGGGTAGCGAACTCGACATTGCGCTGGCGAGAGCCAGGATAGACGACGCCGTGCGCGCCGCGGGCGGGGTTCGCGGGGGCCCCCTGGGCCGCGCCACTGTTGAGGATTGCCTCCGGTACCTGTCAAGTGACCAATACGCAGCGTTCAGGCAGGATTTCCTGGCGGTGGTGAACGAGGTCCGGCCCGCCTGGGGGATGATCGACACCGAGACATTGCCGCCGGCGCTTACGTTCGCGGTGACGAGGGACATAAGCGACGAGCTCAGGCATGTCCTGGGAAATACTGACATGATTCTCGAGGCCGAGTACGGCGCCACGGGCCAGAGCGGTGATGAAAGCGAATACGAGCGGCTGGCCGGGACCGACCTCGATCGATATGCCCGGGATATCGCCGCGTTCGTGGAGTACAGCGGCGCCGAGGCGATCGCATACCCCGCAGGTATGGTCCACGCCTCGAAGACTCACGAGAAGCACGAACCAGACGTGGACAGGCTGATAGCCGTGCACAGGGAGGTCATGCGGAAGACCGGGAGGTACGTTCCGTATGCGCAGCACGGCGGCACCGGGGCGGCGTTCCTCCCAAGGGGCCTCGTGGGGAAGAACAACATCGCTACCAGGTTCATGGTCGTGGGGATGAACTACCTTGCGGACTACTGCGAGGCTAACGTGGATGGCATAAGGGAAGGGAGCAAGTCGGCCTGCAATCCGGGGGTCTTTGGCAGGATGAGCCTCGCCATAGCTGAGGCCGCCGTTGAGAAACTCAAGGAGTGCGGGAGCTTTGGCAGGGGACCGGAAGTGGCGCGTGCGCTCGCCGCAGCCGGCTTCGGGGAGCCGCGCCGGGCGCCGGCCTCGAAGCGCGGAGGCGCCGCGCGTTCGCGCACGGTTCCGGCCGACAGCATCGAGTAGCGCAGGCGACGCAGCCATAATGCTGGGAGGTTGAGACGATTGGACAAGAAGAGCCTTGGAGTAACACCCGCCGTGTACCCGTCGGGCGTGGTGCTGGTGACGTCGGGGACGGTGGACGGGCCGAAGAACATCATCACCCTCGCGTGGGCGGGCAACTGCGCGGCGGACCCGCCGATGGCGGTCATCGCGGTCAGGCCCACCCGCCTCTCACACAAGATGATCGTGGAGAGCGGCGAGTTCGTCATCAATATCCCGAATGCATCCCAGGTATGGGCGACCGACTACTGCGGCCAGGTTTCGGGGAGGCGGGAGGACAAGTTCGCACGCTGCGGTTTTACCGCGGCGCCGTCCGGCAAGGTGAAGTCCCCGTCTATCAAGGAATGCCCCATCAACATCGAATGCGTCGTCAGGAACACAGTCAGGGCGGGTACGCACGATGTGATACTGGGGGAGATCATCGCAGTCAACGCCGACCCCGGCGCGCTCGGTCCCGATGGGCGGATCGACACGGCTAAAGCCGGCCTGATCGCGTACGGCCACGGGTCCTACTACGAGATCGGCCAGCATATTGGCGATTACGGGTTCTCTCTAGAGCAGAAAGCGAAATAATGACAGCCTGTCCAAGATCGGACAGGGCTGGCACGAATGATCGTGCTGCAAGGGCTGAATCGGTGCATTTCCCGCTTTGGATCACTACATGTTGCGGTGTATAATTGAAAGTGCACTCAACATGTTGCGGGGAAACACTTGTTTGGCCCCTCTTATTACGGGGTGGTAGCATTGAAGTGCCCCTACTGCGGCGCGGTAGACTCCAATGTATTGGATTCGCGGCCTACCGAAGCCGGCAGCGTGATAAGGCGGAGGCGGGAATGCCCTTCCTGCCAGAAGCGTTTCACCACTTACGAGCGACACGAGGAGCAACCCCTGCTCGTCGTAAAGAAGGATGGCCGGCGGGAGACCTTCGAGAGGCGGAAGATCCTTAACGGGATGATCAAGGCCTGTGAGAAGCGCCCGATCCCACTCCCGGTGCTGGAGCAGGCGGCCGCTGATATCGAGCGGGACCTTCGCAGCTCGTTCAGGAGCGAGATACCTGCTGAGGAAATAGGCGAGCGCGTCATGCAGAAGCTCCGCGACATCGATGAGGTTGCATACGTCAGATTCGCCTCGGTATACCGCCAATTCAAGGACGTGGGCACATTCCTGGATGAACTGGAAAGGCTTCTCGAGTCCAGGAAGCCGGAGGCGGACCGGGGTTAGTCTGCTGGGGCGGTAAAAGAATCGCGATCGGCGACGGGCATGAGACGGGCGAATAGCGGAAACGCCTGCCGGCCCAAGTTGGAGGAGATCCGATGAATCAAGGCCCGGTTCTGTCGGAAAACGCATTGATTGTCTTGAAAAAACGCTACCTGGCCAAGGACGAAGACGGCAACGTGATTGAGACGCCGGAAGAAATGTTCAGGCGGGTGGCGCGCAACATTTCTCTGATGGACGCGCTATACCTGGACGATGTGTTCGATGTCGCCGGCAAGCAGACCGTCAAGCCCTCGGCGGACATGGGATCGTGCCAGTCGGGGTTCTCGAAGTACACCCCGTTCGACGCCCAGACGCTTCACCGCGCTTTCTGTCGCCTCAACCGGACCGGGCACATGAAGGTCTCCTTCTCCGAACTACTCGAAACGATATCGCGTCACGCGGCCGACCTGGACGCAGCCGAGGACGAGATGTTCGGCGCGATTGCGAGCCTCGCATTCATGTTCAACTCGCCCACGCTGATGAACGCGGGGCGGGAGCTGCAGCAGCTGTCGGCCTGCTTCGTGCTGCCCATTGATGATTCTATGGACAGCATCTTCGAGACACTGAAGAACACCGCGATAATCCACAAGTCCGGCGGCGGGACGGGGTTCAGTTTCTCCAGGCTGAGGCCGCAAAACGACGTAGTCAAGTCCACCGGCGGGGTCGCGAGCGGGCCTGTTTCGTTCATGAAAGTGTTCAACGCCGCTACCGATGCTGTAAAGCAGGGCGGGACGCGCCGCGGGGCAAACATGGGGATCCTGCGCGTCGATCACCCTGACATCGAGGGGTTCATCGTCTGCAAGCGTGAAAACGACCAGATCACCAACTTCAACATCTCAGTCGGTCTGACCGAGGCGTTCATGGAGGCCGTCGAGAAAGACGAGACTTACGAGCTGATGAACCCCAGGACGGGTCAACCTTCCGGGAGACTGAGGGCCCGCGACGTGTTTGACAAGATCGTCGAGATGGCCTGGAAAAACGGGGAGCCGGGCATCATCTTCCTCGACCGCCTCGAGAAGGACAACCCGACGCCCGCTGTCGGGCACATAGAAAGCACCAACCCATGCGTGACCGGCGATACCTGGGTCATGACTGGCGAAGGCCCGCGCCAGGTCCGCGAACTGACAGGCCGGCCCTTCGAGGCGGTCGTGAACGGGCGGCGTTACTCGACGGGAGGACAAGGCTTTTTCAAGACGGGCACAAGGCCGGTCGTTAGATTGCAGACGCAGGAGGGTTACTCAATCAGGCTGACCCCCGACCACAAGGTCTTGCGGGTGGTAGACAAAACCCGCTACCGCCTTGCGTCCGAATGGGTTTCGACCCAAGAACTAACGCCTGGCGATCATGTTCTCCTTCACGACCACCGCTCCCTGGCTGGCTGGCCGGGCGAGTTGACCGAGGCCGAAGGGTATCTCTTGGGCCTTTTGGTCGGTGACGGAGTCCTGAAGAATGACGCCGCCGTTCTCTCTGTTTGGACCAGAGAGCAGGCGGTCAACGAAGCGGAGGCGGTGGCCGGGCCGGCCGCGGTTATGGAGGCCGCGTTGACGTGCGCGCAGACGTTGCCGCACCGGTCTGACTTCCGCGGCTGGACCGCCGTCAAGGGGCGCAACGAATACCGGCTCAAGCTGGCCAGCCTGCGTGCGCTGGCCGAGCGCATGGCCATGCACCCTGGCCGTAAGACTATCACGATGGAAATCGAACGCGCTTCGTCGGAGGGCTACAGGGGCTTCCTGCGCGGACTGTTCGACTGCGACGGTTTCGTCCAGGGAAGCGAGAAAAAGGGCGCAAGCGTACGCCTGGCCCAAAGCGACCTGGGGCTCTTGCGCGCCGTCCAACGCATGCTCCTGCGTCTGGGCATTGTCAGCACCATTTACGAAGAGCGGCGTTCGGCTGGCCGGCAACTCCCGCCCGACGGCAGAGGCGGCATGCGGGAGTACCAGATAAAAGATCGGCATGAGCTCATAATAAGCGGAGTTAACTTGAGCCTGTATGCCGAGCGAGTCGGCTTTGTGGACCGCCAGAAGGCGGCCCGGCTCGAGTCTCTCCTCAGATCATACCGGCGCCGGCTCAACCGCGAGATCTTTGTAGCAACCGTGCTGGCTATAGAGCCGGATGGAGTAGAGGACGTCTACGATGTGCAAGTCCCCGGGGTCAACGCCTTCGATGGCAACGGGTTCTGTGCTCACAACTGCGGAGAGCAACCACTGCTCCCGTATGAGTCGTGCAACCTCGGCTCGGTCAACCTGGCGCGCATGGTGAAGAGCGGGGACATCGACTGGGACCTGCTCAGGAGCACTGTCTGGACTGCGGTCCATGCCCTGGACAACGTGATAGACGCCAACAAGTACCCCGTAGACATGATCGAAACCATGACCCTCGGCAACCGGAAAGTGGGCCTCGGGGTCATGGGTTTCGCGGACATGCTGATCCGCCTGAACGTCGCGTACGACTCCGAGAAGGCCACCGACCTCGCCGAATCGGTAATGAAGTTCATCCAGGACGAAGGGGTCCGCGCATCCGAGGAGTTGGCGAAGAGGCGGGGCGTGTTCCCGAACTTTGCGAAGAGCGTATACAGTCACGGGGGGCCGCGGCTCCGGAACGCCACCATCACGACCATAGCGCCAACCGGGACGATCAGCATGATCACCGGTTGCTCGAGCGGCATCGAACCGATCTACGCCCTGAGCTACGTGAGGAACGTCCTCGACAACCAGGAGTTGCCCGAGGTCAACCCGGTTTTCGAGGAGGTCATGCGGGCGAGGGGTCTCTACGACGTGGGACTCATGCGCCGCATAGCGGCCACCGGCTCCATCCAGGATTTCGATGAGATTCCCCCTGCTATCCGGCGGCTGTTTGTGACGGCGCTTGACATCACGCCCGAGTGGCACATCAAGATGCAGGCCGCGTTCCAGAAGTACACTCACAACGCCGTGTCCAAGACGGTTAATTTCCCGCACGAAGCCACTGTGGAGGAGGTCGCCAGGGTTTACATGCTGGCGTACCGCCTGGGCTGCAAGGGGGTCACGGTCTACAGGGACCGCAGCCGCGAGTCCCAGGTGCTCAACGTGGGCGGCAAGTCAAACGAGGCAGGCAGGGCAGCCGGCGATGCGAGCCAGGTCTCCGCAGTGGCCGCGCAAGGGGCGGTTGGCGCCGGCGGCGTCCCGGCGGTCAGGGTCGAGCTGACGCCGAGGCCGCGGCCCGAGGTGACGGTGGGGACAACCTCGCGGCTGAAGACCGGATGCGGTAACCTGTATGTCACGGTCAACGAGGACGAACACGGGCTGTGCGAGGTCTTCGCTACCATGGGCAAGTCCGGCGGCTGCGCGGCCTCGCAGTCTGAGGCCGTGGCGAGGCTCATCTCGCTCGCGCTGCGGTCGGGGCTCAAGGCGGAGTCCGTCATCAAGGAACTCAGGGGCATCAGGTGTCCCACTCCGGCGTGGCGGCAAGGCGGAATGGTCCTGTCCTGCCCCGACGCGATAGGTATTATCCTTGAGAGGTACCTCAGGGATAGGCAAGTCGCCGGAAGGCTCGCCTCCGACGGGCTGGGCGAGGATCAGGTGTTGGCCAGCCAGCACATCTCGGCGGGCCTCGACAGCCTGGACAACCACACGGGGGCCTGCCCCGAATGTGGCGGCCACGTCAAACATGAGAACGGCTGCATCACATGCGCGTTCTGCGGGTACTCGAAGTGCTCGTGAAGGTGCTCTGGCTGACCGGGGGTTCTGTGCATGAAAAGGCGGCGGAGTATGTCGCCCCGCCGCCATCCGCTTAATGACCACTTCATGACCACATGACCACGTGCTGCTTAGGCGTTGATGTAGTCTTCCGCGACCTCCTTCGATGGGGGCTGCGTGAGAAGGCTCAGCACGACGAATATCACCAGGTTCACCATCAGGCCCCAAATCCCCGGGTGGATGTCGAGGGGTCCCTTGCCGACGATGAGCTGGTAGTACACGTTCACTGCCACGCCGGCGACCAGCCCGGCGACCGCCCCGGGGGCCGTGCCTCGTTTCCAGAACAGCGCGCCGTAGACCGCCGGCAGGAACTGCACTATTGAACCGTACGCCCCGAGCAGGAGCTGAATCAATCCCGCCGCGCCGTACAGCGCCACGTACAGGGAGATTGCGCCGACGACTAGCACCGCCACTCTCATGAGGATTACGGTGTTCCTGTCGGAGGTGTCAGGTTTCAACACCTTGTAGACGTCCTGAACCAGCTCCACGGCGGCGCCGTGAGTGATGGCGTCGGCCGAGGACATGGCCGCGGCTAGCGCGCCCGCGCCCACCAGTCCGTAGAACCATCCGCTCACGCCGAGAAGGTGGGTAATGACATACGGCACGACCTCATCGGCGTTCTTCAGTAGCTTGGGATCAACCTTGCCGATCGCGGCGAATCCCATGTACAGCACGGGCACCATGAAAATGGCGAACACCGGGTACGCCATGACCGTGAGCTTGATGCGGCGCGGAGTCGTGGTGAAGGACTTGGTGAACAGGTGGGGCCACATGATGAACCCCAGCACGGACACCAGTGTCGAGGTCGAGAAGGCCGCGGGCGACATCTTCGACCCCTGCACGCCTATCTGAAGGAATCCAGGCATCTTGGTGGCTATGGATTGGAACATGGCCAGCGGTCCGCCCTGGAGCGTGTATACGAGGTAGAACCCCACGCCCCACGCCACGATGAGCATGAGGAGGCTCTGGAGCACGTCGCTCCAGGCCGCCGCGCGGACTCCGCCGGTAGCGACGTACACGATGACTATGCCGTAGGCTATGCAAGCGGCGGCGTTGTAGCTGATGTGGCCGTCGGTGAGCACGTTGAATATGTAGGCCGTGCCCTTGATCTGCAGCGTGATGTACTGGACGAATGCGAACGTTGCGACGAGACCAACCAGGACTGGAAGGGCCCTCGATTCGTACCGTTTCGCGAGGAATTGGCCGAGGGAGATCAGGCTATGCCTCTCGCCGATCCTTGAGGCCCTGGGGCCAATTACGTACCAGGGTAGTAGTCCGAGCGCGCAGTACCCAAGAATGTAGAACGACGCCGCGCCCCTCGAGAACGCCCACCCCGGGCCACCCATGAATGCGAAGGCGCTGAATATCGTACCGCCCATCATGAACCACATGAGGAACACACCCATGTTCCTGTGGGCTACGGCGAACTCCGAGATCGAGAAGAGGTCCCGGCGGTATCCGGCCAGTAGCCCGAGTGCGAGGGCGAAACCAAGGTAAACTGCGATGACTGTAAGCGCTGCAACCCAGCGTTCCATGATATCACCTCCCTTGATACTCCCAGAGATACGCCGCTATAACCCCCACGAACTCGATGCCGATCCACATCACGATCCAGAACATCGAAAACGGCATCCCGAGCACGAACGGCTCCACGCGGTTAGCGATCGAGTAGAACGGGAATATCATCGCCAGTAAGCAGATTAGCCCCAGTATCGCCACGGCCGTCAGCGCTTTTCGCTCTCTCGTATGGGCATCCATCACGTCTCACCTCCTTTCCAGTGGTGACTTTATGGATCGCGATGATTCGTCCATAAACTGGTAGTCTCCTGCCGAATCAGGGGTTCCGGACACGTCAACACTATCCATGAAAATCGTATGAGGAAAGGAGATGGTCGGATGCCTCAAACCGGCAGGACCCAGACGGAGCAGTGGTTTCTCTCCGAGCAACTGCGTAGTGAAGAGCTCTCTCTAAAGAAGGCCTCCATTTACGCAAAGCAGACCGACGACCCCAAGCTCAGGACCATGTGCGAGCGGTTCCGCGATCTTCACGAGAAGAATGTGAGGATTCTCTCGAGCCTTGCGGGTGAGGGGAACGCGGGTGCCGGCGCCGGCATGACCGGCGGGCGCGCCGAATTCGGAGGTCCCGCCGCGTTCGGTGGCGGCGGGGTCGAAGGCGCCGGAACCCGGCGCTTATAGCGAGTGACGCGGTACGAGACAGGAGGGTGGGACTGTGACCGACAAACTCAGCGACAGGGATATCGCCGTCGACATGCTCACCGGTGTCAAGCAGCTGTCGTCGATGTACCACAACGCGACCATGGAATCGGCCAACCGCGACCTGCGTGAGACGTTCCAGAAGTGCCATGACGAGTATGTCGACAGTGCGAAGGAACTGTTCGACTACATGAACAGTAAGGGCTGGTACAGGTTGACTCCTGCGATGGGCTCCGTTGGCGGTGAGCAGGCAGGACGATCATAGTGAAGGCAAGGGGCGGCAGATGCCGCCCCTGCCGCTCTCCTCGCTCAATAGCTCGCGATTCGGACGCATAATCCCCGGTTTTCCCCACGAATCCCGGCGGCGCCAGGGCGCTCGCCTCACTGCAAAGTTGACTGGAACCATCCAGGTGGAGTAAAGTAGACAGCGGGTATTCAATTAAACAGTTGTTGAAATGTTAGAATAAGCTGCTTAGGGGGGATCGAGCGTGGCCGAGAACCGCGGTGCCGCCACGGTAGCCGATACCTGCGATGTTTTCTGTTTTGACCCGGAGAGGGTAAACAGGCTCAGGCCCCAGGTCGAAGGGGTGCGGGGGCTTGGTGATCTGTTCAAGTCGCTGGCGGACGAGACCAGGGCGAGGATCGCGTTTGCGCTGTCACGTGAGGAACTGTGCGTCTGCGACATCGCCACGCTGCTCGGCATGTCCGTACCCGCCGTCTCGTACCACCTGCGGCTGCTCCGGGCGGCTCGTGTGGTCAGGTACCGGCGTGAGGGGAAGCAGGTATATTACTCGCTCGACGATTCGCACGTGATCAACGTAATTAACGAGGCGGTGTCACACCTGGGAGAAGGGGATTGACCGTGGGCGAAGGGTCCGAGAGAACGAGGGATTGTGGCTGTTGCGGAGGGTCGGCGTGCGCGATGTCGTACGCCCAGAGCGCCTCAGGAGACAAGGCGACAGGCGAGGCTGGGGAAGGCTGCGGCGCGTGTGGGGTTGAGGAGGGCTCGCGCTCCCAGTTCATCCTCATGATCGTCTCGGGAGTGGCACTCGGAGTATCGCTGATACTGAGCCTACTCGATGGCCCCGGCTGGGCGATTCTGAGCGCGCGCCTTCTGGCGCTGGTGATGGGCGGGTCCGGTCCCGCGCGCCGCGCCGTTCAAGCCCTCCGCCGGCGCGCCATAGACATGAATGTGCTCATGATCGTCACTGTCGTCGGAGCGGTTGCGATTTCCGAATGGGTCGAAGCGGCCACGATCGCGTTTCTATTCTCCGTTTCCGATTACCTCGAATCGCGCACGATGGAACGCGCCTACCGCTCTATAGGCTCACTGCTGGACATAGCGCCCAAGGAGGCGACAGTACTCCGGGACGGCGCGCAGGTCAGGGTCCCGGTAGGCGCGTTGAAACCGGGTGACCTGATCCTGGTTCATCCGGGGGAGAGAATCGCCGCCGACGGCAAGGTACTCCGCGGGCGCTCGTCGGTAGACCAATCGCCGATTACCGGCGAGTCGATGCCGGCGGACAAGGCACCGGATGACGAGGTGTTCGCGGGGACGATTAATGGCGAGGGTGCCCTCGAGATTACGGTCACGAAGCTTCCAGGTGATACCACGCTCGCGAGGATCATTTACATGGTGAAGCAGGCCGAATCTCAGAAGGCCCCCGTCCAGCAGTACGTGGACCGGTTCGCTTCCTGGTACACCCCGGCCGTCACCATGATCGCAGCGCTTGTCGTTGCGGTCCCACCGCTGGCCTGGGGACAACCGCTCCGGCCCTCGATTTACAGGGGGCTTGCGCTGCTGGCCGTTTCTTGCCCCTGTGCCATGGTGATATCGACCCCCGTCTCCATACTCTCGGCTGTCAGCAACGCAGCCCGCCAGGGGGTGCTGGTTAAGGGCGGCGCATTCCTGGAGGCATTGGGGCGCGTGAATGCCTTCGCGTTTGACAAGACCGGCACGCTTACGGCCGGTCGACTGAGGGTCACCGGAGTCGAGTCGTTCAACGGGTTCTCCGCGGACGAGGCGCTCGCATACGCCGCGGGGCTGGAAAACAGGTCGCTGCACCCGATTGCCGGGGCGATCGTCGCGGAGGCCAGGCGGCGGGGGATAGCCCCGCGGGAGGTGGAGGATTTCCGGTCAGCCGCGGGGATGGGCGTGGCGGCCGGTGTGGAGGGCCGCACGTACGTGCTGGGAAACCCGCGGTGGCTCGAGGCGAACGGCATAGACTCCGGCCACGCGGGGGCGATTGTTGAACGCGCTCAGAAAAAGGGGCAGACCGTGTCGTTACTCGGAGCGGCTCCGCACGACGGCCAACCCGGCGCGCTCGTGGGCGCCGTCTCTCTGGGGGACGCGCTCCGGCCCGCTGCTGCATCCACCGTTAGGCGGCTTCGCGACCTGGGCGTCCGGCATATCGCCATGCTGACGGGAGACAACCGCGGAACGGCCAGTGCCCTTGGGGAAGCCGCGGGCGTGGACGAGATAGTGTGGGAACTCCTTCCCGGAGACAAGGTCTCATTGATCGAGGACCTGATGATGCGCCACCAATCCGTCGCCATGGTGGGGGATGGCGTAAATGACGCGCCTGCGCTCGCCACCGCGACTGTCGGGGTGGCGATGAGCGCCGCCGGGTCAGACGTCGCGCTGGAGACGGCGGATGTGGCGCTCATGTCCGGCGATCTATCCAAGATCCCGTACGTAGTCAGGCTAGGCCGGAATACGCTCGACGTCATACGGCAGAATATTGCCATAGCGCTGGGGATCAAATCCGTCGCCGTAATACTGGTCTTCCTCGGCATGGCGGGCCTGTGGGTGGCCGTGGTGGCCGACATGGGGTCGTCACTACTCGTCACCGCAAACGCCATGCGGCTGATAAGGCCGCTCCGTCAGGACGTCTGAACGGACCCGGCCCCACAAGGTGAGAGCCCGGCTCATCGCCGGGCTGTCTTCAGGGGAGTCGGACAAAATCCTTCGACCGGGTTTTAGATGATCTCGACCCTGCGGCTCTTATCCTCCGGCGGCTGGCGCTTCGGAACGCTCAACCGCAGCACCCCGTCGCGGTACGTCGCCTCGACGGAGCCGAGGTCGGCGTCGCTGTCAAATTCGAACGTGCGGTAGAACTGGCTCATCCTTCGCTCCTTGCAAATGTAGTATCCCTTTTTCTCTTCCTGTTCAGCCTTCTGGTCCGCCTTCACGACCAGCGAGCCCCCGTCCGTAACCTCGACGACGATGTCGTTCTTGTCCAGACCGGGGAGGTCGATCTCGACGAGGTACTCCTTCTCGTTCTCAACGATGTCCGCGCGGCCGAAGTGGCTGACCGCGGTCACCGGCCAGAAGCCGTTGAACAGGTCGTCCACGTCCGTGAATACCCTGCTCCTGCACCTCCAGGGCGTTATGCCAAACACCTCTGTCACCTCCTGGTTCGGCTGCTACATTTAGCCTACCACCAACTTACCATTAAAGTCAAAGTTAGTCAAGGTCTATCACTCTGGGTTTACGGCGGATGCGGATTTTCATGGAGGCCCGGCTCCATAATAAGCCTGATGGTGATTACTTGGACGGAAGGAAGGCCGGCGTTCCCGGCCATCCTGGGCGTGTGCCTCAGCCAACTCAGCCTGGCGCGCGCGGAGCTACGGTATCTCGAGGGCCAGGCCAGGCGTCTGTGCCCGCCAGGGATCCTGCCGCTGGCGCTGGATTCCCTGCACAACAAGGCGTTTCACTCGATCGGTGGCTCTGTTTACGCGTGCGCGCCCGGTGTACCAGCTGCGGCGAGGCGCGACCTGACAGCCACAATCGTGGCGCTCCAGACGCTCAGTGATTACCTCGACACGCTGGTGGACCGCTCGAGTTGCACGGATCAGTGCGTACACGAGAGATTGCACAGGGCGTTCACCGACGCCGTCGGCGCTGGGGGAGGCGGCCAGTCACGAGGCTGCGGTGCGGCTAGCACAGGGCCGCGCGTGGGGCCGCGCGTGGAGCCGCGCATTGCGCCGGCCTCCTACTTCGACGGATTCCCCCTGGGCTACGACGGAGGGTACCTCGAACTGCTGGTGAGGCGTGTACGGGGCGGGACCGCGAGGCTTCCCGCGTATCGCGTCGTAGCGGATCCCGTGATGTCACTTGCCACCCTGTACGGCGAGATGCAGAGCCGTAAGCACACGGCGCACGAGACGAGGGAACGGTCCATGGACCTGTGGTACCGCGAGAGGTGCCGGCACAACATGACATGGTGGGAGTTCGGGGCCGCAGCAGGATCTACGCTGGGCGTTTTCGCCCTTCTCGCCCTGGCTGCCGGTCCTGGCGCTGGCGCTCCCGAAGCTGTGCGGGTAGCCGGCGCGTATTTCCCGTACGTGTGCGCCCTTCACATAATGCTGGACTACCTGGTCGACAGGGAGGAAGACCACCTTCACGGGGACCTGAACTTCACTGTGTACTACGACTCCCTCGACGCGGTCACCCTGACTCTGAGCAGGTTCTTTACCGAGGCGGAAGCGCGGCTTGGCGCCCTCGACGGTGGGGCTTTTCACCTGACGGTCCTCAGGGGACTTCCCGCATTGTACTTCTCAGACCCCAAGGTCAGGTCAAGCGGTCTGGACGGAGTCACCGTCAGGCTGCTGGGCCAGACGGGTGTCGACGGGGCAAGGTTCTTCTCCCTGTGCAGGGTCTTGCGCCGGCTCGGGGCGCTGTAGCTGCGCCGGGCAGGGCCCACAGCGCCCATCGATGAGGGTGACGATGCTCCGGAGCATGTCTGCCTCGGGCGCGGGGTCGAGGTCCTGGAGGCATTCGAGCGCGGCGCGGCAGTGCCGGCGCGCGACTTTCGCCGCGTACGCAAGGCACCCCGTTGTACGCATGCCCTCCAGGATCTCCGCGGCGTCGCGGTCAGTCGAACCCTCGCCGTTCCACAACCGGTTTACGCGTTCCGCCCAGCCGGCGTCGGTCAGCAGCCTGATTAGCGGAATTGTCACGACGCCCGCGCGGAGGTCTACGCCGGATGGCTTTCCGTTCTCCTCGGCCGCCCCCGCGATGTCGGTTATGTCGTCGGCTACCTGGTACGCCATCCCAAGGTTCCAGCCGAAGGACGCGAGCAGCTTTATCTTCCGGTGGCCAGCCCCGCCCGCGATCGAGCCGGCTTCACAACATGCGGACATCAGGCTGGCTGTCTTACAGTCGATGTACCGCATGTACTCGTCCTCACTGGCGTGTAGGGCGTAAAGCCGCCCGAGCTGCATGAGCTCACTGGAGCTCATCGTCCTGATCGTCCGGGAGAGAAGCCTGACAATCGAGCGCTTGAGTGACCTGTTGAGCATCTCGAAGGCCGTCGTGAACAGGTAGTCGCCGAGCAGGACTGCGGCGCGATTCCCGAACACGAAGCGGACGGACGGCAACCCCCGGCGCAAGTCGGCCTGGTCGACAACATCGTCATGCACGAGCGAGGCGGTGTGTATCAGTTCTACGGCGACGGCCGTGTTGATCGCTTCCTCGGAGACCCCCCCGGCGAGGGCTGCGCAGGCCAGCGTGAGCGCCGGTCTAAGCAGTTTTCCCGTCGTCTGTTTGAGGTACGCCGCCGGTCCCGCCATCGCCCCGTCCACGTCGAGGAGCGCCGATAGCCTGTCTTTGACCTGATCCAGGCCGGGGGCGATGGTCGCCGCCGGGAAGAAGGACCCTGATGGGCGCAAATAGCACGTCTCCTTTTTGATCAGACGATCCGTAGTCTGTTCACGCCCGCCGAGTTCATACGTCGCGTCCAGAACACCGCCGGCACGGGTCAGGGGCGCAACGATGCTGCCGATGCAGGATCGCGCGATCGGCATCTCGAATACCTCCTCCCAAAACGCGCGGCTTCGGGCGCATGACGTACGGAGTAACAAGGGGAGGGAACGCTGTGCTGGTAAGTGATAGGATGATCAGGAACCCTGTGTGCGTTACGCCGTCCACGAGTGTATCAGATGCCCTCGATGTCATGAAGAAGAACGGCGTCAGGCGGTTGCCCGTTGTCGAGAGAGGCGCTCTCGTGGGCATAGTCACCCAGACAGACCTCCTCCGGGTTTCGCCCTCGCCTGCCAGTACGCTGGCGGTGTGGGAGATCCCCGCTCTCCTCGCCAAGATGAAGGTCAAGGAGGCCATGACGTCCCCCGTCATCAGCATCTCCCCCGATGTCCCGCTTGAAGATGCTGCGCGACTGATGAGGGACAAGAAGGTGGGCGGCCTGCCGGTCCTCTCGAAAGGCAAAGTTGTGGGCATACTAACGGAGACCGACGTGTTCGACGCCTTCATCGACCTCCTCGGGGTGAGGCGTGGCGGGGTCAGGCTGACGGTCGAGATCGAAGACCGGATCGGCACTCTCGCCGAGGTCACAAGCCTTACCCGCGACTTGGGAATATACATCGTGAGCATGGTCAGCCTTCCGGGTTCGGGAGGAACGGCCGAGGCCACGTTCAGAGTAATGGGCGAACGCATCGACGAGCTCGTCAAGATGCTCAATTCTACCGGGCACAAGGTAACGCACGTGTTCCCGGGCGAGGCGGGCTGAGCGGGGTCGGGACCACCGGGAAGTCAAGGCGACACACAGACGTACGATGGTGGGGAGCGCGGATGCTCCCCACCGCTGTCTTCCGAGCGGGTACCCCGCGGCAACCGGAGGCTTCCTGTTCGCTGCGGCCCGCGTTTCGGGGAACAATACCTGTGTTGGGATATCATCACCGGCAGGAAGGGGTTGCTGCGATAAGTGAAGGGCACGGGGATCCAGTGGAGAACGTGGGGGCCGGAGGTTTTCGAGGAGGCCGCGCGGAAATCGAAGCCGGTGCTGCTGGCCATCGGGGCGACATGGTGCCACTGGTGCCACGTGATGGACCGGACGACGTATTCCGACCCCGAAGTGGCGAGGCTGGTGGAAGAGGGTTTCATCCCGGTACGCGTGGACAACGACAGGCGGCCGGAAGTAAACCGCCGGTACAACATGGGTGGCTGGCCCACTACAGCCTTCCTGAACGCGGAGGGAGCCGTGCTCACCGGTTTCACCTACGTGCCCCCCGAGCAGTTCAAACGCGTACTGCGCGAACTGTCGGATGCCTATGCGCGGTCGCCGGAGTATCACCACCGGCCGTATGAAGCAGGGCCCCGGCACGACTACGGCGAGCCTGCCCCCGCCGCTGGCGGCGTGTCCTACGAGATAGTCAAGGAAACGGTGGCCGCAATCGAGGGATCGTTTGATCGCGAACACGGGGGATTCGGTCTTCAGCCCAAGTTCCCTCACGCCCACGCCCTGGACCTCGCGCTCGAGGTGCACGCAAGGACCGGAAACGAGCGCCTGTTGGAGGTTGTCACTTCGACGCTGGACAACATGGCGTCGGGCGGCATGTACGACCGCGTGATGGGAGGGTTCTTCAGGTATTCCACGACGAGGGACTGGTCCGTTCCACACTTTGAGAAGATGCTCGAGGATAACGCCCACCTACTGAGGACGTATGCGGCTGCCTACAAGTTGACCGGAAGGCAGGAGTACCGGACGACCGCCATGGGCATCCTCGAGTATCTCGACAACACGCTGTGGCGCGAATCGGGCGGGTACTACGGCAGCCAGGATGCGGACGAGGGATATTACGCTCTGCCGCTCGAAGACAGGCGGGCGCGCGTCGCCCCACGCGTGGACCCCGCGGTTTACGCGAACTGGAACGCTATGGCGGCGTCGTTCCTCATCGCGGCGTCACGCCACCTTGACGAACCGGCCCTGGCCGAGAGGGCGGGGATCGTTCTCGACACGCTGCTTGAGGAGTGTTACGCGGAGGGGAAGGGCATGCGCCACTACTCAGACGAGGGCGGAGCGAAGGGGGATGGGCTCTTCGAGGACCAGATATGGATGTGTTCCGCGTTGCTGGACGCGCATGCCTCGGGTGCGTTTGCGGCCAAGACCGGCGAATACCTGCGTGTGGCGCGTGACCTGCTCGAGGCCTGCCTGGACCAATACTGGGACGAGGAACACGGTGGATTCCACGACATCGCGGCTGGTCTGACATCCGGTGATGGAGCGGCCGGAGCCCTGAAGACACGCGTGAAGTCGTTGCAGGACAACGCCCGTGCAGCCGAAGTGTTGCGCCGTGCCGCGTTTGTCGCGGGGCTGCGCACTGGACCTGAGTACGAGTCCTGGCGCGAGCCCGCCTATTACCTCGCCAAGGCGGAGGCCTGCTTGAAAGCGTTCGCCGGTTCGTGGCGGGAGTACGGCCTCATCGCGGCTCCGTATGCAGCGGCTGTCCTCCACTACCTGTACCCGGTAACCGCCGAAGTCGTTGGCGGCAGCGACACACACGCTGCCGCGGAGTTCGCCGGCCGGCTGAGCGGGTATTTCATCCCGGGAGTCGACGTGATGCACGGAGCCCGCGATGGCGGCACGGCCCACGATGGCAGCGCTACGCCCCGCGATTCGCGGCCAGCCCCCGGAGGGCCGGTCGACGGGCCGGCCGTGATGGTGTGCGCGGGTGACAGGTGCTTTGCCCCTTCGACCTCCATCGGAGAAGCCGTGGAGACGATCCAGGCCGCTAGCCGGCTACCTTGAGGGGCCTGAGGCCATAATTGTGTCAACAGCCACACCACCGCCGCAACCCCTCCGGTACAGCCTTCGTCTGAACTCATGGTAGATGAGTTCATGATAGACTGGACTGGGGTGATGTACGTTGTTACCAGCGCACCGGCGTATTCAGAAGATGGTGGTCTTTCTGGCACTCATGGCGATGGCTGCAAGCCTGGTGACGGGCTGCGGTGCCAGACAGGGTGCGCCTGTTCAGCCGCCCGCCCAAAGCGGTGAGCAGCGTCCGCCTGCCACACAGCCCCCTGCGGCGCAGCCGCCGCAGAAACCCGAACCCCCGCCGCAGACAGGGCCCGCCCTCCGCGTGAGGAAGGACGGCGGGAAGACCATCTTCGGACCCTTCTCCAGCTGGAGGCGGGGCGTGGACTGGTTCTGGTTGAAGGACGGGCAGAGGCTCATCGTGACCATGGAAACCGCGAGTGCAACGCAACAGGGCCCCGCGCCCGGCGGTCCCGGAGCGGGTCCGGAACCGGAACCCGTAATACAGCTCTGGCTGGTCGGCGCTGCCACGGGCGAGTCGAGGCTCCTCCGCGAAGTCAAGGGACTGGACGCGATGTTCCCTGTCGCCTGGAATGGGGCCGAATCCGTTGTCTGCCTGGACCTGCCCGCAGCGCAGGGGCAGCCAACGAAGCTGACGGTGACCGACTTCTCCGGCGGCAAGGCTTCATCGCGATCGGTAGCCGATCTCCAGGGGACGCTCAGGAGTCATGCGGCTACCCCCGACGGCCGCCTGATAAGCATTCACCTGGGGACGCGCGATGGTGGCGAGATCCGGCGCATCAACACGGCTGACGGCTCGACGAAAGACCTCATTACCGGTCTGCCGGTGTGGGACGGCCTGTATCCGGTGTGGTTCTCGCCAGACGGGCGGTCCGCCGCGATGCCCGACCCCAGGAACGGCGGGAGGCCGTGGAGACTCAGGCTGTTGAGCATCGTCACAGGCGAATTGAAGCACGTGGACCCGTATCTGGACCTCATCGACTTCGTCCGGTGGAGTCCCGACGGACGGCACCTGGCATTCAAGGTCGCCGATGGAAGTCACAAGCTTATCGATGTGGCAGATTTCTCGTCTGTCCTGAGCCCGAAGGTCAGAGTCCTGGATGAGACCGGTAAGGTGGTAAGGGAGTTCGACATGGCGAAGGGGCATTTCATCGGCGACATCGAATGGCTTGACGAGAACACCCTCGTCCTCGGCGAAAGGAAGAGCGCCCAGGAGGATGGACCGGCGTGGGTCGCTGGCCTCCAGTCGACCGGCGACGGCCTGAAACCCGCCGCGCCTGCTCAAGCAGCTATCCTGAAGGATCGACCCGATACCTATCCGATGCCCAAAAGAGGGTCCAGCAGCAAGTTCAAGGTCACCGTCAGGTCCTGGCAGGACCAGGGCAAGGCGCCCAGTGAGGAGCTGATAATCACCCCCGTGGGATGACCCGCCGGGATCACGGCCCTCGTGGTCGTGGCGGTGGTGATTGCTTTGGAGACGCGGCCTGCTACCGCTTCGCCCGTTTTTCTTCATCACGGTAGGGGACCGGTATGTACTGGACCGACGGCCTGCGCTGCGCAGGTTGAGGGTACAGCTCCATCAGTGCGTACACCTCGGTTGGCAGACCGACGCTCACCGGAAGGCCCAGATACTCGAGCTGCTGGGGGGTGAGCGGGTAGTCGTGCGTCCAGCGGCCTTCGGTGAGAGTCTTCGAGACCTCGCGCGCCTTGTCCTCGTCGAGCCTGTCCTTCAGTATGCTGGACACCGTGTCGCGGACTTGCGCAAGCGCCTTCTCGGCGACGTCGGCAAGTATCATCGTCGTGTCGTCGATGTCTTCCGGCTTCTTGTCGCGCAGCACCCTTACGATGGAGGCCGCAGGGTACGAGCCGACCTGCGGGTCCACCGGCCCCAGCACTGCGTTCTCGTCCATCACGATTTCATCCGCCGCCAGGGCGAGCATCGTTCCACCCGACATCGCGTAGTGGGGGACGAAGACGGTCACCTTGCCCTTGTGGCGCTTTATGGCGAGGGCGATCTGTTCCGCCGCGAGCACGAGCCCGCCTGGAGTGTGGAGTATCAGGTCTATCGGAAGGTCATCGGGCGTGAGCCTGATTGCCCTCAGCACCTGCTCCGAATCCTCGATATTTATGTAGCGGGCGATCGGGATCCCGAGGAAGCTCACCGCCTCCTGGCGGTGTATCATCGTGATGACCCGTGAATCCCTCGACCGTTCCAGCCTCCGTATCACCGCGTGACGCAGCCGCTCAATGCGGTGTTGTCTCATGAGCGGCAGGAGGAAGCTGGAGGCTATGAAGACGAACCACAGGAGGTTGAAGAAGTAGCTCCCCAGGTTTGCCAATCGCACGCCTCCCGCGGGGGGATTGCATGGCTCTCTCTGTCCCGGCCCGCGGCGTTATTATCCCCCGTTGCGGTCGCGTGGGATAAGTGTGAAAATATATGAGGAGTCTTCGAGTGCGCGGAGGTGCCGTGATTGCTGCAAAAGGACGGAGCAACCCCACTTTACCTGCAACTCAAGGAAGAGATTCAAAGACACATCGAGGAGGGGGTTTACCCCGAGGGGACCGCGATACCCTCCGAGAGGGAGCTCTGCCAGTCCTACGGTGTGAGCAGGATTACCGTTCGCCAGGCGATCGCCCAGGCGGTCGCCGAAGGCATACTCTTCACTCGCCAGGGTAAGGGCACTTACGTCACCAAGAGGAAGATAGACCAGTCGCTGGAGCGCATCACGGGGTTCGACAGGACGATAGCAGGGCACGGCCTGCTGCCCGTCACGTCACTCGTCGAGGTACGGCGCGCGACGGCCAACGACGAGGCCGCCTCGGGCCTGGGGCTTGACCGCGGTGCGCCTGTAGTCAAAATGGTGCTCCTGGGCATGGCGGACTCCGAGCCAATGGCCCTGTATACATCGTATTTCACCCCCGAGGTCGGAATGGCCGTCGCCGAGAAGGCCGTCGAGCTGAGTCGCGAGCGCAAGCCCTTCACGTCGTTCGACCTGTATAAACTCGCCGGAGTCGTGAGACCAGTGCGGGCGAAGCAGGCGTTCGAGGCGGCGCTGGCCACGGGGGCTGTTGCACGACTGCTCAAGTTGCGGGGCCCCGCAGCCGTTTTCGTCGTCACGTCCACGGTCGAGGCGTCCGACGGGACACCGGTGGAGTACCGCGTAGTCCACTACCGCTCCGACAGGTACAAGTTCTCGGTGACGCGCGAGGTCACCGACTGAACGCCCGCGTTTGAGAATTACTAATACGACCCTCCTCCATATGCAGGCTCGTCCGGAACTGACCGTTCCAGCGTCTCGTTAGCCACGTTTACGCGACGAAGGATTTGGCGCTCGGGCGCAGAAGTACTTAATTATAGTCCATATATCGACACGTCCATAAATACGGGGAGCATTGAAATGAAGGCTCAGTCCATCAAGGTCGCTGCGATTGGCCCCTCCGCCCTGGTCGACGAAATGCTGGCTGTCGCGCGGTGCCTCCGGGGGTTACAGGTTTTGCCCTTCGCGTACCAGACAGCGAGCGAGGCGCCACGGTTGTGTGCAGCGGCCAGTAAACAGGCAGAAGTGATCCTGTTCACAGGCCCCGTGGGCTACCGCCAGGCCATGCGCGAGCATCGCCCTGGAGTCCCTACCACGTTCATCCCCTATTCTCCCATGTGGCTTTATTCATCCCTGTTTAAAGTTCGAGATCGCGGTGCTTTACACAGGGTGAGCGTTGACACAATCAACAGGGACGTTGTTGAGGCAACGTATCAGGAGTTGGGGCTTGACCTTGAAACCATCAAGGTGCTGCAGTATGAAGGACTGGCCGACCCGGAGCAGGTCACCGAATTCCACCTTAAACTGTTTCGCGAAGGCGTGACGACGCACGCGCTCACCTGTTTACTCGCGGTATACGGGCGATTACAGGGTGCCGGAGTTTCCTGTTCCTGGTTGGTACCGTCCCGTGCTGCCATGGAGCAGGCCCTGGAGAAAGCGATGTACCTCGCGGAGGGGGCCCGCGCGAGGGGCGCGCAGATCGTAGTGGGGCTGGTCAGGGCTAGATCTGACTGGAAGGGTATGACGCAGTTCGAGCAGCAACGGTTGCGGTTGCGGGCGTACGAGATATTGCTTTCCCACGCCGAGGAGGTCGACGGACATGTCGTGGACTGCGGTGGCGGCGAGTACCAGTTCTTCACGACCCGGGCGGAGTTCGAGAAAACCACGTCTTACTATACCTGCTGGCCGGTCCTGGAAAAGATGGCGGGAGCGGGTCTCGATATGGGCGCTGGAGTCGGGTTTGGCATTACGGCGAACGAGGCAGGGATCAACGCGCGTGCGGCCCTTGAGGAGGCGGTACGCCAGCGAGGCAGCAGCTGCTATGTCATACTGGAAAACAAGCGGCTCATCGGACCTCTCGGATCCTGCCCGATGTCGTACGACCTGCGCAGCACCGATCCCACGCTCGTGCAGTTGGCCCGTGAGTCGCACATGGCTGCCGTCTCGCTCAATCGTGTTGCGGCGGCTCTATCCCAGCTGGGGGATGAATTCACCGCTCACGACCTGGCCTCAAGACTAAGAGTGGGGCTTCGGACCTCGCATCGCGTACTGAGCAAGCTCCTTGCCTCCGGTTACATTGTGGAGGCGGGACAGGAGAATGCCGGTAGCCGTGGCAGGCCCAAGCGGGTGTTCCGGGTGGCTGTCAAGTTACAGTCTCGGGGGGGATAGCGGTTGGAGCAGCATCGTTTTGAGCCTTTGAAGGTGACGCCAGCGGTGCTACGGGCGGCCGGGAACTATTCGGGGGATATGGTCCGATTCTTGAGGGACATTGTCGCCATTCCCAGCCAAAGTTGTCACGAGGGGCCGGTCGTTGAACGAGTATTGAGTGAGATGAAGGCGATTGGTTTCGATGAAACGTACAGCGACAGGATAGGGAACGCCATCGGGCGCATCGGGTCCGGACCCCTGGTGATCATGTACGATGCCCACCTGGACACCGTGGGTGTAGGCGATCCTTCCGCCTGGGACTACGACCCGTATGAGGGGAAGTTTGAGGACGGCAGGGTGTACGGCCTGGGCACAGTGGACATGAAGGCGGCCATGGCCTCGATGGCCTACGGGGGGCGTATCATCAAAGAGATGGGCTTGGACCGGCTGTACACGCTCTACGTTGCCGGCATTGTCCAGGAGGAGGATTGCGACGGGTTCGGATCGCGTGTATTTGTCCAGAATCTACCGAGGAAGCCCGACCTTGTGGTGCTCGGCGAACCCACTAACCTGCGCATATGCAGGGGGCATCGTGGTCGCTGCGAGATCAAGGTGGTACTGAAAGGCCGCGCCTGCCACGCCAGCGCACCGGAGCGCGGGGAGAATGCCGTATACAAAATGGCCGGGGTGCTCCGGGGCATCGAGGAGCTGCAGAGCAGGCTCAAAGATGACCCCTTCCTAGGCAAAGGAACGATCGCGGTTACCCGCATCGAGAGTAAATCGGGTTCCCTGAACGTGGTTCCCGACGAGTGTACTACCTACATAGACCGGCGTTTGACCTGGGGGGAGGACAGTGCCGGCGCGATATCGGAGATAAAAGCCCTTCCCGGGGCCGAGCACGCACATGCGGAGCTCTTGACGTACGAGGAGCCCAGTTACACTGGATACGTCGAGAGAGTGCCGAAGGACTTCCCCACATGGATCACGCCCGAAGACCACCCCACCGTGGCGGCGGCGATCCGCACCGCGGAGCTGCTGTTCGGCGAAAAGCCAGCCGTGGACAAGTGGGTGTTCAGCACCAACGGCGTGACCCTGGCCGGACAGCTCAAGATACCGACCATCGGGTTCGGGCCGGGTGACGAGGCGCTGGCGCACACGGTGAACGAGTACGTTACTGTAGAACACCTGGTCAAGGCGGCGGCGTTTTACGCGCTGTTTCCTACGGTAATCAGTCAATCGCTCGGAGAGGCATGAGTCCTGGCAAAGTCTGAGGGAGGTTGCCATACTAATGCATAGCCTGTTGAGAGGCCATCCCTACCTGACGGACATGGATTTCTCGCATGAAGAGCTCGAGATGACCTTCGATCTCGCCCAAGAGTTGAAACGCCAGTTCGCTGTGGGTGTCCCACACCGGTTACTGCAGGACAAGACCCTGTTCATGATATTCTTCGACAACTCGACCAGAACCCGTAACTCTTTTGAAGCGGGAATGACCCAGCTGGGAGGGCATGCTCATGACCTTACGCCGGACAGATTACAGATCGCCCACGGGGAAAATGCGAAGGATACCGCTTCCGTACTTAGCAGATATGGCCACGCCATTGCCGTCCGGCACACCGTGTTCGGGGAGGGTAACAAGTACATTCGCGAAGTAGCCCGATACTCGCGCGTGCCGGTATTCAACATGCAATGCGACATGTATCACCCCTTCCAGATACTCGCGGATATGTTTACCATCAGGGAGCGCTTCGGCAGTAATCTTCGCGGCTTGAAACTGGTCGTATCCTGGACTTCGGCCCCAAATTACGTGCGCCCCATATCGATCCCGCAGAGCCTCGTCCTCATGGCGCCGCGTCTTGGGATGGACGTGGTGCTTGCACACCCCCCGGAATTCGCTTTGATGCCCGATATCATCCAGCAAGCAAAGCAAAACGCGGCGGACTCGGGAACCAAGTTAGAAATCGTCCAAGATATGGACGAGGCCATGCGTGGCGCCGACGTGGTGTACCCGAAGAGCTGGGGCCCCCTTGTCTACACCACTGACCGTCAAGAGGGGCTATCTTTGATAGACCGGTACTCGGGATGGTGCTGTGACTCCAGGCGGATGGGCCTGGCCAGGAGAGGCGCCATATACATGCACCCGCTCCCCGCCGACCGCGGACGCGAGGTCACGGACGAAGTCATCGACGGCCCTCAATCGGTCGTCTACGATCAGGCCGAGAACCGGCTACACGTCCAGAAGGCGGTCATGGCACTCACCATGGGGGGGCGCCCTTGAGACGAGTGGTCGACTGCCGAAATGGAGGTGGTTTACGCTCAGGACGAAGGTGATGGGGATACGTGGGTTTCCCAAGTTGGTCCTGACACTCGTTCCTAGTCTAAGGAGGGATTAATGTGGTCCAGGGAACCGCGTTGACTGTAGTGGTCCTCTATCTGGCGGGTATGATTGCTGTGGGATGGTATACCAATAAGCGTATGATCAAGAACAGCACGGATTACTTACTTGCCGGTCGGGCGCTGCCCGCAATCCTGGTGGCGGCCAGCCTGTCAGCGAACAACGTCGGCGGTGGAAGCTCGGTGGGCGTAGCGAGTCGAGCCTTCGGTCCGTGGGGTCTATCGGCGGGGTGGTACGTCCTGGCCGCTGCCATCGGCATAGTCCCCGTGGCATTTTTTGCTCCCTACCTGCGTCGTTCTCTAGCTTATACCATCCCTGAGGTGGTAGGGAAAAGGTTCGGCGCGCCGAGTCACCTCATAACGGCCGTTGTCAACGTTGTCGCCCTCTTCTGCCTCACCGCCTCACAGATGCTGGCCTCGGGTACCATCATATCTGTGCTGACCGGGATGTCACTCAACCCCGCCATACTCATCGCCGGCATGGTGTGTATCGTCTACACGGTGATGGGCGGCCTCTGGGCCGATGCCTTTACAGATCTTTTTCAATGGGTCGTCATATTCTTCGGGCTGCTTATAGCCTTACCTTTCATCATCCAGGGCGCTGGCGGCTGGTCAACTGTGGTTTCGAAGGTGTCTCCCGCCAGAATGTCCTTCACGGCCTGCGGCTGGGCGACCATAATCAGCCTCGTGTTTCAGTACTTCATAACATTCATATCGGGGCCGGAGATGGTGTCCCGCATTTATGCCGCGAAGGATGAGCGCTCGGGCGTTCAGGCAACCTTGCTGTCCGCGCTCACCATGGGTCTCTACGCGTTTATACCAGCAATCATAGGCCTTGTGGCCCTCGCCGCCTTCCCCGACATCAACCCGAACCAGGCCCTGGCGGTTGCGACTTTCAGGCTTGCCCCCGGGGTGATCGCAGGTCTGATTTGCTCGGCGATCATTGCTGCGACGATGTCGAGCGCCGACTCCGACATGTTGTGCGCTTCCACCATCATAGTCAAGGATATCTACCAGCGATACATCAATCCCGAGCCTTCTGACCGGACCCTGGTATTGCTGACTCGCACGATGAACGTCGTAATCGGGATGCTCGCCATATGGATAGCGTTGTTCAAGATAAACATCATAACGCTTAACACATTCGCCTTTATGCTGCGATCGGCGGGACCATTCGCTGCCTTCGCACTCGGTCTTGTCTGGAAGAACGCAACCAGGAACGCCGGGCTGGTCTCGATCCTGGTAGGGAGCACTGCCGGGATATACTGGCAGGTCATCGGCCAGCCGTACGGGGTCCTCGCGATCGTGGCGGGTTCGGTAGCTAGCGTGATCGCGTTTGCTATCACCAGCTTCGTCGAAAAGGCCATGGGCGGCGAGATCGCTCCCGCTCTCGATGGATACGGGAGAGAAAGCCAGTAAGCCCACACTGTGTTTCATGGTGGCCCCCACGTCCAGCAGAATTACGCTCGTTTGAGCTGATCCGGGGATCGCGCCCTCCCGGCGGGACCCCGGATCAGCTCGTTCCGACGCCGTGGGCTATTCGGAGGCGATTAACTCGAGCATAGCCTCGGTCACCGAGCCGGACGAGTCCGCCCAGACGAACCGGGTGTTGTCGAGATTACGGAATGCGGAGGACAGCGCGGGAAGCTCGTTACGGAAACCGGGCACGCAGACCACCTTGAGCGAAGGCAGGTCCCGCGCCACGGGCACGGGGTCGTGACCTCTGGTCGCCACCAGGTCTGTGACCAGGATTGCTTTCCGTGACCGCGACGCCGGAATACTCTCGAATTCGCCCTTCGCCGCAACCAGCGGCTTGAACAGGTCAGTCGCTCCGCCGGCGTCCATATCGATGACCCTCTCTATGACACGTTCGGCCGTGCCTTCTTCCTCGAAGTGTCTGGCGAACTCGACTGACTTATCGAAGAGCAGTACCGAGAGGGATTCGTCGCGCAGGCGATAACAGGCGACGGCGCAGGCAACAGCGATATCGTGGAGCATGCCCCCGACGCTCTGAGACTTGTCCGCGATGAGGCACACCGCCAGACCGGGGGGCGTCGACGCGGTGGCGCGTATGTCGTCGTAGGTGAGGGCTTTACCGGGGTTCTCGCTCAGCCTTTCCAGGGTGTAATCCAGGTCCCAGTCGGCGTCGCCCGGCCTGTATGCCCTGACTTCGGAAGGCTTCCTGACCTTCCTGGCCTCCGACAGGGTTGCGGCCGCCTTCGATATCCTGTCGACGATGCGCTTGAGCAACTCCCTGCGCCTGTGCATTTCCATGCGGTCGCGAATACTTCTGTATACCTGGACAACCGACTGAGGCTCGCTTGCATCAACGAAGACCTCGGCCACCTGCGCATTACCCAGGACGGCGGCTACGGCTTCGGGCCTCGCCTGGGCGAGCTGGACGATGTCCGCCCGCGCGTACCCAATCAGGTCCCTGCTCCCCTCGGATAGCAGGTCCCGCGCCGCCGTGGTCCCGTACTGTGGGATCGGCTTCGCGCCGCCGGGCGGCGTGGACTGAGGGGGCTGCCCCGCCCTGGGCGGCGGCGTCTCGTTGCTCAGGCTGTCACGGCCTCCTTCGTGATGGGAGGCCGTCACGCTTTTTTTTGCCCGAACACCTCCTCGACGGCCTGGCGGATTACGTCATCGGCCGTGGATACGGCGTCATATTTCATCTTTATGTTCCGCGACAACGCGGAATGGGCGCAGCGCAAGATTTCCCCGGGGTCCCAGGGGTCGATGCCTTCGGGCGCACTCATCAGCAACCTCGAGATGTGTATCGCGGATCTGACGGAGGCGCCGCTCGCCACCTCATCGTGGGTGCGCGTCAACTCGACGACGCGACATATCCCGCGCACGAGGTCGTCGTCCGCATTTGCCGTACGCATGCGTACCACCCTGGCGGCCTCCTCCACGTCCAGGTGCGGCACCTGAATCCACACGCACCTGTCGTAGAGAGCGCGGGGCAGCGGGTTTGTGCCCACCTTGTCGACAGGGTTCAACGTAAACACTACGCAAAAGCCCGGCGACGCCTCGATGGGGGTAAGCCTGGGTATGTAAAGGAGCCGCTCATCGAGGGCCGAGAGGACGGCATTGAGCGCTTCGGAGGGCGCTCTCGACGTTTCGTTGAAGAAGAACAGGCCCCCATCCCTCATCGCAGCCGCCAGCGGGCCGGGGATAAACGAATCACAGCCGTAGCCCTGCTTGATCACGAGCGGGGGGTCGAACCAGCCCTGGATCTTGGTGGCCGTGAGCTCCTGGGTTCCGTCAACACGGTAAACCGTCTTCCCGAGCCCCGCCGCGATCGCCTTTGCGAGTTCCGTCTTCCCGGTGCCGGATTCGCCTTCCAGCATGACAGGCAGTCCGGATGACACCGCCCGCACCGCGAGCTCTACCTGGTCGTCCAGCCCCACTATGCGGGACCTGACGACTTCGATACACCGGCGTGCCTGCTCACGCTGCGATTCCAGGTTTTGCGCCCACACCTTCCCGGGCTCCTTGGGCCGCGACGCCTCTCGCATGTACTCCCCTCCGCTCAGCCACATTACAGGCTGCCAGTTGTCGTGTAAACAGAAGGCAAGCCACAGCGGCCCGCCCGTCGTCGAAGTTGTAGTTCGCGCCCGACTGGCACTTGTGGTATATCGGGCCGCCGATCAACAGCAGCGTGCACTCCTCGGTGAAGAAGTTCACCCCGTACTGGAGAAAGTAGGTGTCGGTCTCTCTCACTGTTCGGGATAGAAGAGGCTTCACTTCACTCGCGGCGACACTGCGTCACGAAAGCCTTGAACAAGATCCTCGACCGTTCGTCTAATTCCCAGCGATACTCGGGGTGAAACTGCAACCCCACGATGAACGTCTCGCCCAACGCCTCGATTGCCTCGATGACACCGTCCTTGGAGAAGGCGCTGACCCTGAACCCGGGCGGCACAACTCCTACCGCTTGCCGGTGGAAACTGGTGACTTCCCAGGGGTCATTTCCGCATACACGACTCAAAAGTGAGCCGGATTCCACTGTGATGACGTGCTGCGGTTCCCACGAAGGTTTCTCCTGCAAGTGTGCGTGGGGCGGGACCAAAATGCGAGTGCTTCCGCCTAGGACCTCGGCTATCATCTGGTGACCGCGGCAGATACCCATGATTGGGATGCCCATGACGGCAGCACGGTTGATCAGAATGTTCTCGAATCTGTATCGTCGCGGCTGCTGAGCTGCTAACGGCGGCAACCCGCTACCTTCTCGAATCTTTGCACCCCCTCCTCCCGTCAGGAGGAGTCCGTCTACCCGCGCAAGGACACACTCCGCGGCAGACGTAAGGTCAGCATCAGGGGGTGGAACGGGTACCATCAACGGCATCGCTCCCGCCCTGTGGATGGCCCAGGAGTAGGCTGAGCCGGCGTACATGTATCCTGCTTCCTTCTCTTCGTGCTTCCATGTCTCCACGCTCCAGGCGCACGTGGCGCCTATGACTGGTGTCACTCCTCGCACCCCCGATCACTCATATGAGTGGCATGCAACGCTGTGTCCAGAAGAAGATACAGTGAGGGACGGCTCTTCCCTGGTGCATCGCTCCGTGAGATGATAGTCAGCCTGCAGATTCATCAAGAGATTGAGGATCTGAGCCTGGACCGACACGTCCAGAGCGGATACCGGCTCGTCACACACAAGAAACCGCGGATGGACGGCGAGGGCTCTGGCAATTGCAATCCCACTCTCGATGAGACGTACGATTTCCGCCTCCCGTTCGGCGCGGTTCGTCAAACCGCCCTGTACAAGCGCCTGTCCGAGTATCTGGGACACCGTCTTCCTTGGGTTGAGCGATGCGTAGGGGTTCTGGAACACTATCTGCGCCGACCGCCTGAACTTCCGCAGGTCGTCGCCGCGAATTGTCGAGACGTCCAGGCCGGAGAAGGTGACCTTGCCGGCGGTAGGTCGCGTGAGTCCGACGACGCACCGCGTCACGGTTGACTTGCCGCATCCCGATTCGCCCACCAGGCCCAGAGTCTCGCCCTCGTTGACGGAGAAGTCGACCCCATCTACTGCGCGGATGACCCGCCGCTTTGCCCCGAGCAAGCGCGATATCGGTGACTGGCGTACTTCGAAGTGTTTACTCAACCCCATCACTTCAACTAGCGGCATCAGATGTCCCTCCTGGCGCCGGTCTCGGACAGCCGGTGCCCAGTCAGTGCGCCGCACCAGACGTGGTGGCCGGGCCGTATCTCGACACATCCAGTTGATCTGTAGCAATCACCGCGTTTTTCGTCGCATCGCGCGGCGAAGGGGCATTCGTCATTCACGCTCACGGGATCCGGTACGATCCCCTCTATCGTCTTCAGTCGCTTCCGTACGCCGATGACCGGAATGGAGCCGTGAGTGCCCTTGTATACGGGTGCATCGGATCCGACACCACACCATCCGCGGGCCGCATGGCCCGCCCCGACGTCACACACCACATGCCTGCTGGCGCGCCGTCATGTCGAGATGCTTCAGGTTCTTCTTCAATATCCTCAGCGCGCCTTCCGGGTCCACCCTGCCGTACAGGCCACCGACCGTGGAAACCAGGTATGAGGCGTCCATCAGGACCTTGCCATCGGGTCTCAGCACCGTGTATTCGTCGGGGGCGAACAGCGCTCCTTGGGCGATCAGTCGCAGGTCGTCGAAGTTGTAGTCCGCGCCCGACTGGCACTTGTGGTATATCGGGCCGCCGATCAGCAGCAGCGTGCACTCCTCGGTGAAGAAGTTCACCCCGTACTGGAGGAAGTAGGTGTCGGTCTCCTTCACGTACCCAACGTTCCTGCCGGTGGCCACCTTCATGATTTCCCTGGTCAGGAACGCCCTGACACCATCTTCCTCGCGGCACTCGGACAGCGCGTGCGGGTTCGCGTGCACCCACGCGAGGTACCGGCCGAGGTCGAAACGCCACCGCCCGTCGGGCCGCCCATCCACCCGCGACAGGAACTGCGGGAAGGCGCCCTTGCCCGGGGCGAACGACGGGAACTTCTCGTTGAAGAACTCTTCGAGGTCCTTCTGCATGGCGCCCGACTTGAACCTCTCAATCTCCATCAGGTTCTCGGCGTTGTAGCTCATCCCGTACTTGCCCTCGACCCGCCTGTACGCGAGCGGGGCGTTGGGAGTCTTCAGGATCGTCCGCTTGACCCGCTTCTTCTCGTCTTCCCACGGGTAAGCATACAGTGGGTTCGACTTCACGTTGGCGAAGAAGTCCGTCGTGCAGCCGCCGACATCCAGCGACACTATGTTTCCGATGCCGGACTCGCTCCCGTAACCCTTCGCCAGGAGGTTGATGCCGAGGAATGCCGCGCGCGGGGTGGGCAGGAACCTCGCGCTCATGTATTCCTCGACGACGTCGAAACCCTTGCCGCGGATGATTATCGTCTGGAACAGGTCGCGGATCGCCTCGTTCACGGTCTCGATGTTGAACATGTTGACTTCGGGCATGACGTTGCCCGTCACGCGGACGTCCACGCCGTATTCCTTGAATATCCCCTCCACGTCGCTCGCGATATCCTGGTTCCCGGCATAGATCACGGGGACCCCGTACTTCGCGTACGTCGCCAGCCGTGCGTTGGCTGCCAGCATCCGCGCGTTGTGCAGCGGGATGTCGGCCTCGCCGCCCTCGTTGACGCCTCCCGCGATCAGGATGATCTCCGGCTGGTCGACCTCGTAGATCGCGCGGACCTGCTCGTCTGTAAGGCGGCCTTCGTAGGTGTTCAGGAGCTTCGCGCCGGCCGTCAGCGCCGCGAGCTCGGCTGCGAAGCCACTCTCCTCCTTGCAGAGCGACACCGTCACCATTTTGAGGCCGCCCTTCGCGCTCGAGCAGGGGAGCCGTATGTCGAACTTGAACATCGCCTCGCGCAGGGGTTCCCAGTTGCCCGCCTTCTGGCAAGCCTCGAGGCACCCGAGCCCGTTGGCGAGGCCGATGCGGATATCGTCGACCGTCGTAGGGACGTACAGCAGCTTTACCTCGTCCGACGAAGTGTTGAACGTGGCGATCTTCGTGAACGTGCTGCCGAAGTCCACCGCGAGGACGTTCTTGTCTGTCACGTCGGATACGCCGATTTGCCGGCGGAATTCCCTCACCGTGGAGTCCTCGATCTTCTCCTCGAGTTCGGTGATGTACGACTTGTCGTCCGCCATGCTTATGCTCTTGTTGAAGTACCACGGGTATTTCTGCCTCACGAGGTCTACCCTGTGGATCTCGTCGCGCACCTTGATCCCGTCGAATTCGTCGATCCTACACATGCCGCCTGTGGTCTTGGTCCTGCACTTGCCCGCCATTTCGTAACGCTTGTCGACAACGGTGATCTGTGGTGCCTGGAACAGGCCCGTCTGCAGCGCCAGATCGAGGTTGTCGGCGCCGATCAGCGCGGCGTCCTTCGTCGGGTAATTCTGCTCGTCAATTATGTCGAGGAGCATCGCCTCGAAGTTCTTTTCGGCGTCCTCGGACGGCTCTTTCGCCCACTCGAGGTAGTTCTTTACCGTCACCTTGCCCTCGTAGCCCGCCATGAGCGCGAGGTGCAGCATGTTGTACATCGCGCCCTTCTTTAGATCCGCCTTTCGCGCCTGGAGTCTCGGGTCGGACCAGATATCGGGCTGCCCGGGCTTGTAGAAGTTCTTGAACACCTGCTTGACGATGTCGCAGCTCTCGATGATGTCCTCGGCCCTCGCCTCGTGGTGCGCCTCGGGGTAGCTCACCACGTGGACGATGTCCGGTTCCATGAACATCTGCCAGTACGTCGTCGTCGCCAGGTGCCCCTTGGCCATGTCCAGGTTCGGCGGGAAGCTCGATAGGCCGCCCCTGGTCTCGCGCACGATCTTGAACTCGAAGTACCTCGTGAGCGGTTCCATGAGCTCGTATGACGCGCG
The DNA here is from genome assembly GCA_013178305.1 of Bacillota bacterium. Taxonomy (NCBI): domain Bacteria; kingdom Bacillati; phylum Bacillota; species Bacillota bacterium. The sequence goes on along the minus strand of JABLXB010000001.1, from coordinate 389,536 downwards.
CATTTTCGCGAGGTCGTAGATCGGCGCGATCTGCGGGGGCAGGTCGAACATCAGCTGCATCACGTACGTCTTGATACCGCATTTGAGCGCGACGATCCCCGCCACGATGTGGTCGGTGACGTACATGTCGTCCGAGCAATTGCGGAGCTGCCACTGGTGCGGGTCGTTTATCTCCAGCGGTTTGCCGATCGACGCCCACCATTTCATGACCTCGAAATGCTCGTCAATGCCCTCTCGAATCGGCAGCGGGCCGCGGCCGTCCAGCTGGTTGTAGTAGAATATCGGCACCGCGGGGAACGGCATGTGGAACGCTTCCTCGAATACCTTCGCGAGCTCGAGGAGTTCGTCCGTGCCGGAGTAGATGCGCGTCATCGGGAAGTTCCCGCGGAGCGACGCGTCCTTGAGCGCCTTCAGGTCTTCCTTGCTACGGATCGGGACACCGCCCTGGCCCTTCAGGTACTTGGCCGGGTCCTCCTCGCCGCGGATGAACTTGGCGAGGAACGTCTGCGATGGCTGGTCGGGGGCGAGGGAGACGATCTCGATCGCCTCGGCGTCGCATATCTTCTTGATGTCCTCGACCGTTGGCTCGATCGACTCCGCCGCGATCCCGATGTGCGCCCTGATTACCGGCCTGTTCTCGCGCTCGCGCACCTGCCGGATCCTCTCGAGGAGGTCGTCGGACCACTCGACCCTCTTATCTTTGCTCTTTTGAGTCTTACGCTGGGCGAATTCAATCAGCTGCTCCATCGTGATGTAATCGTCTGCGACCATCTCGAAGAAGCCATCGTATTTCGAGTAGCCCTTGAATTCCCGCGCCAGGGCCTCGAGGTCGTAATGCCTGTCCTCGGGCCTCGAGAACTTGTCGGGCAAGATCGCGTGGCCGGTAAGCGCGCGCGCCAGGTTCGCCGCCGTCCTCAGGCCTCCGAAGCAATACCTGATAGGGCTGGTCTTCGGGTCGATACCGTACTGGTACGTCTTGTCCATGAACTCCTTCAGCATCTTATCGACGTGAAGGTCACCGAGGCGGTACGAGAGCGCTACCACCTCGGGCTGGGATTCACGGATCTTGTTTATGAGGTCGTCTATGGGCACCGCCGGCCCCAGCTTGACCGACACGTACCCGAGGTCCTGGTCCTCGAGCCACTCGGCGAACGTCTCGACCCCGAGCGAGTGTACGCATTCGCCGATCGATGCCGCCAGGACCCTGCGTTTCTTTGCCATCGTTTTCTCCCCCTATCCCTTGTTCGTCCGTAAGATTATGTCAAGCGTCAAACGCTAGTCGCGATTAGGCGATCGATGTCCCGTATGCCGTAGACAACGGGATGCCTGGTTCCGGATACGTCCCGCCCGCAAGGCTTCCCGCCGATGAGGTACTGGACTCCCATCCAATGCGAGCAGGTGTCTATTACCCTGTCGATAACCGGTGTCTCGATTCCACAAATGGCGGCAACACCTCTTGTCACGACCAGTCCGTACGGGACATCTTCCGTTAGGTATCTCGATTTGAAATCGGGCCTGAACTTGTTGCCCTCGCCTATTACCGGAGCTTTAATGCCCTCGTATGCGCTGTTTGTAGCGAAACACGTTTGTATGTCGGTCTTGTCGCGGATCTGATCCCCGTAGGAGTCCAGGAGCCATTGCTTCAAGCCGATAACATCGCCCAAGTTGACGCCGTGCTTCTGCTCAATCAAGCGGGCCACGGCCAGGATCTCCCGGCTCATAAGGTCGAGAATCATGGAGGTCTCGCGGTTCACACTCTGGTAGAATAGAGGGACAGAGTCGCTGTCGTAATCAAGGTCCTCCCTTCCGTGGAAGAAACCGTACATAATACCCGGGTGAATTATTTGGCCGACGTTTCCCAGGCTTATTGAAAGCATGGAGTTGGCGGGTCGTATCCTGAGCCCGGTAATAGATGCGAGCACCTGGGCAACCCCGGCCGTCTTGGACGTGGGGAATGCCCCCATGCTTACGATGTTCTTCCGGCCGAGGACGTTTACGAGCCTGCCGTAATCCGCCACCCTACAGGCCCACGGGAGAGTCTGAAAGCCGAAGAGCGTTATATCCCTGTCGCGGAGGTGCTTATTGGTGGCGTAGAATTCAAAACCACTTCTGGACGGCATTGCCCCCAGGAACGCACCGCACTTAAGATAGGGCGCAATCGACTCAACCACCTGCGCGTGCGCAAACGCGGGAACCGAGACGATAACCACGTCGGCAGAAGGAATCGCCTCGGATGGAGACGAGGTAACGAGATCGGGAACCCCCCTGTAATGATGGTCTCGGTAGGCGGCTATGATGCCCCCTTGCGCAACTCCATTGGCGATTCTCTGCGACTCATCGCCGAACGTAGCCAGAACCGCCACCCACGTCCCGCCTGCTTCCTTTATGGCAGGCACGAGTACGTGGGCGGCGTTGCCGCCGCCGCAGACGACTACCTTAGTCTGTGATCCCAATCTCTCGCCCTCCCGTTTACCGTTCTCGTCAGTGCCATATCATAACGTGTTATTACCTGTACAGGGCGTGATCCTATCTTACGGCAGTGCCACTACTCTCTAGGTGGCTTGCCTTGCCGATCGTTGAGCAAGGTAACGCTGCCGGAGGTAGACGATAACCATGAGCCCCAGCCCGAGCAGGTCGGTGATTCGGGCGGGGTCGAGCAGCGCGATTCCCGCCACAACCATCAGGAAGCGCTCGACGACGGAGAGACGGCCCCTGAGCCAGCCCATCGAGCCCGACGCCAGGAGTAAGACGCCCAGCGCCGCCGTCAAGGATGTCCGGAGTATGGCGCCGGGAGAACCTACCATGAGCAGGGAGTTATCGGCAACTGCGAAGAACGGCACGATAAAGCCCGGTAAGGCCAACCTTATCGCAGTCCACGCGACCTTGAGCCAGTTGGCTCCCGAGAGGCCCGCAGCCGCATAGACCGAAAGACACACAGGGGGGGTGATCGTGCCGAGAATCGAGAAGTAGAATATGAACATGTGGACGGCCAGGGGATGGATCCCGAACTGGATGAGAGCCGGCGCGGTCGCCGCTGCCGCGACAACGTATGCGACCGCGGTCGGAAGGCCCATGCCGAGTATGATAGCCGCCAGCATAGCCATCAGTAGCGCCGGCCAGACACGGCCGCCGGACGCCGCTATGAGGAGGCTCGTGAGTTTAACGCCGAGGCCCGTCATCGATATTACGCCCAGGACTACGCCGGCGCACGCACAGGCTGTTGCCACCTCAACAACTCCGGTTGCAGCGTCTTTGAGAGCCTCAACCATTCCCTTCAGGTTAAATAGATCGTTCTTGGCTCTCCGGTTCACGATACTCAGTACCGCCGCGGAGACGGCTCCATAGAGGGCCGCTTTCATCGGCGAAACCCCGCGCGAAATGACATAAAGCATAACAAGCAAGGGCAGGAACATGTAACCGTCCCGAATAATAACCCTGAGCAGCGTGGGGTGCTCGCCGGCCTCATCCTGCCGGGGCGCCCTGAAGCCCAATCGCAGCGCCTCGAAATGAACGCTCAATCCGCAACACAGGAAGTAGAGCACTGCAGGGATCACGGCTGCGATACATATCTTGAGATACGGCATCTCGAGCGTCTCCGCCATGATGAACGCGCCCGCCCCCATGATCGGGGGCATGATCTGCCCGCCCGTGGACGCGGCCGCCTCGACGGCTCCGGCGAAGTAATCCGGGAATCCTCTACTCTTCATGAGCGGTATCGTGAATGAACCCGTGGCGACGACGTTTGCCACGGCGCTGCCGCTAACCGTGCCGAACAGCGCGCTGCTTATGACCGACACCTGGGCTGGCCCGGAAACCAGGCGGCCTGCGGCGGCGAATGACAGGTTGGTAAAAGCCCTCTCAACGCCGGCTTGTTTGAGAAATGCCCCGAAGATCGTGAACGCCATGATGACAGTGGAAGACACCGCGACGGGGACTCCCCATATTCCGTCCAGGGTCAGGTAGAGGTAGCCCAGAATCCTCTCGAGCGAGAACCCCGTATGCCCCCATGCACCGGGGATGAAGTCGCCGAAATACGCATACAGCAGGGACAGGACGGCGAGGATAGGCAGGGCGTACCCTGCGACTCTGCGGGTGGCGTCGAGTATTACAATGACCAGCAGAGCGGATACCAATGGCTGCAGTCCGTACGGCAGGCCGGCCTGCTCCTGAATTCTTGGGTACTCGAGGAGAATATAGCCGCACGAAATCAGTACAACGCCTATGGCCACATAGTCAAGAAGGCGCGCCCGCCTGTCGCGGAGGGGGTTCAACACCAGGCACAGCGTTAAGACGCACAGGAGGTGTACAGCACGCTGAGTGTACGGGTTGAGTGGCACCGGAGTAACCATCGAATACAGGTGGAATACGGATGTCGCGATCGCTATTGCCCCGACTACTAGACCCCTTGTTGGTGCGTTCCCTGTGGTGCCGGATTCGGCCATTGTGAGTCTCCCCTCCGTGCGCGACGCTGTAGGCGCGCCTTCTCTCTCACGCCACGATCAGCCGTGTTCGGGCCGACGACTACTTGGGCGGCTTCAGGCTGTCTGGAACCGCGATGCCTTTCTCGGTGAAGAACTTGTACGCACCGGGATGGAGCGGGACTGTCAGTTTCGTTACCTGGGCGGGATCCATCAACTTCGCGCTGGGGTGCCCCTCGACCATCAGGTCCTTGTTCTCGTAAACACCCTTTACAAGCTTGTAGACCAGGTCTTCGGGGAGGTCTTCTCTGCAGGCCACGATGGCCCAAACGTTCACGCTCTTGACGGTGCCCGTCCCCTTGTAGTAAGCCTCCGCCTTGAAATCGGTCTCGTTCAAATACGGGAGCTTCTGCCGGATTTTGGATATGTCGTCGGGCGACAGAGAAATGACCTTCAGCGGCATGCGGACGGCAAGCTCCGCGAAAGCGGGGGACGACCCCGACGCGATGTGGGCGTCGAGCGATTTTGACGCCATCTGCTCCGCGGCTTCCGAGTGGGTCAGGTACACCTTGTTGCACTCGATATCAAGGGCGGCGAGTATGTTCGAGGACAACCGTTCGTTGAAACTGCCCTTAGGTTGTACGGACACCTTCCTGCCCTTCAAATCCCAGATTGTCTTGACAGGCCCGTCACCAGGCACAATGATGTGCCAGTCGAGGGTGTGAACAGGGAACATTGTTAGCAGTCTGGCCTTTGCGCTGGCGAAATCCCCCTGTTTCTTAAAGACGGCATAACCGTCGTCCTGGCTAATCACACCAATGTGCCCGACATCCTGCGACAATCGCTTGGCGTTCTCTATATAACCTGCAGTCGCCTCAACAGTGAAGCTGACGTCGGGTGTAACCTTGGCGGCGACTTTTGACAGCCCCAGTGAATAACCATAGCCTATACCGCCCATACTCGATGCCTGCATTAGGATCTTGTCGACCTTTTTCCCCTGAGTGGGTTTCTGGCCGCAACCCGATAATGCGAGGAGCAGGACCATTACAAGGGCGGCGGCTACCATCGTGTTCTTCCGAGCATTCACTTCACTACCCCCTTCCAGGCTGTGCTCTTGTCGTTCTATGGTACGAATTCAACTGTGGGTCAGCCGATTGCATCTAGCGAGCGGATTACCTGCCTGACAGTCTCAAGCATTAGCGTCACGAATGCCTGGTGTACCGGGGCCTGTAGGCCATCGGCGCTTGGTTCGCAATAGCCCGTGATACCGTCAATCAGCGACGCTCGGCACGCTTCGTCCAACATACGCCCTTCGACAACGTGGTTGTGAAACACATCGGCATCCTGGAGCAAGATCGCCAGGCACGCCGCAACGCCGTAGGCTCCCCAATTGGAGATGGCGGCGGCAACCAGCACATCAGTAACGGTACTGGGAGCAATGCCGCCGCCGCACCCGCAATTGCAGCGATCGCCGAAACGGATAAGCCTGACTATTCCTTCCCTTATCACCCCCATCCCGATTTCGTTTCCTCCGTCTCCGATACCCACTGTCTTGACGCCGCGGCCTTGAGCCTCGAGGACCAGGTAATCGGCCTTGGACATGTGCGTGCTCGTATCGGCCCCGCGACTCGTGTGAATTCTGCTTTTTTCATTCATGCCGCCTTTTTCGATCGTCACTACCGCCTGCGGTGAGAGTCGGTCGAACAGGTACTGTGCATTGTGCTTCGCGTCCTCGGCGTCAGTCGGAAACCCAACGACGCTGGCCGCATGGATGGGCGCGGATGAAACTGCGGCTTCGACTGCCTGTTGGGGCGTTACTACCCGAAAACCTGCTGCGCGCATCACTGCTTCCATCGCTTCGACCAGGTTTTCCTCAACTACCGCGATAGGTACCGCCCCAAGGCCCCTGTGCAGAGCCCTCGCAAGTGCGGCGGCCCCGGGCGGACCGTCCGTTTCGGCTATCGAGGGCGATATATGGGGCCGGTCGGGCCAGCCAGTCGCGATCAGGACAACCCCGCCCCTCGTTACACTCTTCATCAGGAGTTGTGCGGCGGCCATACAAAGGGGTTTTCCCGTCTTCTCCCGGGCAAGTGGGTATAGTACGTGAATCACGTTCCGTGACGGGACATCGATACTTATCAGGCTGTCTATTCTCTGTGCTGCGAGATCCAGGAGACCATTGCGGTCCAAACCCAACACCTCCGCACGAGGACGCTCAATTTTGGTCTATCGTCAGGGAGTGAGACCCCTTCAGGTAGATGTCAACAAGCCCGAACAATGTAGCCAGCGACGCGGTCTTGATTGCGAACATCATCCAGTCGCGGGCGGTCACGGCCAGGCTTGTGGCGGTCGCCCCACCGATGACTAGGCCCGCCAGGAACATGAAGAAGGCCGCCGCCCCGACGCCCAGGGTGAAGAGAGCGAGCAAGCCGTAGCACACGTTCAAGGAATCGGATATCGCCTTCACCGTTCTCACCCCCTATAGTCCGAAGATGGGCAGTACGCCCGTAAGCAGGATTATCGATACCAGGAGGTGCAGCGCCACCCACACCAGCGTTATCTTGGTCGTCTCCACGAAGCCCGACTTGGCTATGCCCATCGCGGCGTACATGCAGAGCGCAAGGGGCGGGGTCATTCCTTCCATCGCTCCCGTCATGGCCGGCAGCATGGAAGCGAACAGCACCGGGTTCCCGCCCATCGATGCGAAGGTTGCTATCATTGCCGAGCCCAGGAGCGCGATCTGTGAGGAGCCCGGTAATACCATCCCGAGGAGCATGAAGAATACGGGGGCGACGATTATCATAGACGACGCGTTCAGGCCCATCCCGAGGAACCACTGCTGGACGGCTTTTTCCATCTCGATCTCCCTGAACACCATCGAAAGACCGTACGCCAGGTAGATTGTCGCGGCAACCGGAACTGTCTGCATGACGCTGCGGCGGAACATCCCCACCAGACCGTTCAGATTCATCTTCTCAGGGATATCCCTGCGGGCTATCCAGAGGGCATATGCGCCGGCCATCCCGGGCGTGAACAGGAGCACACACGTGGAGAACGCCTTCACGCCTTCTTTCCCGAGCCGCGCTGTCAGAAACCCGGGGAACTTTGCGTCGAGGAACAGCGGGATGAATATGAGCAACGGCAGGATGAGCGCCCATTTGCCCTTGTTCCAGGAGTCGTTTAGCGAGGGCCTTGCCTCGGCCGGGACCGGCTTGACGTTGTAGTACTTGCACATCACGAGCAGCGTCAGCCAGCGCTGTATCACGAACCAGAGGCCTATTCCGTAGGCGGCTATCACGAACTGCGAAGAGCTGATCGCGCCGGGGGACAGCTTGTCTAGCAGGCCCCATGACAGAATCACTATGCCTGACGGCGGGATGATGTTGCCCAGGGTGGAGCAGCTCATCTCGACTGTCGCGGCCAGAGCTCTCGAGAAGCCGGTCTCAATCATCGCGGGGATGGTGAACACGCCGGTTGCCGCCACATTGCCGGGTCCGGTACCGGATAGGGCTGCCATGAATGTACTCGCCAGAAGCGATACATACCCGGCGCCGCCCCGGAATCGCCCAACCGACGCCAGGATGAAATTGATGATTTTCTCCACGACCTTGGTCTCGCCGAAGATGTGTGCGACTAACAGGAACGCTACGATGGCATAGAACAGAGTGCTGGTCGACGAGTACGTGAGATACTTCCAGAACAGGTCGTACCTTCCGGTCATCATGATGGTTGCGAGGTAGGCGAGAGCCATTGCTTCATATACCGGGCGTTTGTACAGGACAAGGAACAGTAGGACGACCAGAAGGACCTCAAACAGGTAAAAGACCTGCAGCGGGAACGGGCCGATATACTGCATTCCTCAAACCTCCTCCCTGTCTACTGTCTACGATTCGCGGCTATACCCGGAAAACGGTTTACGAGCGGCATCCCTCCCTGGACAAGGCTTTCCGTCGAGCACGGCACGCCGAGGCGAAACCCGCCATGATTGCCCTCATGGGGGCGCTGCCGGGCATTCGTTCGGCGTGGAACTGTACACCGAGGCAGAAACCGGCCTCCATCTCGATAGCCTCGACCACGCCATCGGCCGAGACCGCCGAAACGGTCAAGCTTTTTCCGGGGGCCTTTACCCCTTGCCGGTGGAAGCTGTTGACCTCGAGAGTGCTGGTGCCCGTGAGTCGCGCAAGCAGGGAACTACCTACCACGTTGACCCTGTGATACGGCGCGGATTCCGGGAGGGTTCCCTGGTTGTGATCAAGGCTCGTGACACCGTCGAGCACCAGGTTAAGGTGAGTAGTCCCACCAAGGACCTCGTTAAGCACCTGCATCCCGCGGCAGACCGCCAGAACCGGGATTCCCGACGCGAGCGCGGCTCTGATGACAGTTGTGTCGTGCTCCCATCGAGCCGGGTCCTGCTCTCTCAGGGGCAGGATGGGCGAATCCAGCGGTGTTGTGGACGGCAGTGTCGGTCCCCCCGTCACCAGAAGACCGGAGAAAGCACACATTAGCCTGACGGGGTCTTCGGAGTTGTCCGGGCTGCAGGGGGACGTGGCCGGCAGAATCACGGGCTGGAGGCCGCAAGAAACCAGCGCGTCTGTGTAGACGCTGTCGACGTAGCAGGAGATCCTGTTGGGGACCTGGGGGCTTGAGGTAAGCGCTGACGACGTTACCGCTACTAAAGGCCTCACGGTGAAGCCCTCCTGCCAGGTTAGTATAACTGGTTAGGACCACTTGGCCTTCAACTGCGGCCGTCTGCAAAGACGGCCCTATTGGTAGGCACGTTATTCGACGGGGACGAGGATATTCCTTCTAGCTGTGTGACGTCTACTTCCATACCGCCCCACATTCGGGCCGAGTCCTGCCTGCGGCCAGCGCAACGGCGGCCTGCTGTGCGGTCCTCAGGCGGGCGAAAGAGCCAGCCTCATTATGACTACGACCGCGACGCCGCCGCACATGGCGAGGAGTATGTTTTTCCACTTCGCGGCTATCAGGGCTGAGGCCAGGGCCGCCGGGATGTAGAGGTTCGCGGGGGAAACGTCGATCTTCCCGCCGACTACCAGTATGGCTGGGACGACGAGCGCAGTAATTATGCCTATCGGGATGTACCTGAGCGCCGCCATCAGGGGTGCGGGCAGCGAGACCCGCCCGACCAGGACCAGGAGGCTAACCCTCGTCAGATAAGTGACCAGGGCCATGCCCAGTATGACTAGCACGACTTCCGCTCGCAAGTGATTCCACCACCACTCCTGCGACCGCTGCCGCGACGGCGGCGATCACCATATACCACTTTCCTGGGATCAGCTGAACCGACGCCAGGGAGACAATGGCTGCGACTCCGAACGAGATCCACGTTTCTCTGTTCTTGATCTGGGGCACCAGGAGGCCGATGAACGTGCCGGCGAACGCGAAGTCGAGGCCGAACTTCTGGGTGCTGCCGGCGAGGTTTCCAAGGGCGCCCGCAAGAGCGGAACTGAGAATCCACCCGGAGACCGTGCCCAGCCCGGCCCCCAGGAAATACGCCACGCTTCCGCCGTGTTTCTGGAAGCGATCGATTATCAGGGCGTATGACTCGTCGTTCAACAGGTGCGCCAGGGCCGCCAGTTTCCAGGTCCTGACCCCTCGTAGGTACGGCGCGAGGGAGGCGCCCATGAGAAGGTGGCGCATGTTCAGGAGGAGGGTCGCGAGCACGATCTGCCCGGCGGCGGCTCCCGCCGAGATCATGCCGACCGCAACGAACTGAGATGAGCCGGCGATGACAGCCGTCGACATCAGCAGGACTTCCCACGTGGTGAGACCGCTCTGCCGGGCGAGGACTCCGAACACCAGACCGTACCCGAATATGCTCACAGTGAGTGGGAGCGCCTGCCTCAGCGCGAGGGTGAAGTCGTCCCAGCGAAACGATTCCGAAAGCATTTGCCTGTCTTCGATCACGGAAATCCCCTCTGAAACGGTAGTAGTCGCTCCAGCGTCAACAGAGATCCGGCCGATCGTCACACGATGGGCATCATCCCGGGCACCACTCCTGCCGGCATTTCCCGGCCATGGCTCGTCGACTCCCGTATGACGGTGACCAGTCTTGCCACGCCCTCCTCGATGCGGTCTGGCGGGAGGTAGCTGTAGTTCAGCCTGATGTGGTCCTGCCCCTGTCCCCCGGCGTAGAAGGGCTCACCCGGGACAAACGTGACCCCGTGTTCCGTGGCGTGGGCCAGGAGTCTGGAACCGTTCATGCCGCTGGGTAGTGTACACCACAGGTACAGTCCTCCTTCCGGCCGGTTGAACCGGAACCCCGGCGGCGCCTTGCGCCCGAGGGCCAGCTGCATGGTATTGCGGCGGCGCTCGTTCTCCCGCCGCACGCCGGCGATGTGAACGTCAAACAGGCCGCGGCGGAAGAACCCATCGATTAGCCACTGGGCCAGCGTGTTCGAGTGCAGGTCCACGAGCTGCCTCGCCAGCGCGAATTGCCGCGCAACCGGCCGTGGAGCGACCATCCAGCCCACACGCAGGCCCGGGAACAAGACCTTTGAGAATGTACTGAGGTAAATCACGTAGCCGTTGCGGTCGAGAGCCTTCAACGCAGGGACGAATTTGCCTTCATAACGAAGCTCCCCATACGGGTCGTCTTCGAGGACCGGAACCTGGTAGCGATAAGCGAGTTCAAGCAGGGCGAGCCGCCTTTCCAGGCTCATCGTCACCCCGGACGGGTTCTGAAACGTTGGCAGCGTGTAGACGAACTTCGGTTGGTAGCGGGAGAGCAGCGTCTCAAGCACGTCGAGGCGTACCCCACCTTCGTCCAGCGGCACACCGATGACCCTTGCTCCCGAGGTCTGGAAAACCTGAACGGCGCAGAAGAAAGATGGTTCTTCGACCAGCACCACGTCACCCTGATCTACGAAAACGCGTGCTGCCAGGTCGAGTCCTTGCTGGGAGCCGGAGAGCACGAGTATCTCGTCCGGCGAGCAGTTGACCCCTCGCGCGTGCATGATCTGGCAAATGGTCTCCCTGAGGGGAAGATGGCCCTCGGTGGGGCTGTGCTGGAGCGCCGCACGGCCGTGGTCCCTTAGCACCTGGTCCTGTATCTCGCGAAAAGCATCGAGAGGGTACGTCTCGGGCGCGGGTATGCCTGCGGCGAAAGAGATGATGTCCTCCCGACCGGCCAATTCCATGAGGTCCCGGAGGAGGGGTTCCCGCGTCCTTCCCGCAGTCTCGCCGAAGAACTGGCGCCACGGAAGCGGCGCCGCCTGCCTGTCTCCCGCCGGGGGGCTGCCGAGAGGTGCAGCCAGAACAGTCGTACCGCGACCGAAACGGGACTCGACAAGCCCCGAGGCCTGGAGCTCGCCGTATGCGTTGATGATCGTGCTCCGGTTTACGCCGAGTGACTCCGCGAGCTTCCGCTCCGCGGGTAGGCGCCGGCCCGGGCCGAACTCACCGGAAAGGATCAGGTCGCGAATCTGGTCCGCGATCTGCCGGTAGACCGGCGTTGAGATGTCACGGTCTATCGTGATGCGCATGTCCTCTGCCACCCAATAGATGATTGGGATCACCCAAATGCCAGTATACCGGATGTGGGGGGCCGTGCAACAGCCAATTGGACCGTTTCAGAGGCCAACCAAGTTGGGATTACCGGGATGATGTCCCGCTCTCGCCGTCGCCTGGTCTTTCCTCCGGCTCGTCCGTCGCCTGTTCGAAGCCGAAGTAGGAGGCCAGTCGCAGAGCCTCCGCGGGTCTGGACATGGGGCCTGGTTCGAGCGCCGGGCCGGGCCTCCGGCGCTCCAGCAAGAACCCGAGTGCGTATGCCAGGCTTATGAACGCCAGCAGCACGAGTCCCGCATACAGGCCCATACGCTGCTCGGGAATGAGCCACAGCGCCGAAGTCACGACTACCAGCAGGATGGACGTGATGATCGAAGTGTGGGGAAAACCGGGGGCCTTGAACTTCAGCCTCCAGGGCTCGGCCGCCGCGACCGCGGGCCTGAACCGTAGGTGGGTGAGTGTGATTACGAGCCAGGAGAAGAAAAAGCCGAAAGCCGAGATGCCGGCCACGAACAGGAAGGCGCCGTGGGGCGAGACGTAATATGCCAGTACCCCGAGGTACAGGGAGGCTGTACTGGCCAGCACAGCCCAGTATGGTACGCCGGTACTCGTGCTGACCTGGGAGAACAGCACGGGAGCCATTCCCTGGGACGCGAGCGAGTGTAGCATGCGCGAGCTCGTGTATAGCCCGCTGTTCATGGACGAGAGGGCGGCGCTGATGACGACGAGGTTCATGAGCGTCGCGGCCTTTCGTATGCCCACCAGGCCGAATACCGACACGAACGGGCTTTCCGTGAGGCCGGCGCGGGTCCACGGTATCACCCCCACCAGGACCGCAATGGACCCCACGTACAGCACGAGCGTCCGCACGACGACGCCGCGAATCGCCAGCGGGACGTTGACTTCGGGGTTCTTCGTCTCGGCGGCGGCGACGCCGATGACCTCGGTGCCACCATAGGCGAGCATGACCATGACCATCGCCAGCGCTACGCCCCGCACGCCGTTTGGGAAGAAGCCGCCCTGCCCGGTGTAATTGGCAAGGCCGATGGCGGGCACGCCGAACCGCGCGCCGGCGCCGGTTATCGCCGCCGTGCCTACGACGATGAACGCCACGATGGCGATCACTTTAACGAGCGAGAACCAGAATTCGAATTCGCCGAACGACCTCACGGAGACCAGGTTGATCACGGTCATCAGGACCGCGAACAGGGCTCCGAATATCCAGTTCGGGGCGCCGGGAAACCAGTACTCCATGTAAACCGTGGCGGCGACGATCTCGGCGGCCATTATGCCAACCCAGGACACCCAGTACAGCCAGCCTGTGACGTACCCTACGAACGGGCTAAGGTACTGGGAGGCGTAGACGCGGAACGACCCTGGTACGGGGTAGGCGACCGACATCTCCCCCAGCGCCAGCATGACCATCATCATTATAACGCCGCCCAGGAGGTACGACAGCACGACGCCGGGCCCGCCCAGCCTGACGGTGGCGCCGCTGCCGAGGAACATACCCACCCCGATCACGCCGCCTATCGATATCATCGAGAGGTGCCTCGAACCCAGACCGCGCTTGAGAGCGTCCTTCACAGTGCTCAGTATGTCGAGGGCGGAACGGGGCAATACAGCCACACCGGCTGCCGGGGCGACGCGTGGCCGCGGCGGCCTAGCGAAGAACGGGCGCCGCTTGACCGGCGCCCGCGATGGAGACTACAGTTCCGCCAGGCCGCCGCCTAGCTCCCGGCCGCGGCCATCAGCGCGCGGACGATGACGCCGGCGACCAGGCCGATGAACGGGTCGGTAGCGGCGGTGACGACCGTCGTCACACCGCCGGTGATCGGGTCGGCGCCTATCGCCGCCTTGACGTTGATCGGGAACGCTACGATGGCGCCAAGCACGAACAGGAAGCCCGCGATCGACTCGCTGGGGACGTGTTTACCGATAGTGGGCAGGAGCTTGAGCAGCAGGATGGCCGCCATTATCGCCATCATCATGACTCCGGCAATGAGTGGCCGCGGGGCCGCACCGGTACCACTGATGATCGCCTCGACGGGTCCGCCACCGAAGAACGCGCTGGCGGCGTCGGCCAGGCCCGAATATAGCGTTACGTGGTCGACGTTGACCCCTTTGCCGGCGATCTTGCCTGTAATGCCGGCATACGCTATGTTGCCGCCTATCTGCAGGCATATCATCGCGAGCGCACCGCGGATGACCTGCGGGGTAAACTTGAGCTGGATGGGCCGCATTACCTCGATATCGGTGTAGGCGCCCGTCCCGGCGTCGTCAGTCTTCGGCTTCACAGCCAGCCAGAGTATCGTGCTCGCCACCACGCTCGAGACGATGGTCCACACCAGGTCCTTCTTGAAAGCATAGACGAGGAGCGCGACAGCAACAGAGACGATACCCACTTTAGAGTTGCTTTTCACCATGTTGACCGCGACGGTCGCCAGGATTATCCCGACGCCGGCCATCATGCCGTTCTCGATGGCGGGCCCGATGAACGCGATCGTCGGCTGGAGGAGGCCCAGCGCCCCGACGACGGCCATCGCGATACCGGTAATAACGACAATAGTGCACCTTTCGTACCGGTCGCGGCCGATCGTCCCGGCCAGCACGATCGACTCCGCCTGGAACGATATCGGGGCCACGGAGCCGAACAGCAACGCGCCCGCCACACCGATCGCGAATCCCAGCGCGGTGGGGAAGGCGGCGAATCCGTAAGACAGCGCGAGCAGGCCCTGCGGCAAACCGTTGATGACTACGGCGATTGCGGCAAGTACGTCGGCCAAAACCATCTCTCCCTCCGTTGTTGTAGTCCGTGCATTCTCAATGCCTCAACCGTGCGGGGTCCTGTGACTCCAGCGGATGCCGTGGTATTCACCGCGGGCGAGATTCTTCCTGCTAGATGGCAGATTCTGACTTAACGCGGCGACGGTCAGGTCGCCGCCCGCGCTGCCATCCGCGCGGCCCACGCTGGGTGCGCCCGCGCTCGCTCGCACGCTCCCCGCGCTCGCTACTTGAACGCGTCGGGATAGAGCTTCCGGGCGAGTTCCTCGAGCCCGTCCACGATCCTGGGCCCCGGCCTCGAAACGAGGTCGTCAGTCAAGACGTACACCCTGCCCTGTTTCACCGCTCGCAGGTTGTCCCAGCCCTTCCGCTTGAGCTGGCGCTGGTCGTAGTGGTACGTGTACACGATCACGTCCGGGTTCTTGGCCACCAGCATCTCGAGGCTGTACTCGGGGTACTGGGTCTTGGCGTCTGCCGCGACGTTGATCCCGCCCGCCAGCCTGATGAGGTCGTCCATTATGGTCCCGGGGCCCGACGTCATAAGCGGCTCGTGCCAGAGTTCGTGGAATACCTTGAGCCGCTGGGAGGCGGGGACAGAACCCACCTTCTTCTGAACCTCGTCGACTCGCGACCCCATCGCGGCGCACAGCGACTCGGCGGCATCCCTGGACCCGATGGCCCGCCCCAACATCTTGATGGAGTCGAGCGCCTCCGCCACGCTCTGGGAGTTGAGGAGCATCACCGGGATGCCCAGCTTGCCCAGGTGGGTGGCGAACTCGCCGTGCACGAAGTCGCCGAGCACGAGGTCGGGCTTGAGACTGACGACCTTTTCAACGCTGGGGTTCGAATAGCCGCCGGCTTTCTCTTTCTGTTTTGCCTGCTCGGGATAGTTGCAGTACGTGCTGACCCCGACAACCCTGTCGCCGGCCCCGAGGGCGAACAGTATCTCCGTCCCCGCCGGGATCACGGAGACTATGCGCGAGGGCCTGGCCTGGAGCGTAACCGGCCTCTTGAGGCCGTCCACGAACGAGAGCGGGTACTCGGGCGCGGGCGCAGGCTCCTGCGGCAACTGCGCGTCTTTCGACGGCGCCTGCGAAGACCCCTGCGATGGCTCCTGCGAGGGCGCAGACTGCTGTGATTTGGACGCGGCGCCGCCGCATCCCGCGATGAGTGTTGCGATGATGAGGGCTGTGGTGAGGAGGTGGGTACCTCGCCGGACGTTTCGAGGTCTCCTCGTGGGTGCGATGACATTTACGCTCGAACGCATGTGTTGACTCCCCTCTCGGCCAGCGGGCGGTATCATCCGCCCTGCTGAGGCCCTATCAGGGCGCTGCTGAGGCCCTGTCCACCGTTGCGTGACACAGACATTCTACACAATAGACCCTGCCGGCGGCAAACCGCTCCGAAAAGGAAAACAACCCCCGTCAACGAAGAAGATGGCGGGACAAAACCGTACGCAGGCCGGGGTGGCGACTACGCCGGACGACCTTGCCACCGCCGCGCCGTCAAGGGGGACAGTCGATGCAATACACGGGTCAGCAGTACTACGACATTCAGGTATGCGGTCTGAAGCGCAGGCTCCCTGTAATCCGCGTGGCCGAGAACCTGTGGATAGCGTCGTTCGTGATGATGGGGGACGCGCAGCTGATCAACGTCTGCGCCGGCGGCCTCGCCGCGAGACTCTGTGCGGTCGACTTCGACCTGATGCTTGGGCCCGAGGCCAAGGTGGTCCCGCTCCTGCAATCGCTGGCGACGATCCTCGGACACAAGAGGTACATCGTCTGCCGCAAGAGCATAAAGGCGTACATGCAGAACCCGCTGGTAGTGGACGTGGAGTCCATCACCACGAAAGGCACCCAGAAGCTCGTGCTGGATGGTGTCGACGTCGAGAGGGTCAAGGGACGGAGGATCGTGGTCGTGGACGATGTTGTATCGACCGGAGGCACCATCTACGCTGTGGAGCATCTTATCAGGCAGGCCGGTGGACAGATAGTCTGCCGCGCGGCCGTACTCAAGGAGGGCGACTTCTACCAGGAGGATCTCATCTACCTGGAACCGCTACCCGTGTTCTCGAGGTAGCCGGCGGATGGAGGTTAACGTCTTGCAGATACTCGAGACGCTTCTGCGGGGTAACCGGATAGGGAAGTCAGCGGTACTGGCGGTCATGCTCGACGACCCCCAGGCCGCCGCCGGTGCGGTCGACGACGTCATCAGGGCTCGAGGCTTCAGGATGGTCAGGGGCCGCGTGGGGACGATGGAGCCGGCGAAGGTCGTGGCCGCAGTCGAGACGGCCGCCCGCAGGAGCGGTCTCGTCGACGAGACCAGCTTCCGCGAAGAGCACGCGCTCTACCACGCGATCATAGAAGCCCTTCAGGGGGTCTCGCGCGGGCAGATCGAGTTCGGCAGCGTGCTGCGCACGGTGGGCCTGAGTTTCGTGGTGCTGCGGGGATCGAAGAGCGAGGTGGACCCGCAGGAAGGTGAATGGCTCGCGGTGGCGCTGTACGGGACCATCGGGGCGCCCGTGAAAGGCTGGGAACACGAGGCGTTCGGCCTGGGGCTGAACCACGTCTAGACCCGTCTCGGGCGCTCGAAGGGCTATTTCCTGGCCCTGTTCGGGCATTCCTGTGGGCGTCGCTCGTGGTGAGAGCCTACGACCCGGCCGCCTACCCGGCTGAAGGGCTTGAAGAGCCCGAAGCTCCAGACGGCCCCAACAACACGGGTGAGGGCTTGATGATGCCCATCTTCTTCATCCGGTATTGCAGGCTCTGGCGCAGGATGCCGAGGCTCCTCGCCGCGCGGCTGATGTTCCAGCCGTTCTCGTCGAGTGCCTTCCTCAATGTCTGTTCCTCGTAGTCGCGCAGGTGCTCCGGCAGCGAGGCCTGCCTGGCGCGTTCATCAACAGTCGCGGGTGCGGTAGGTGCGACCGCCCAGCCAGGTGTGGCCGGCCTGGGCGCAGGGTCGAGAGAAGCCGCTTTCCCGAGGATATCGCGGCGCAGGTACAGCGGGATGTTGTGCACGTCCAGCACGGTCTGGTCGTCCCCAGCGCGGACCATGAGGTTCTCCACGAAGTGCTCGAGTTCCCTCACGTTGCCGGGCCATGGATATGAAAGCATCAGGTCCTTGAGTTCAGGCGCCAGCCCATCGATACGCTTGTTGAAGGCCCTGTTGTAGTAGTTTATCAGGTGCTGGGACAGGTACAGGATGTCATCCTTGCGCTCGCGGAGCGGCGGGATGATGAGGCAGGTGCCGGCTATCCGGTGGAACAGGTCAAGGCGTAGCCTCTCCTCCTGTATGAGCCTGTGCGGGTCCTCGTTGGCGGCGCTGATTATGCGGCAGCGGACAGGCGCGACGGACAGCCCGCCAACCCTTCGAACGGCTCTTTCCTGGAGGACGCGGGTGAGTTTGGATTGGAGCGGGACCGGCATCGAGCTTATCTCGTCGAGGAACAGGGTGCCATCCTGCGCGTGCTCCAACAGGCCGATCTGGTCCACGGCGCCGGTGTATGCTCCCTTGACGGTGCCGAACAGGATGCTCTCGAGCAGGGCCTCCGGAATAGCCGCGCAGTTGATCGCCACGAACGGCTTCTTCGAGTTCATCCCGTGGTTGTGGATGCTCTGCGCGAACAGCTCCTTACCGGTTCCCGTCTCGCCGACGATCAAAACGTTGGTGTCCAGGAGGGCCATCATCTGCGCTTCCTGGACCAGCCCACGGATTGCCTGGCTTTCGCCCTTGATGTCGGCGAAAGTGTAGGCAGTCCCGTTGTTGGGTAGATCCTCCCGCTGATCGGGGCCGTTCAGGAGCTTCCGCTTGAGTTCGATGGTCTCGTACAGCAGCGCACGCAGCTTGGTCTCGTTCCTGCTGATGGAGTAGACGGCAATGGTCTCGCCGTCCTTGACGAGTGGGTAGGTGCTGTACGTCAGGTATTGCGGGACTCCGTCTTTGTATGCGTGCGCGCGGTACCTCTCGATGATGGGGACGCCGGTCTTGAACACCCTGCGGTGCTCGGACAGCTCCGGATTGTAGTGGTACGTGTCCCACAGGTACTTCCCGACGGCCTCCTCACCGCGTATACCCTCGAGGTTCTGCTGGGCGCGGTTGTACAGCGCAATGCGCCCCTCGAAATCGCTCATGAGCACCCCGTCGTTGATCGACTCGATTATGGTCTCCAGGCAGTGGAGGCGGCTCTCCTTTGACTTGAGGTTGGTCATGTCGTCGACGAACACGACGTGATAGGAGGCTCCGCCGACCGCAACCCGCTTGCCGCGGAGTACTATCTTGCGCCCCTGGGGGGTAGTGAGTACGGTCCCCTTTTCGCCAGTCCCGGGAGCGTCTACTCCGAAAACCTCGGAGAACCGTTTCCCCCGTTGGACCTCGTATGAGGCGTCGATGCGGCCGCCGTGCCAGGCTATGACACCGTCCGCCCCGGCGATCACGATGCCCTCGACGAAGTCGCTCAGCAGCGATCCGATAGCCTCGAACTCCACGGCTTCAACCTCCTCCCGCAGGTATTCTCCAAGATTTCTGTGGCGGCGGCGGTTGTTCCTCCCGTCCGCGGGGTCTGGTGCAAAGGATTTTTGCGGAGTGCATAAACCCGTGGCGTGCTGAAGGCCCGCGAGAGCCGGCTGCTGAGGCCGGCTGGAGGGGGAACGGCCGGGCTTGCGAGATTGCAGGACTGCTGCCGGGTGGCCGGCGAAATGGCCTTTAAGCAGCCGAAAAGCGACCGCGGGCGTAACGTCCCGCCACTACCTCGCCGCTACCTCAAGGATGAGTTGGGCTGGCAAGAGAATTGCATGGTGTTGGGTGTGACGAGACGCCGGTTTGTAGATGTTGAGTTAGTGGCTGTCAATGCTCAACTCGGAGTGAGGAGGAGGAGGAAGACATAGTGGCGAAGCCCGAGATCCTGTATTCGGTCAAGGCGCAACGCGGTAAGACCCTCCGGTGCAAGGGCTGGAGGCAGGAAAGTATTCTCCGCATGCTCGAGAACAACATGGAGAACGCGGAGAAGCCGGAAGAGCTGGTAATCTACGGTGGCATCGGGAAGTGCGCCCGGAACTGGGAGTCGTATCACGCGATCGTCGACGCCCTGAAGAACCTCGAAGACGATGAGACACTCGTGGTCCAGTCCGGCATGCCGGTCGCCATTTTCAAGACCCACAAGTACGCGCCCGAAGTAGTCATGGCCAACACCAACATCATGAAGGCGACTTGGCCGATATTCTACGACCTGCAGGACAAGAACCTCACGATGTTCGCGCAGTACACCGCCGGCCCGTGGGAGTATATCGGGACGCAGGGCGTAATCCAGGGGACGTTCGAGACCCTCTCGGCTATTGCTCGCCTGCACTATAACGACTCGCTGGTCGGCAAGATCTACATGACGGCCGGCGCCGGTGGAATGGGCGGCAACCAGACCAGGGCCATGACAATGCACGGTGGCGTCTGCCTCTTGTGCGACGCGGATGAGAAGATAATCAAGCGCAGGATCGAGAAGAAGTTCATAGATGTGCTCGCTCCGTCGCTCGACGAGGCCATAGCGATGGCGAAGAAGTACGCCGCCGAAAAGAAGCCACTCGGCATCGCGGTGGTCGGCAACTCGGCTGACATATTCGAGCAGGCATTCGCGAAGGGCTTCATGCCCGACATCATGTCATCCATGACGCCGGCCCACGACCCAATTTCCTACATTCCGTCCGGCTACACCCCGGATCAGGCTGCCGAGCTGAGGGCGAAAGACCGCCTGCTGTACTTGAAGAAAGCCCGCGAGACCATGATCCGCGAGCTCACCATGCTCAACAAATACCTGGATAAGGGCGTGCATTCGTTCGAATACGGCAACAGCATCCGCAAGGAGGCCCGCGACGCCGGAATGGCCGAGAAAGAAGCCATGAAGATCCCCGGGTTCGTCCAGGCGTACATCAGGCCGCTGTTCTGCGAAGGCCGTGGGCCCTTCAGGTGGACCTGCCTCTCGGGTGAGGCGAGCGACCTGGCGAAGATCGACGAGATGATACTCAACAAGTTCGAGGATGACATCCTGGTGACCAGGTGGATCAGCCTTGCGAAGAAGCACATCCCGATCGAGGCCCTGCCCGCCCGCATCTGCTATATGGGGTTCGGCCAGCGTAAGGAATTCGCGCTCGAGGTCAACGAGATGATCCGTCGCGGCGAGCTCGCCGGCCCGGTCGCGTTCTCGCGCGATAACCTCGACTCCGGCTCGATAGTGAACCCGACGTTTGAATCGGAGAACATGAAGGACGGCAGCGACCTGATCTCTGATTGGCCGTACCTGAACGGCCTGCTCAACGCGGTGGGTATGGCCGACCTGGTCGCCATCCAGGCCAATTACTCGATGGGCGAGGCAGTGCACACCGGCGTCACCATGATCGCCGACGGCACGGAAGAAGCGAAATTCCGTCTCTCGGTGTGCATGACCACCGACTCAGGCATCGGTGTGGTCCGCCACGCCCAGGCCGGGTACGAGACCGCGCGCGACGTCGCGATGGGCAAAGGTAAGTTGACGAAGGAGAGCATCAAGATACCTCTCTGGTGGAGCCCCAGGGCCACCTTTGGGCCGAAGGACCTGGAGAAGTAGATGTAGCCGGTGACCCGACAACTAACCCGGACAGCCGGCCCGGTTATCGGACCGGCGTCCGGGTGGGCGAAGGCAGGCAGATGTGTGTAAGGTGCAAAGGCTCTTTGCGCGGCCGACGTTGCAGGGCGAGACGGCTGAAAACGTGAGGCGTGAGCTGGATGGGGGACAGGCGACAGAAACCGGAGGCAAGCGTCGTAATTACCGGCGCATCCGAGATAATCACCTGCACGGAGAATGCCCGCGACCTGATCGGGAGGATAGAGAACGGCTGCGTGGCGATCGCGGGTGACCGTATCGTCGCAGCAGGCGCGCGAGAGGAAGTAAACCGCGCCGTGGATACGAGTGGCGCCGCCGTCATCGACGCCACGGGCAAGGTCGTGGCGCCGGGCTTCGTGGATTGCCACACCCACCTGGTGTTCGGTGGGTCACGGGTCCGCGAGTACGCGGCGAGGATGACGACCGACGACCCTGCCGATCTCCAGTGGATGGGGATCGAGACAGGGATAATGGTCTCCGTGAAGATGACGAGGCAGGCGAGCGAGGAAGAACTCTTCACCTCCG
This sequence comes from Bacillota bacterium, assembly GCA_013178305.1. Lineage (NCBI taxonomy): Bacteria > Bacillati > Bacillota > Bacillota bacterium. Next base: position 367,657 of record JABLXB010000001.1, on the reverse strand, counting down.
CGAGGGCGCGGCTCCTCAGGATGCTCGCCGCTGGGACCACCACGCTGGAAAGTAAGAGCGGCTACGGCCTCACCACCGTAGATGAGATAAAGATGCTCCGCGTCAACGCGCGGCTTGGCAAGGAAACCCCGGTGGACATCGTCAGCACGTTCCTGGGGGCCCATGGGTGGCCGCCGGACGTGTCCCGCGAGATGTACATCGATATGCTGATAGGCGAGATGATCCCCTGGGTGGCGGGCATCGGGGTCGCCACCTTCTGTGACGTGTGGTGCGACGACGGCCACTTCACCACCGCGGACTCCGAGCGCATCCTCGAGGCGGCGGCCGGCGCCGGGCTGCGCCCCAAGATCCACACGGACGCCTATTCGTACATCGGCGGTTCTGACCTCGCGGCGGACATGCGAATGGCGTCCGCGGACCACCTCAACTACACGCCACCCGAGGCCCTCGGGAAACTGGCCGGATCGGGAGTCCCGGGCGTGCTGCTGCCCGGAATAGACTTCGCGGTACGTCATCCGCGACCGGTGAATGCGCGCGCGGTCGTTGACGCGGGGGTGACGGTCGCCCTCGCCACGAACCTGTGCCCGGGCGGGTGGACCGAGTCCATGCAGCTCGTGATGGCGCTGGCGTGCAGGAATCACCGCCTGTCGCCGGCGGAAGCGTTGCGGGCCGCTACGCTCGGTGGCGCTAAGGCGCTCGGCCTCGAGTCCGACCGCGGTTCGCTCGAACCCGGGAAGCTGGCGGACATCCAGGTTTGGGACGTCCCTTCGTACGAGCACGTGATATACCGCCTCGGCGGAAACGTGGTCGACAAGGTGATCAAGCGGGGGAAGGTTGTCGTTGAAGGGGGCAGGGTTATTGTTAATGGGGATGGTGGTACGCATTGACCAGGTATGACGTAATGGACAGAATCCTCGATCCGTCGGACAAGACGATCGGAGGGGGTTCGGCATCCGCATTCGCCGGCGGTATGGCCGCCGGACTGGTGGGGATGGTGGCCGGCCTGTCCAGGGGACGCCCTGACAGCGCGTTGAGCGACGGGGAATATGACGCCGTTGTTTCCGCGGCGGTCGAGCTACGGGATGCCCTGTTGACGGGCGCGGTGAAGGATGCCGAGGCATTCAGCAGGGTGGCCGACGCCTACAAGCTCCCGAAGTCCACCGATGAGGAGAAACAGGCCAGGAGCAGGGCGATCCAGGCCGCCCTGGTCAACGCCACGGAGGTCCCGCGCGACAACGCGGTCTCCTGCTTGAAGGTGCTGGACCTGTACAGGCGGTTGAAGGGGAAGTCCAACCCGAATGCCGCATCCGACCTCGAGGTCGCGCGGCTTCTGGCAACGACGGGTGTAACAGGCTGTGTGTTTAACGTAAGGATTAACCTCGATTCACTGAAGGACCCCGCAGCAAAGGCCCGGTTTGAGGCCGAGGCTGATTCGTTTCTGAAAACGGCTGCCGGCTTTGCCGGCCTGGAAGTCGGAGGTGGCGTATGAGAGTCCTGATGTGCGTTCCAAACATCAGTGAGGGCAGGAACCGCGAAATGGTCGAGGCCGTGGTGGACCAGGTGCGGACGACCGCCGGCGCCAAGCTGCTCGACTACTCGTCGGACGAGGACCACAACCGCTCGGTCATCACGTACCTTGGGGCTCCGGAAGCGGTGCTCGAGGCCACAAAGAAGCTCGCAGACAAGACGTTCGAGATCATCGACATGACGAAGCACAGCGGCGCCCACCCCAGGATGGGGGCGCTCGACGTCGTTCCTTTCATACCCATCCGCGATGTCGAGACCGCGGAAGCGGTCGAGATCTCGCGGGTGTTCGGCAAGTTCGTGGGCGCGAAGGGTATCCCTGTCTACTACTACGAGGACGCGGCGACGCGACCCGAGCGCCAGAGCCTTGTCAACGTGCGCAAGGGCCAGTACGAGGGTCTCCGCGACAAGCTCTGCGACCCGAACTGGAAGCCCGACGAGGGCCCCGCTGAGTTCAACGCCAGGACGGGCGCGGTGATCACGGGCGCTAGATTCCCGCTCGTGGCCTTCAACGTCAACCTCAGGACGGACGACCTTTCCATCGCGGAGAGGATCGCCAGGGCAGTCAGGCACATAAACGGCGGGTACCGGTACGTCCGGGCGATGGGGCTCTCCCTCGAGGATAAGGGGATGGTCCAGGTGTCGATGAACCTCATCGACTACCGCAAGACCCCCATTCCCCGGGTCATGGAGACCATCAGGTCGGAGGCCGCGCGCTACGGGGTGCTGGTAGCGGGCGCGGAGCTCGTCGGCCCGGTCCCGCTCATGGCGCTTGACGAGGTCGTCAAGCACTACCTGCAGGTACACGATTTCAACATGGGCCAGATCATAGAGAACACGTTGATCGACTGATAGAGCGGCTAACAGACCGGCCGACCAGTGCAACGGTTGGCGACCGGATGACCTCCAACCATTCGCGGGTTCGCGGGGGTGAAATCGTGAATCTTTCCGCCTACGAGAAAGACATGCTGGACGGCAAGTACGGCGAGGGCACGGCCCTGGCCATGAAGATCCAGGTAGCCGTGGGGAATGTGTTCGAGGCGCGGCGGATGGTGCCGATAACCAGGGCGCACGTGGCGCTGAGCGCGCAGGACGCCGACCTCTGGTTCGTCGAGAAACTCCTGAACAAGGGCGCGCGGTGCAAGGTATCCCCGACTGTCAACCCGAGCATCGACTGCGCGTACCTCAGCGAGCACCTGTTCGAAATCCCCAAAGAGGGCTGGGACATCGTCACGGCCACTGACGAGGCCTACAGGAAGATCGGCGCGACCCTCACTTTCGACTGTACCCCATACCTCGGCCAGAACGTGCCGGCGTATGGCGAAGTGGTAGCGTTCTCGGAATCGAGCGCAACGCCATACGTCAATTCAGTTATAGGGGCGAGGTCCAACAGGGAATCGTCCCAGAGCGCGCTGTGCGCGGCGATAACCGGACTCGTGCCCGAATACGGGTTGCTTCTCGACGAAAACCGCAAGGGCGAGATACTCGTCGAGGTCGAGGCCCGCGTGAAGGACGACTTCGACTACCAGCTGCTGGGGTGGAGCTACCCCCTCAAGTACAAGGGCCTCGAGATCCCCGTGTTCACCGGAATCAAGGAGAGACCAACCCCCGAGGGATTCATGAACTTCGGCGCCCAGCTCAACACGTCGGGCGCCGTCCCAATGTACCACATCGCAGGCATAACCCCGGAAGCACCCACTCTGGAGGCCGCCTTCGGCGGGAGGAAGCCGAAGGAGCGGATAGTGATCACGGATGAGGATCTTGACCACGTCCGCCACCTGATAATGGGCGAACCAGGCAAGATCGACTTCGCGATGTTCGGGTGCCCGCACCTCACGCTCAACCAGGTCGCCGAAATAGCGCGGACCCTCGAAGGAAAGCGGCTCGCGGTCGACTTCTGGGCGCTGACCAGCTCGACCACAAAAGAGCTCGCGCGGCGGATGGGATACCTCAGCACGATCCAGCGAGCCGGGGGCCACATCGTGTCGGACACCTGCATCGATGTCCCGCCGTGCTGGCAGCCATATTACGGTAAGACCGGCGTGACCGACTCGCCGAAGTGCGCCTATTACAACGAGATCAGGGACATCAAGTTCATCATCAGGCCCCTTAAGGAGGCCGTTGAGGCCGCTATCAAAGGGGAGGTGTCGCGATAATGCCCGGTAAGCAGTTCATGTGCCGTCGCATATCGGCAGGCAAGGCCGAAGGCGAGGTCATGATTTCCCGCGACGCTGTCTGCTTCTACCTCGTAGCACCTGAGACAGGCATCGTCAAAGAAAAGAATCATTCACTGGAAGGCAGCAGCGTCGCGGGGAAAATCCTTGTCATGCCGTCGGGCAAGGGTAGCTCGGTCGTGCAGGCTGACGGGTTGTACAAGCTCATGAAGCACGACAAGGCCCCGAAGGCGATGGTCATCGAGCACCCCGATACCGTGCTCGTGTCGAGCGCCATCGTCATGGAGATACCGGCCGTGTACAGGGTGGACCGCGGGTTCTACGAAAACCTGAAAGACGGGCAGAAGGTGACCGTGGACGCAGACAACGAGATTGTGACGCTCGAGTAGCGGACAACACTCGCGGAGGGAGGCGCCCGACCTGACAACGATAACGCTACCTTACGGATCGGGTTCCGTGAAGGCCCGGATCCCGGCGGGCCGGCTTCTTTTCGACGGCAAGATGAAGGACCTGGCCCCGGTAGGTAATCCCAGGGAAGCCATCAGGCGGAAGCTGGACAACCCCACCGGTTGCGCGGCTCTGAGGGACCTTGTTTCGGCCGGGGACAAGGTGCTCATCCTCATCGAGGACAATACGCGCAACACCCCTCTCAAGATGATGCTGCCGGTGCTGCTCGATTACCTCGAGGGCTGCGGCGTTGCGTCGAAGCACATAGAGCTCCTGACCGCCCCGGGCACTCACAGGGTGATGACCAGCCAGGAGATCGTGGACAAGGTCGGACAAGTGGTCGTGGACAGGGTGAAGATATCCCAGCACGACTTCAGGGACAAAACCCAGATGGTCGACCTTGGCGTCGTCGAGGTCGGGCCGAGCAAGATACCCGTCCACGTGAACAGGAAAGCGCTCGAGGCCGACTTCGTCATCGGCACGGGTAACATCGTCCCGCACTCCGACGCTGGATTCTCGGGCGGGGCGAAGATCGTGCAGCCCGGGATATGCGGGTTCGCGACGACCGCCGCGACCCACGTCGCCGCGGCGCTGCTGGACGAGATCCCGCTCGGGGTCATGGACAACCCGTGCAGGGCCGGCATGGAAGAAGTGGCGCGGAGGGTTGGGCTCGCGTTCATCGTCAACACCGTGCTGAATCACCGCGGCGAAATAGTCGGCGTCGTCGCCGGCGACTTCGTGAAGGCGCAGCGTGAGGGCGCCGCTATCGCCACCGAGGCCTATGGGGTTGACGTGCCGGAGCCGGCCGACATCGTGATCGTGAGTTCCTTCCCGTGCGACATCGACTACTGGCAGGCCGAGAAGGGCCTCATTTCAGCGTACTTCGCGGTGAAGAAGGGCGGCTGCATCATTTTTGTGACCCCCTGCCCGGAGGGCCTCGAGCACAACCACCCGCGGTTGAGGGACTGGCTGAAACTGGGTTACCGCGAGGCGTGTTGCCTCGCGAGGAGCACCTCGCCCGGTGACGAGACTAACGATCTTGTGGCCGCCGACCTCGGTATCTGCAACTCGAGGATTCGGGAGAAAGCCAGCGTACTACTCGTTTCGGACGGGCTCACCGGTGAGGACAGCGCAGTCCTTGGTTACACGAAGGTCGAAGACCTGCAGGAAGCGGTGGACACCGCTCTGCGACGGGTCCCCGGCGGGACGATAGGCGTCTTGCCGATGGGCGGTGTTTGCCTGCCGGTACTTGAAGGAGTCGGGTCGCGGACGTCGAAAGACAATCGGGACAACCGAATCAAGTCAGCAGCTATCAGTAAAGAGAGTTCCTGATTCACGGGTTTACTCTCTTTTTGTTTACCTGTGCAGAAAAGGCGGTTCGGTGCAGCCGAAGGGAGTGGTGGGCGGAAACCACATCTGGCAGGGAGTCAGAACGAAGTACCAACAGGACGGTAGCGAATGGAAACGAAAACACGCAGGGGGTGTAATCGAGTGAAGAAGGTTATAGCGCTCATAGCGACGCTGGTAATCATCGTGTCGCTGGCGGGTTGCGGTGGCCAGCCGGCCCAGAAACCGGCCGAGCCGGCGAAACCCGCACCGGCGCCGGCGCCGCAGCCTGCCCAGCCGAAGGACGACGTAATCAAGATCGGGTACACCGGCCCGCTTTCCGGTGATGCAGCTGCCTGGGGACAGCAGGAGAAGATGGGTATCACCCTCGCTGAAGAGGAGATCAACGCGAAGGGTGGCGTCCTCGGCAAGAAGATCCAGGTCGTCCAGTACGACGACAGGGGCGACAAGGTCGAAGTAGTGAACGTCGTCCGCAGGCTGATCAACCAGGACAACGTGGTCGCGATCGTGGGCGAGAACATGAGCTCCATGAGCCTCGCCATGGCCCCGGTAGTCGAGGAGGCCAAGGTAGCGGCAATCAGCACCATGGCCATCCACCCGTCGGTGACGCAGCCTGCTCCGGACCAGGTACGGAAGTACTTCTTCAGGGTTTCGTTCACCTCGCCCGTTGAGGGCGGCGGCGTGGCGTGGGCGGCCGGCGAGAAGCTTAAGGCCAAGAAGGTCGCCGTGATCTACGACGTCAGCCAGGACTACTCCAAGACGCTCCTCGGAGTATTCAAAGAGAAGTTCCCGAAGTGGGGCGGCCAGATCGTTGCTGAGGAGACCATCAAGGGCGGCGAAGAGGACTTCAAGGCCATCCTTACCAGGGTAAAGGCCAAGAACCCCGACCTGATCGCTCTCACCATCTACTATAAGGAAGCCGCGCTCATCATCAAGCAGGCGCGCGACCTCGGTATCAAGGCGCCCTTCGTCGGCGGTGGCGGGCTTGACTCCGACGACTTCGTCAAGATAGGCGGCAAGGCCACCGAGGGCACCTACATCGTGACCCACTGGTCGCCCGAGGATCCCTCGCCCAAGAACCAGGAGTTCCGCAAGGCGTTCAAGGCGAAGTGGAACGTGGAGCCGGACTGCAACGCGGCGGCTGCGTACGACGCCCTCTACATCATCGTGGACTCCATCAAGAGGGCTGGCAAGGCCGACAGGGAGGCTGTCAGGGACCAGATCGAGGCCACCAGGGACTTCCCGGCGGTGACCGGCGCCATCACGTTCGATCCCAAGACGCATAACCCGAAGCTCCATCCAGTGCTCCTCCAGGTCAAGGACGGCAAGTTCGCCTTCATCGAGGCGACGAAGGAGTAACGCAGGTACGATAGCGTAGTATTACAGGGACAGGGACAGGGAGCGGCATGGCCGCCGCCCCCTGTCCCCTCGGAGCAGGGCAGGCGCGGATTGGGGGAACGACATGTTTCTTCAACAGCTGGTTAACGGACTTGTTGTGGGCTCTGTTTACGCTCTGGCTGCCGTCGGGTATTCGATGATATACGGCGTACTGGGTTTCAGCAACTTCGCTCACGGCGAGCTCACTATGATCGCTGCTTTTGCTGCGTTCTTCGGAGTAAGCCTGGTGAATCTCCCATTCTTCGGTTCGGTCGCCGGTGGCGTCCTCGTAGCCGGCTGCCTCGCGATGCTCGTCGAAAAGGTCGCCTACAGGCCGCTGAGGCTCCGGAACGCGCCCAAGTTCTACTACTTCATCAGCGCGTGCGGTGTCTCGACCCTCCTCGTGAACCTGACCATCGTCACTATCGGTGCCAAGTTCAGGTCTTTCCCCGAGGAAGCCGTGGTGGAGACCAGCCTCGAGCTGGGTGAGATTGTGATAAGCTCGATCGACCTGCTGACCCTGGTGACCGCACTTGCCGGGGTCGTCGCTCTCGAGTTGTTCCTGAACTATACCAGGCTGGGCAAGGCCATTCGCGCGACCGCGTACGACTCCGACGCCGCTTTCCTGATGGGAGTGAACGTCGACAAGATCTGTTCTTACACCTTCCTCCTTGCGGGGATCCTGGCCGGTTTCTCCGGGATATTCCGTGGCGTCAAGTACACGGTTCACGCCAACATGGGGCTCATCATTCTCAAGGCATTCATAACCGCCATTTTCGGCGGACTCGGCAGCGTCCCCGGCGCCTTCCTGGGGGCGATGCTTCTCGGCATTACGGAAACCTTCGTCGCGGGGTACGTCTCGACCACGTACCGCGACGTTTTCTCATTCCTGCTGCTCATTGCGGTGCTCCTCGTCCGTCCCACGGGGCTGATGGGGAAGCCGGTTGACGAGAAGGCGTAGGGGGTGAAGCCCGGTGGGTTACTTTGAATCCGTCTTCGTGCTAACAGGAATCAACATAATCGCCATGCTGGGCGTCGCCCTCATGTTCGGGTTCACGGGGCTTTTCACTTTCGGGCACGCGGCGTTCATGGGAATCGGCGGGTACACGTGCGCCCTCCTCATACTGCGCGGCAATGTCCCGTATTACCTGGCGCTCGCCGGCGGCGTCGTAGCAGCCGTGATGTGCAGCCTGGTTATCGGCTACCCGACGCTGAGGCTGAAGGGCGACTACTTCGTGGTCGGCTCGATGGGTGTGGGGGAGATAGTAGCGCGACTCATCGAGGCGTGGGACGGGCTGACCGGAGGCTCCCGCGGCCTCCCCGGCATCCCATTCAGGAGCACGTTGCTGCTGGTGGGGATCATCGCGGTGCTGTGCATCGTCGCCGTGCGCAACCTGCTGTGGTCGCGTCACGGATTCAGCTTCGTCGCCATCCTCGAGAACGAGATGGCCGCGCAGACGCTGGGCATAAACGTCTTCAAGTACAAGATGATCGTGTTCGCGATCAGCGCCGGACTGGCAGGACTGGCCGGTGGACTCATCGGGTCGTATACGACGGTGCTTCACCCGTCGATGTTCGGTTTCCAGAAGTCGACCGAGCTCATAATCGGCGTGATACTGGGAGGGGTTAAGAGCCTCACCGGCTCGATACTCGCCGCGTTCCTGGTCACGCTCCTCCCCGAGGTGCTCAGGGCGGTGGCCGAATGGCGACTCGTCCTGTACGGGGCGACGGTCATATTCATAATCATCGCGAAACCCAAGGGACTCCTCGGGTATCGCGAGATAAGCCCCCAGTCACTCTGCGGTTTCGGCCGGCCGAGGAGCGTGCCCGGCGAATCGGCCGCTCCAGGCGCCGGGGCCGGCGAAGGGGGGCGGTCGTGATGCCGGATATCCTGGTCACCAGGAATTTGAGCAGGTCGTTCGGCGGGCTGGTCGCCGTGGATGACTTCAACCTGGCAGTCGAGAAGGGCGAGCTCATCGGGCTGATAGGCCCTAACGGCGCCGGCAAGACCACTGTGTTCAACCTGTTGACCGGGCTCTACAAGCCGACGACAGGAACCATAGCGTTCGACGGAAAGGACGTGACCGGTTTTCCCCCGTTCCGCCTCGCCGAACTCGGCATGGCCCGTACGTTCCAGAACATAAGGTTGTTCTCAAACCTCACGGTTTTCGATAACGTGCTTACCGCCTGCCACGGCCAGGCAGGCTACTCGATCGCGGACGCCGTGTTCAGGACCCCCAGGTTCAGGCGCGAGCATGCAGAACTCACGAAGAGGGCCGACACGCTCCTCGAGTGGGTGCGCCTCGACACGCGCAAGGACGAGATCGCGAGGAACCTTCCTTACGGCCACCAGCGGCGTCTCGAAATCGCCCGGGCACTCGCCCTCGGCCCGGCGCTGCTGCTTCTGGACGAGCCCGCCGCGGGCATGAACCCGAAGGAGTCGGCCGATCTCGTGGAGTTCATCCTCCGGATCAGGCGGGAGCTCGATTTGACCATCCTGCTGATCGAGCACCACATGGACATCGTCATGCGGATCTGCGAGCGGGTGATCGTGCTCAACTTCGGGAAGACGATCGCCCAGGGGAGCCCCGGGGAGATTCAGGCGAATCCCGAGGTAATCACCGCCTACCTGGGTGAAGGGGAGGAGATCGCCTGATGCTCAGGGTGCAGGATCTCAACGTATTCTACGGTGGTATCCACGCGCTGAGGGGCGTCTCCTTGAACGTGGAGGAGGGGGAGATCGTCGCCATCATCGGGGCAAACGGCGCAGGGAAATCCACTCTGATGAGGGCCGTCTCCGGCCTCATTCGCGCGCGCAGCGGGTCCATCAAGTTTCGCGACGTTGACCTCCTCGCGAAGCGACCGTACGATATCGTGGGGCTGGGGATCTGCCAGGTCCCCGAGGGAAGGCGTATCTTCGCCAACCTGTCCGTCCTGGATAACCTGGAGATGGGGGCGTTCTTGCGGAGGGACGCTGCCGGCACCAAGCAGACCCTGGAGAAGGTATTCCAGTTGTTCCCCAGGCTCCAGGAGAGGTCGAAACAGCGGGCCGGCACGCTGTCAGGCGGCGAGCAGCAGATGCTCGCCATCGGCAGGGCGCTCATGTCCAACCCGCGGCTCCTGCTGATGGACGAACCGTCCCTGGGCCTCGCCCCGATACTCGTCAAGGCCATCTTTGGGGCGATACGGGACATCAACAGGCTGGGCACTACTGTCCTGCTGGTGGAGCAGAATGCGCGGGGCGCGCTGGCGCTCTCGAGCCGCGCCTACGTGATGGAAACGGGGTGCATAGTCAGGGAGGGGCCCGCGCGGGCGCTTTCCACGGACCCCGAGATTCAAAAGGCATACCTGGGAGCCGCCTCGTCAGCCTGAATCGAACGGCACTCTAGGTCCAGGCAACGCGAACAGCCAAAGGTAACGACGACAAAGCCCGTTCAGACACAAGGCGACAGGGGGCTCTGGTATTGGAGTCCCCTGTTTTGTTTGTTGAATAAACCACTCCAGGGAGGGATTGAGAATGGCGACTGCTGCAGCGCGCACCGTGAGGGCCCCGCGGGGCGGCCAGCTCTCGTGCAAGGGCTGGGAACAGGAAGCGGCCATGAGGATGATATGTAACAACCTCGATCCGGAAGTCGCCGAGAAGCCGGAGGACCTGGTGGTCTACGGCGGCCGCGGTAAGGCGGCGAGGAACTGGGATTGCTTCGAAGCGATCGTCGAGACGCTCAAGAACCTCGAGTGTGACGAGACGCTCCTCGTCCAATCAGGCAAACCCGTGGCGGTGTTTCGCACTCACCCGGCGGCGCCGCGCGTGCTTATCTCCAACTCCATGCTCGTGCCGGCGTGGGCCACGTGGGAGAAGTTCTGGGAACTCGAGAAGATGGGGCTCACCATGTACGGCCAGATGACTGCGGGCAGCTGGATTTACATCGGAACGCAGGGGATCCTGCAGGGCACGTACGAGACGTTCGCGGAGATGGCCCGCCAGCATTTCGGCGGGACGCTCAAGGGTCGGCTCGTCATCACCGCTGGCCTGGGAGGCATGGGTGGCGCGCAGCCCCTGGCCGTCACCATGAACGAGGGCGTCGTGATATGCGTTGAGGTCGACCCCTCCAGGATTGAAAGGCGCATCAAGACCAGGTACTGCGACGTCATGACTTCGAGCATAGACGAGGCCCTCAGGATGGCTGACGAGGCCAGGGCAGCCGGACGGCCGCTTTCGATCGGACTCCTGGGCAACGCCGCCGAGGTGCACCCTGAGCTTGTCAGGCGTGGCATCGTCCCCGGCGCCGTGACGGACCAGACCTCCGCCCACGACCCGCTGGGCGGTTACGTGCCGGCGGGGCTGACCCTCGCGCAAGCGGCTGACCTCCGGGTGAAGGACCCGAAGCAGTACATCGAACGCGCGAAGGACAGCATGGTCGTTCACGTCCGCGCCATGCTCGACTGGCAGAAGAAGGGCTCCGTGGTGTTCGATTACGGCAACAACATCCGGCAGCAGGCACTGGAGCGCGGACTCAAGAACGCGTTCGACTTCCCGGGGTTCGTGCCCGCCTTCATAAGACCCCTGTTCTGCGAGGGTAAGGGCCCGTTCAGGTGGGTCGCGCTCTCCGGAGACCCGGAGGACATATACAGGACGGACGAAGCTGTCCTGGCCCTGTTCCCCGAGGACAAGGCGCTCGCGCGCTGGCTCAAGATGGCTAAGGAGAGGGTCAGCTTCCAGGGTCTGCCCGCCAGGATATGCTGGCTCGGGTACGGTGAGCGCAGCAAGGCCGGCCTGAAGTTCAACGAGATGGTCCGGAAGGGCGAGCTGAAGGCCCCGATAGTCATCGGCAGGGATCACCTCGACTCCGGCTCCGTCGCTTCGCCCAACCGCGAGACGGAAGCGATGAAGGACGGCAGCGACGCGATCGCCGACTGGCCGATCTTGAACGCGCTCGTCAACACGTCGGCCGGCGCAAGCTGGGTTTCCGTGCACCACGGCGGCGGTGTGGGGATCGGGTACTCGATCCACGCGGGCATGGTCGTCGTGGCCGACGGCTCCAGCACGGCGGAGGAGAAGCTCCGCAGGGTACTCACCACCGACCCGGGGACCGGCGTCGCGCGCCACGTTGACGCCGGCTATGACATTGCGGTGAAGGCGGCCCGTGAGAGGGGCGTCAAGATACCGATGCTCCGCTAGGCGGAGGCTGAAGGGAGACTGACTCGTGCACCTGACCGGTGAAGAAAGGGCGATGCTGGACGGCAAGTACGGGCCGGGCGTCGCCACGGCAATGAAGGTACAGGTCGCCATCGGCGAGGCGTTCGGCGCCGAGCGGATGGTTCCGGTGAGCCGCGCCCACGTGGCGTTGAGCAACCAGGAAGCCGACCTGTGGTTCGTCGAGAAGCTGGTGGGAGGCGGCGCCACCTGCCGCGTCCCGCCGACGATCAACCCGGGCTTCAACCTCGAGTATTTCCAGGAGGTAACGAGCCTCTCGGAGGCGGACGTCGAGATAATCACCCGCACGAGGAGGGCGTACAAGGCGGTGGGCGCGCTGCTGACATATAGCTGCACGCCGTACCTCATGGACAACATCCCGCGATTCGGCGAGATCGTGGCGTTCTCGGAGTCCAGCGCGACACCGTACGTAAACTCCGTCTGGGGCGCGCGTACGAACCGCGAGGCCGCGCAGAGCGCGCTGTGCGCAGCGGTGACGGGGAGGGTCCCGGAATACGGCCTCTTGCTTGACGAAAACCGGCGCGGCGAGGTACTGGTCGAAGTCCAGGCCGAGATCGAGGACGACTTCGACTACCGGCTGCTCGGCTATTGCCTGCCGCGCAAGGTGGCCTATGGCGTGCCGGTGTTCGTTGGGATGCCGCGGACTCCCAGCCCCGAGGGATTGATGAATCTGGGGGCGGAGCTTAACACCGCGGGCGCGGTGCCCATGTACCACGTCGCCGGCGTCACACCCGAGGCCCCGACGGTCGAGGCCGCCTTCGGGGGTGGGTCGCCGAAACAGCGCGTGGTGATCACCAGAGAGGACCTCCAGGAGACCCGCGATTCGATTTCGAAGCCGCCGGGGAAGGTGGATTTCGCCCTGTTCGGGTGCCCGCACTTCACGATCTCGCAGGTCCGTGAGATCGCGAGAATGGTCGAGAGGAAGAAGCTCAAGGCTGAGCTCTGGATCATGACGTCCTCCACGACGCTCGAACTCGCCAGGCGGATGGGTCTTTTGCAGATCATCAGGAGCGCGGGTGGCCACATAGTCGACCAGACCTGCATGGACCAGCCTTGCTTCCACCACCTCTCGGGCAAGGTGGGCGTCACCGAGTCGTTCAAGTGCGCCTACTACTCCAAACGGCGCGGCATGGACTTCATAATCCGCAGCCTACGGGAGTGCGTCGAGGCGGCGATCAGGGGTGAGGCCGGTGAGTAGCGGAAACGGACAGGGCGCCTGCACCGGTGTGGGAGCGCCGTTTGGTGCGGGGTCGCAGACGTACGTGTTCGAGTGCCATCCGATATGCCGCGGGGTGGCTGAGGGAGATGCGCTGGTCTCAAGCGACAACATCTGCTTTTACCTCACCGACCCCACCGCGGGGAAGGTCATAGAGGAAGGCCACTCTATAGAGGGTGAGAGCGTCGCGGGGAAGGTGCTCGTATTCCCCGGGGGCAAGGGGAGTTCGGTCGTCCAGGCGGACGGCATGTACCAGCTTGCCGTGAAGGGAAACTCCCCGAGCGCGCTGATTATCGAGTACCCGGAGACGGTCCTGGTTGCGTCCGCCATCATCATGGAGGTTCCCATGGTTGACCGCGTTGACAAGGAGTTCTACCGCGTTGTGAAGAACGGGGATAAAGTGAAGGTGGACGCGGAAAAAGGGACGATCACGGTCGTGAAGGCGCCGTGATCCCGGCTGCCTGACGGGTGTCCACGGGCGCGCGGTGGGCGCTCGGCGGGATTACGACAGGCCTTGACGGGTGCCCAATAGCGGGTCCCGCCACCTTCAGCCTGGTTTGGCCTTTGGCCCACACGTAACGCGTGGAGGTGGCGGATGATGACTCTGGCCGAGATCAGGGAAGCGGCGAGGGAACGGCTCAGTGGCTCCTGTCGCGTGTGCAGGGTATGCGACGGCAGGACCTGCAGGGGCGAGGTCCCGGGATTCGGCGGCGTGGGGACAGGGGCCTCGTTCGTCAACAACGTTGCGGCGCTGGCGTCGCTGAAACTGAACATGCGTGTGCTTCACGAAGCCGGGGATCCCGATACCGGCTTCATGTTTTTCGGCAGGAGACTGGCCTTTCCCATACTGGGGGCGCCGGTCGCCGGCGTCAAGGTCAACCGTCTTGGCGCGCTGACCGAATTCGAGCTGGCTGACGCGATGATATGCGGCCCCGCGCTTGCTGGTAGCATCGGCACGGGCGGCGACGGCGGCGACCCGCAGGTTCTGGACTCGGGCCTGCAGGTGATAAAGCGGCTGGCATCGAGCGGTGGCGGGATGGTGATCCTGAAGCCCCGCGTGCAAGAAGAGATCGTCAAGCGGATGAAGCGGGTGGAGGAGGCCGGCGCCGTCGCAGTCGGCGTTGACGTGGACGCGGCCGCGTTCATAAACATGACGCTGACGGGACAGAAGGTCGAGCCGAAGTCGCCCGCGATGATAGCCGAGCTCGTGGACAGCACGTCGCTGCCATTCGTTGTCAAGGGCGTGATGACTGTCGATGAGGCGGAAGTCGTTGCGGAGGCGGGAGCGGCTGCCATTGTCGTATCCAACCACGGTGGCCGTGTGCTGGACCACACGCCCGGCACCGCCGACGTGCTACCCGCGATCTCGCGGGCCGTTCGCGGTCGCACTCTGGTGCTGGCCGACGGGGGCGTGAGATCTGGCGCGGATGTGCTGAAGATGCTCGCGCTCGGCGCCGATGCGGTACTCGTCGGCAGGCCCCTGGCTGTCGCTGCGGTGGGCGGTGGGGTCGATGGCGTGAAGGCCCAGATGGAACAACTGGGCAGCGAACTCAGGACCGCGATGATAATGACGGGTTGCGCCAGCCTGACCGATGTCGGCCCGGGTGTACTGGTATAACGCACCGATCCTGAACGTCACGAGAGCTTTTCGCTGCCGGTCCGGCCAGCGGTAAGCCTGCATATTGGGGGGATTCCAATGCGTCCGAGGCCGTTCGGGGTCGAGCGGTGGTTCGGCAAGTACGAATTCACAACGGGGCTGAACATCGCCGAAAGCTGCATCAAGCCACTCACCGTAGATGAGATCAGACAAATCACCGGCCGCGACCTGGCAGCCGAAACGGCAGGTATGCCGCTCGGGTACACCGAGTGCAACGGCAATCCCGCGCTGCGCCGCGCCATAGCGGCGCTATACCCGGGGTTATCCGAGGACTCGGTCATGGTCACCAACGGGGCGATTGAAGCGAACTACCTGGCGTTCGCCGCGCAACTCGAACCCGGGGACGGGGTTATCGCAGTATACCCCGCCTACCAGCAGCTCCACGAGATCCCGGCCTCGCTGGGAGCGAGTATCAAGAAATGGCCGATGCGCAGGGAAAACGGATGGGCGCCGGATCTCGATGAGTTGAAGGAACTCGTTGACGATCGGACGCGTCTCATCGTGTTGAACTTCCCGCACAACCCCACGGGGTTCGCGCCCGAGCCGGAGTTCATCCGGGATGTGTGCCGGTTTGCGGCGGAGCGGGGCATCGCGGTGCACAGTGACGAGGTATACCGTGGCCTGCGGCTGGACGGCGGCGAACCGTCGCCGTCCGCGCTGGAGTTCCTGCCGGAGGCCACCGTTGTCGGGTCTACGTCGAAAGCGTTTGGTCTTTCAGGGGCCAGGATCGGGTGGGTCGTCGGGACCCCCGGGGTCGTGAGGAGGTGTCTCGAACATCGTGACTACGTCTCGATTTGTCCGCCGGTCTGGAGCGAAGTCGTTGCGCAGGTCGTCCTCGAGAATCGAGATCGCGTCCTTGCCAGGAACAGGCGGCTCGCGCTGGAGAACTCCGGGATCCTCGAGGAGTGGGCGAAGGAAAACGTGGATATCATCGGGCTCGTGCCCCCGCTCGAAGGGGTAGTGTGTTTCCCGTGGCTCAAGTTCCCCGCCTCGTCGGAGGAGTTCTGCTCGAGCCTGGTCGAAGCGGAAGACGTCCTGCTGGTGCCGGGTTCGCGTTTTGACACGGAGGGGCATTTCAGGATAGGCTTTGGATACGCGACGGAGAAGCTCGCGGAGGGACTCCGCAGGTTGACGCGCTTTACGAGGCGGTACGCGGGCCGCGGTTAGCCGGTAGACGGCCCCGGCGCGCTGACGGAAAGTGAGGATATGGCAACAAAGGCGCCCACGTTGTTGAGACTGATGCGTTACGTGGCCGGACACTGGTTCCTGGCCACGGTTTCATTGATGATGGTCGTGGCCGTGTCGGGCCTCGGCCTCGTCCAGCCACTGGTGGTGCGCTGGGCGATCGACTCCGCCATCGGGCAGGGCCAGGTAGGGGTGGCGGTGGCCGGAGCGCTCGCCATCGTCGGAGTCGCCGTGCTCCGCGGGGTGGCCATGTTCGTCCAGCGGTACACGATGGAGTTGAGCGCCCAAAAGGTATCGTACAGGTTGCGCGGCGACCTGTACCGCCACCTGCAGGAACTCTCTTTCTCCTTCTACGACCGCGCGCGGACGGGGGAACTGATGTCGCGACTCACGGGCGACGTCGACTCCATTTACCGGTTTGTCGGGATGGGGTTCATCTGGATCGGCGGCGGCGTCCTCGGCTTCGCCGGCGGGCTCATGGCGATGGTTTACATCCACCCCACTCTCGCCGCGGCGTCCCTCGCGTTCATGCCGGTGCTGTTGTACACGGTGCTCCGGTTCTCGGGCTCCGTGAGGCCGCAGTTCGGGGGCATAAGGGAACAGCAGGCGCAGATGAACGCCGTATTGCAGGAGAGCATTTCAGGGGTGAGGGTGGTCCGCGCGTTCGCCCGCGAGGAGCACGAGATCGGGAGGTTCGACCGCGAGAACCGCGAGAACTACGTTCGGCAGGTGCGTCTCGGCAGGACCCTCTCCTACTACGCCAACTACATGAACTTTCTCAGCGCGATCGGCCCTGCTGTCACCCTCCTGGTGGGCGGGAGCATCGTGCTTGCCGGCAAGTTGAGCCTCGGTTCGCTCGCCGCCATGGGACTCTACCTGTCGCAGATCACGATGCCCGTCAGGATGTTCGGATTCGTGATCGCGATGTACCAGATGGCGATGGCGTCCGGCAAAAGGATATTCGACATCCTCGACACCCGCTCTGACATAGTGGATGCCCCCGGGGCGACACCACTCCCGCCCGTGAGGGGATCTGTACGGGTGGAGAACGTGACGTTCGAGCGCGAGGGCAAGCGCATCCTCGACTCGATCGACCTCGACGTCGCGCCCGGCGAGATCGTGGCCATTCTCGGCCCGACAGGGTCGGGCAAGTCGTCGCTGGTGAACCTGATTCCCAGGTTCTACGATCCCAGCTCGGGCAGGGTGCTAATCGACGGTCACGACATAAAGAAGGTGACGGTGGACAGCCTGCGCAGGCAGGTTGCCGTCGTCAGCCAGGATGTCTTCCTGTTCTCGACGTCTATCAGAGAGAACATCAGCTACGGCCGGCCCGGCGCGCCCCTCGCGGACGTGATCGAGGCCGCGAAGGCGGCTCAAATTCACGATTTCATCGTAGGATTGCCGGACGGTTACGACACGGTGGTGGGCGAAAGGGGCATCGGACTCTCCGGCGGGCAGAAGCAGCGCGTATCCATTGCGCGCGCCATCCTCATGAAGGCGCCCGTCGTCATCCTCGACGAATCGCTTTCGAGCGTCGACGCCGAGACCGAGTCGCGGATACAGGCCGCCTTCTCGCGACTTCTGAAGGGCCGGACGTGTTTCATAGTGGCGCAGAGGTTATCCACGGTGCGCCTCGCGCACCGGCTCCTCGTGCTGAACCAGGGCAGGATAGCCGAACAGGGCACGCACGACGACCTGCTCGCCGCGGGCGGGCTGTACGCGTCGATATTCCAGCAGAACCTGCTTGGTGAGACCGGCGCGGGTGGCGGTGCGGCGGCCGGCGGCAGTGACGCGGTTGCCGGCGGCGGCGAAGGGGGTGGGCGGCCGTGATGCAGGGACACGGCCCCGGCCGTTTCGGCGCGATGGACCGCGAGGAAGGGCTATCTCTCTCGACTGTCAACAAGGCGGCAGTCGCGCGTCTGTGGAAGTACGTCAGGCCTCACCGGAACGGGGTGCTGGTCGCGGCGCTGCTCGTCGTCATAGGCACGCTGGCATCACTCGCCGGACCGTACCTCACGAAGGTGGGCATCGACGGGTTCATAGCGCGGGGCGATCTCAGGGGGCTCGGCCTCGTCGCCGCGCTCATGCTGGTCATAGCCGGAGTGGGCTGGTTCGCGGGTTACCGCCAGGGCCGCCTGATGACGGAAATCGGCCAGGACGTGGTGTACAGGCTACGCCGCGACCTGTTCCACCATCTCCACGATCTGAGCATCAGCTTCTACGACAACACGCAGGTCGGCCGAGTGATGTCCAGGGTGATGGGGGACATCGACTCCCTGGATCACCTGATATCCGGCGGGCTGACTTCGACGATATCGGACGTATTGACCATCGCCGGGATCGCGGCCGCGATGCTGGCGATGAACTGGCGCCTCGCACTGGTGGCGCTCACCACCGTACCAATGCTGGTCCTGCTTGTGACCGTATTCCAGGGCGCGATGAGCCGCGCGCTTCACGAACAGCGGAGGCGCGCCGCCGACGTAAACGCCAACATCCAGGAGAGCATCTCCGGGGTGCGGGTGGCGCAGGCGTTCGGCCGCGAGGAGTTCAACGAGCAACAGTTCGACCAGGTCAACGCCGGTGTGATGAGGGCCGGACTGCGGGCGGCCACGCTCTTCTACCTGTTCTTCCCGGTGGTCGAGCTCATCGGCGCGCTGGGCGTTGCAGGCGTCATCTGGATAGCGGGAATCCGTTCGGGTCGCGGGGACATCACGGTGGGACTCGTGGTCGCATTCGTGAACTACGTGACGCGCTTCTTCATGCCCATCCGTGAGATCAGTCAAGTGTACAACATGTTCCTGTCTGCCGCCGTGTCGGCGCAGAGGGTGTTCGAGCTCCTGGACGCACGGCCGCAGGTCGTGGACGCGCCGGATGCTGTCGAGCTCCCGGACCCACGGGCGGAGGTTGCGCAGGCTGCGGGTGGTAACACCGCCGGTATGCTGGTGCCCGGCGCGCACGTGGTGTTCGAGGACGTCACGTTCCAGTACGAGGCCGGAAACCCCGTGCTCTCCCACGTCAATCTGGAGGCGCAGCCCGGGCAGGTGGTGGCGATCGCCGGCGCAACGGGCGCCGGCAAGACGACGATCATCAACTTGCTGACGCGGTTCTACGACCCCGTGTCGGGCCGGATCCTCGCGGACGGCCTGGATCTCAAGCGCGTCAAGCAGTCGTCACTCAGGAGGCAGATGGGCATCGTACCGCAGGATGGGTTCCTGTTCTCCGCCTCCGTGGGGGAGAACATTGCCTTCGGCCGGCCCGGCGCCACTGTGGGGGAGATCGAGGCGGCGGCGCGCGCGGTTGGGCTCCTCGATTTTATCAGGGAACTCCCGGACGGGTTTGACACGCAGGTGATGGAGCGCGGTGTGAGATTCTCGCCGGGGCAGCGCCAGCTCGTCGCCCTTGCGCGGGCGCTCCTCGCGGACCCGCGGATACTGATCCTGGACGAGGCGACGTCCAGCGTCGATCCCGTGACTGATGCGATGATCCAGAAGGCCATGCGGGCGGTGTTCAGGGGTAGGACGTCGGTCGTCATCGCACACAGGCTGACCACGATCATGGACGCGGACGTGATCTACGTGATCGACTCCGGGGCGGTCGCCGAGAAGGGAACGCACCAGGCGCTGTTGCAGAAGGACGGCGTCTACAGGAGGCTGTGGGCGCGGCAGGTGGAGGGGGCAACCGGATGACGTTGACGGCGCGAGCGGCACGAAAGGCGAAGACCGCCGATGCGCCGGCCGTCGTGACGGCGCCGTGCCGTCGCCGGTGGTGCGCGGCGGGCGGCGCTTTTGAAGGCGCTGAGAGCGGGGTGGCGGGCGACACGATGGGCGCTGGAAGCAACGCCGCGGGTCGAGCACTGAGCGAGATGTACGACCGGCTGCACGCGAGTTTCGGCCCGCAACGCTGGTGGCCTGCGGAGACGCCATTCGAGGTGATCGTAGGGGCCATCCTAACCCAGTCGGTGTCCTGGACAAACGTTGCCCAGGCGATAGCCAATCTCAAACAGGCGGGACTTCTCGACCCGCGCGGCCTGTTCGTAACACCCAACGAGGAGATCGAACCCCTCGTTCGCCCGACGGGTTACTACCGGCAGAAGGTGAAGAAGCTCAAGTCGTTCCTCGAATACTTTTGGGGTAGGCACGGCGGCAGCCTCATCCGGATGTTCGCGACGCCCGCCGGCGAGCTCAGGGGCGAGCTGCTCGCGGTGTGGGGCCTCGGCCGCGAGACGGTGGACTCGATCATGCTCTACGCCGGCGGCCTCCCGACGTTCGTCGTGGACGCGTACACAGTCCGGGTGCTCAGCAGGCTGGGCCTGGTCCCGCCGGACGCGGCGTATGAAGACGTCCGCGCGCTGTTCATGAATAACCTGCCTGCGAACCCGCGCATGTTCAACGAGTACCACGCGCTATTGGTACACCTTGGTAAGCATTACTGTACGAAGCGGGGACCGGCGTGCGGAGAGTGCCCGCTGAGATGAAATCGATGAGGGCGGGATAATGGTATGAGGCGGTTTGCGTTACTCGGTCGTGTACCACAGAGCGGCCTGGGCCAATGTGCCCTGGTGGTACGTAAAGGCTCCCGACCTGGTCCGCCTCCTCCATCAAATCGCAGGTTGGAGGCCTTATGACGTTGCCGGCCTGACCGGAGTCCGGCGCATACCGGCTGGCTGGCAGGATCTGCAATTCGACCGTCGAAGACTCCCCGCAACGTGACTGAATTGCCTCGTTCAAACGCGATGCTCACCAAACATGCTTCCACAGGTCAGTTGAAGCCCTTTCAGTACCGCAGGTGCGCCAGTATGTAACCCAGGAGGGACCACCATGGCCGGCATCGGTGCGCCCCGACCGGACCCCGTGCTCCATGCGTGGGAGGGGTTCGTAAACCGGAACGTCATGCCCGGCCCGAAGGTCAAAGAAGGAATCCTCGCATCGTGGTTGAGGTGCAGATCGTACGGAGTCAACCCCTACGGCGGCACCGGCCCGGTGGTGGACGAGCCGGTTCTTCGCGCCAAGATCGAGGCCAACCGGCAATTCATCAGCATCGCCAGGCCGTTCATGGAGGATCTCTACCGCGTTGCCGGGGCGGGTTTCATCGTGGTATTGACGGACGACGAGCCCGTCCTCCTCGAAGTGGTGGGCGACCCCGCGGTTTCGAGACGTGCCGGCGAACTCAACTTTGTGCCCGGCGCGAGATGGAACGAGCAGGCGGTCGGCACCAACGCCATCGGCACTGCGCTGGCGATTGACGCCCCCATGCAGGTCTGCGGTGCGGAGCATTACTGCTCACTCCACCACCCATGGACATGTTCGGCCGCCCCGGTCCACGACCAGGCGGGCAGGTTCATTGGGGTCCTCGACATGACGGGGCCGTGCGAATTGGTGCACCCGCATACCCTCGGAATGGTCATGGCGGCTGCCCGGGCCATCGAGAATCAGCTGAGGTGGGAAGCGGCCGTCCGCGAGGTGGAGATCAGCAACAGGGCGTTCCGCGCCACGTTTTCGTCCATTTCCGAGGGTGTGCTTTCCGTGGATTCCGGCGGCGTCGTCAAGCAGGTTAACGCAGCCGCGGCCCGGCTTCTGGGGAGGTCCGAGACGGATATCCTGGGCCGCCCCATAATCTCGTTCTTCGACGAGTCGAACCCGGTGGCCCGAAGTCTCTTGCAGCGCCGCGAATACGCAGACCAGGAGGCCCTTGTCGTGACGCCTGCCGGCAAGGTGTACTGCACCAGCAGCGCCAGGGCCATCATGGGTTCGGAGGCAAGCGCCCCTGGCATGGTGATGACGTTGAGGGAGGCCAAGGGAGTGCACAGACTCGTCCACAAGATCGCTGGGCACAAGGCCACCTTCTCCTTCGACGATCTCGTGTACTGTTCGGACGCCGTGAAGAGTGCGGTAACCCTGGCCAGACACGCTGCCGCGACGCCGCTGAACATCCTTATTACGGGAGAGACGGGAACTGGGAAAGAGATGGTAGCCCAGGCGATCCACAACGCCAGCCAGCGGGCGCGCGGGCCTTTCGTGGCTCTTAACTGCGGGGCCATCCCGCGCGAACTCATCGAGAGCGAACTGTTCGGTTACGAGGGGGGCGCGTTCACCGGCGCAAGGCGCGAGGGCAGGCCGGGGAAGTTCGAGCTGGCCGACGGCGGAACCGTGTTCCTCGACGAGATTGCGGAGATGCCTTTAGAAATGCAGGTGAAACTCCTGAGGGTCGTCCAGGAGCGGAAGGTCGCCAGGCTCGGCAGCCACGACGAGACCCCGGTCGACGTACGCCTGATCGCGGCTACCAACGTTGACCTTGCCGAAGCGGCGGCCCGGGGGGATTTCCGGAAGGACCTGTTCTTCAGGCTAAATGTTATGCCCATACGGATGCCGGCTTTGAGGGAGCGGCCCGAGGATATAGCGGTGCTCACCAATCATTTCCTGAAAGATCTCACGGGGCGGCTGGGCAAGCGCGCCCTCGAGCTGGAGGCCGGTGTGATGGAGATCCTGCTTGCATACACCTGGCCGGGCAACGTAAGGGAGCTGGAAAACACGCTTGAGAGAGCGGCGTGTCTCGCCAATGACGTTATCAGGATGGAGCATCTGCCGGACCCCCTTCGCGTAGCCGCCTCAGGCAAGGAAACGAGTAAAGCCCAGGGAATAACGGGGCCTGACGAGGGCCTGCGTCTGAAGGCAGTCGAAAAGGAGGTCATAATGGATGCCCTGGATAAAAGCGGCGGGAACATATCACGCGCAGCCCGCACGCTCGGCATTGGGAGGAACACACTCTACCGGCGATTGCGGGACTGGGGGGTGAACACTCAGCAGGCGCAAGGAAGATAGTTCCCCGGCAGCTGTTCCAGAATGGTACTGTGTGGTCCACTCTGGAACAGCGCCTGCCCTGTCCAGGCGACCGGCGTGCTCCGTCGTGGAGCAATAGCCGGTCGCCTTGTCTTCCCTGAGTCGTCCGTGCAGCGGTCTTGTCAGGCCCGTTCCGGGCATGGGTCTTGCATACAGGTATTCCTCAGGAGGGGTCAAGCGTTGCTCAAGAGACTGTTGGTCGAGATCGGATCGGGGGTGGACCAGCACGGTCAGGATCCCACACAAGCGGCGGTCAAGGCTGTCAAAGACGCTGTCTCGAAGGTATGTATCGTTGGGCTGAGGGAGGTGGTTGGGCTCCAAAACCTGGATGACATGGTGGTGGACATTGTCGTGGCCGTCCCCCACCCCGGCATGGTGCGGGAAGCCGAGGTCTTCGGCGCCATCCCTTACGGCAAGAAGACGCTGCGAGCCGTCGAGGGTGGTATGACCGCACGGGGCATCGCGATCCCGGGGTTGGACGACGGCTCCGACGAGATTCTCGTGGCAAACGCCGCACTGACCGTGATGGTCGACGTGTGAGCGGGGGCCCGGCGCAAGGGGGGTTAAGACTTTGGATCGCAGTCTCCTGCTCGAGATGTTCAGGCAAATGGTGAGGATCCGCGCTTTCGAAACGAGGGTCGGCGAGCTATTCGCACAGGGCAAGATCCCGGGTTTCGTCCACCTGTACATAGGCGAAGAGGCGACGGCAGTGGGCGTATGCTCGAACCTGAAACCGTCCGATTACATAACAAGCACACACAGGGGACACGGTCACTGCCTTGCCAAGGGCGGGGACATGAAGGCCATGATGGCCGAGTTGTTCGGCCGCAAGAGCGGGTACTGCAAGGGCAAGGGCGGCTCAATGCACATCGCCGATGTTGACATCGGGATATTGGGCGCCAACGGTATAGTCGGCGGCGGCCTGACGGTCGCGGCCGGCGCCGCCCTGTCCGCGAAGATGCGCGGGACCGACCAGGTGACTGTGTGTTTCTTCGGTGACGGCGCATCGAACCAGACGACCTTCCACGAGGGATTGAACATCGCTTCGATATGGAATCTTCCCGTGGTCTACGTTTGTGAAAACAACCTGTACGGCATTTCAATGCACCAGTCCCGTCATCAGAAGGTGGCCGACGTGGCGGACAGGGCGGGGGCGTACGGGATCCCGGGTGTGACAGTCGACGGCAATGACGTTATGGCCGTATACGAGGCCGCCAAAGAAGCGATCGGCCGGGCCAGGGCCGGAGACGGCCCGACGCTCCTGGAGTGCAAGACGTACCGCTGGAAGGGTCATTTTGAGGGTGATCCGACGCTTTACCGGTCGGTAGAAGAGCTGGAGGAGTGGAAGCGGAGGTGCCCCATCCTCGCGTTCAATGGCCGCCTCCTCGAAATGGAGGCTCTCTCGCCGGAGGAAGCCGCCTCCATCCAGTCCGGAGCCGAGGCCGAAGTCGAGGACGCGGTGAAGTGCGCGGCGGAGAGCCCGTTCCCTTCGCCCGAGGAAGCCCTCGAAGACCTTTTCGCTTGAGGAGGGTTTGTTGTGCACGAATACGCATGCCAGGAGACCGCCGGCCAGGCCGCGCCGCGGGAGATGACGTACGCCGAGGCGGTACGCGATGCGCTGAGGGAGGAAATGCGGCGCGACCCGTCGGTGTTCGTTCTGGGAGAGGACGTGGCCAGATTCGGCGGGTGCTTCGGTGTAACCGGGAACCTCTGGACGGAATTCGGTGAGGACAGAGTCCGCGACACACCGATTTCGGAGACAGCCATCATCGGCACGGCCGTGGGAGCGGCAGCGACCGGCATGAGGCCCGTTGCGGAGATAATGTTCTGCGACTTCCTCACCGTGTGTATGGATCAGCTGGTGAACCAGGCGGCGAAGATGAGGTACATGTTCGGTGGCAAGGCGCGACTGCCGATAGTGGTCCGGTCCCCCATCGGCGGCGGCATATGCGCGGCGGCGCAGCACTCCCAGAGCCTGGAGGCGTGGTTTGCGCATATCCCCGGCCTGAAGGTCGCGATGCCGTCAAATCCCGCCGACGCAAAGGGGCTGCTGATCTCGGCGATCCGGGACGACAACCCTGTCATGTTCTTCGAACATAAAGTGCTGTATAGCTCGAAAGGTCCCGTGCCTGAAGGAAGCTACACGATACCGCTGGGGAAGGCCTGCGTGAAGCGCGAGGGCTCCGACGTAACCGTAGTAGCGACCTCGATCATGGTCAACCACGCCGTGGCGGCTGCCGCCGACCTTGAGAAGGACGGTATCAGCGTTGAGGTCGTGGACCCGAGGACGCTGGTACCTTTGGACGAGGATACCATACTCGCTTCCGTCCGTAAGACCGGAAGAGTGGCCATCGCCCACGAGGCAGTGGCAAGGTGCGGCTTCGGGGCGGAAGTCGCCGCGATCATCGCCGAGAAGGCCGCAGGTTCGCTCAAGGCCCCCATTATTCGCGTCGGAGCGAAGGCGGTACCGGTGCCGTTCAGCCCCGTGCTCGAGCAGTTCGTGCTACCCGGCAAAGCCGACATAACGGGGGCTGTCCGCAAGGTAATGGCCGCCTGACGCAGCAGGGGCTCCGGGGGAATGACGTGGTGGAATCGGAGGCCCGTGTTGGGATAATCGCGAACCCTGCTTCCGGGAAAGACGTCCGGCGCCTTGTGGCATACGGTTCGGTGTTCGACAACCTGGAGAAAGCGAACATCCTCAGGAGGATCCTCCTCGGGCTGGATGCCGCGGGGGTGAATGAGGTCCTGATTATGCCGGACACGTTCGGGGTCGGGGATAAGGCCCTGGGCGGCATTGGGAGAAGAGGTTTGCGCGCCCGTGTGCGATTTCTCGAAATGCGCATAGGCGAGGGGAGCTCCGATTCCACCACCGCTGCATCCATCATGCGTTCGAACGGTTGTGGAGCCATCGTTGTACTGGGTGGGGACGGCACGTGCAGGGCCGTCTCCAGGGGTTGCGGCGATGTCCCCCTGGTCCCGGTGTCGACGGGGACTAACAACGTGTTCCCAGCCATGGTTGAGGGAACGACCGCGGGCATCGCTGCGGGAGCAGTCGCACGCGGCCTGTCCACTGCATACCGCAGGGCCAAACGCCTCCTCCTGTACGTTGACGGGACTCTGGGGGATTTCGCGCTCGTTGACATTGCGCTGACGGACGACCAGTTCGTTGGGGCCAGGGCGCTGTGGGACATGGGGCACGTCAGGGACGTGATATGCGCCATCGGCGAGCCGGCCGCGATTGGGCTGTCGGCTATCGCAGGTTGTTTCAAGCCATTTGGGCGCTACGAGTCCAGGGCGGTCCACCTGCGCCTCGCCGGTCCTGGAGCCCCCTGTTGCGCGACTGTCCGGGCGCCGGTGGGCCCGGGTTTAATCGAGGAAGTGCGCATAGCGGGATGGACTGAAATAGGACCCGCGGGGCGGGTGTCCGCAGGACGCGGGCCGTGCGCAGCAGCGTTCGACGGAGAGCGCGAACGTTTGATCAAAGGCGGGGGTCGTCTCGAAGTGGAGTTGTCGCTCGAAGGCCCTCTCGTGGTGGACATCGCCGGGGCGCTGCTCGAGGCGCAGCAATCCGGCCTGTTCAGCGTATAACCCAAAGGTGGCGATGGACTGATGCGAACGGAGATCATCATGCCGAAGCTCGGCTTGACCATGACTGAAGGCCGTGTCGTCCAGTGGCTGGCGGCGGACGGTCAGACTATCCGGAAGGGGCAGCCGGTGGTTGAAGTGGCCACCGACAAGATCGTCAACGAGGTGGAGGCGCCGGCGGATGGGGCGTTGCGCATTGTGTCGCCGCCGGATTCCGTTGTTCCGGTTGCGTCGTTAATCGGGTACCTGGAGGATGTGGCCTCAGGCAGTACGCAGGTCACATCCGATGTGGCCGGGGCAGCGCCGGTGACGCCGGAAGACGCGCTCGGAGGGCAAGGCGACGTAGGGACGCCGGCGCGCCGCGAAGTCCTCGGGGTCATGAGGCGGACAATAGCCGAGCGCATGGTGAAGAGCTGGACGACGGTCCCGCACTCGTGGGTCACCGTGAAGGTGAACATGGAAAACGCCCTTCGATTCAGGGCCGCCGTCAACTCGTCGTGTCCGGACGGTGAGAGGGTCTCGGTGAACGACTTAGTAGTGTTCTTTACCGCGCGGGCCCTGTCAGAGTACCCCGTGCTCAATTCGTCGTTTGACGGTGACGCCATATTGCTCCACCCCGCTGTGAATGTGGGTATCGCTGTGGCGCTCGAGGACGGGCTCATCGTCCCCGTGATCAAGGGTGCCGGCGCGAAGTCGCTGCGAGAGATCGCCCGGGAGTCGAGGCGGCTCGTTCAGGCTGCGCGGGCTGGAAGCCTCGATCCGGATGACATCTCAGGTGGCACCTTCACCGTGAGCAACCTGGGGATGTTCGGCGTAGAGTCGTTCGGGCCGATCATCAACCAGCCGGAGTGCGCCATCCTTGCCGTGGGCGAGATTCGACCCGAACCCGTCGTGCGCAACGGGGCACTTGAGGAAGAGCAGTCCATGAGTTTGACTCTGGCGTTCGACCACAGGGTGGTCGATGGCGCGGTGGCCGCTCGTTTTCTCGGACGGGTCAAGGCGCTCCTCGAGGACCCAGATAGCCTGAAATGATGTTGTCCGAGTCATGAGCCGGATACCGTCACGGTTGTATTCCGCGCTGCCGTGTACTACGCCTCCCGGTCTGAGCACGATCCCGAGCTTCTCAAGTGGTGGAACTGGAAAGACAGGCAACTTCCCGCCGCTGTGGCGCCCGCGCCTGGCAGGAATCCTGACCCCTCACCTTGAACGATACCCCGGAATATGTCAACGCGGCGGGCATCCCCGTAACGCCAGCAACAGCACCGGCGACGGCATCTTCGGCTGCATCCTTGGCAGCACCTTTGTCTCTACTTATGTCATTGTGGGTAACCGACACTGTCTTGCCGGATCCGGGTACTGTGTTGCGAAAGAAAGGCGGGAGCGGATTCTTGAGGAAGGACGAGAAGATCGCCAGGTACGCGTTCATGTGTATGGCGGTCGTGGTGTTCGCGGTGGTCGGCTGGATAATCACCAGACAGACCGACCCCGTCCCGATAGGGATCACGATAATCGCCGGATGCCTGTTCCTGCTGGGCCTGGCCACATGGCTGGGCAGGTCCTAGCAGGTCCTAGATTGTGGCGCGGGCGCAGCGGAGTGGCCGTTGGCAGAGACCTGATTCTCACAAACGCCCATGTGATCCAGGGCGCGGCTTACATAGCCGTGACGGACTACAAGAACACCCGGTTCTTCGTGGACGGAATCGTTGGGAAGGATGACCCGCTGGACCTCGCGTTGCTGAAGTCAAGAGAACCGCTTGAGCCGGCGGAGCTGGGCGATTCCAGCCAGCTCAAGGTTGGCGAGAGAATCGTCGCGGTCGGGAATCCGCGGGGGTTATTGAAGGGTACGGTGTCCGACGGCATAATTAGCGGTTTGCGCGAGATTGGCCAGGAGGGACCAGGTCCTGGAAAGTCGAACCCTCTCCCCAAAGGGCACAGAAAACGTCGAATTATGCAAACACTCCTTTGAGCGGAGGCCCGGGGATTGGTTCGTGATATCGGCATACCGTTGGCAGAAGCGGCGAACATCGGCGGGTTAAAGCGAGGCCGCCTGGTTGCGGGGCGCCGGGGGATGAGCGGGACCGTCAGCTGGGTGGACGTACTCGAAATCCCCAATGTGGAGCGCTGGATACGCCCCGGCCTTTTCATGGTTTCATCCCTGTATGCCTTTCGCGATTCACCGGGATCCTTGCCCTTCCTTATCCGCCTGCTCAAACGCAAGGGAAGCGCTGGCCTGGGAGTGTTCACGGGTGAATGCTTCATAAGCGTCCCCAACGCAGCCATTGCCGCGGCCGACGAGGAGGATTTTCCCCTGTTCGAGCTCCCTCCGGACCTGGGCCACATGGACGTGGTCGGGCCCCTGATGGAGGCGATACTCGACAGGCACTTCATGGTCTTTCGCCGTGCTGACGAGTTGCGCAGGCATCTGATGGATATGTTCCTCGTCGGGACTGACCTCAGGCGGGTCTTCCGCTCGTTCGCCAATTCTACGGGGATGGCGGTGGTCGTGGTGGGCGAGGATGAAGGCGACGTGGTTGTGGAGATCCCCGCCACGCAGACAAGGTCCTGGCAGGCATTTTGGAAGGTCCAGGGGGAGGCCCGCCTTCACGCGCTCCGCGACTTCACTCCGTCTGTGACCGCATTCAAGTGCGGTGGGAGCAGGGACGTTACCGTGGAGGAGGTCGTCGTTCCAGTCCTGGTACGTGGGCATCCCAGGGGAGCGGTGATCAGCTACTCGCTCGGGAGCCCTCATGAGCCGTGGCAACTTCTCGCGCTGGAACATGCCAGCGTCGTGGCAGCCCTGGACCTAATCCGGCGGCTTACTATCCAGGACGCGGAAGAGGGGCTGAAAAGAGACCTGCTCGAGGAGGTGTTCCAGGGGGCGTTTCGCAGCGAGGAGGAACTACTGCCGCGGGCTGATGGGCTCAAACTCGAGCTCAGGAGCAAACGGGTTGCGGTCGTGCTGGACGCCGGCGCGTCGCGGCAGTCGAACGGGAATGGGCCTGAGTACTGGCTTCCGGGGCCCGACCGGGAGTCTTTCGAGCGTGCTGTCAAGAGAGTGGGCACGCGCCTGCGACAGCTGTCGCCCGAGAGCTACCTGATGGTCCGCGACTGCCAGGTGGTTGTGCTGGTAGGGTTCGCGCGCGGTGGGCAGTGGGACAATGAGCAGGTCCTGGAATACGGGGCGAGCCTCGGCGAGACACTGCGTTCCACGATGGCTGCGGAAATGGGCGGGCGCGCGGTCTCGGCCGGGGTAGGTGACCCGCGAGCGAAGGCGCCCGAGATAGCCGACAGCTACCACACCGCCTGCAAGGCCCTCAAAATGGGCAGGTGGCTGTTCGGCGATGGCCGCACCGTCAAATACGCCGACCTCGGAGTGTACCGGTTTCTCGCCGACAGATCTGTGGGAGAACTGCGCCGCGAATACGACCGCGTGCTCGGCAAGGTGGAGACCTCCGGCGCGGATGGGCCTGGACTCATCCATACACTCGAGGCCGTGTTCGAGTGCGGCAACACAAGGGAGGCCGCGCTCAAGCTCGCAGTCCACGAGAACACCGTCAGGTACAGGTTGAAGAGGGTAACGACCATCCTCGGGTACGACCCGTGCCAGGGGCCGAGGCGTTTTGAGATCGAGATATGCCTCAAGATCGGACGGCTGCTGGACGCCGCCGGCCATTGACAGAATACCGGACCGCCGTTAGAGATCTCCACAAACGGCAGCCCCATTATTGTCGGCAGCAACAAAGGAGGTCGCAGGCGCCGCTCCAATATTGTGTCTAGCCTGATTACACTTCCTGGGCGGAGGGGGATAGACAAAATGGAGCGGCCAGTTTGGAGACGACCGGCGGTTCGTATTCTGGCGTCGTTGCTGGTCCTGGCCATTGTCTTGGGACTGGGCGGTTGTGGAGGGAGTGACAAGCCTGCCGGGGAGCCGAAGAAGCCGGCGGAAGAACCGAAAACCCCTGCCGTAGCCCCCAAGGTGCCGCAGATCGCCGTCTATGCGTACCACAGTGAACCGGTCATCTTCTGGGATCCGGCGGACGTGTTCTCCAACGAGATCATCGTGATGAACAACGCCTACGAGCAGTTGATCCAGTTCGACCCGGCTACCAAGAAGTTCGTCCCGGTGCTGGCGGAGAACTACCAGGTATCCAAGGACGGCCTCGTATGGACGTTCAATCTTCGGAAAGGGGTCAAGTTCCATTGCGGTGAGCCGATGAACGCTGCCGCCGTAAAGTACTCGATAGACCGCACGATTCAACGCGGCAAAGGCGCTTCGTTCATATGGAGCCAGGTAAAGGAGATCAAGACCCCCGATGAAAACACCGTGGAATTCCACCTGAAGGTGCCCGCGCCCCTCGACTTCATCGCGGCTGCCGGCTACTCGGCCTTCGTGTACTGCCCAAAGCATGCGAAAGAGTTTGGGACAGACTGGTTCGGCCAGGGCAACACTTGCGGGACCGGACCGTACAAGGTCGAGAGCTGGAAACGCGGTGACGAGGTCGTCATGACCAGGTTCAACGATTACTGGCGAGGATGGAGCGGCAACCACCTCGACAAGGCAATCATCAAGATGGTGCCCGAGCCTTCCACCCGCAGGCAGATGCTCGAATCCGGCCAGGCCGACTACTGCAACGAGATGCCGTTCGAGGACATCGGGGCGCTCGCAAACAACCCCAAGATCGAGATCCTGACGACTCCCAGCTATCAGATGCTGATGGCACTCTTCAACATGGATAAGCCTCCCCTCAACAACAAACTGGTTCGCCAGGCCATATCGTACGCCATCCCATACGACGACATCGTGAAGCACGTGTTCCACGGCTACGCCACACAATCGAAGGGTGCGGTCCCCCAAGGGCTCTGGGGGCACGACGACAGTCTGCCGCAGTATGCCTATGACCTGGAGAAGGCTAAGTCGCTGCTGGCGAAGGCGGGGTATCCGAACGGCGGCTTCAAGATCGTCCTGACGTACGTGGGCGGCGACGAAAAGGAGCGCCAGGTTGCCGAGTTGATGAAATCCGAGCTGGCGAAGCTCAACATCCAGATGGACATCCGCGGTATGCCGTGGGATGCCCAGTGGGAGATGGGCAAGGCAAAGCAGCCGAAGGACAGGCAGGACATCTTCCTGTTCTACTGGTGGCCCGACTTGGCCGACCCATACAGCTTCTTGAACGCGGTATTCCACTCGGAGAAAGAGATAGTGTTCAACCTCTCCTACTACAAGAGCCGCGAGTTCGACCGGCTTATCGACGAGGCCAACAGTGTTGCAGGCGCCGATCGCGCGAAGGCGATCTCGCTGTACAGCCAGGCTCAGAAGACCCTGATCGAGGACGCTCCTGCAGCGTGGGTAGCGGACCTCCAGTACGTGCGGCCGAAGATCGCGAACCTGAAAGGGGTGCGTGACAACCCTGCGTACCCGCACGTGCTGTTCTTCTACGACGCTTACCGGGAGTGAACAGCACAACAGGTAGGGGCGGGCGACCCGCCCCTACCGCACTCCCAGTGCAGGCCTGTGATGTGACCTGTTGCACTTAGGCTGTGGCCTGTGGCAGACGCTTTCGTGGAGGGATGGCCGTTTGTGGACGTATTGCGTCAGGCGAGTGTTAATGGGCGTGGTCGTGCTTGCAGGAGTGTGCACTGTCACTTTCCTCCTCGCGAGGGCGGTGCCGTCTGACCCGGCCGCGCGCTGGGTGGGGCCGCACGCCACGGCGGAACAGATAGCGCAGGCGGAGAAGGAGCTGGCCCTCGACAAGCCCCTTCATATTCAGTTCTGGCGCTACCTGACCGGCATCGTGAAGGGCGACTGGGGCAAATCGATCCGTACCCACCAGCCGGTGTTGAAGGACCTGGCCACGTACGTGCCGGCGTCGCTCGAGCTCGTCGTCGTGAGTACGCTCCTCGCCCTGTTTGTGGGGGTGCCCCTTGGAACAACCGCAGCGGTGCACAAGGACAGGTGGCCGGACCATCTGTGCCGGCTGATGTCGGTGGGCTCCGTATCGCTGCCTACGTTCTGGCTGGCCATGGCGCTGCAGTTCGTATTCTTCCGCCAGCTGCGACTCCTGCCGCTGGGCGGGCAGCTCGACACCATGGTGCGCCTCACCCACCCGCTCCAAAGGGTCACCGGCTTCATCGTGCTTGACTGCTTACTCACCGGGAATAAACCCGCTTTGGCCAGCGCTCTCCGGCACCTTGTATTGCCAGCCGTGACCCTCGCCGCATACCCCGTGGGTCTCGTGGCGAAGATGGTGCGCTCTTCCCTGATCGAAATACTCAACGAGGATTACATAAGGGCGGCGCGCTCGTTTGGCATACCTGAGACGTCGGTCGTATACTCGCTGGCGCTCAAGAACGCCCTCGGCCCCACAGTCACGGTGCTGGCCCTGTCGGCTGGATACTCGCTGGTAAACACCTTCCTGATCGAGGCCATCTTCACCTGGCCGGGCCTCGGGAGTTACACCGCGCTGTCGGTCATAACGCTCGACTACACTGCCATAATGGGCATTACCATATTCGCCGCCTGCACCTACGTGCTGTTGAACCTGTTCGCCGACATCGTAATCAGCCTCGATCCGCGCGTGAGGACCTAGGAGGCGGTGGAGCATGGGAAGGAACATGGCGGGTACCTGGCAGGACCTGCAAAAGGAGTGCGTTCAGCCTTGCCTGAATGGCCTGGGATACGCGGCATACCTCATCAGGCAGAACACGCTCACCCGCGTGGGGACGGTAATCGTGCTCTTGCTTGTTCTCATCGGTATCCTGGCCCCGGTGCTCGCCCCGTACCCGGACCAGGCGGCCGGGACGGCCCACCCGTCCACAAAGCTGCTTTCCCCGAGACCGGGGCACTGGATGGGAACTGATGAACTGGGGCGCGACCTCCTCAGCCGGGTGCTCTACGGCACCCGCATATCGCTCCAGATAGGCATGCTGGCGGTAGGGCTATCCCTGCTTATCGGCGTGCCGCTGGGGTTGGTAGCGGGCTACCGGGGCGGCTGGACGGACGAGGTCATCATGAGGCTCACGGACATATTCCTGAGCTTCCCCCCGCTGCTCCTGGCCATCGCGATTGCGGCGTTCCTGGGTCCGAGCCTCACGAACGCCATGATCGCCATTGCGCTGTCGTGGTGGCCCTGGTACACGCGCATCGCCCGCAGCCAGGCCATGAGCGTCAGGGAGCGGCCGTTCGTGGAGGCGGCACAGACCATCGGTACGGCACACCCGCGGATCGTCATGGTCCACATCCTGCCGAACAGCCTGGCGCCCATTATCGTGCAGGCATCCATGGATTTCGGGTCGGTCGTGCTGACGGCGGCCGCACTGAGTTTCCTCGGCCTGGGGGCTCAGCCACCCACGCCGGAATGGGGACTCATGCTCAGCACAAGCCGCAACTACTTCTTCACTGCCTGGTGGTACGGGCTCTTCCCCGGACTCGCGATCTTCGTGACAGTGCTGGTATTCAACCTGCTCGGTGACGGGTTGAGGGAGATTCTGGACCCCAAGGCCAGGCGGGCCTGAGGTGGTGGAAATCATGACAGCTGTTGCCGAGAGACAGCCGCTGCTCGAGATAAGCGACCTCAAAGTGCAGTTTCAAACCCGCGAGGGCCTGGCCCAGGTCGTCGACCTGGAACACCTCTCCGTTGCGGAGGGCGAGACCTTCGGCCTGGCCGGCGAGAGCGGGGCCGGCAAGACAGTGGTGGCGCTGTCCATCTTCCGGCTGGTCCCCTCCCCGCCGGGCGTGATAGCGGGCGGGCGGATACTCCTGCGTGGGCAGGACCTGCTGGCCATGAGGGAAGAGGAACTGAGACGGATCAGGGGTCGCAAGACGTCGATGATATTCCAGGACCCGATGTCGTCTCTGAACCCGGTGTTCACCGTCGGCCAGCAGGTGATCAGGGTAATCCGGACCCACCACCGTCTCTCCAGGCGCGAGGCCGAGGAAAAGGCCGCACAGGTCTTGGAGGTTGTGAGGCTTCCTGATCCCGGAGGGATCCTCGCGAAGTACCCGCACGAACTATCGGGGGGCATGCGCCAGCGAGTGATGATAGCCATGGGCCTGTCATGCGGGGCCGAACTGCTGATCGCCGACGAACCGACTAGGGGGCTCGATGTGACCATCCAGGCCGGCATCCTCAATCTTCTCAACGAGATAAAGCGGGACACCGGTATGACGGTGCTGTTCATCGCGAACAACCTCGGCGTTCTCGCCCAGATGTGTAGCCGCGTTGGAGTGATGTACGCGGGACGGATCGTAGAGGTGGGGGCTGCCGGGGATGTATTCCAGCGCCCGGCGCACCCGTACACCAGGGCGCTGCTCGCAGCGCTGCCGCGCGCGGAGATGAGATCCGGGAGGCTGGCGGTCACGGAGGGCTTCCCGCCCGACCCTCTGCGCATTCCACCGGGCTGCTCGTTCCGCCCGCGATGCCCGCAGGTCGTTCCCTTGTGCGAGTCCGAAAGACCGCAGCTACGGGAGGCCGGCCCCGGTCGGCTCGTGGCCTGCCACCTGGCGGGTTGAGAGGAGGGCTGACGATGGAGGATGCACTTCTCGAGATCAGGGACGTCAAGAAGCATTTCCCGATCAGGGCGGGGCTGCTGTCCAGACCCGTGGGCTGGATCAAGGCGGTCGACGGCGTGTCGTTCGACGTGCGTCGAGGAGAAGCGTTCGGGGTTGTCGGCGAGTCCGGCTGCGGTAAGACCACGCTCATGCGGGTCGTGCTGCGGATCGCTCGCCCAACCACGGGCTCCATCCGGTTCGAGGGGCGGGACATGATGTCCCTCACCGAGGCCGAACTGGGCCAGATGAGGAAAGACATGCAGATCGTCTACCAGGATCCGTACTGGTCGCTCAACCCGCGCCTGATGGTGCGCGATATCGTTGGCGAACCGGTCTCGGTACACCAGCGACTAAGGTTCCACGCGCTTTCCGAGAGAGTGTCCGATTTGCTGGAGCTCGTCGGCCTGCAGCCCGACCACGTGCGGCGGTACCCGCACGAGTTCTCGGGTGGGCAGAGGCAGCGGCTGGCGATCGCACGCGCGCTGGCTTTGCACCCGAAACTGGTCGTCCTGGACGAGCCCACGTCGGCAATCGATACGCTATCCCAGGCGCAGATCCTCAACCTGTTGCGCGACCTGCAGGAGAGGATGGGGCTCACGTACGTGCTGATCTCCCACGACCTCGGCGTGGTGCAATATCTGTCGCAGCGAATTGCGGTCATGTATGCGGGGCGTGTCGTGGAAATAGGGCCCACCGGCGAGGTCTTCAGCGGCTGCCTGCATCCGTATACGAAGGCACTGCTGGCAGCCATTCCAACCATGGATAGCACGGGGCGACCCCAGATCATCCTGGAAGGCAACGTCCCGAACCCAGCGCATCTACCCAGTGGTTGCCGGTTCCACCCGCGCTGCCAGGAATCGCGCGATATCTGCCGGGGACTGGAGCCGGAACTGGTGGAGGTGACCCCCGGGCACCTTGCGGCCTGCCACCTGGTGGATTAGAGCGTCGGTTCAATAGTTCGGTCGTGTGTTCGAAGGGGGCATTCAGACTCATGAAGGTTCTCGACAAACAGGCCAGGCGCGATGTGCTTCTCGGTTGCGCTGTCCTCGGGTGTGGGGGCGGCGGGGAATTGGACCGGGGCTTGCGGCAGGTGGAGGATTTCGAGGAAAAGGGCGTTACTCTCCGGTTAGCGGACCTCTCCGAGGTGCCGGACAACCTGCTCGTGGCCTCCCCTTACTACTGCGGGGCTGTCTCACCCGAGGGTACCCGCAGCCTCGATCCGTCGGCGGCTGGCCTGGAACCGGTTTGCCAGAGTGAGCCTGCCGTGGCGTTCCAGGCGCTCGAGGAGGCCGTGGGCAGCAGATTCTACGGCGTGCTTTCCACGGAATTGGGCGGGGGAAATACCGCCGTGGCCATGGCGGTTGCCGCCGAACGGGGGTTACCCCTGATAGATGCGGATCCCGCGGGACGTTCGGTCCCCGAGCTCATACATTCCACGCTGAGCCTGAGCGGAGTGAGCATCGCTCCGTTCGCCGTGGCGACTCGCTACGGCGAGGTCATGGTGGTGCGCCGTGTCCCGAACGACATCCGCGCCGAGGCGCTGGCGCGCTCCGTCGCGGTTCTCAGCGGCGGCCGTGCGGGAGTTTGCGACCATCCGGTCACCGGCGCCAGGCTCAAGACGGCCGTCATTCCACGTGCCATAAGCCATGCAGAGAGGATCGGCAGGGCTCTGCGGGAAGCGCGTGAAAAGGGCCGTGACCCGGTTCCGGCGGTGGCCGAAGAGGGGTGCGGGGCGGTAATCTTCGAGGGCGTGGTGCGCGAGGATTCCCGCTGGGAGGACCGCAACGGCGTGACTGAGGGCGACGTCTTCGTCGACGGGCGCGATCAGTTCCATGGCCGGGAATGCCGCGTGAATTACCGGAACGAACACATGGCAGCCTGGCTGGATGGCGAAATCGCGGTGACGGTGCCGGACCTCATCACACTGCTCGAGCGAGAATCCGGCCAGCCCCTGCTTAACCCCGTTATTCGGAAAGGGACGCGGCTTGCCGTGGTGGTGATGCCGGCCCCGGAGGCCTGGCGGACGCCGGCGGGCCTGCGCGTGCTGGGCCCCGCGTACCTGGGGCTCGGCGTGAAATACACCCCCGTCGAGGTAAGGTTCGGTCGAGGTAAGGAGGGTACGAGGTGATCGATAGAGAGGCGATTGCCCCCGCCGTGGTTCAGATCCTGGGGGACAACATGGGGCTCAAGCGGGGTGAACGGGTCCTGGTCGTCAACGATGTTCCCGCGGTGACCGACTGGCGCCGTATGCCCCTCGCTCTCCTCGCCGACATGAGCACAAGAAGCATGCTGGCCAGGATCGTTGCCGATATCGGGCGGGAGGCTTTTCCCGGGTGCGTGGTCGATCTTCTTACCTATGCGTGCACGGGGCGGAATGGCCAGGAGCCGCCGGCGGAGGTGGCCGGGGCCATGAGGTCTGCGGACGTCGTGCTCGCTGTCACCACCTTCTCGCTTAGCCACACGGATGCGAGGGAAATCGCCACCCGCTCGGGTAAGAGGCTGGCCAGCATGCCGTCGATTGAGCCAGGGATGCTTCTCCCCGGCGGACCGGTCTCCGCCGGCGTGGAGGCCATCCGCTCCGGATCCGAGCTCTTTGCGTCCGCACTGACGCGGGGGTCAGCCGTGCTGCTCACCACGCCGGCGGGAACCCGGCTGCAGATGAGCCTCGAAGGCCGCAAGGGCGAAGCCGACACCGGGGCCCTGAATCACCCGGGGGCCTGGGGCAACCTGCCCGCTGGAGAGGCCTTCATAGCGCCGCTGGAAGGGACCGCGAACGGTCGTGTGGTCATTGAGAAAGGGTGGCATCCAGGCCTTCGGGAGGACATGGCGATATCTTTCAGGGACGGCCTGGTTGTGGCGATTGAGGGCGGCGGCCGGATAGGCGATGAGTTCCGCGGGCTTCTGGACCTCGATGCCGACTCACCGGCGCTCATGGGGAGGAGGAACCTCGCCGAGCTGGGGATAGGCACCAACCCCAACGCGCGGCGGCCGGACAACGTGCTGGAGGCAGAGAAGATCAAGGGCACAGTCCACGTTGCGATCGGGGACAACAGCCACATGGGTGGCAAGGTGACGGCCGGCATGCATGAGGATTTCGTGTTGAGAGACCCCACGCTGTACATCGACGGCCGGCCGGTCATCGAGGACGGAGCGTGGTTGATCTAGCATCCCGCAACGGCTCGGTGCTTACTGACGGTATTTGGGGGGTCGTACAGGTGGACGGTCAATCTCTCTACGAATTCGAGCTCGGCCGCGCGGCGGAGACTCTGATCCGGGACATGTTCGAGACACGGCCCGGCGAGACGGTGGTTATTACGGCGGACACCGAGTCGGACATGAGGGTGGTGAATTCGACCGCGCGAGCGGCGTTCGCCGTGGGGGCGAAGCCACTCGTCGCACTGGTCGCGGCGCCGCAAGGAGTCGGGAAAGCGGCAGACCCGTACCTTCCGGTTAACGCGATCGCAGGAGCTTTGAACGGAGCGGACGTGTGGGTGGAGTTCAACAACCAGTGGATGCTGTATTCCACGCCGTACGAAAAGGCCATGGCGTCCAACCCGCGCCTGCGCTACATGTGTCTCGTGGGCATGAACGCGGACATGATGATACGCACGATAGGCCGCGTTGACAGGAGCCGGCTGAGCCTATTTCTGCGACGGGTCGCCGGCCTCACCAGGCAGGCGCGCCACATGTGCATAGAAACGCCCGCGGGGACGGCTGTGGAATTCGACAATTCGCCCATGCACCCCATGACCTGCGATATAGGTGAAGCCGGCCAGCCCGGGGTGCACATGCTGTCGGGACAGATCGGCTGGTCGCCCGTGCTCGACACCATCGAAGGGAGCATCGTTTTCGACGGTTCGCTGACGCCTCCTGCCGGCCTCCTCAAGGAACCGGTGCGGCTTACCGTGCGACATGGGCGCGTGATCGACATCGCGGGAGGGCCGGGGGCGATTACATTCGTGAAATGGTTGGAGGGGCTGAACGACCCGAACATGTTCCGCCTGGCACACGTGTGCTACGGGTTTAACCCCGGGGCACGGCTCACCGGCAACGTTCTCGAGGATGAGCGCGTATGGGGTTGTACCGAATGGGGGATGGGCTACCAGAGCGCCGCCGACGTTCCGCCCGACGGCATTCCCGCCGTATCGCACTGTGATGGCATTTGCCTCAATTCGTCTGTGTGGCTTGACGACGCGCAGCTGCTCGACCGCGGCCGGGTCGTCGATCCGGAGGCCAAAGAGCTTACGTCAGGGCTGACTGGCAGGTGAGATGATCGTGAGCAGAATACTGGTGATTAACCCCGTTGCCACTTCACGGTGGGACGTCTCGGACTACGATTACCTTCAGCGATACGTGAGACCCTCGACCCAGGTGAAGGTGGTAAGCCTTTCGAAGGGTCCGGCATCTTTGGAGACCGCTTCGTCTGTCGCGGCAGCGGAGCCGGCGATACTCGAGACGGTGCGGAAGTACCGGGAGCAGTGCGACGCCGTAGTGCTGAACTGCTTCGCCGATCCGGGGCTCCGCGCCGCCAGGGAGATCTTGCCCGTTCCCGTACTCGGCGCTGCGGAGACCTCCCTGGCCTTGGCCTGCCTGCTTGGGGAGCGGTTCTCTGTGATCTGCCTCGACCGGCAGCATTCGCTTAAGGTCCACCGCCAGGCGCGCGTTGCCGGGGTCTCGTACAAGCTGGCGTCGTGCCGCTGGGTGGACCGGGCGCCCCTCGAACTGGACTCCGATCCGGAGCGGTTCCACGAGGTGTTGTTCGAGCAGGCGACGGCATCCGTGGAGAGGGACGGCGCCGATGTAGTCGTGCTCGGTTGCACGGGGATGGCGTATGCGGCCGGGCGCCTGGCCGACAGGGTCGGGTTTCCCGTAATCGAGCCCATGGCGGTGACCGTCAAGATGGCCGAACTGGTCGCCGGCCTCCGGTTATCCACGAGCAGCCGCGGGCTGTATGCACTGAACCGGTTCATTGGGTAGCGCGCGACGGGAGGTGGTTGCCTGGTGAGAAGCATCCTCATTGTGATACCGGTGGCCGGATGGGCCATGACGCTGGAATTGGAGACGTACCTGCGGGGGGTGGCCGAGCCTGACACGCGGCTAACCGTTGTTAGCCTCGAACACGGCCCCTCGGCGATTGAATGCTTTACCGACGTTGTGGATGCCCAGGGCGACATTATGAGGCTCGTCCAGGAGCGCGGCGCTTCGTGCGATGGAGTACTGATCGGCTGTTTTGCCGACCCCGCGGTCGACGCCGCGCGGGAGGTGGCGCGGGTTCCAGTTCTCGGGATCGCCGAACCTTCCATGGCCGCAGCGGCACTGCTCGGGCACACCTTCGCGGTGGTATCCGTAGGGAGAAACGCGCGGGCCTGGGGTGAGATTCAGGCGAGTGCCCTCGGCCTTCTGCCGCGGCTTGCCGCCTCAGTGGGAGTCGATATCCCCGTCGCCAGGCTCGCCGATGACCCGCAGTCGACGGTGGACGCCATAGTCGACGAGGCGCGGAGGTGCGTCGAGGAGCGAGGCGCGGAGGTCATTGTGCTGGGGTGCGGCGGCATGGTGGCCGTGGCAGACCTCGTGCGTGCCCGGCTGGATGTCCCCGTGGTCGAACCCCTGAGCGCGGGGCTGAAGGCGCTCGAGATGTTGATAGATCTGGGCCTGAACCACAGCCAGGCAGGTGTGTGCCTGCCCTCCGCGGTCCGGTGAAACCCTGACCTCCGTGCGGTACGTCGTGGTCGACGAGAAGGAAACCAAAGGACGATGTGATGACGGACACCACTGTCTTCGTCCGTATGCTCGCCGAGGTGTAGCGCTCTCGTGAGACACCGCACAGCTGCTGTATTATCTGGCACCTCCGTGCGGCTCTCCTTTTTACATAGCCCCCAAGACCCAGCTCGCCTGCATGGCAATCCGCCTGCTATACTCGTATAAGCAGCGTACAATTCCCGAGGAACGCCTGCGAGGAGGTGGCCCATGAAGAAAGAGGCCGTCGTCATCGACCCCAGGGACAACGTCGCTACGGGGACAGTGGAACTCAAGAAAGGCCAGAAAGTTAGCATGTTTGTGGGCGACACGGTCCACGAGGTCGTGGTCCAGAACGACATCCCGTTCGGGCACAAGCTCGCCATCAAGGACATCGCGAAGGGTGAGCATGTTGTCAAGTACGGCGAGTCCATCGGAAAGGCCACCAGGGACATCAAGGTCGGCGAGCACGTGCACGTTCACAACGTCGAGAGCGAGCGCGGCCGCGGGGATTTGAAGCAGGGTTGAGCCTCGGGGGCCGAAAGGCCACCCAGGTTGGCGTTGAGATAGCCAACAAGGAGGTAGCTGCTCAAAGTGATTGAACGGCAGGATGTGACTCGGGTTGCGGTGAACTCCCCGGCACTGGTGTCTGGTGACGACTCGAGGGCTCGACGGTGACGTTCAGGAAACCCGGGGGTGTTCGCGTGGATTGGTTTGTGTCGTGGAGCGGAGGAAAGGACTCCTGTCTCGCGTACTGGAAAGCTCGGGGGAAAGGGTTGAATGTTCGTTATGCCCTGACCGTGCACGAAGGAGGCTACATATCGGCGCACGGAGTGCCGCTGGCGGCTGTGGAGAAGCAAGCCGAATCCCTGGGTTTGGAACTGGTAGCCGTTGAGTCCGGTTGGAAGGACTATGAGATCAACTTCAAAAGGGCGGTCTCGGACCTGGTGCGGCGAGGCGTGACAGGAGGGGTTTTCGGAGACATCGATCTGCAGGACCACAGAGACTGGATAGAACGGGTCTGCGCCGACGCAGGTGCAGCTGCCGAATTCCCCCTGTGGGGCGCGTCGTACCGCGACCTGCTCCGAGAATGGGCGGCTAATGGATTCCAGGCCGTGCTTACCGCTATCAACAGCAGCGTGCTCGACCTGCAATGGCTCGGCAGGGTGCTCGACGGAAAGACGGTCGAGAGACTGATCGCTCTTGGCAACGCAGAGGGGTTTTCGCCGAGCGGCGAATCGGGAGAGTACCATACGCTGGTGTTGGGAGGGCCTCCTTTCCGTAAGAATCTGACGATAGAACACGCCAGCCCTTACTACACGATGGGTTACTGGAAGCTCGAAATCACCGGTGTCCGGGAGGCCCAGGGTCCAGGGCAAGTGTATTGAAGACCATTGCAGAGTAATCGCCGAGCACAGCCAAAGACGCAGGGAGCTCATCGCGAAAGTCACGGCTGAGTTCAAGCCGCACTAACGGCCGGGCGACAGGAGGAACATCCAGGCCGGCGGGCCGAAGGCCTCTAGCCGGCACACTGTCCCGTAGCCCAGGTGGCCCAAGGGTGCGACCCGTCGCGCAAGAGAATGAAACAGGAGGAGGGCAATGTAGAATGGCGACGGATCGAGTCCCCGGGGCAGTCATGCCCAGATGGCTCCCGCTTCTAGGTGGAATCGCCAGCAGTACCGCGTGTGGAATGCTCCTCTATGCATGGAGCGTATTCATCAAACCCCTCAACGCAGAATTTGGGTGGAGCAGGGCGGAAATCGCCCTCGCGTACGCGCTCGCGTGCCTCGTCTTCGGATTAATGACTTACCCCGCCGGAAGGTTCAGCGACAGATATGGCCCGAGGATAGTCGTCCTTATCGGCGGGCTGATCCTCGGCGTCGGGTTCGTCGCATCCGGCTTCGTCCAGACGAAAGCCCATCTCTACCTTACCTACGGCCTGATTTCGGGGTTCGGCGGAGGTATGGTCTACCTGCCTCCCATCGCCACGGCGCCCAAGTGGTGGCCCGACAGGCGGGCGCTCGCCACCGGTTGCGCGGTAGTCGGGCTGGGGCTGGGATCTTTCATCATGGGACCGCTTGCCACCAGCATAATCGACAGCATGGGCTGGCGCTACGTATTCTGGTACGTTGGCGCGGTTATGGGCGTCATGTCGGTGCTCGCCTCGTTTACACTGGTTAACCCACCGAAGGGCTGGAGGCCTGCGGGGTGGATCCCCCCTGTACTCAAGGGCGGCTCGCAGAAGGCCACGCGTGATTACACCTTCCGAGAGACTATCAGGACTGCGCAGTTCTGGATGCTGTACCTGAGCTATTTCTGCGGTGCGTTCGCCGGCTTGCTCGTCATCGGCCACATAGCCGGCCACGGCCGTGACGCCGGTCTGTCGGCCATGCAGGCCGGCTGGGCTGTCAGCACCCTCGCCATCTGCAACGCGGCCAGCAGGATCGTCACCGGCATGATAGTGGACAAAGTCGGGTCCAGGGCAGTATTCCTGATCTACCTCGGACTGCAGGTTGCCGCCATGCTCGTGCTATACCCCGCCGGCTCGGTCGCCATGTTGCTCTGGCTGGTGGCGGCG
Organism: Bacillota bacterium; assembly: GCA_013178305.1. Lineage (NCBI taxonomy): Bacteria > Bacillati > Bacillota > Bacillota bacterium. The sequence continues at coordinate 324,232 of JABLXB010000001.1, read as the reverse complement.
CTGATCGGCTGGAACTTTGGGGCGTTGTTCACCCTGTTCCCCGCCACCTGCTTGAGCTATTACGGCCCGACGTCGCAGGGGTCGAACTACGGCCTGCTGTTCACGGCGTGGGGGCTGGCAGGATTCGCGGGACCATACGTGGGCGGACTGCTTAAGGACGTGACAGGTACATACAGCGCTCCCTTCATCGTGGGGGCGTGCGTGGTGGCGGCGTCGGTTGTCATCTCGGCGATCCTGAAGCCGCCGCCCAAGATACCGCTCGACGCGGCGTAAGACCAGCGGCCCCGGGCTGGCGGCGCTGGGCTGGCGCTGGCCTGGAGGAGTGAGCCGCAGGCCTGCGGATCGGTCGAATACTCTACGTCGCCGGCGGACAGCATAACGCCCTGGAGGTGGGCTTATGACTGACCGCCGGCGTCGTGCCTTTCGCGTTGCCGGGCCCCGTGATGAGCGCCGGGGTACTAATAAGATCGCCCGCAGGACCCCGGCTAACAAGAAGAGCCCATTTCACGACCTCAAGGTCGAGGTGGCCGGCGAGCTCGGCCTCATGGACAAGGTCTACGAGATGGGCTGGGCCGAATTGACCGCCGCCGAGAGCGGCCGAATCGGCGGCGTGATGACGAGGCGCCTGCGCGAGCTCGGCCTCATCCCGAAACCTTCTGCAGGTGGCAAGGCCGACGATAGATCGGGGACGACGCCCCCCGGCCGGAGGTGATTGTCGCAGCACCCGCGAATTAGGACCTCGACAACGACACTCTAACAAACGGAGTCGAGGCCCGTGATAATCGCCGTTAACCTCAGTCGCAACACTGTAACCCGCACTCCCGTTCCACAGTGGATGCTCAACCAGTACTTCGGCGGGCGAGGCCTGGCAGTTGCATTGATAGCATCGATGGGCCCGCGCCCGGCCGGCCCGTTCGATCCCATGAATCCCGTGGTTTTCGCGCCCGGCCTGCTCACAGGCACAGGCGCCCCTTCATCCGCCCGCTGGGCAGTCGCCGCGAAAGCTCCCGCAACGGGGTTCGTCTCCGCTGGAAACGGCGGAGGGCTTTGGGGGGCGCGGCTGGCGTGGTGTGGGGTCAGGGCGCTCGTAGTGACCGGCAGGGCGAGCCGGCCCGTGTTGATCAGGATTGCGGCGGGCGAAACGCCCGGGCCACGCGTTGAAGTTGTGCCTTGCGACGATTTGTGGGGTATGGACACGCTTGAAGCGGCCTGCGAAAGCGTCGCCCGGTGGGGTGGATCCGCCGCGGCGTCCTTCGCGTGCATAGGACCTGCCGGCGAGAGACTCGTTCCCCTTGCTAACATAATCGCGGACGGCGCCAGGGCGGCCGGACGTGGCGGGTTGGGTGCAGTGCTGGGAAGCAAGAACCTCAAGGGGATCATCACCGAAGCAGCTGAGCCGCCGGAATCCGTCTCGGTGAGGCGCTCCGAACGCTGTGCGCGTTTCAACGTGGTTCTGAGGGAGACCCCTTACTTCAAGACGCACGCCAGATGGGGGACCATCAATGCTCTCAGGAAGTACAACCAGGCAGGGGGCCTGGTGGTCCGCAACGGGCTGGCGGGGGAGTTCGCTGGGACGGACCGTCTCTCCGGAGAGGTATTCGAACGGGAGTTCAAGACGTCGTCAAGGGCCTGCTACGCCTGCCCGCTGCCGTGCAGTAACACTTTCGAGATAAAGACCGGGGAGTATGCGGGGGTAACAGGGGAGGCGGCTTCGGCGTCCACCGTGAAGGAGTATGGCGCAAGGTGTGGAGTAGAGGACATGGCCGCCGTGCTCGCGGCCCACGCCCTGGCCAATCGAATGGGCCTCGAAATGATCTCGCTCGGTGGAGTACTATCGTTTGGAATGGAGTGCCGCGAAAGGCGACTACTCGATCACATTCTCGGCCCTGGTCAACCTGACCTCAGGTTTGGCGACGGAAAGGCGATGCTCGATGCCATACCCCTGATAGCCAGGAGAGAAGGGATCGGGGCGATCCTCGGACTCGGGGTGCACGGCGCTTCCAGGGTGATAGGCGGCGACTCACACAGGTTTGCCCTTCATGTAAAGGGATTGGAGACCCCCGCCACCGACCCCAGGGCGTATCCCTCGTGGGGCCTGGGCTACGCCGTGTCGAGCCGCGGGGGATGCCACATGCGCGCCTTCCCGGTGGCCGAGACTGGTTCCTTGACCGTTGACGAGGGCCTGCAGGTGGCAGGCGTGCCTACGCTGGTGGAACGCGGCACGCTCGCCGGAAGGGGCTCCGAAGTCGCGTTCTTCGAGGACATGAGGGCTGTCTCCGACAGCCTGGGAGTATGCAAGTTTATCTTCAGGGACGGCTCGGCGTTCCCGGACGCCCAGGGCCAGTGGCTGGGTGTGTCGCGGGTGTCGCTGCCTGCCGAGGACCTGCGAACAGTGGGAGAACGGATCAACAACCTGGAAAGGCTGATGAACCTCGAGGACGGCCTTGACCCCGCGGATGATACTCTTCCCGAGAGGTTCACGCACGACCCGCTGCCGGGCGGGGCGTCCGCCGGACGCGTCTGCGACATCGCGAGACTCGTGGACGATTACTACGCCGTGCGAGACTGGGACACAACCTCCGGCCATCCCAATTCGCGTGTGCTGGAGAGGCTGGGCCTTCCCCCGAAAGGGCGGTTTGACCCGTTTGCTGGCTGAAGGATCTTGGCAGGCTGTTGTTGAATAGCCATTAATTGAAAGTACTACCATAATTCGCATTGACTCTACTCGCTCCCACTCAATATGTGCGCTTAATTCGCCGCTACATCTATCTAGTCATAGCTCAGCCTGTGCCAGGGTTCGAGTTACGGTACCCCTGTGTCCGTGCCGGTTCCCCAGTGTTCCAGGCCCCACGTTTCAGGATTCCTGGTTATCCGAGAGGAGGGTGAGTGTTGAAAAAGGTCCTGATGGTCAACCACGAAAAATGCACCATGTGCCGCAGGTGCGAGCTGGTGTGCTCACTGAAGCACGCCGGCGAATTCAACCCCGTCAAGGCGCGAGTCAACGTCGCAGCATTCCCCGATGATTTCTTCTACATGCCCGTGACCTGCCAGCAGTGCGACGAGCCGGTCTGCGCCGAGGTATGCCCCGCAGGCGCGCTGTCGCACAACGAGGTCACCGGCGCCGTCGAGCTCGACTCCAACCGGTGCATCGGCTGCCGGATGTGCGTGGCGGCCTGCCCGTTCGGGGCGATGTCCTACTCAGCGGCGGACGAGACCGTGTTCAAGTGCGAGCTCTGCGATGGTGAGCCCGAGTGCGCCCTGTTCTGCCCGTGGGGCGCGATCGAGTACGCCGGCGCCGACGCGATCAACCTCGAGAAGCGGCGGGGCGTCGCGCTCAAGCTCAGGGATGCTCTCAAGGAGGTGAGGGTCTGATGTACGCCTGGGTAGGCAAGATCCTGAGGGTGAACCTAGGGGACGGGACTCTGAAGGATGAGAGTCTCTGCCCGAAACGGGCCCAGAACTACATCGGCGCTCGCGGGCTGGGGACCCACATCATGTTCAAGGAAGTGGACCCGCAGGTCGACCCGCTCAGCCCCGCGAACAAGCTCATATTCGCGACCGGCCCGCTCACGGGGACGGCCGCGATATCGAGCGGGCGCTACAACGTGATAACCAAGGGTCCGCTGACCGGCGCCATCGCGGCCTCCAACTCCGGTGGGTACTGGGGACCCGAGCTGAAGTTCGCCGGGTATGACGCGGTAATCGTCGAAGGCAAGGCCAAAGACCCCGTCTACCTCTGGATCAATGACGGCAAGGCCGAGTTGCGTTGCGCCGGGAAGCTCTGGGGGAAGACGACCAACGAAACCGAGGACCTGATCCGCGTCGAGACCGACCCCGACGCCAAGGTGGCGTGCATCGGGCCGGCGGGCGAGAATCTCGTGAAGTTTGCCGGCATCGTCAACGACAAGACCCGTGCCGCGGGCCGTTCCGGGGTGGGTGCGGTAATGGGCTCCAAGAACCTGAAGGCGGTGGCGGTGCGTGGCACCGGGGGTGTGAGGGTCGCGAACAAGGACGCGTTCAGGGACCTCGTACTGGACATTTTCAAAAACAAGATCAAGACCAGCGGTGTGACCGCGGCCGGGCTCCCCAGCTACGGGACAGCGGTGCTGGTGAACGTGATCAACGCTCACGGCGCTTTCCCGACCCGCAACTTCCAGGCGGGCGTGTTCGAGGGCGCCGGCAAGATCAGCGGCGAGACGCTCGCCGGCACACTCCTCGTCAGGAAGAAGGCGTGCTTCGGGTGCCCGATGGCGTGCGGCAGGCCGAGCGAGGTCAAGAAGGGGAAGTACAAGTCAAGCGGCGAAGGGCCGGAGTACGAGGCCGCGTGGGCGCTCGGCGCGGATTGCGGCATCGATAACCTTGAGGCTGTGGCCAGGGCGAACTACATCTGCAACGAGCTCGGGCTCGATCCAATAACCATGGGCGCCACCCTGGCGTGCGCTATGGAGCTGTACGAGAAGGGGTACATGCCGGCGTCGGCCTCGGACCTGGAGCTCAGGTTCGGTGACCCGGACGTACTTGTCGAGGCGGTCAGGAAGACGGGTTACAGGGAAGGTGTGGGGAACCTCCTGGCGGAGGGCTCGTACAGGCTTGCAACTGAATTCGGTCACCCTGAGCTTTCCATGTCCTCGAAGAAACAGGAATACCCGGCGTACGACCCGCGCGCTATACAGGGCATAGGGTTGAACTACGCCACGTCCAACCGCGGCGGCTGCCACGTCCGCGGATACATGATTTCCGCCGAAGTACTAGGGGTGCCGGAGAAGCTGGACCCGTTCACTGTCGAGGGCAAGGGGGGTTGGACCAAGGCTTTCCAGGATATCACGGCCCTGGTCGACTCCTCGGGTATATGCCTGTTCAGCACGTTCGCCCTTGGCGCGCCCGAGGTGGCGGCAATGCTGAAAGAAGCGACCGGCGTGGACTACACCACCGAGAGTGCCATTGAATGCGGCGAGAGGATCTGGAACCTCGAGAGGCTGTTCAACATCAAGGCGGGGTTCACAGCCGCGGATGATACGCTGGCCCCGCGGCTCCTGAACGAGCCGATGCCGGACGGACCGGCGAAGGGCCGGGTTAACAGGTTGAGTGACATGCTGGGCGAGTATTACAAGGTGAGGGGATGGACCGAGAGTGGAGAGCCCGCTCCGGAGACCCTCGCGAGACTCGGGATTGAGTAATGGTGGAAGTCCTGCTTTTCGCCTCACTCGCACGGTCGTTCGGAGGGGGCAGCGTCAGGATCCAGGATGGGCCCGCAACAGCCGGCGAGGTGATCGAACGTCTCAAAGCCATGGCGGGCCCCCAATTCCACAGCGACCTGGCGGGCGTGACGATCCTGCTCAACGGAAGGAACGTGGAGTTCCTGGACGGTCTGGCGACCAGGGTCACGCCCGGCGACACCATAACACTGATCCCGCCCGTGGCGGGCGGTTGAAGGGGGCGGCGGGGTGCGCTTCGTGATAATCGGGAACGGGGCGGCCGGCAACGCGGCCGCGCGCGCAATCCTACGGAGGTTGCCCGGCGCGGATGTCACGATGATATCGTCAGAGAATCACCCGTTCTACTCGCGGGTACTGACCTCGTACTACGTCGCGGGGAAGGTGGACTACAACCTGGTGTTCCTGGCGCCCTGTACCGGACCCGGAGTACGGACGATCCTGGGGGCGACGGTCGTGGGGATCGACCCGGGGCGTGGGGTCGTGGTCACTCACGCCCACGGCGAGATCCCGTACAGCCGGCTGCTCGTCGCAACCGGCGCCTCCCCGGTGGTGCCGGATGTGCCCGGCGTCCGCCTCCCGGGGGTGTTCACCCTGAGGACCCTGGACGACGCGGTCGGTATCCGCCGGTGGGTCACCGGGCCGCGTGGTAAGGATGGCCAGGGCGGCGCGGGCGACGCCTGTGCAGGTGCGCCTGCAGTCGTGATTGGCGGCGGCATGGTCGGCCTGAAGGCTGCGGAGGCCCTCGCCGCGCTGCGCATACCGGTGACGGTTGTAGCGGCCTCCGAGTCCATTCTGTCGCAGGTGCTTGACGCGGAGGCTGCTGGAATCGTGCAGGAGAACCTCGAGCGGGCGGGCGTCCGGTTCCGCATAGGCGATGACGTGGTCGCGTTCCGCGGAGACGGCAGGGTCGAGGGGGTGTCGCTGCGTTCAGGGAGATCGCTGGAAGCGCGGACCGTGATAGTGGGGAGGGGCGTCCGCCCGAACACATCGCCCGTCAGAGGGCTTCCAATTAGCGTAAATCGCGGTATAATTGTCGATAAGTCCCTGAGGACCTCCGTCGACGGCATCTACGCGGCCGGCGACGCCTGCGAGGCGTTCGACCCTCTCAGGGGCCGGAGCGCCGTCAACGCCCTCTGGACGACCGCCGTGGAGCAGGGAAAAGTGGCCGGTGAGAACATGGCGGGAGCGTGCATGGAGTACGGGGGAGGGGTGGCATCCAACTCCTTCAGGTTCGGGGGGTTCTGCGTGTCGTCATTCGGGGACGCGCGCGGCGCCGGCGGTGACCGCGTAGTGGCGCGGCGAAGAGGTCCGGGATGGAGGCGCGTCGTAATTAGAGACGGCAGGATAGTCGGGGCGGTCGAGGTCGGACCCGGCCGCTCGATGGGCGTGCTCCGGGCGCTGGCCCTCAAGCAGTCGCCCGCGAAGGAGACTACCATCCAGGCTATCGCGGAGGCGTTTCTCGACGGCAACCTGTCGTTCGCGCACGTGGCTTTTCGCGCGGGCGTGACCGTGTGGCCGGGGAGCATGGCGGGGCGATAGCTAACTCAGGGCAGGGGGCGATCTCTGTGGCGAGAGACAAGGTAACGATCCCGGCATTGTACGAGAAGATGCGCAAGGGCGACAAGATCACGATGCTAACGTGCTACGATTACCCCACTGCGCTTCTCGAGGAGAAAGCGGGCGTGGATATCATCCTGGTGGGCGATTCCCTGGGAATGACGGTGCTCGGTTACGAGACCACCCTGCCCGTCACCATGGACGTGATGATCCCGCACACGCAGGCGGTGCGCAGGGGCGCGCCCGGCGCCTTCCTCATCGGAGACATGCCCTACATGACCTACCAGATTTCGGTGCAGGAAGCCGTCAGGAACGCAGGCAGGTTCATGCAGGAGGCCGGCTGTGACGCCGTCAAGCTCGAGGGCGGGTCGAACGTGGCCGAAGTCATACGGGCGCTCACGAAGGCGACGATCCCGGTAATGGGCCACCTCGGCCTGACGCCCCAGTCACTGGCCATGCTCGGGGGTTTCAAGTCGCAAGGCCGGGACGCCGTGGCCGCGAGAAAGGTTATCGATGACGCGAAGGTCCTCGAGGAGGCCGGCGCATTCGCAATTTTGCTTGAGGCAATCCCGCCGGAGGTCGGCAAGGTAATCACCGAGCGGGCTTCAATCCCCATCATCTCGATCGGCGCGGGGCCATACTGCCACGGCCAGCTCCTGATTGTTCACGACATGCTCGGGTTCTTCGACCGGTTTACGCCGAAATTCGTGAAGAAGTACTGCGATATCAGCTCGGTAATGCTGGAGGCGTTCCAGGCTTACATAAAAGAAGTGCAGGCGGGGGTGTTCCCCGAGGAGAAGCACAACTACTCGATGAAGGCGGGCGAACTGGAGAAGCTCCTGTCGGAGTTGAAGTAAACCCGCCTGTTCGACGCATCGAAAATGCGGGCCGGCCCGGGTATCCCGGCCGGCCCGCGGATTATTCCTTGTGCCGGCGGGCTATGCCAGCGAGGGCTATACCCGAGATCACGAAGCTCGTGACCACCCCGAAAATGATGAACAGCGCAGTGAAAAGACCCCGCTTGCTGAGGGCCGCGTCAATGCGGGCGCCTATCCAGGTGAAAACCAGGACGTTGGCGATGAAGACGAAACCAAGCTGTAGCACGCTTATGACACGTCCGGGAGGTCCCTTTTCACCAGCCACTCCGCTGCCTCCAAACGAGCCGGGCGAGACGCTGCGGCGCCGCGCTCCGGACACCGATTCATCGAGAACATCCCGCAGCGCCGGCTCAGGTTTATTCTAATTCTCTCCGCGGGTACGACATTCCCGCCGCAGGCAGGAAACAGAGGCAGGAAGTAAAGGATGCTCCCCACGAACCTATGTAACCGGCTGTTGCCAGTGAGCGCGCGCAAGGCGGGCGCGAGACCAGGGGGTGCCTTCAGATGACTTTGTTGCCCACGTACAAGGCGGCCGTGGTGCAATTCGAGCCCACGCTGTTCGAAAAGGAAGAGAACATCCGTCGACTCGGCCGGCTGGTCGAGGAGGCCGGAGAGAAGGGCGCCCGCCTCGTCGTCACGCCTGAGATGGGTACGACCGGCTATTGCTTCAAGTCGAGGGAGGAGATAGCGCCCTACGTCGAGCCGGTCCCCGGCCCGGCGACCGCGGTGTTCGGCGAGATCGCGCGGCGGTACTCGATGTACGTCGTCATCTCCCTTCCCGAGGTAGACCCCGCGACAGGCGTGTACTACAACGCCGCAGCGCTAATTGGGCCCGACGGTGAGGTGGCGGGGAAATTCCGGAAGGTGCACTCGTTCGTCGACGAGACGCTCTGGGCAAAAGACGGCGACCTGGGCTTCCCGGTGTTCGATACGCCACTCGGGCGGCTGGCTATGATCATCTGCATGGACGCGGATTTCTTCGAGTCGGGCAGGGTGCCGGCCCTGAAGGGAGCCGACGTGATATGCTTCCCGACCAACTGGGTCACGAAGACGCCGGCGAAATCGTGGCGCGCTCGCGCCCTGGAGAACGGCGTGTACTTCCTGGCGGCCGACAGGTGGGGCGAGGAGCGCGGGATAAGGTTTGGCGGCGGCAGTTCCATCATCGGTCCCCGTGGCGAGGTCATGGCGACGGTCGAGCGAGGGGACGCCGTGGTCACCGGCGAGATCTCGATTCGAGCCACGAGGGACAAGAACGTGCCCGGCTTCGGCGACCTGCTCGGCGCCAGGAGGCCGGAAGAATACCACGCGGTGATCACCAACCCGTACCTCTGGCAGCCTGTGCTGTTGACCAGGCTGCCTGGAGGGAGGCGGTCGCGGCTTACCGTCGCCCAATTCGACCCGGTCGCCGGGCGGCCGGGGGAGAACCTGGCCACCATGGCGACCATACTCGAGGAGGCGTGCGAGGCGCCGGCCTCCGGAACGTCCGGGCCGGGGCCCAGCCCGTACCTCAGCCCGCACGTGGTCGTGTTCCCCGAGCTGTGCGTAACCGGGATGCCGCCGGCGGCGGAGATGAAAGACCTCGCGGAGCCCGTGCCAGGTCCGGCGACCGATCGCCTGGCCGGGATAGCGGCCGAGTTCGAGGCGCACGTTGTGTTCGGGATAGCCGAGGTAGACTGCGACGGCGCCGTGTACAACTCCGCGGTGGTGCTGGAGCCCGGCGGGCTTGCGGGAGTCTACAGGAAGGTACACCTGAACGAATACGACAGGGAGTGGGCGGCGCCGGGCAATCTCGGGCTGCCGTGCTTCGACATCTCGGCGGGGAGGACCGGCGTGGCGATCGGTACGGATTTGCTCATACCCGAGGTCGCACGCTGCCTCGCCAAACAGGGCGCAGACGTCATCCTGGCGCCGTCGGCGTGGCCGTGGCCCGAGTGGGATTTCGTGTGGAGCGAACGTGCCGCCAATAACGATGTATACCTTGCGGTTTCCAATCAGGCTGGGCGCAGTGTCGTTTACGGTGACCCGTCAAGGCGCCAGGCCTCAAAGGTCGAGGGCGCCGCGGGTTTCGCGTCTCTCGAGATGGACACCGAGATGGACTCGTTCTGCAGGCGAAAGGAGATGCTTCGCAAGGTCCAGCCGGTGTGGTACGACCCCATTGTGAGGAAGCGCCCGTAGGGCCGCCGCCCGGTGAGGCCGCCCGGGCAAGGCCGTAAGACTGCGCCGGGGCCGCGCGAAGGTTCAATCCATACACAGGTATTCGTTGAGCGAGACCGGACCGGCAGGCGAGTGGCCGCCGGTTTCGGTGTCTATTCGCCACCTTGTGGCCATGAGGAACGCCCGCGCCGTCGCAAGCGAGGTTATGGTCGGGACGCCGTGCTCGGCGAGCGTGCGGCGCAGCCTGAAGCCCCAGCGTGATGGGTCTTTGCCGACTGAAGCTGTCACAACGGCCAGGTCGACCTCGCCCTGCGAAACCCTGCGCAGCGCGGGTGATTCCATGATGCCGGCACCATTGGCCTTGTCGAGCCGCCGCACTGGTATGCCGCTGCGCTGGAGCCACTCCGCGGTGTGGTCGGTCGCCGCCAGGTGGAAACCCAGGCTGCGGAACCCCCTGGCGACGTCCTCCGCCGCGGACTTGTCCCTGTCCGCGATGGACAGCAGCACAGTCCCGCCACTGCGCACGGAATAACCCGCGGCGGACAGCGCGCCGTGCATCGCCTCGGGCAGCGTGGGCGCCATACCCATTACCTCGCCCGTGGACTTCATCTCGGGCCCGAGGCTGGACTCCACGCCCACCAGCTTCCCGAATGAAAACACGGGAGCTTTGACCGCGCAGCGCGCCGGCTCGCGGTATATGCCCGGGGTATATCCAAGACCCCGCAACGTGGCACCGAGTGAGACCGCGACGGCGATGTCCACGATTGGCAGGCCGGCTGCCTTACTCAGGAACGGGACCGTCCGGCTCGCCCTCGGGTTCGCCTCGATAACCATCACGCGTGCACCGTCGATGACGAACTGCACGTTTATGAGGCCCTTCACGCCCAGCGCGGCGGATATCCGCGAGGTGTAGTCCACGATGGCCTCGCGCTGCGTGGCGTCGAGCGATACCGGCGGGTAGACGGCGATGCTGTCGCCCGAGTGGATCCCGGCCTGTTCCACGTGCTCCATTATCCCACACACGAGCGTCTCGGTCCCGTCGCACACCGCGTCCACCTCGACCTCGCGTCCCTCGATGTAACGGTCGATCAACACCGGGTGCTCGGGCGTCACCTGGACCGCTGACGCGAGGTAAGTCGTGAGTTCGCTCTCGTTCCTCACGATCTCCATGGCGCGCCCTGCGATGACGAACGACGGCCGCACCAGCACCGGGTAGCCGGCGGACGAGGCGACCTCCCGCCCCTGTACCACCGAGAACGCGACGCCGCCCTGCGGCCTCGGGATTCCGAGCGACGCGAGCAGCGCGTCGAACTTCCCGCGGTCCTCAGCGGCATCTATGCTGCCCGCCTGCGTTCCGGCTATCGGAGCGCCGGCGGCGGAGAGCGGCCCGGCCAGGTTTATCGCGGTCTGTCCGCCGAACTGGACGAACACTCCGAGGGGCCTTTCCTTGACGACTATGTTCATCACGTCCTCGAACGTCACCGGCTCGAAATACAGCCTGTCGGAGATGTCGAAGTCCGTGCTGACAGTCTCGGGGTTGTTGTTCACCATGACCGTCCGGTATCCCATCTTGCGAAGCGCGATCGCCGCGTGCACGCAGCAATAGTCGAACTCGATCCCCTGGCCGATCTTGATCGGTCCCGAGCCGATTATCATCACGGTCGCGTCGCCCATCCGCGGGGCCTCGTCCTCCGCCCCGTACGTCGAATAGTAGTAAGGGGTGCGCGCCTCGAACTCACCGGCGCAGGTGTCCACCATTTTGTAGGCGGGGAGCAAGGGTAGACCCGCGATGCCCGCCGCGCCGGCGGACGCGCCGAGACGCATCGTCGTCACCTGCCCGTCCCGAAGCCCGGCCGCTCCGGCGATACGCCTGTCAGAAAAACCTGCGCGCTTGACGTCCAGCATGGAGCGGGGGACATTCGCCCGATCATCGCCTCCGGCGGCGGATCCCGTGAGTGCCTTACCCAGTGATCCGAGCCCCTGCTCGATCCTGACGAGCCGCTCGGTCTTCCTTACGAAGAACGGGTCGATTCCGCTCAGTTCGCTGATCTCTGCGATGCCCATCCCGCGGGCTATCGCCTCGGCCACCAGGAACAGGCGCTCGTGCGTGGGCACTCTCAGCCCGGCCACGATCTGGTCGAGCCCGAGCCCGGAGTACTGCGGTTGCCGGATGGCGTCCGACTTGAGGTCCAGTGACCGTATTGCCTTCATCAGCGCCGCCTCGAACGAGCGGTCGATCGCCATGGCCTCGCCCGTAGCCTTCATCTGTGTACCCAGCGAGCAGTCGGCGAGCGGGAATTTGTCGAACGGCCAGCGCGGGATCTTCAGTACGACGTAGTCGAGCGCCGGTTCGAAAAGCGCGCTGGTGCTGCCCGTGATGGGGTTGACAACCTCGTCGAGGCGGAGACCCGCGGCGATCTTGGCCGCGACCTTCGCGATGGGATAGCCAGTCGCTTTGGAGGCCAGGGCGCTCGACCTGCTCAGCCGGGGATTGACTTCGATGACGTAATACCGTGACCCGCGGGGGTCGAGCGCGAACTGGACGTTGCAGCCGCCCTCGATTCTGAGGTGGCCGATGATGGCCAGGGCGGCGTCGCGCAGCATCTGATAGTCCTCGTCCGAGAGCGTCTGGCTCGGCGCTACGACGATACTGTCGCCTGTGTGCACGCCCATGGGATCGACGTTCTCCATGTTGCACACGGTGATGCAGTTGCCCGCGCCGTCACGTACGACCTCGTACTCGATCTCCTTCCAGCCGAGCACCGTGCGTTCGAGGAGCAACTGCTTGACGGGACTCAATGCCAGGCCGCGCGAGGCGATCTCGGCCAGGTCGTGCTCGTTGAATGCTATCCCGCCGCCGGAGCCGCCGAGGGTGAACGCGGGCCTGACCACGACGGGGAGCGTGTGGGACCTGGCGAACTCGAGCGCCCCCGAAACGCTGGTTACGGGCTCGCTCTCGATCACGGGCTGACCGGCGGCGCGCATCGCCTCGCGGAACAACACGCGGTCCTCGGCCTTCCGGATGGCTTCAATGGGAGTGCCGAGGAGTCGCACCCCGTACCTGTCAAGGATGCCGGAATCGTGGAGCTCGACGGCGAGGTTGAGGCCGGTCTGTCCCCCGAGGGTTGGCAGGAGACCGCCCGGACGTTCCTTGCAGATTATGCGCTCGATGCTCTCGACGTTGAGTGGCTCGATGTAGACGACGTCCGCGACGGCCAGGTCGGTCATGATGGTTGCGGGGTTCGAATTGACGAGCACCACGCGGACGCCGATCTCGCGGAGCGCCCTGCACGCCTGGCTGCCGGCGTAGTCGAATTCGGCGGCCTGGCCTATGATGATGGGCCCCGACCCGATAACGAGGACCTTGGATACCTCAGGAAGCACGGGCATGCGGCGTGGACCCTCGCCCCGCGCCCGGCGAAATCATTTCGACGAACTGCCGGAACAGGCTGCTCGAGTCGTGTGGCCCCGGGCCGGCTTCTGGATGGTACTGCACGGACATCACCGGCTCCGAGGGGTGTGCCACGCCCTCTACGGTGCCGTCGGTCAGGTTCACCTGCGCCATCTCCAGTCCGGTGCCGTCCAGGGTGCCGGGGTCAACCGCGTAGCCATGATTCTGGCTGGTGATCCAGGCGTGGCCGGTCCGCAGGTCCTTTACGGGGTGGTTCGAGCCCCTGTGGCCGAACTTCATCTTGTAGGTCTCCGCCCCCGCGGCCAGCGCGAGCACCTGATGGCCGAGGCAGATGCCGAATAGCGGGAGTTTTCCGAGCAGGCTTCCGGCCGTCTTTGTCTGGCCGGCGGCATCTTTCGGGTCACCCGGCCCGTTCGAAAGCACGACCCCCTCGGGCTCGAGGGCAAGCACCTGCGGGGCAGTGTACCACGCGGGGACAACCACAAGTTCGCAGCCGGCATCCGCCAGCATCCTGATTATCCGCCTCTTGGCGCCGTAGTCTATCACGACGACCCGCGGGCCGTTTCCGGGTATCCTCATTTCCTTGCCGGATGTGACTCTCATGACGGCGTCGCGGAGATCGATGTTGTTCATCAGGCCGGTGGCGACGGCCGGTTCGAATCCGGCCCAGCCCTCAGCGGCAAGCACACCCTTCATCGTGCCGCGGTCGCGTATGCGCCGTGTGAGCGCGCGAGTGTCTGTGCCCGACATCGCCACCACGCTGTTGGCGGCAAGGTATTCGTGCAGCCCTTCCGCCGATTCCCAGTGGCTCGGCGAGCCGCACGCCTCGCTTACTACGAACCCTGCCACGTGCGGCCTGAACGACTGGCACCACCCGGGGTTCATGCCGTAATTCCCAATCAGGGGGTAAGTCATCACCACTATCTGCCCGTAGTAGGAGGGATCAGTCAGGATCTCCTGGTAACCCGTCATGCCGGTGTTGAAGACCACCTCGCCGGCGACACAGCCGGAATACCCGAGGCTCTCCCCCTCGTATATCGAACCGTCCTCCAGGATAAGCCTGGCCTTCATCTGGTCCCCTCCCGGTCTTCCGCGGGGCGCCCCCGGCCTCGCTCCGCGATGACGTACTATGAATAATTATACTTGTGATGTGTATAAAATTGCAAGGACTTTAAATTAAACTTTGGCGAATCCCTGCTGCCAGGAGTGCTAGTACACTAAAACTTCTTGCATAAACCTCATGGCTTTTGAGATATCTGACCATCGCCCGATTATGTCACCAATCCGCAGCCGTGCTCATATAAATACCGTGGAACCGGTTCCTACGCTCCAACCTGTTGACCATGATCCAGGCCCGTAACGCAGATGGAGAACGGAGGTGAACGCTGTGGAGGATATCAAGGTAAAGGAACTCGTTGATGCGGCGGTCAAGTTCGCACACAACGATGACGACAACGGCGGCGGGTGCTGTTGCTGCTGTTGTTGCTGTTGCTGCTGTTGCGAGGAGGACTAATGGTGATCGCGGGTGGGGGCGGCGAGCGGCCCCCACCAATCTCGTCCTCGGGCCAGTTCCCTGAGACAAGGAGGTGAAATCAGTGGACGAACTCAAGATTAAGGAGTTCGTTGATGCGGCGGTCAAGTTCGCGCACAACGATGACGACAATGGCGGCGGGTGCTGCTGTTGCTGCTGTTGTTGCTGCTGCTGCGAAGAGGACTAATCGCCGATCCATTACTGCGTAAGGTGGGGGCGTCCGTCGCCCCCTCCGCGGTTCATTCGGGCCCACGACAGCGGGCCCCCGATTACCATACTGAGGGGGATGGGGATGACAGATACAGGTGGACTCCCGTCCAAACCCAGGGTGCCCGGGTTCTTCAATGTGCTGCCCATGGAGGGAGACCGGATCCAGCTGAGGAGCGCGCACAGGACGGTCATCCTCAGCGGAAGCTCCGTGAAGGCGGTTGCGCGGCTCCTGGACCTGCTCGATGGGACGCGCGACGTGAGGCAGGTGCTTGCGTGCTTTCCCGAAATACCCGCGGTCGAGGTCCTGAGGACGCTGAGGATGCTATACGAGAGGCGGCTGATAGAGGATGCCGCCGTCCCGGCGCCCGGCGTGGCTCCTGAGACCCCCGCGGCCCCACCCGCTCCCGGCGGGGCGGGGAGGACCTTCTTCTCAATGGTGTTCGGCAACGGGCAGATCGCCCTCGACGTCCTCAAGGCGTCCAGGGTTGTGGTCTTCGGCCTGGGGCGAGTCGGTTCCCACGCGGTCGCGTCGCTGGCGCGGGCGGGGGTGGGCAATATGACGGTGGTCGACGACGGCGTGGTCGATCCCTCGTTACACGAGTGCGGCGGGCTGTACTCGCCGGCCGACACCGGCAGGCCGCGAGCGGAGGTGGCGTGCGAACGCATGGCCGCATCCGGCGCCTGCGCCAGGCCCGAACCGGCCCAGGTCGACCTGGCGAATATCGACCGGATATGCGCCTGCATCCGCGGGGCGGATCTCGTCCTGGTGTGCCAGGACCATCCGGCCGTCTCCATATACCGGGCGATAAATGCCGCTTCCCTCCGCGAGGGCGTGAGGTGGCTTCGCACCGCTCTCGACGGATTTGAAGCGCAACTGGGCCCCTCTGTACTCCCGCGGGACACGGCGTGTTACACCTGCTATGAGAAGCGCGTCAGGGGCAACTGGCCCCACTACGATGAGAACCTCGCCTTTGAGGAATACCTCGCGTCGGGGAACGCACCGGCCGACTACGGTTGCCTCACCCCCATCGCCGGGTTCCTCGGCCACGTTGCGTCGATCGAATGCCTCAAGCTGCTGACAGGATTCTCCTATCCCTCCACGAGCGGGAAGATGTGGGTATTCAACGTCAACACGTTCGAGGCCAAATCACATCCCATACTGAAGCTGCCCAGGTGCCCTTCTTGCGGGTCAAGCGCCGGGACCCCCGTCCAGGCGCAATGGGCGTTGTGAGGTGATCAACATGGCGCCTGTACCTGCACTTGAGGTCGCACCGGAGGCTGCCGGCCCCGAGCTGGAACGGGCGATGGAGAAAGGCATGCGCCTGGTCGACGAACGCACCGGAATCATCCAGCGGCTCTACGACCTCCCGCTCGAAACTAACGACCCGCGGTTCTTCCACGTAGCCTCGCCGCTGACCGATACCATGCCGTATTTCGGGGTGCGGTGTTTCCGCCAGAACGGCGGCTGCGCGTTGACGAGGCCCCGCGCGGTTATGGCCGCAATCGGTGAATCGGTGGAGCGGTACTGCGGGGGGCTCCCCGACCCTGACCGTTTCGTCGAGGCCACGCCCAACGAGATGGGGCGCGACGGTGTGGCGCCGTGGGAACTGACGATGTTTTCGGAGAGCCAGTACGCGGACGAGAGGTTTCCGCTGTCGCGCCCAACCGGAGAAACCGTGTTCCGCTGGATGAAGGGGAGGTCCCTGACGCGGGACGCCGAGGTGCACGTTCCCGCCTGCTTTGTGTACGTCCCGTACCCGTGGAGGGACAGGAACGAGGCGGTCACGGCGCCGATCTCCACGGGGCTGGCGTGCGGCGGGTCATACGAGCACGCCGTGTTGCGTGGGATCTATGAAGTGGTTGAGCGGGACTCATTCTCGATAACCTGGTTGAACCGGATGCCCGTGCCGCGCCTGCTGCTGGACCATGTCGAGAACCCTTCGCTGGCGGCGGTCATTGACAGGTTCGCCGAGGCGTCCATCGACGTCAACGTCAACCTGGCAACCACGGACCTCGGGATCCCGGTCGTGATCACCCTTTCCCTGGACCGGACGGGGGCGGGGCCCGAGTGCGTGATAGCCGCGAGGGCTGACTTCGACCTGGAGCACTGCATCATGCGCTCGCTCGAGGAGACGGCCCAGACGAGGCTGTGGGCGCGCAAGCTCCTGCGTGACACGCCAGATTTCGAACCCCAGCCCGGCTACACCGGTATCACGAAGGGGCAGGACCACGTGCGCCTGTTCGCGTCGCGCGGAATGTCGCGGCACGTGCAGTTCCTGACGCAAGTCACTGCAGAAGCGCGACTGAGTTCGCTGGACCAGGTTCCCGCCGAGCCGGTAAGCGCAAGGATATGGCGCTGCGTGGACGCGCTCGCCGCGAAAGGGCACGAGGTCATAGCCGTGGACGTCACCACACCCGACATCGCCGAGGTGGGTTTCAGCGTGGTCCGCATAGTGATACCCGGACTGCATCCACTCGAAATGGACCACAACTGGAGGAAGCTCGGAGGCCGCCGGTTGTACGAAGTTCCGTACCGGCTCGGTTACAGCGACCACGTGGCGACGGAGGCGGAGATGAACCCCATCCCGCACCCATTTCCTTGAACGGAGGTCGACGGCATTGCGGGAAGAAGCGAGTTTCTCCATTTCCGAGGTGTACCACGAGAACACGAAAGAGCGCGTCCGCGTCGCCCCGCTCATGCTCGACCTGTCGCCTCAGCGGGGGATGTGGTACCGTGCGTTCAAGAAATACCCCCACTGCTGCAGGGTCGTCCTCGAAAAGCCGTCGCCCCTGCCGTCGCCGGGACTGGAGGAAGCCGTTTTCAGGCGCCGGTCCATCCGGGACTATTCCGGTCAGCCGCTTTCGCTGGACGAATTCGGCCGCGTGCTGTTCTTCAGCGGGGGGATAACCGGGAAGATCGTGTCCGGCGACGTGACGATCCCGCTTCGCGCGTCGGCTTCCGCGGGGGCGCTGTATCCGATCGAGCTGTACCCGGTGGTGGTCGCCGTGGACAGCCTCGAACCCGGGGTCTACCACTACGACGTCGAGGGGAACGCCCTCGAACTCCTTCGGCCCGGGCACTACCGGAACCATCTTTTCGAGGACTGCCACCGTCAAGACATGATCTTGAACGCCTCGGCAATCATCGTAATGACAGCGATGTTCGCGCGCACCAAGATCAAATACGGTGAACGCGGTTACCGCTACATCCTCCTCGACGCCGGCCATCTGGCGCAGAACATCTACCTCGAGTGCACGGCCCTGGGGTTGGGTTGCGCCACAGTCGGCGGCTTCATGGACGACAACGTCAACAGGTTGATCGGCGTCGACGGGCTCCAGGAATCCGCGGTGTATATCGCGGTGATAGGCAAGACGGCGCCCGGCGCAGGCAGGCGCGGGTGTTCGGACGCCATCTGCGCCGAACCGGGGTTGCCCGAAGGGTAGTGGAAACCGGGGGCGACGAGCCCCCGGTCTTCTTTACGTGCCCAATCTGCGGCGCAGGTTCGTGCAGGTCCTTACGTACGCCGGCGTCAGTGGGGCGCCGATACCACGAAGTTGATGACGAACAGTGCCGCGAGCACCCACATCACGGGGCTGACCTCGCGACTGCGGCCGGAGATCGCCTTGACCACGACGTATCCAAGGATCGCCCAGATCAGGCCGTTGGCGATGCTGTAGGTCAGGGGCATCATGACGATCGCCAGGAAGGCGGGAAGCGCCTCGGTCACGTCGGAGAGGTCTATCTTCAGCACCGGCTCCATCATGAGTAGCCCGACGATGATGAGCGCGGGCGCCGTGGCCTGCGGCGGGATCACGCCCGCCAGCGGCCAGATGAACAATGACAGCATGAACAGCACACCGGTCACGACCGCCGTGAGTCCCGTCTTTCCTCCCTCGGCGACGCCTGCGGCGCTTTCGACGTAGGTGGTGACGGTGCTGGTGCCCGCAGCTGCGCCGACGACGGTGCCGACGGCGTCGGTCACGAGACCCTTGCCGGCGCCGGGGAACGAACCGGATTCATCGATGATCCCAATCTTCGAGGCCAGACCGATGAACGTGCCGACCGTGTCGAACATGTCGACGAACGTGAAGGTAAACACGATGGAGATCAGGCCCCAGCCCAGCGCCCCCGCGATGTCCATCTGGCCGAACGTCCTGGAGAGGATGTCCCACGAAGGCGGCGCAATGATCTGGGACGGCAGTTTGGTGAGCATCGCGCCCTTGCCGTCGGGGATGAAGATACCCGTCAGGGTCGTAGCCACGATTCCCCAGAGGAGCGCGCCGCGCACCTTCTTCGCCATCAGTAGGGCGGTGAGCACCAGGCCGAACAATGTCAGCAGGACGCCGGGGGAAGTGACGTTCCCGAGCGCGACCTTGGTAGCGGGGTTCGACACGACGATCTCCGCCTCGGCGAGGCCGATGAACGCGATAAACAACCCGATACCCACGCTTACGGCGAGCTTGATGTTCATTGGGATCCCCTTGACTATCTGCTCGCGTACCGGCAGGAGGGACAGGATCAGGAATATGATGCCGTCGATGAACACGGCCCCGAGCGCTACCTGCCAGGACAGGCCCATGCCCTTGACGACGGTGAACGCGAAGTAAGCGTTCAGCCCCATGCCGGGCGCCAGCGCGAACGGTAGCCCGGCGTAGACGCCCATCATAATCGTGGCGACACCGGCGCCTATCGCCGTGGCCATCAGAACAGCCTGCTTGTCCATACCGGCGGCGCCGAGTATATTCGGGTTCACGAACAGGATGTACGCCATCGTCATGAACGTCGTAACGCCGGCGATGATTTCGGTAGATACGGATGAGTTCTTGGCAGTCACCCCGAATCGCCTATCAAGGAAACTCCAAAATCCCTCCATTGTTCACATCCCTCCGTATGTTTTGACTGAGTCCGGCCCGTTCGTTTGGCCGCTTGCCCTTCATCAAGTTCGGCGAATCTTGTCGCGTTCCTCCCGGTTTCCACCGCGAAATACGAAGGACGGCGTGGCTGCCGCCCGCCGCCCCCTGCCCATGGACTGTAAGGCGCTACTTACCCCTGTCGCAATAGAGCACTCCTGCTTTCGCGTATTCCTCCTGCGCCATGTCGCGGAAGATGATCGACACGGTCTCCGGCGCGGCTCCATAGACCCGTACCAGCGAATCGGTGATCTCCTTCGCGAGGGCCCTTCTCTGATCGAGGGTCCTGCCCTTCAACGCGCTGATCTCGATTATCGGCACGCTCATCACCTCCCCACGGAAATATGGCGTTCGCCCCGGAAGCAGCCAATTCCTTCCTGTTACGAGAGGCCTGCCGGTGACCCGCGGGCGGCGCGGAGGGAGAGGTCAGGGTCTGGTCCCGGCCATCATCAGCCCGAGGGCGTTGATGTCGACGCGGTCGTTGGAGACGACGCTGACGATCCTGCCCTCGTAGATGACGGCGATCCTGTCGCTCAGGGCGAGGATCTCGTCGAGGTCCGTCGAGATGAGGAGTACGGCGGCGCCCGCGTCCCGCTGCTCCATGATCTTGCGATGCACGTATTCCGTCGCCCCCACGTCCAGTCCCCGTGTGGGGTGGGCGGCGATTAGCAGGTCGATGTCCCTCGAGAGCTCGCGGGCCAGGACGACCTTCTGCTGGTTCCCGCCCGACAGGTTTTTCGCGGGCAGTTCCTCGTGGGGCGTCCGAACGTCGAACTCGTCGATGAGCCGCCTCGCGTCCTGCCTGGCGTACGCCCAGTCGACGAAGTGCCCGCGGCAGAGCGGTTGGCGGTAGTACGTTTGCAACGCCAGGTTCTCTGTGAGGGTCATGCTCAGCACGAGACCCCTCGCGTGCCTGTCGGCGGGGATGTGGGCGACCCCCATCTCTGTGATACGGCGCGGTGGCCAGTTCGTGACGCTGGTATCCTTGAGGAACACCGAACCCCCGCACGCGGGTCTGAGTCCCGTTATGACCTCCACCAGCTCGTGCTGGCCGTTTCCGTCCACGCCGGCGATACCGAGGATCTCGCCGCCGTTTACGTCGAGAGACATGCCCTTCAGGGCTTTGACCCCGACGTCGGCCATCGCTTCGAGGCGGTCGAGTCTCAGCACCACCCCGCCGGCCGGCGCGGGCCGGCGCGGGAGCTCGGACAGGACGTCCCGGCCCACCATCATCCTGGCGAGGTCTTCCTTCGCGGTGTCGTCCTTGCGGACGGTCCCGACGGTGTGTCCCTGTCTCAGCACCGTTATCCTGTCGCAGATGGCCATGACCTCGTTGAGCTTGTGGCTTATGAAGATTACCGTGTGGCCTTCGTCCGTCAGCCGCCTGATGACCTCGAACAACTCCCCGGTTTCCTGCGGGGTGAGCACGGCCGTAGGCTCGTCCAGTATGAGGATGTCGGCCCCACGGTACAGGGCCTTGATGATCTCAATCCTCTGCTGTTCGCCGACGGATAGGTCCCTTATCCTGGCTTCCGGGTCTATCCTGAAGTGGTACTGGTCGGACAACTCCCTGACCCGCATGGCCGCCGCCTTCAGGTTGAGGAACGCCCCACCCGCCACCCCGGCCCGCCTGCCCGGCGCCGCGGTCCCACGCGGCATCCCCAGGACTATGTTCTCGACGACCGTGAGGGCGGGGATCAGCATGAAGTGCTGGTGTACCATGCCGACCCCTTGCGCTATGGCGGTCCTGGGGGAGTCGATCACGACCCTGGAACCCCGCAGGAGGATTTCCCCGCTCGTGGGCTGGTACAGGCCGTAGAGGATGTTCATCAGCGTGGTCTTGCCCGCCCCGTTCTCCCCGAGCAGTGCGTGCACTTCGCCCTGCTCTACCTCGAAGCACGCGCCGTCGTTGGCGAGCACGCCGGGGAACTGCTTCGTTATGTCGTTCATCCGCAGAACTGTGGCCATGTATCTCGGGTTCCTCCACTCCCTGCCTGCACGCGCGTATTACGTCCGGCGCGCCCGCTCCGGCTGCGCTCGAGCCCGCCCGGCGGGGGCGGGAGCCGCATTACTGCGGCGCCGCCCCCACCGTCCTGCGCAAACCCGCGCCGGCGGACTTACTTGAGCTTCGCCGGGTCGAGCTTGCCGCTCTTGACGTCCTCGACTATCTGGTTCATCCTGTCCTTCACGGCCTTGTCGACCTTGTCCTCCCAGTTGTGCCACGGGGCGAGGCCGACAGTGCCCTCCTTGATGCCGTAGTTGACCGACACGGCCTTGAACTTGCCTGCTACGATGTCCTTGGTGATGAGCACGTACGCCTTGGACAGATCGCTAAGACCTGAGTTCACGACCACCTCGGGCGCGACGGAATTCTGGTCGCTGATCGCGCCGAGGCACTTGACCTTCTTCTGCTTGGCCGCCTCGATTACGCCGAGACCGGCGGCGTCCGCGTCGTGGTTGATGACGTCGGCGCCGTTCTGGATCATCTGCAGGGCAAGCTGCTTGCCCTTGGCCGCGTCGTCGAAGTTGCCGATGTAAGTCACGAGCACCTTAACTTTCGGGTCGATGTACTTGGCGCCGGCCTTGAAACCGTCCATGAACGCCTTGAGCGACGGGATTTCCATCCCGCCTACGGAACCGATCGTCTTGGACTTGGTCAGCAAAGCGGCCAGGGCGCCGGTCAGGAATCCCTGTTCGTAGTTGCTGTTGCCGAGCGACGCCACGTTCGGCTCCTGCGAGATGTCCGTGCTGGTTATGATGAATTTCGTGTTCGGGAACTCCTTGGCGACCTTCTTGGCGGGGTCGCCGAACTGGAAGCCGTGCCCGAAAACCACGTCGAACCCCTTGCTCGCGTAACCTCGAAACACCTCTTCAAAATCCGATGGGGCGACCTTCTCGGAATACGCGATCTCTGCGCCGAGCTGGTCCTTGATCCCCTGGAGGCCTGCGTATGCCGTCGCGTTCCAGCCCTGGTCATTGATCGGACCCGGCGTGAGCAGAGCCACCTTCAACTTCTTCGGCTCGGGCTTGGGCGGTTCAGCCGGCTTGGGCTGTTCGGCTGGTTTTGGCGGCTCGGCCGGCTTCTGCTGGGTCCCGCCGCAGCCGGGGACCAGCGTCACGACCAGTAGGCACAATACGATCAATACACTCATCTTCTTGACCAACTCTTTATACCCCCTGTGTTCAGTGTGTTTTTGGCCCTGAAGTCGGAATGCCACCTCCTTCCGCGTTATTCCTTACTGTAAGGGAGACCGGATGAAGCGGGAGGCACGGCTTTCCCCACGAACCCGGCGAGCACGGCCACCGTCAACACGTAGGGAATCATCAGCATGAACTGGTAGGGGATGGCGCTGCCGAGCGCCTGGAAGCGGTCGGCCAGAGCGTCGCCGGCTCCGAACAACAGGGCTGCAAGCAGCGCCCCAACTGGCGAATACCTGCCGAATATCACCGCCGCGACCGCGATGAACCCGCGGCCGGCGACCATGTTCTCCGTGAAGAACGAGAGGATACCCAGGGAAAGGTACGAACCGGCCAGGCCCGCGAGACAGCAGCTCCCGATCACCGTAAGGGACCGTATCCTCCAGACGTTTATGCCGACAGTGTCCGCCGCTCGCGGGTGTTCTCCAACCGAACGCACGGCCAGCCCGGAGCACGTGTTGAACAACATTGCGTGCGCAACTGGCACCAGGAGGAAGGCGAGGTAAACGGGTGCCATGTGGTCGAATAGCGCGGGGCCGACCACGGGTATGTCCGCGAGCACGGGTATCCGGATGGATTCGAACGTGTCTATCACGGGGATCGCCTTTCCTACCCCGAAAAGCAACCTGTGCAGCGTGGTAGTGAGGCCGAGCCCCAGGATGTTGATCGCGGTCCCCGTCACGACCTGATCCGCTCCGAGCTCGACGACGAAGTACGCGAATACGGCCCCGATTAGCCCGCCACAAACCATGGCGGCAAGCGCGCCCCAGGTGGCCGACCCCAGGTAGTGCGAGCCGGCCACGCCAACCAGGGCGCCGGTAAGCATCACGCCCTCGACGCCGATATTGACGACGCCGGCGCGCTCGCTGAAAACCAGCCCTGTGGCGGCGATAAGTATCGGCGTTGCGGACTTGATGATCGTGGCCAGGAAGTCCCCGATCATTGCGGCTGTGCCTGGACTATCCACGTGGTCCACCCCCCTGCGCCGGGCGCGTGCCCGCGGCCAGGCCCTTCCAGGTCTGCCGCAGCAGGGTACGGAGCCGCTCCCGTCCACCAGGGCGGGACGCTATCTGCGCCACGACCATCAGGATGACCAGCGCCTGGATCACGTTGATCAGGGCGATCGGGACGCCGACCATCATCTGCATCATGTTGCCGCCGCTCCGCAGGATTCCGAAGAGTACCGCCGCCAAAGCGATACCTGCCGGAGTCGTCAGCCCGAGCAGGGCGACGGCGATCCCGTCAAAGCCGTATCCGGGTGAAAACGCCTGCATGAGGCGTTGCTGTATCCCCAGGATTTCCCCCGCGCCGGCGACGCCGGCCATTCCGCCGGCCACGAACATCGCGAGCATCATGCTCGACGCGGGTCTCATCCCGGCGTACCGCGCGGCCCCGGGGTTCTGGCCGACGACCCGCAACTCGAACCCCTCACGCGTCTTCCAGAGGAATACGTAGTAGAACACCACGGCAGCGACGGCCACGATGAATCCCAGGTGAAGACGGGTGCCCGGCAGGATCCTGGGCAGGACCGCGCTCGCGGCCACCGGCTCAGTGTGCGGGGAACTGCCGGGTGGGGCCTTTAGCGGTCCCGTCACGAGGTAGCTGACAAAATAGATGGCGACGTAGTTCAGCATGACGGTTGTGATGATCTCGTTGGCGCCGAACCTGGTCTTCAGCCAGCCGGGGATGAGACCCCACAGCCCGCCGCCGGAGAAACCGGCCGCGACGGCCAACGGCAGGTGGATGGCTGTGGGGAGTCCCTTTACGAACACGCCGGCGCAAGTCGCCGCCAGCGCGCCCATGTAAAGCTGCCCCTCGCCGCCGATGTTGACGAGGCCGCACCGGAAAGCCACCGCGAAACTCAGCCCGGTCAGCATGAGCGGCGCCGCCTTTACCAGCGTTTCTCCGATCGCGTTCTTGCTGCCCACCGACCCCGCGAGCAACGCCTGGTAGGCAGCCACTGGGCTTATCCCCATCGCCTTGATTACGAAGGCCCCGATGGCGAGCGCAAATACTACAGCCGAGAGCGGCCCGAACAACACGCGACCATACCCCACCAGCCGCCTGGTCGCGGCCGTCCCGCTGGTATCCGTCTTGCGTGCGGTTCCTTTGGTTCCCGTCGTTCCCGGCATAAGTCGTTCATCAGCCCTTTTCAAAAGGTGCAGCCGTGTGCGATCTCGCGAGGGATCGCGCGGTTCCCGTGCTTCAACAGGTCTACCACAAGCCAGCTCAGTAGCGGCGTCACTACGACCGTGCTCTTGAACCCGGCGCACACGGCCAGCCCGTCGAGCTTTCGAGACATGCCCAGCACCGGCCGGTGGTCGGAGGTAAACGGGGCGAACGTCCGCCACGTGCGAATCACGTTTGCCTGCGCGATCGTGGGGAAGAAACGCAAGACCTCCCGCGCTATTGCGCGCGGAGCAAAATGCGTATTTCGCCGTCTTTCGTCCTCCGCCGCCGGCAGGGCGTCGCCTCGCATCTTCACCGTCGCCTCACCGACCAGCATGTTACCGGACCTGGTCTGCGTGCAGCAGGCTGAGACCGCCTGCCCCGTCGAATGCGCCGTCTCGAAGAAAGATGCCAGGCAGAAGTAACCGCTCACGATGCGCGGGAGGCTTTCGGTGATGAGCGCCTCGCCCATCACGAACTCGACCGGCAGTTCGAGCCCGGCCTTCTTACCTACCGCGTGCGACCACGCGCCCGCGCACAGTACGGCGGCGCCGCACCGGACCCTGCCCCGCGAGGTGATTACCCCGGCCAGCCGCCCACCCGAGACATCGAAACCTTCGACACTGCAATCCTCGAGTGCCTTGACACCCATTTCGACCGACCGTGCGGCGAGCGCCATCGTGTACAACATCGGATTCAGCTGGCCCTCGTTTGGCGAGTAGCTCGCGCCGCAAACCCAGCCGGCATCGAGATAGGGTTCCACCACCCGGGCATCGTCGCTCCCAAGGAGGCGGACGTCGAGACCCTGCCGGCATTTGGGCTGCTGCGCCTCCACCAGCGCATCCCACTCGGCGGGCGTCTGAGCGACCATCAGCGCCCCTGACGGTTCGTATTCCACGTCGAAGCCCAGCCCGGCCAAGAACGACGGGAACATCGCGGCGCTTCTCATCGCGAGGTCGAGTGGTGCCCCGGATTCGGAATCCTGGATCTGGATTCTCCCAAAGTTCGCCGAGGACGCGCCGGAGCACACTTTCCCCTTGTCGATGAGGGCTACGTGGTATCCCGCGCGGGACAGCCCGTACGTGACCGCGCACCCGATAAGTCCTGCCCCGATGACTACCACATCCACTTCCAGGTCCAGCGCCGGACCGGCCGCCGGATGAGCGGCAATGCCTCCGCCGAGGCGCGACGTGGTCACCAAAGTCTACCCCAGATCCTTTCTTATCATGGAAAGAGCCGTCACACAGGGGTTGAAGTAAACTGTGGCGTACGCGACCTTCTCGTCAGAGAGGTTGAAATACACCTCGTTCCACCTGATGACGGGCATGTCTTGCGCGATCTTGAACAGTATCCGCAGCCTCGGCGACGGCATCGTGGCCCCCATAATGATCGCGGACTGCACGCTCTCGTCCCCACAGTACTTGAAGAGGAACTCCGGCAGGCTCCGCTCGATCACGGCGGGATCCGGTTCCCCCTGCAAGCGGGCGCGGGGGACATACATGTCAGCGAGTATGGCAGCCTCGGCGCCGGCGAGATAAGTCCAGGTGACTTTGAGGAATTCGCCCGTTTCGCCAGTGCACTCGGGCGCATTCACCACGGAGAATGGATCCTGCCGGACGGCCACCTGGTGTCCCGCGCGCGAGAGGAGGTCGACGAAATCGTATACCAGGTCTATCCTCATGGGGTAGTCGAGTGCGCTGCGGTGAAAGAAGTTCCCCAGACCCGGCCGCTTGCTGACGATGCCTTCGCGACTGAGGGCTACGAGCGCCTCCCTCACAGTGCCGCGGCTGACGCACATGGTGCGGATGAGACCTTCTTCGGAAGGGAGCTGGTTCGAGTCGTCCGACGAGTCGTGTATGAGTCGGATTAGGTTCTCCTTCGTCTTCACGTAAAGCGGGGAGGTCTTTACCCTGTACTGCATACGTCCATCTCCTTCGCGACCCGTTACGAACGGAGAGGTGTCGCGAGGCTGCACTGTGAGTGCGCACGCCAGTATACCAATCAGATCATCGGATTGGCCCTGTTATTCTATAGGAAGGAGTCGATTCCTGCACGTCGTGTCAGGTAAGGGATCACGGGGTGAGAACCGGAAGGTACTGGTGAATGGTGCGGAGAACGATCCCCCCACCGGCATTGACGCCGGGAACTCGCCCGAAGGGAGCGTCACTCATGAGTTCACGACTGTCAAAAAGAGCCACCGCGCTTAGCCCGTCGCCGACGCTGGCGCTCGACGCCAGGGCCAAGGAGATGCAGAAGCAGGGCATTGACGTGGTCAACTTCGGCATCGGTGAGCCTGACTTCGACACGCCCGCCCATATCAAGGAATCGGGCATTCAGGCCATACAGGAGGGGTTCACGAAGTATACGCCGGCGGCCGGCATCCCGGAGCTGAAGGAGGCCGTCTGCAAGAAACTCAAGGAAGACAACGGCCTCGACTACGAGCCGGCGCAGGTCGTGGTGTCCGTCGGCGCGAAACACGCGATATACAACGCCGTGCAGGCGCTGTGCGACGACGGCGACGAGGTGATCGTCCCGGCGCCGTACTGGGTGAGCTACACGGAGATCGTGAAGCTGTCCGGCGGCAAGCCTGTGGAGGTCGTGACCAGTGAGGCGAGCGGTTTCAAGATGACCGCGGCGCAGCTCGAGGCCGCCGTAACCCCGAAAACCAGGATGCTGATACTAAACAGCCCGTCCAATCCCACGGGGGCGGTGTACGACGAGGCCGAACTCAGGGCGCTGGGCGAGGTGTGCGCGAAGCACGGCATATACATCATTTCGGATGAGATATACGAGAAGCTCGTGTACGGCGGGACGAAGCACGTCAGCGTAGCGTCGTTCGACAAGACGCTCAAGGACCTCACCGTCGTAATCAACGGCGTATCCAAGGCGTTCGCGATGACCGGCTGGCGCATAGGATACGCGGCCGCGGCGAAAGATATTGCGAAGGCCATGGGTGATTTCCAGAGCCAGGTAACGTCCAATCCGGCGTCCATGGCGCAGAAAGCCGCCGTGTCGGCGCTGCTCGGCCCGAAGGAACCGGTGTTCGCCATGGTCAAGGCGTTCGAGAAGCGGCGCGACTTCGTGGTCAAGCGGCTAAACTCGATGAAGGGCGTGAAATGCTACACGCCGGGGGGCGCGTTCTACGTATACCCGAACCTGTCGAGCTACATCGGGAAACGCGCCGGCGGCTGCACCTGCTGCGGCGGGACCCTGATGAAGGACTCGGCCGCGCTCGCCGACCTCATCCTGCAGGAAGCCCGCGTGGCGGTTGTCCCCGGGACCGCTTTCGGCATGGACGGATACGTCCGCATATCGTATGCAACCTCGATGGAGAACCTTGAGAAGGGGCTCGACCGCATCGAGACGTTCCTGAAAGGCATCAAGGGCTGAACCTGAGGCTCGGTGATGGGGTGAACCTGTTGGACTGGCGGGGTAAGAAGGTCGCGGTGGTGGGAATGGGGCTAAGCAACGTGCCTTTGGCCCGCTACCTGGTATCCAAGGGAGCCAGAATCACGGCCTTCGACAAGAAGACCGCCAGGGATCTCGGCGGGATCTTCGACGAGATGACGCGCCTGGGGGTCGAGTTCTCGACCGGACCCGGGTACCTCGACAGGCTGTCCGGCTTCGAGCATGTTTTTCTCACCCCGGGGATGAAGAAGGACCTCCCCGAGATAACCGCAGCCAGGGACGCCGGTGCCGAAATCAGCTCCGAGACAAGGTTGTTCTTCCAGTTGTGCAAGGCGACGACGGCCGGCGTAACCGGCAGCGCGGGGAAGACCACCACCACCACGCTGCTGGGAAAGATGCTCAAGAAGCACGGCCGGAGGCCCGTGTTTGTCGGCGGCAACATCGGCAACCCTCTCATAGAGGAAGTCGAGCGAATCCCGCCCGAGGCGGTCGTCGTGCTGGAGCTGTCGAGTTTCCAGCTCCAGACGCTGGACAGGAGTCCCGACGTCGCGGTCATCACGAACGTCAGCCCCAATCACCTCGACGTACACGCATCCATGGAAGAGTACGTTGAGTCCAAGAAGAGCATCTTTCGCTTCCAGGGCGAGACGGGAGCGGCGGTGCTCAACGCCGATAACGCGGTCACGGCGGCGATGGCCGCCGAGTGTCCCGGCCACACGCTTTTGTTCAGCCGGGTAGGACCGGGTCGAGGCGGCGCCTTCGTCCGGGAAGACATCGTGATGACGCCGGTGTTCGGGTGGAGCGACGCGCCCTCGCCGGGCGAGGGACAGGCGCTGCGCGCCGTACCGGCGGTCGAGCCGCGCTTCGAGCCGGTGCTCCCCGTGAACGAGATCAGGATCCCCGGACTCCACAACGTCGAGAACGTGCTCGCCGCTGCGACCGCTTCGTCGTGGCTGGGAGCGCGCCCCGGGGACATCGCCGGAGTCGCCAGGGCATTCCCGGGGGTCGAGCACAGGCTCGAACTCGTACGGATCAGGGACGGGGTGCATTACTACAACGACTCTATCGCGACGGCCCCCGACCGGACAATCGCGGCGCTCCACACCATCGAGGGGCCACTCGTGCTCATCCTGGGCGGGTACGACAAGCACCTCCCGTTCGAGGCACTGGCGAACGAGGTGGTTGAGCGCGCACGGCTCGTGTTCACGCTCGGCGACACCGCCCCGCGGATCGAGGAGGCCATAGCCCGCGCCGCGGAGCAGGCCGGCCACGGCCCCGAGGTGATCCGTTGCGGCAGTCTGGGCGAGGTCGTCCGCAAGGCGGTCGAGAACGCGCGGCCGGGCGACAGCGTACTGCTCTCTCCGGCTTGCGCTAGTTACGACATGTTCAGGAACTTCGAGGAGCGCGGCAGGATATTCAAGGCGCTCGTCGCCAAGATATGATCGCCGGGAACTGATGGTCGGTATCCCGGCCTGCTTCGCCGGGCCGCTGCGCGGGAGGTCCTCATGGAACGCAGTCCCGAGTATTTCTGCACGATCCTCAATGAACTCAGGAAGGACAACCCCGAGCTGGGGAAGGGGTTCCTCCTTCGCGAGACGGCGGGCGACCCGCTCGACGTGCTCATCCTCACGCTCCTGTCGCAGGCCACGAACGACCGTAACAGCGGCAGGGCGTTCCGCCGGCTGAAGCAGCGGTTCCCCACCTGGGACCGTGTTCTCGAAGCTTCCGAGGCCGAGATCGAAGAGGCCATCAGGGTCGGGGGCCTGGCAAGGCAGAAGGCCGCCCGCATCAAGGGCATTCTCCGGGCGGTTCTCGAGCGGACGGGGTCGTTCTCTCTGGAGTTCCTCAGGGACTGGGATACGGATGCCGTCTGGGAGTACCTGACCTCCCTGGAGGGTGTTGGCCCCAAGACCGCGGCGTGCGTAGCGCTGTTCTCGCTCGGCCGCCCCGCATTCCCCGTCGACACGCACATACTGCGGGTGTCGAAGCGGCTCGGCCTGGTGGATGAGAAGGCCTCGGCCGAGAAGGCGCAGGAACACCTCCAGAAAACAATACCGCCCGAGATGAGTATGGACCTTCATCTCGGGCTCATCGAACACGGGAGACGAACATGCCGTCCTTCGAAACCTGGGTGCCACGAATGCAGACTCCGCACCGCTTGCAGAAGGCCTGCCGTGGAGGATTTTACTCCCCCGGCCGAGAACTCGTGACGTCGACGGGCTTCGTGACGGAGACGTCCGGGGAGCACTCGGGCGCGGACGCTATGTTCTTCTCACAGTACGGACACAGCCACTCCTGGTAATTAGTGGCTGCCGAATAGGAAAGGCCGTTGCAGTAGGGACACTTCTTCCACGGCACGGGCCCATTCCTCCTCGGATCCCTGGCTCTAAGTCTCCGCTCGACTAGGATGCCTCTTCATGTTATCACAGCTTTATTACATGTTTCCAGTGTTGGTAGGTAGGGTAGGCGAGTCCGAATGGCTTCAATCTCACGCAATTTCGCCCATCTTCATTCGCACACAGTCTACAGTCTTCTTGACGGGCACTCTAGAATAGACGACCTCGCCCGGAAGGCTGTGGAGATGGGGATGCCCGCCATCGCGATCACCGACCACGGCGTGATGTATGGCGTGATCGAGTTCTACAAGGTGTGCAGGGAATACGGTATCAAGCCGGTCATCGGGTGCGAGGTTTACGAGGCCAGGAGGACCAGGTTTGACAAACAACCGAAACTCGACGAGGACCCGTATCACCTGGTGCTGCTGGCCGAGACAGATGAGGGGTACCACAACCTCGTCAAGGTCGTTTCCGCCGCCCACCTCGAAGGGTTCTACTACAAGCCCCGCGTGGACCTCGACCTCCTGCGGCAGCATAGCAGGGGCCTTATCGCCATGAGCGCCTGCCTGGCGGGGAGCATCCCCCAGGCGATCCTCAACGGGGATTACGGCGAGGCCCTCAAGCGCACACTCACCTACAGGGATATCTTCGGCGAACGCAACTTCTACCTCGAACTCCAGGACAACGGCCTCGACGAACAGAAGCGCGCCAATCGCGCCCTGCTCGACATAGCCGCGGAAACGCGCACCCCCATTGTGGCTACGAACGACAGCCATTACACGAACAGGGGGGATGCGCGCGCCCACGACATCCTTCTTTGCATACAGACGAACAAGCTGGTCAGCGACCCGCAGAGGCTCAGGTTCGGCAGCGAGGAGTTCTACTTCAAGACGCAGCAGGAGATGTACGACGTCTTCTCGTTCGCACCCGAGGCGTTGCGGAACACCCTTGAAATTGCTGAGCGCTGCAATGTCACGTTCGAGTTCGGCAAGACCAACCTTCCCGAGTTCAAATGCCCGCCCGGCTTCAACGAGTCGACGTACCTCAGGAGCCTCTGCGAGGAGAGGCTGCATCTCAGGTATCCAAACCCGTTTCAGGACGTCAGGGACAGGCTGGAGTATGAGCTGAAAGTCATCAACGACATGGGCTACCCCGGGTACTTCCTGATCGTGTCCGACTTCGTGCAGTACGCGAAGTCGAGGAATATCCCGGTGGGTCCGGGAAGGGGTTCGGCGGCTGGGAGCCTGGTGGCGTACGTGCTGGGGATCACCGACATCGACCCGCTCAGGTACGGGCTGCTGTTCGAGCGGTTCCTGAACCCCGAGCGTGTGACGCTGCCCGACATGGACATCGACTTCTGCTTTGAACGGCGAGGCGAAGTCATAGAATACGTCACCCAGAAGTACGGTTCGCAATGTGTTGCGCAGATAATCACGTTTGGCACAATGGCGGCCCGAGCGGTCATCAGAGACGTCGCCCGGGCGCTCGAGGTATCATACGCCGACGCGGACCGCCTGGCCAAGGCGG
This sequence comes from Bacillota bacterium, assembly GCA_013178305.1. NCBI lineage: Bacteria > Bacillati > Bacillota > Bacillota bacterium. Next base: position 291,725 of record JABLXB010000001.1, on the reverse strand, counting down.
TGCCGGCCCATCTCGGCATCACCCTCGACAAGGCCCTCGAGACGGCGCCGGACCTGAAGAAGATGTACAACGAGAACGAGAAATTCCGCGACGTCATCGACGTGGGCAGGGCTCTCGAAGGCATGCCGAGGCACGCGTCTGTACACGCCGCCGGGGTCGTGATAACGGGGAAGAACCTCGTCGAGTTCGTCCCGGTGCAGCGCGCTTCTGAAGGCGGCGTGGTCACCCAGTTCACGATGGACCTCCTCGAGGAACTCGGCCTTCTCAAGATGGACTTCCTCGGCCTGCGAACGCTGACCGTGCTCGACCATACGCTGAAATCCATACAGCGGCTGAGAGGCCTCGACATCGACATCAACAACATTCCGCTCGACGACCCCGCGCCGTACGAGATGCTCAGCCGCGGCGAGACCCTGGGGATATTCCAGCTTGAAAGCGACTGGGTACGTGACTTTCTCATCAAACTCAAGCCCTCGCGGTTTGAGGACATAATCGCCTCCGTGGCCTTGTGTCGTCCGGGCCCGATGGAACACATCCCCGAATTCATAGCTTCTAGGACCGGTAAGCCGAAGTATCTCCACCCGCGCATGGAGCCCATACTCCAGGAAACCCACGGGGTCATGGTTTATCAGGAGCAGATCATGCAGGTGGCGTCGGCGATGGCCGGCTTCAGCCTCGCGGAGGCCGACATCCTCAGGCGGGCCGTCGGCAAGAAGAAGAAGGAACTGCTCGACAAGATGGAGCAGTCGTTCGTTTCGGGTTGTGTCAGCCACGGGGTCGCGAAAAGGGTGGCCTCGGAGGTCTACGACCTCATCATGAAGTTCGCCAACTACGGTTTCAACAAGGCGCATGCGGCGGCGTACGGTTTCATCGCGTACCAGACGGCTTACCTAAAGGCGAACTACCCCGCGGAGTTCATGGCCGCGCTCCTGACGAGCGTCGCCGGCCAGTCCGAAAAGGTATCCCAGTACATCGACGAGTGCAGGAGGCTCGGCATCCGCGTTCTGCCCCCCGATATTAACGAGAGCCTGGCCGACTTCACCGTCACGAAGGACGGCATAAGGTTCGGGCTCAACGCGGTCAAGAACGTGGGCGAGGCGGCGATTGCCTCTATCATCAGCGCAAGGGATGAGGGTGGGCTGTTCCGGTCGCTCGCGGATTTCTGCTCGCGGGTGGACTCGCGCGCCCTGAACAAGCGCGTACTGGAGAGCCTGATAAAGTCGGGGTCCATGGGGAGCCTGGGCAGGCGTGCCCAGCTGATGGCCGCTCTGGAGGGCACGCTGTCTCGTTCGTCGCGGTCGGCGAAGGGCAGTAGTGGCAGCCAGATGAGCCTTCTCTCCGGTGTGCCCGTGCAGGCTGCCGGAGAGTCGCTGCCGGACGTCCCCGAGTACCCGCGAAACGAATTGCTCAGGATGGAAAAAGACCTGCTGGGGCTATATATTAGCGGTAACCCTCTCAAGGAGTGCGAGCGGCAGCTCAGGAACATGTGCTCGTGCACCTGCCAGCGCCTGTCCGGCGTCGCCAACGACGAGAGAGTCACGATCGGCGGCCTCATAACCGCTGCCAAGAAAATAACCACGAAAAACGGCGGGATGATGGCGTTCGTCACCCTGGAAGACCTCACCGGCTCGACCGAAGTCGTTGTGTTTCCGCGGGTATTCGGCAAGGTGTCTCAGGACATCCAGGTGGACACAATAGTGCTTGTCACGGGCCGGGTGCAGATACAGGACGAGCAGGTGAAAGTGATTGCGGAGTCCGTGTCGCCGCTTTCCAGGGGCCAGGGGGTTTTCGCAGGGTCGAGCGGCAAAGTCACCGTCGTGGTTCGCGGCGGCGACACGGCTGGTGGCGCGACACTCAACAGGCTGAAGGAGATCCTCCAGGATAACGCGGGTTCGTGGCCTGTTTACATCAACTTCGTTGACAAGAAGAGACTCATCATGGCCTCACCGCAGTACTGGGTCACACCGTCGCCGTCGCTGCAGTGCGAGCTCGAAGACCTCGTGGGAAGCGGTTGCGTTGCCTTCGAGGAAATCCCGGAAAAGGAGTTTTCGGAAGTCGAGGAGAACGGATGAGCCGAGGGCGCGCCGGATCCGGTGACCGCCGGGGGGTTGGTACCGTGTGGACTGTAGTCTACATAGCACCTAACAAGGCCCTGGCTGAGATGCTGAAGGAGGTCCTGGTTAAAGAGGGACTCCTGTGCATGCTCAGGTCGATGGGGGTACCTCAAATGGGGGCGGCCGGTAGCGTGGAAGTACTGGTTCCCGAGGGAGAGGTAGAGGAAGCCCACGAGATTCTCACAGGAGTGCTGGGTGTATAAGTTGACTGGACGCAGCAGCGGGTCTGGAAGGGGTCATGACATGAGGATAGGAGTGTTGACCAGCGGCGGGGATGCCCCGGGCATGAATGCTTGCATCCGCGCCGTCGTACGCAAGGGGATCTACGATGGGCACCAGGTCATCGGCTTCATGCGCGGGTTCATCGGCCTGATGTCGGGTGAGATGGTTTCGATGCAGCTCGGGTCGGTCGCGGACATAATCCACAGGGGCGGGACAGTCCTGCATAGCGGCAGGAGCGACAAGTTCAGGACGCCGGAGGGCCTGGCCGAGGCGGTCAAAGTCCTGAAGCAGGAGCGGTTTGACGGGCTCATCGTGATCGGGGGCGACGGATCGCTCCACGGTTCCAAGATGCTCATTGACCAGGGGATAAACGTGGCGTTCGTCCCGGGTAGCATAGATAACGACGTGGCCTGCACCGACTACTCCATCGGATTCGATACGGCCCTCAACACGATCCTCGACGGCGTCAACAAACTCCGCGACACCGCCACCGCCTTCGAGCGTACATTCGTTGTCGAGGTTATGGGCCGCGAGAGAGGGTTCCTCGCGCTTGCGGCGGGGATGGCCGGCGGGGCCGAGTCGATATTGATACCGGAGATACCGTTCAGCATGGACGACGTGTGCGACAGGCTGCTGAGAGGATACCGGCGGGGCAAGACACACAGTATCATTGTGGTCGCCGAGGGCGTTGGCAGCGGTTTCAGCGTTGCCGAGGAGATAACCAAGAGGACCGGGTTCGAGACCCGCGTGGCTGTGCTTGGTTACATCCAGAGGGGAGGCACGCCCTCGGGGTTGGACAGAATGCTCGGCAGCCGCATGGGGGCAAAGGCGGTCGAGATGCTCGCTCAGGGCCGGAAGTCCTCGTTCATCGGCGTCTCCGGTCCCGATCTCGAGGTCCAGGACATAGATTATGTCTTAACGCAGAAGAAAGAAATCGATCACGAGGTGTACCGGCTTGCCGCGGAACTCGCGATCTAGAGTCGCCGGGGGAGTGATGTCCCTTTGAGGAAGACCAAAATCGTATGCACACTCGGTCCGGCCAGCGAATCGCCGGAGATAATGACCGGGCTCATCGAAGCGGGCATGAACGTGGCCCGCCTCAATTTATCCCACGGAAGCCGGGATGAGCACGCGCGGCGCATCGAGACACTGCGGCAGGCGTGCGCGCGCCTGGGCCGCCCCGTCGCGGTGATGCTCGACACCAAGGGGCCCGAGATCAGGCTCGGCGAGTTCCGGAACGGCTCCGCGGTGCTGGAGGAAGGCGCCGCCTTCACGCTCACGACGCGCGAGGTGCTAGGTGACTCGACGATCGCGCACGTGCAGCACCCCGGGTTCCCCCGCGACGTGCACGAGGGCGGGGGAGTCCTGCTCGACGACGGCAACATCGGGCTGTCGGTGCTCGAAGTCGGCGGGACGGACGTGCGCTGCCGGGTACTCAACGGCGGGGTAATCAGTAACCGCAAGAAGGTAAACCTGCCCGACTCCAGCGTGTCACTTCCCGCGCTGTCGGATAAGGACATCGACGACCTGCGATGGGGCGTCGCCATCGACGTCGACTTCATCGCGGCCTCGTTCATCAGGAAGGAATCCGACGTCCTGGCCATCCGGCGCATTATCGAGGAGGCGGGCGGCTGCACCCACATCATCTCCAAGATCGAGAGCCGCGAGGGAGTCAGCAACCTCGACGAGATCCTGAAGGTCTCGGACGGGCTCATGGTGGCGCGCGGCGACCTCGGCGTCGAGATTCCACCGGAGGACGTGCCGCTCGTCCAGAAGACGATGATCGACCGGTGCAACAGGCTGGGCAAGCCCGTGATTACCGCCACGCAAATGCTGGAGTCGATGATAAACAAGCCGCGGCCGACGCGCGCTGAGGCCAGTGACGTGGCCAATGCCATCTTCGACGGCACGGACGCCGTGATGCTGTCGGCTGAGACCGCCTCGGGCAAATACCCCGTTGAAGCCACGGCCATGATGGCCCGCATTGCGGAGAGGGCCGAGACCGCGCTGCGGCACGATGAGATCCTCGTGCGCAAGCGTACGCAGGCTGCCCGGACTGTCACCGAGGCTATATCCAGCGCCACGGCAGGGACGGCGAATGACCTTGGCGCCGCGTGCGTCATTACCGCCACCGAGTCGGGGCACACCGCCCGCATGGTCTCGAAGTACAGGCCGCGCGCCCCCGTCCTCGCGGTGACTCCGCGACCCGACACGGTGAGGAAGCTGCTTCTCGTGTGGGGCGTATTCCCGACGCAAATCACGCCGGTGAAGGGCACAGACGAAATGGTTGACCAGGCGGTTCTGGCCGGCCTCGAGAAGGGACTCATCAAGAAGGGCGACCTCGTGGTCATCACCGCGGGCGTCCCCGTGGGGATACCGGGCACCACGAACCTCATAAAGGTACACACTGTCGGTGACATCCCCGTTCGCGGCACAGGGATCGGGTCGAGGCCCGCCACCGGCCGGGCATGCATCGCGAAGACCGCCACGGAGGCCGCCGGCAAGTTCCACCCGGGTGATATTCTCGTAACGATCGGGACGGACAGCGACTTCGTCCCGTTCATCCGTGAAGCGTCAGGCATCATTGCTGAAGAAGGCGGCCTGACTTCGCACGCGGCGATCGCCGCCCTGCAGTACGGTATCCCGGCCGTGGTCGGGGCGCAGGGCGCGACGAGTATCCTGAGGGACCTGCAGACCGTGACTATAGACGCCACGCGGGGGCTGATTTACCTCGGTGAAGCCTGCGTATGATCTGGCTCATCGCGGCATTCACCGTAATTCCGGTAGTTGAACTTGTCCTCCTGATTGAAGTGGGGAGGCGATCGGCGCGCTCCCCACGATTGCTCTTGTGCTGGCCACCGGCATCTTCGGGGCCTTACTCGAGATCGCACTCCCTTCCCATGTAGGTCGACGTGTACTTGTGCGCCTTGGCGAGTATACCGCTGACCGACTTCGGAAGCGGGGTCTTCGCCAGGTCGAACATGTTCGCCGTCACCACATCGCCCGCCCAGTTGAGGTCGGCTGTGCTAATCTTGTCGACCGTATCCTGGGGAGTGTGGTAGTACGGGTCGGGCCCCCACGTGACGAAGTTGACCGGTATCCCCAGAGCCTCAAACGGATAGTGGTCGCTGTTCGTGCCGCGGGCCTCCTTCTCCATTGTAAGACCCATCTCGCCGGCGGTGGCGATGCCGAGGTCCACGAGCCACTCGTCCGATATCCCGATGTTGCCCGAGGAGCACGTGCCGCCGACACCGACCATGTCGAGGTTGATCATCCCGATGATGCTGGAAACCTCCTCGGGAGTGAGCGACGCCGCGTAGTAGTTGGACCCCACCAGGCTGAGCTCCTCCGACCCGAACGCGAGGAACCGCACCTCGCTGGCCAGGTCGTAATCCTTCAGGACCCTGGCCGCCTCGAGCATCACGGCGACGCCCGAGGCGTTGTCGTTGGTGCCGGGCCCGGCCGCCACGGAGTCAAGATGCGCGCCGACCAGGACGACCTTGCCGGTCCCCTTGCCCCGCGACGGCTTTTTGGATGCGATCACGTTGTGCGAATACCTTTGCTCGATCGTGGTGTCGCTCACAAGGTGCACCTTGACCGGCCCTTCTGCCAGCGCGGCCACCAGCGCCTCCCCGTCTACCCCGGAGATAGAAACCGCAGGCATGCCCACGGGTTTTTGGAGGGTGCCGAAGAAGTTGGCCGGCGCGCTGTTGAAGATGACGACCGCCGACGCCCCGTGATTCATGGCGTTCTGCGTCTTCTCCAGGAACGTGATCGAGCCTCGCTTGATGAGCGCAATCTTCCCAGTCACATCCAGGCCGGCGAAGTCCTCCGCCTTGCCGAGGCCGCAGTATACCAGGTCTGTCTCGACGTCGCCCGGTGCCGAGTAGGTCAGCAAGTTGACGGCCCGGGGACCCGCGACCGCTGCGGGCGAGAGGACTTCCAGCGAGCAGCCCCTGCCCTCGAAGTACCAGATCGGGAACTGTTGGAGTGATGCCTCATACCCCAGGCCGGCCAGGTACGACTTGATGTACTCCGCAGCCTGGAGCTCGGCCGGCGTTCCTCCCACCCTCGGCCCCGTGGCCAGGGCCTGGATGTGCGCCAGGGCCGCTTCACCCGAAAACTCGCGCGGTATGTCCTTGTGAGCGGGTCCGGTACCTGCCAGTGCCACGCCGGCCATGGCGAATACCATCACAACCGCGGCCGGCAATACCCACCTGCGTCTCATCAACTACCAACCCCCTGTGCCAGAATTTGGGTATCTCTTCTGGCTGTGTACAGTGCCGTCCTCCATGCATCTTTGAATAATCGATCGCAAGTTTCAGCAGCAGGACCCGACTCTGCGTCGACCCGGCGCAAACTCCGTGAAGCGCCGCGCCTCTCATAGCGCTACGACGTATAATGCTATGGAGTCGGGTCCAGTGCAGAGGGGGAGACCATTGGCCGACAAGCTGTTCACCGTTGAGACCCTGGCCACGCTCGGAGGCGCATCGTTCCTTACGTACCTGGTGGTCGCCTACACCAAGACCCTGGTCCAGAAGGCACTCGGCATTACCACCGACATTTACTCCGTGATCGTGGGATTCATCGTGGTCTTGCTGGCGCAGTTTGCCATGGGCGCGAGCCCGTTTAATTGGATCGTGTACTTCCTGTCGGTGGCCAACGGGTTCCTCGTGGCGGCAGCCGCCGGCAAGATGAACGATAAGGCGATAACCGAATACGAGAAGCGGTTCGAAACCGATGCAAGGAAGTGACCGGCTGTGGTGGAGGTAATCCGCGACTTTATACCCAAGGGCCGCCGTAATCGCCCCGGCCGGCTCATGAGGCCCGAGTGGATAACGGTCCACGACACGGCGAATCCACGGGCGGGGGCGACGGCGCTCGCACACGCCGGCTACCTGAAAGGCGCGGCGGCATCCATTCCCGCGTCGTGGCACTTCACCGTCGACGACCGGCACATCGTGCAGCACCTGCCCGTCGACGAGGTTGCGTACCACGCGGGGGACGGGGGAAACGGGCCTGGGAATTCGACTTCCATCGGGATCGAGATATGCGAGAACGGCGACGGCGACAGGGAGGCGGCCGAAGCCAATGCCGTTCGGCTCATCGCGTGGCTGCTCAGGCGCATGGGTCTAGGTATCGAGAGGATGGTCCCCCACAAGAAGTGGAGTGGGAAGGCGTGCCCGCGCCTTCTCCTGCCGCGCTGGGAGGAATTCGCCGCGAGGGTCACGAGGGCGCTGGAGTCCGAGCTGCCGTCGCCCCGTGTAGGCGACACCCCGGTGGGGCGCAACCCGTCCGGCGACGACACGGGCGGGCGTAAGGTGACGCTGGACGACTACCTGCGTGTCGTGGCGGAACGAGACATACTGGCGGATCGGCTCGAGAGAATTCGAGGGATAGCAGCACAGGCGACCGTAAAGGAATAGACCTCCGGCCGGTCCGGTGGGCACCGGCGCCGGTCACCCCGGCGAGCGGCTACCCGTGGACCTGGCCGCCAGCGGCTACGAGTTTCCCAAGGTAAAGCGCGCGCTTGAGGGCCACCTCGTTGGACGCGACCTCGCCCTTGTCGTTGGCTGTGGCGCCGCAGGTGCCCACCAGGTCGACGCCCAGGTAGTCCGCGGCGTCCTGGAACATTCCGAACACGTGGCGGGCCGTGGCGGGGTCGTCGTCTCCATACGGGGCGATAACCGCCATCTTCTTCCCTTTCATCGAAGCCTCCTTGAACTGAAGGGAATACCAGCGGTCGACGAACAGCTTCGTCTGCGCCGTCGGTCCCCACCAGTACACGGGAGTGCCGATTATTAGTCCGTCCGCCCTCAGGATCTTTGGAAAAAGGTCCTGCATGTCGTCCGGCTTGACGCATTCGCCGGTATTCTCGCAGCCCATGCAGGCGTCGCACGGCCCGATATCCAGGTCGCTGAGATACACCTTCTCCACCTGAGCACCCGACGAGCGCGCGCCCCCGATGGCCTTGTCCACCAGTACGTCGGTATTTCCGCCCTTTCGCGGTGACCCGATCACAGCCAGGACGTACATCGTGCTACCTCCGTCTCAGACCAGTTTGTGCTCCTTGTGCTTTGCCGCCACCGCGTCCGCCAGACTGTCGAGGGCCTCGAAGTCGGCCGACTTCGGGCGTCCCTTCGCGATGACCGGCTCGAACAGTTCGACCTTGAGATTCGTCAGCATCCCCTTGACCTGCTCGACCGCACGGCCACCCCAGCTATACGACCCGACTATCCCCGCGAACCTCGTCTTCGGCCTCAGCGCGTTGGCGAGATACGCGGCGTACACCGCGGCCGGATGCGCCCCCGTCAGCACCGTCGGCGTCCCGATAATGACAGTCGCCGCGTCCACGAGCGACATCGCGAGCGTGCCGAGGTCCGTCACGGGCAGGTTATACTGCTCGACCGTCACGCCCCTGTCCGCCAGAGCGTTGACCAGGTAGTCCACCATGGCCTCAGTACTACCGTGCATCGTCACATACGCGACGACTGCCACGTTCTTCGGGTCACCCGTGCTCCACTCGCGGTAGGCGTTGACGATGAACTCGGGCCTGCCGTAGAGCGGCCCGTGGCTGGGGGCTATCACCTGGATGAGCAGGTCTTTCAGCTTGTCGATATTCTGGGGGATAACGTGCCTGAACGGCATCATTATCTCCGCGTAGTACCTCTTGGCCGGCTCATAGACACTGGCCTCGTCGGTCACGTACAGATCAGACGTCGCGAGGTGCGAACCGAATAAGTCGCAGCTGAACAGGATTTTCTCCTCGACCAGGTACGTGACCATTGTCTCGGGCCAGTGTACCCACGGTGTGTGGATGAACTTCAGGGTCCTGTCGCCGAGCGATATGGTCTCCCCATCCTCAACGGTAACGAATTTGTCTTCGGGGATGGGCAGCAAGTCCGCGAGTATACCCTTGGCTTTCGGAGTGCACACCACCCTGGCCGCTGGGTACTTCTTCAGCACCGCGGGTATGCTGCCTGAATGGTCCTGCTCCCCGTGGTGCGCCACCACGTAGTCAATAACTGGCACGCCCTCGATGTTGTGGAACAGGACGTCCTCCATGGTTGGGTCGACCGTGTCGATGAGCGCTGTCTTCTCGGACCCCTTCACCAGGTAGGCGTTGTAGCTCGTGCCGTCTGGAAGCGGTATGAGCGAATCAAACAGGCGCCTGTCCCAGTCGACCGCGCCCACGGATATGACCCCTTTTCGGATCTCCCTCGGGTTCAACGAGTGTCTCCTCCTTCCGATGGGGCCCAATGGCGGCCGGCGTCACCGTACCGCCTGTGACTCAAATACTAACACCGAATGCACATTTCCTTCACGCATTGCGGACGCGCAAAACAAAGACGCCCCCGGGGGGGCGCTCCAAACAGCCTGCCGCGCTCCGGCGATCCCGGCGGTCGCTGCGACCGCACTGGTCTCGGTGCGGCGTCACTCGATAACCGTGACTGACCCGAAAACCGTGCTGACCTTGAGTTCGATCATCTTGACGCCTTCCGCGGCAGCTTTCGTGGTGTAGGTTTGTTCGCCGAAGAAGGTCGCGCTCCCGTTGGGCAGGCTCGCGCTGCCGAAGGCCGAGCTGGCGTGGATCCGGATCGGGATCTCGGGGTTTATCTTTACAGTTCCGCCGCCGAAGATCACATTGACCTCGATGTGCCCGCGGTCCACAGGAGTCAGCCTGGTCAGGTCAATTACGCCTGACCCGAAGATGATGTTGTACTCGTCGGCGGCCGGATCCCCGGGGATCGTCCTCTCGCCGAACAGCACGGTGTTCTTGTCGCCGGTGTGGCCGAAGCCGCCGACGAGTACGCTCACGCCCATGTAGATGAAGAACAGCGCGACGAGTATCCGGAAAACCGGCAGGTTGATGTTGAAGAAGCTGCGCAGCAAGGCTAGCACGCCCCATACAATGAGCAACAGACCCCAGAAGGCGCCGCCCCAGAAAAAGCCGTCTCTCATTTCACTAAGCCTCCAATCATCGCGGAAACCCGGGTTGAACCTGGTTTCCCCATTCATCGCACCACTAATTCTACGCACTTCGCGGGCACAGGTCTGAGAGTCCCGGATCACGCACGGCTGTGCCGGCGCTGGAGGATTGTGGCAGGGGAGCCGGCGGCCTGCGTGGGCGGAGCCACCGTGGCAAGAGAACTGAGCATAAGGGGTAGAAGAGTGCTGGTGGTCGACCGAGGCCGCCTCGAAGACAAACTGGGCACGTTAGAGATGTAGTACGTTACTTTGATGCGAATAAGATGACCCTTATCCCAAAGAAATCGATAGAAGGAGTTACCTTGTGGCGGGCGATTGCAGCCGGGGGATCAACAATTGTGTCGGCTGTGTCGGCTGGTAACGCGGCGCGGTGTCTGGAAAGGGCACTTATTTCTCACGGGCTTGACCTCAGCAAGGAATTCGTAGACGCGGAGCCTTTTCCTATCGAGGTACCGGATTGGCCGGCTGAGACTGGTATCTCTCACGACTATTGACCAGTTAAGCCGGTCCTCTTAGATATGTCGTCCCTGAATACCTGGAAGTTGAACGTCGCACGGTTTCGGGGAGCCCGCAAGAATGGAAGGGTGGCGGGGTCCCCAATTTGCTTTATTGTCTGGAAACTAACGTTCACACAACACTCCTGGCCTTTCTACCCACAGACGGCCCTGTATCATCTTATGTAGCCAATTTCGAACCGGCGCATATGCTGTAAAGGATTCACTCCGGGAGGTGCTGGGAGATGGCCGAAGGAAAAGGCGGCTTCTTTGATGGTGGCGGGATGTTTGGCGGGAACTTTGCGTTCATAATCTTCCTTATCCTTATCCTGCTCTTGTTCGGCAACTGACAACGCGAGGCTCCGAAATGGGGATGCGCGCCCGGACTCAGGGACGCGCATCCCCATTTCGCATGGGCAAGAGGATCGTTGTTGAACGCTTTTTTGGGGGATCTGCCAACCGGCAGCGGATAGCGCAATTGAAGGGCGCACGGTTTCGGGGAGCCCGCAAGGTGGATGGGTGGGGGGCCCCCCGGCTTATTTTACGTGAAATATGCGCGTTGTCGCGGGGGACATACCCATAAGATAGCCATGCCCCTTCGAAACGCGCCCTGTGTCCTACGCCAGCGCCCTGGCGGGGCATTCTGTGGATGGCCCTGCCCCCAGAACGAGAAGCCCCCGCAAACGTGATGGCGGGGGCGATATTAGCAAGCCATTAGCAATTTTTCACCGTTCTCATATGCAATCCGGTTTGGGGCCTCTATGCTGGTGCCGAGGGAGGGAATCGAACCCTCACTGGGGGTCACCCAACGCGATTTTGAGTCGCGCGCGTCTGCCAGTTCCGCCACCTCGGCACATACGATAACGCTGTTCAGTTGGGCAAATACGATGATAGCACGCGCGTTCGTCCCCTGTCAATGAACGGAAGCCCGCGTGTGGAAGCCCGCACGGATCTCTCCGGCTGCCCTCACGCACGAAGACGGCTCTGGAGGGGTTCGCAGTTTTTTCGAGTATTGTCCTGGAAAAGGGGGTGAGGTGTTGCTGACGCTCACTGGGAAATGGAAGGAGATTCATCCCGGCGCCCTGGCCGGTATTCTGGCGATGGACAACGTATCGAACCCCGAACGGCACACCGCGCTGGAGCGCGAGAAGGAACGACTGGTGGAGGACCTGAAGAAACGCATACCCGATCGGGAAATGCTCGCATCCCTGCCGGTCATCCGGGCCTACGACTCTTATTACAGGCGGTTCGACAAGTCATATCACGTTCGGATGCAAATTGAGTCCGTGGCGCTGAAGGGCAAGCCGATCCCCAATGTTGCGGCGCTCGTCGAGACGATGTTCATGGCCGAACTGAAGAACGGCCTGCTAACAGCAGGGCACGATCTTGATGCCGTCGAAGGGCTCATCCGCGCGGACCTCGCCGATGGCGGTGAAATCTACACCCGTCTCAACGGCCAGGAGCAGGCATGCAAGGCCGGCGACATGATCATGGCCGATGAAGGAGGCATCATTTCGAGCGTGCTGTACGGCCCCGACTGGCGGACCCGCATTACCCCGGGAACACGTCGCGTGTGCTTCGCCGTCTACGTGCCTGAAGGGATCGGCGAAGACGCGCTCCAGCGGCACTTCGACGACATCGAGGCATACATCAGGCTGGTTTCTCCGGACGCGGCGACTTCGCGCAGGGAGGTGCGCGGTGCCGGCTTCACGCTGCGAAACGCAGGACTGGACTCTGCATTGTAGAATAGTGTGTAAAGCATTTCACCCCGAAAGGAGCGAGGCAATTGTCGTCTCCCGAGGATAATCTGATAGCGAAAGCGAGATCCGGGAGCGTCGCCGCATTCGAACAGCTGGTATACGCCTACGAGAAAAGGGTATACAACCTCGCCCTTCGGATGATGGGTAATCCGGATGATGCCTCCGACGTGGCGCAGGAGGCGTTCCTTCGGGCGTACTCCTCATTACGCGAGTTCCGGGGGGATTCGTCGTTTTCCACCTGGCTTTACCGCATAGTGTCGAACATCTGCCTCGATGAGTTGCGAAGGCGGAAGAGGCAGCGCGTGTCGTACCTCGACGAGCCTATCGAGGGCGAAGATGGTGAAATGACGAGGCAGGTCGCCGCCCCCGCACCAGGCCCGGAAGAGGTAATTGAAGAAGCCGAGGTCAGGGAACTCGTCCAGCGGGGCATTGCATTGCTACCCGAGGACCACAGGATAATAGTGGTATTACGGGACCTACAGGGACTTTCTTACGAGGAGATATCCCAGACCTTGGGCCTGAACCTGGGTACGGTGAAGTCTAGACTGAACCGCGCCAGAGCCGCCTTGAAGGACAGGTTGAGCGCGTCGGAACTTTTCACCCAACCTATCGTCGAATCGACTGAAAGGGGGGCAGGCAAGTGAGGTGCGAAGAACTGCGGGAACTGCTATCCGCATACCTCGACGGGGAACTGAACCCCGAAGAAGCAGCAGCCGTTGAGAGCCATCTTGACACTTGTCCCGCCTGTGCCCCCGAGTTCGCCGATCTGAGGCGGACAGTCGAACTATGTCACGCGGTGGGTGAGGTGGATATGCCCGAGAACTTCCATTCGGAACTCATGCGGAAGATTGAGGCGAAGCAGGCTCGTTCGGGAATACTGCACAGGCTCGGTGTCGACAGGTGGAAGCCCGCGTACAGGACCGCGGCCGCAGTCGCCGCCGTGGTCGTCGTCTCGGTGGGTATATCAAGCGTGGTCGAGATGGCGCAGAGGCCCGGTGGGTTGTACGGGACGAAGGCTGGCCAGACCAGGTCGACCCGCGAAAACGAGCAAGCCCGGGGTGGCGGAGCAGTAACAGGGACGCCTGCGGCGGACAAGACCGACATGGCGTACTCGCAATCCATGCCCGCGGAGACTCCGGTGCCGGCGCCTGCGGCTCCTCCGGGAATGGGCGGTGGTGCGGAGGGCTTCGCCGACTCGACCAAGCGTTTGGCAAAAGCTCCGGCCGGCCAACTCGGTGTGTCGATGCCGCCAATCGCACCCGACCAGTCGTACGACATCGTAGTCGAAGATCTTGACCGCAAGCTGGTGAAGCGGGCGGACCTCCAGGTCGAGATCGAGAAGGGCAAGGTCGACGAAACCGGCCGCAAGATCATCGCGCTTGTAGAAACGTCGAAAGGGTTCATCCAGAGGTCGGGTACGTTTACCGACGAGCTGAAGTACCGTGGAATGAACTTCGTCCTTAGAGTACCGGAGGACAGGTTCGCCACCATCCTCGGCGAGCTCGAGTCGTACGGCAAGATTATGTCCAAGAATATAAACAGTGAGGACGTCACCCAGCAATTCATCGATACCCAGGCTCAGATCAAGAACAAGGAGCGCCAGGAACAGCGGCTCGTGGAGATCATGGGCAAGGCCAACAGTGTCGGCGAACTCATGCAGGTGGAGAACGAACTGAACCGCGTGCGGTCTGAGGTCGACATGCTCAAGGGCCGCATGAAGTACCTGCAGAGCGCGACCTCCTACTCCACGATCACGATGACCATCAGGGAAGCAAGGGAAGGCTCTGCGGCGATACCCGGGACTCCGGGGCTCCTCGACGAGGTATGGCAGGCGTTCATGAGTACGTTCAGGAAGCTGGCGATCACCCTCGCCAAAGCGGCTCCGTACGCGATACTGATCGGCGTAGGCTGGATCATCTACAACAAGGTGACCACCAGCAAGGGGAAGAGCGCAGCGTAATTGAGGTAGCGAGTCAGTAGTGAGTCAACTGTACGGTGCCGCGGCGACCGGTCGCGGCGCTGTGTTTTTCGCGGAGAGGCACCCCTTCCGGAGAGGAACCGCGGGTGCGGGGAAGAATAACCAGACCTCCGGAAGGCTAAGAAAGCAGAGGATTGCCGGTAATTGGGGAGTGGCAGTGGCGGTGGCAACCCGGGGCAGGGTGAACCTCTGCCAGGTGTGAGCCGCTCCTTCGCAGGTGTGCGGCGCGGCGGGGGGGAATTATATACCTGGCAATCAGGATACATCCGGCAACTGGAACGAGAGGGATCAGGGATGTCGAAAAAGCTCGTCCTCCTGGATGGGCACAGCCTCGCCAACAGGGCATTTTACGCTTTGCCGAGATTGACCGCAGCCTCGGGCCAGGTGACGAACGCGGTATACGGTTTCCTCACCATGCTCCTCAGGCTTATAGAGGAAGAGAAACCGGCCATGGTGGCCGCGGCGTTCGACCGCCCGACCCCCACCTTCAGGCACGTTGAGTTCGATCAGTACAAGGCCACGCGCACCGGCTCCCCGGACGACTTCAAATCCCAGATCCCAATAATAAAGGCCGCGCTGAACAGTCTTAAAATCCCGATCTTCGAGGTGGACGGTTACGAAGCCGACGACGTGCTGGGCACCATAGCTCGCAAGGCCGAGGGCGAAGGGATCGACACTCTCCTCGTGACTGGCGACCGCGACGCGCTGCAGCTCGTATCGGACCACGTCACCGTATTGCTGACGCGCAAGGGCATCAGCGAGGTGGCGCGGTACGATCCCGACGGGGTCAGGGAGGCGCTCGGGATTACCCCCTCGCAGGTCGTCGATTACAAGGCCCTCGTGGGCGATGTCTCCGACAACATCCCCGGGGTGCGCGGCATCGGCGAAAAGACCGCACTCAAGATGATAAGGGAATATGGCAGCGTGGAGACGCTCCTCCAGAACCTCGGTGACCTCAAAGACTCCCGTGCGAGGGCGGCCCTCGAGAGTGGAGTCGAGAGCGCGGGGCTAAGCAAGCGCCTCGCCACGATAGTCACCGATGCCCCCGTGGACGTTCGGTTCGAGGAGTGTTGCCTGAAGGCGCCCGATATGGACGGCGTGGAGTCGCTATTCCAGGAACTGGATTTCAAGAACCTGGCGCGGCGGGTGAGGGACTCGTTCTCGAGGGCGGGCTACCGGCCGGAGGGGGACATCTGCGCCGCAGGAGGCGCCGCAGCCGGCCCCGGCGCGGCCGGCGGGAGTCCGACCACCTCTGGTAACGCGGCACAGCGCACGACCGGGGAAGAGTCCATCCTCATCCAGGCCGCGCGCGAGTTCACCACCGTCACTACCGCAGGCGAGCTTCAATCCGCAGTCGCGAAGATCACTGGCGGCGACGTGATAGGCATGACGTTCGTAGTCGGGGATGGCGGGCCGGGCGGAGGGCCGGCGACCAGCCCGCTCGTGGCGCTGCTTGTAACCGCCCCGGCGGTCTCGTTCTACGCGAGGCTCGCACGGGGCGGCACACTCGACGGCGTAATAGACGGTGCGGTCGACGCCGGCGAAGCCATCGCCGTGATGGCTCGGGCCCTCGAGGACCCCGGTATCCGGAAGGTAGCCCACGCCGTCAAACCTGCGCTGGTGGCCCTGAAGCAGGCCGGCGTAAACGTGCGGGGCCTCGAGTTCGACACCGCGATCGCCGCCTACCTGCTCGACCCCACGCGGTCGTCGTACAAGGTGCCCGACCTGTCCAGGGAACACCTGGGCATCAACATCCCCGGGCCGGAGAAGGGCAAGCCCCCCTCTCCCGAGCATCTTGCCGCGTGCACCGCCGCGACGGTCTCGCTCGCGAGCAAGATGGGAGGACTCCTCGAGCAAAACGACCTGGCGCGCCTGTTCCGCGAGATCGAGATGCCGCTGGTCGGGGTGCTCGCGGACATGGAAGTCGCCGGGGTCGGGGTCGACCCTGGAATGGTCGAGCGCATGTCGAAGGAGTTCTCGTCCAAGATCGATGGGGTGTTGACGGAGATATACGCCATCGCCGGCTGCGAGTTCAACGTCAATTCAACGAAGCAGCTCGGCGAGGTGCTCTTCGAGAGGCTCAATCTTCCGCGGGCAAGGAAGACCAAGACCGGATATTCTACAGATGCCGAGGTATTGGAGGAACTGGCGCGGCGCCACGAAATCGCGGCCAAAGTGCTAGAATACCGCCAGCTACAAAAGCTCAAGGGGACCTACCTCGATGGAATACTCGACCTTATAGACCGCAAGACGTGCAGGGTTCACACGACATTCCAGCAGACCGTGACCGCGACAGGCCGGCTGTCAAGCGCGGAGCCCAACCTCCAGAACATACCAATCCGCATGGAACTCGGGCGGATGATACGGCGGATATTCGTTCCGAAGGAGGGACACGTACTCCTGGCGGGCGACTATTCCCAGATCGAATTGCGAATCCTTGCGCACATCTCCAGCGACCCCACAATGATCGACTCCTTCCTGAGGGACGAGGATATCCACCGGAGGACGGCCTCCGAGGTATTCGGAGTGCCGATCGACCAGGTGATGCCGGAGATGCGCTCGCGCGCGAAGGCGGTCAACTTCGGCATAGTGTACGGCATCAGCGACTTCGGCCTGTCGCAGAACCTGGGGATATCCAGGGCCGAGGCGAAGGCATATATCGACAGCTACTTCGCGCGGTACCCCGGGGTCAAGTCATACATGGAAAACGTGGTCGCCGCCGCCCGCGACAAGGGGTACGTGACCACGATGTTCAGCCGCCGCCGCTACCTGCCCGATATCAGCTCACCCAACAGGAACCTCAGGATGTTCGCGGAACGCACCGCCATAAACACCCCCATCCAGGGCACCGCCGCGGACATCATCAAACTGGCGATGGTTAACATAGCGTCCACCATGAAGAGGAGAGGGCTCGCATCGAGGATGATCCTGCAGGTCCACGACGAGCTCGTCTTCGAGGTTCCGGGGTCCGAACTGGATGCGATGACGGATCTCGTCAAGAAGTCAATGGAAGATGTCGTGAGACTGTCCGTCCCGCTCAAGGTGGACTTGAAATCGGGTCCGAACTGGTACGACATGAAAGCGATCTGAACCCGCGGTGGGGGACCGCGCGTCCCACGGGCGCCGGTAATCACATCTTGCATTCTTGCATAAGGCAGAAAGGGTTTCCCTGGGGTGTGGAGAATTGACCTCCTGATAAGGTCGAGTGTAAGGAACCAGGCCACCACCCGCCGTAGCGGCGGTTGGGTTTCCCCGGATGGAGGAGGTGGTAGGTCGCCTTCACGAGGGGATCCTGAGTCTATTAAGATAAGCAAAGGGGGCACGAAAGTGAAGAGAGCGCTGGTTACTATCCTGGTGCTGGCTCTCGCTGCGAGCATGCTCGCCGGATGCGTCGGCCAGAAGCCCGCGGAACCCGCGAAGCCCGCGGAGCCTGCGAAGCCCGCGGAGCCCGCCAAGAAAGAAATGGTCCTGACCGTCAACATCGGGACCGAGCCCCAGTACATCGACCCCAACAGGGCCACCGGTATTCCGGAAAACCACATCACACTTCACTGTTTCGACGGGCTGACAAGGCTCAAGGGCTCCGAGGTCCTGCCTGCGGCCGCCGAGAAGTGGGAGGTCAAGGACAACGGCACGAAGTACGTCTTCTACCTCCGCAAGAACGGCAAGTGGTCTAACGGCGACCCCGTGACCGCTCACGATTTCGTCTTCTCCTGGAAGCGGGCGCTCGACCCCGCCACCAAGTCAGAATACGCCTACCAACTGTACTACGTAAAGGGCGCCGAGGACTTCAACACGGGCAAGGACAAGACGGCGGACAAAGTCGGCGTGAAAGCGGTCGACGAATACACCCTCGAGGTCACTCTCGAATCGCCCTGCCTGTACTTCCTGTACATGACCGCGTTCCCGACCTACTTCCCGCTCAACCAAAAAGTCGTGAAAGCGGACAACGAGGGGTGGACCGCGAAGCCTGAGACGTACGTGGGTAACGGCCCGATGAAGATGGTCAAGTGGGACCACAAATCAAAGGTCGAGCTCGTCCCCAACCCGAACTACTGGAACAGGAGCGCCATCAAACTCGACAAGCTGGTCTTCACGATGGTCGAGGAGTACAGCACAGAGCTAACGATGTTCGAGGCGGGCCAGCTCGATGTCACCAACGATGTCTCCGAGCAAGAGATCCCGAGGGTACAGACGACGCCGCACTGGCATCCGGTGACCAACCTCGGTACCTACTATTACCTCTTCAACGTGACGAAGAAGCCCGTCAATGACGTCAGGGTGAGGAAGGCCCTCACGCTGGCCATCGATCGCAACGTGATCTGCGAGAAGATCCTACATAACGCCGGGTTCAAGCCTGCAAGCGCCTGGGTACCTCCGGGGTTCCCCGACGCCGACCCGGCCAAGGACTTCAGAGACGCCGGCGGTTCATTCTTCTCCGTCTACGATCCGGATCAGGCGCGGAAGCTCCTCGCTGATGCCGGCTATCCTGGCGGCAAGGGGTTCCCCAAGATCGAGATCCTGTATAACACCAACGAACGCCACAAGAAGATAGCCGAGCTGGTCCAGGCGATGTGGAAGAAGGAGCTCGGTATCGATGTCACGCTCAAGAACGAGGAGTGGGGCGTGTACCTGGATAACAGGACCAAGCTCAACTACACCGTCGCCCGCGCCGGCTGGCTGGCCGACTACCTCGATGCGATGACCTTCATTGACATGTGGATCTCCACGAGTGGCAACAACGACACCGGCTGGAAGTCGAAGAAGTACGACGATCTCATTTCGAAGGCGAAGAAGACCGCCGACAACGCCGAGCGCATCAAGCTGATGCACGAGGCCGAGAAAATGCTGATGGATGAGCAGATAATCAGCCCCATATACTTCTACATCGAACCGAAGATGGTCCGCAGCACCTTGAAGGGCGCCTCGTTCTCCGCGCTGGGCCTGCACGACTACCATCAAGCGACAATCGAGAAGTAGACCCAGTTCCATCCAAGGTAGAGCGGGGTTTCCCCCGCTCTACCTCCACTTACCGGTCGGGGGTGGTGCGTGCAATGGCGATGTTGCGGTTCATCAGTCGCAGGGCTATGTCCATGATCATCGCGCTGTGGATCATTACCACAGCCACTTTTTTCCTCATGCACGCCGTGCCTGGCGGTCCATTCGCCAGGGAGAAGAGGCTCCCTGAGAACATTCTGAAGAACATAGAGGCCAGATACAAGTTGGACCAGCCGGTCTACGTGCAGTACTGGGATTACCTCCAGCACCTTGTCAAAGGGGATCTAGGTCCCTCGTTCAAGTACGAGAACCGAACGGTGAACCAGATCATCAACGAAGGCTTCCCGGTGTCAGCCGGCCTCGGCGCCGTAGCCATAGCCATGGCGCTGGTGGTTTCAGTTCCGGCCGGAGTGATTTCGGCACTGCGCCACAACGGGTGGCAGGACAGCACGGCGATGTTCCTGTCCATCCTGGGGATCGCCGTCCCCAATTACGTTGTGGCGGCCCTGCTGATGTACGTGTTAGCCTACAAGCTGGCGTGGTTTCCGGCGGCCCTCTGGGGGACTCCCAAACACGTGGTGCTTCCCGCGATCGCCCTGGCCGCCCGCCCGTGCGCCTACCTGGCCAGGCTGGTCCGGTCGAGCATGCTTGAAGTCCTGAACCAGGATTTTGTGAGGACGGCCAAGGCCAAGGGCCTCCCCGGGTTCCTGGTCGTGTACAAGCATGCCATGAAGAACGCCCTTATACCTGTCATAACATACCTCGGACCGGAGATCGCTGCGGTATTCACCGGGAGCTTCGTAATCGAAAGAATCTTCGCCATACCTGGCATTGGGCGTGAATACGTGACCAGCATCTATAATCGCGACTACACTGTCATCATGGGGATGACGGTGTTTTACGCGATTCTTCTCCTCGGTATTAACCTGGTCATTGACGTAGTCTACGCGTTCCTGGATCCTAGGATCCAGTACGGGAAGGAGTGAGGGGGATGTCGGTAGGACCCGAGCTCTTCATCCCCATCGGGAGGGACGAACGGGCAAGCGAGGCGATCGTACGCCCGCGGATCACGTACTGGCAGGACGCGTGGAGGCGCTTCAAGCAGAACCGTCTTGCCACGGTCGGCCTGATCATGTTGATACTTCTGGTGCTTGCGGCGGTATTTGGCCCCATGGTCGCCAAGCATAAATACGATGAGCAGGATTACAGCCACCTCAACGAGCCCCCGAGCCGCGAATACTGGTTCGGGACCGATGAGATCGGGCGGGACCTGTTGGTGAGGGTACTGCACGGCGCCAGGATATCGATAGCCATCGGGGTCGTGTCCAGCCTCATTAACCTCACCATCGGAGTGACGTATGGCGCGATATCGGGGTTTGCCGGTGGGCGCGTCGACGACATCATGATGAGAATCGTCGACATACTCTACGCCATCCCCACCCTGCTGATCGTAATCCTTCTCATGGTCATCCTCGGCGCCGGGCTCACGAACATATTCATATCGCTCGGGATCGCGTACTGGCTGACGATGGCCAGAATCGTGAGAGGGCAGATACTCAGTATAAAGGAACAGGACTATATCCTTGCGGCGAGGACGATAGGCGTCCCCCGCTGGAAGCTCATCATGAAACACCTGGTGCCGAACGCGATGGGCCCAATAGTGGTGTATGCCACGCTCAGCATCCCCACGGCCATATTCCTCGAGGCATTCCTCAGTTTCATCGGTCTGGGCGTGTCCGCCCCGGTCGCGAGCTGGGGGACACTGGCTTCGGACGGGCTGAAGTCCATCAGGAGCTATCCATGGCAGCTCTTCTTCCCGGCTGCGGCGATTAGTGTGTGCCTGCTCGGGTTCAATTTCGTCGGTGACGGGTTGCGGGACGCGCTCGATCCGCGGCTGCGGAAGTAGGGGGGTACTGCAATGGCGGAGACTTTGCTAAGCGTTCGCGATCTCGAAGTGGTGTTTCGTACGTACACCGGCGTGGTTCAGGCAGTACGCGGCGTATCGTTCGACGTACACAAAGGGGAAGTCGTCGCGATAGTGGGCGAGTCCGGGTGCGGGAAGACGGTGACGGCGCTCTCGATCATGCGATTGATTCAGACACCCCCCGGTAAGATAAAGTCCGGCTCAATCATGTTCGGCGGCAAGGACCTGGTGAAGGCCGGCGAACGTGAGATGGAGCACATCCGCGGCAACCGGATCGCCATGGTGTTCCAGGACCCGATGACCTCGCTGAACCCTGTATTCTCCGTGGGGTCTCAGCTTATGGAGCCGATCCACCAGCACCAGCGGCTCGGAGGGTCGGATACCCGGAGGAAGGCCATCGAGATGCTTTCCACGGTGGACATCCCCAACGCGGAAGACCGCCTCTCGCAGTACCCGTTCCAGTTCAGCGGCGGTATGAGGCAGCGCGCGATGATTGCCATGGCGCTGTCGTGCAACCCGGAACTGCTCATTGCCGACGAACCCACGACCGCCCTGGACGTCACGATCCAGGCGCAGATCATTGACCTTCTGGTGGACCTGAAGGGCCGGCTCAACACCGCGATCACGATAATAACCCACGATCTGGGAGTAGTGGCGAGGATTGCCCAAAGGGTGATCGTCATGTACGCCGGCAAGATCATTGAGGAGGGCCCGGTCAGGGATATCTACGGAAACCCAAAGCACCCGTATACCGTAGGGCTTCTCTCCGCAATCCCGCGGCTCGACTCCCGTGAGAGGAAACGGCTGGTGCCGATTTACGGGCAACCACCCGACCTCATACAGCCACCCAAGGGGTGTGCGTTCTGCCCGAGGTGCGATTACGCCATGAGGGTCTGCGTAGAGCTCGACCCTGATCTCGCAGCGGTCTCCGACGGCCACCGCGCTGCATGCTGGCTCTTGCATCCGCTCGCTCCGCGCGTGGACCTGCGAAAGGCGGTGGGCCAATGAGCGCTGCGAACACGCCCATACTCGCGGTGAAGAACCTCAGAAAGTACTTTCAGGTGCAGGCCGGGCTTTGGGAGTCCGACCGCAGAGTCGTCAAGGCCGTAGATGGGGTATCGTTCACGATCGCCCCGGCTGAGACCCTCGGACTGGTGGGCGAAAGCGGGTGCGGCAAGACCACGGTCGGGCGCGTTATCGTAAGGATCTATGAACCTACAGAGGGCTCCGTGGTATTCGACGGGGTCGATATCAGCCACATGCCGGAGGAGGAACTCCTTCCCCTCAGGCGGAGGATCCAGGTGATATTCCAGGACCCGTACGCCTCGCTGAACCCGCGCATGACCGTCGAGGAAATCATCGCCGAACCGCTGGAGGTCCACAACGCGGCCAACGGCGTGAAGCGCAGAGATCGCGTGCTCGAGCTCCTGGACCTGGTCCGCCTCAACCCCGAGCACGCCACCAGGTTCCCCCACGAATTCAGCGGCGGGCAGCGCCAGCGAATCGGCGTCGCCCGCGCCCTGGCAGTTCACCCTGATCTGGTCGTGTGCGACGAGCCAATCTCGGCGCTCGACGTATCCATCCAGGCGCAGGTCGTGAACATGCTGCAGGACCTTCAGGAGCGTCTCTCCCTTTCCTACCTGTTCATCGCGCACGACCTGTCTATGGTCAAGCACATATCGGACCGCGTGGCCGTCATGTACCTCGGCAAGATCGTCGAGCTCGCGCCCAGCGCGGAGCTTTACGACAGGCCGCTGCACCCCTACACTCAGGCGCTTTTGTCGGCCATACCGATTCCCGATCCCGACGTCGAGGCCGAGCGCCGGAGGATAATACTGAAGGGTGACGTTCCGAGCCCGATCAACCCTCCCAGCGGCTGCCGGTTCAGGACGCGCTGCATGCAGGTCATGAAGGTGTGCGCAGAGATCGAGCCCGAACTGGTCGACATAGGCGGCGGGCATATGGTGGCGTGCCACCTGGTCAAGCAGCCGTGAACGGACACGACCGCCCCGGCGCGCCGCGGGCGACCCGGCGGTGCCGGCTCAAACTACGTAGGAGCGATCGCTCAACCCAACGAACATGGTTGTCATAGGACTCACAGGCAAGATCGCAAGCGGAAAATCAACAGTATCCGGGATACTGAAGGATCTCGGGGCCGAAATCATAGACGGCGACGACATCGGGCGGGAGATCGTCAGGCAGGGTTCTCCCACCTGGAAGGCCATCCGCCGCGAGTTCGGCGACGGGATCCTCATGCCGGATGGCAGTATTGATCGCCGTAAACTCGGCGCGCTTGTGTTCTCCAGGCCGGAGGAGCTCCGCAAGCTCAACCGGCTTACCCACCCCGAAATAAAGCGTGTGGTCGCCGGGGGGATCGAGCAGGCACGTTCGCGTCCCGGCGGTCCCCCGCCGGTCGTGGTCGTGGACGCCGCGGTGCTGCTTGAGGCCGGAATGGATGATCTCGTCGACGAGGTGTGGGTCGTCACGGTGGACAGGGAGACGCAGCTGCGGCGACTCATGGCCCGCGATGGGATGCCGCGGGAGGCTGCGCTGGCGAGGATCGAGTCGCAGGCGTCCGTAGCGCGGCCCATTCGTCCGGAGCACGTCATAATCGACAATACGGACTCCCCCGGAGACCTGGCGCGGCGCGTGAGATCGCTCTGGGATTCACTAATTGATAGGCTGTACAGGGAAGAACGCAGGGGCCTAGAAATATAGTCTTGATAGAAAGCATCCGGGTATGGCGCGGTAGGAGCGGATCAGCGAAGCGGCGGCCCGGTCGAATAGTCCAGGGCGCGGAGAGTGTTGGCCTTTGCGGGAGTTCTGCCGGCGTTTCGGGGTGATTCCCCTCGCAATCGGTGTTGCGTCTGCCACCCTAATTGTCTCGCTCGTTGTGCTGCGCGTGACGTATCCACTCGGTTACTCCGGCGCTGTGGAGAAGTACTCCGCCGAATTCAGTATCGAGCGCTCGCTACTTTACGCGGTCATAAAGGCGGAGAGCGGGTTTATGCCGCGCGCGCGTTCGTCCAGCGGCGCACTCGGCCTGATGCAGGTCATGCCGAGGACGGGGTCATGGGTTGCCTCCCAGCTCGGCATCCCGTTCTCCGAGGAAGCCCTGTTCGATCCGGAGAAGAACATCCGCATTGGGTCGTACTACATGAGACACCTCCTGGACCTGTTCGGCGAGGACGTCACGGCCGCTCTTGCGGCGTACAACTGTGGGCTCGGCAATGTCCTCGAGTGGACACAGCCCGGCCGCTCGAACGGAGGGTCGCCCACGCCCGGCCCCAGGAGGTTTCTCTGGCCTGAGGACATACAATTCCCGGAAACCAGACGGTTCATCGAGAGAGTCCGGTTGTACCGCCGGATCTACCGCGTCATTTACCCGCTGTACTTCCGCTGAGTTCCTTCTCGTCGAATTCTGTTAACCCGCGTCAGGTGGGGGTGGGCGCCATAAAGGTCATATCCACGAAACCGCTGGAACATAGCCAGCTCGACGCAATTGCCCGCGTAGTACCAGGGGTGCCGGTGACCGGGGCCGCAAACCGCGACGAGCTCCTGGAGATGGTTCGCGACGCCGAGGCCATGTATTTCGTCTGGAACGGCGTCCCGCTCGACGCCGGGATCCTCGCGGCCGGGGCGCGGCTCCGCTGGATCCACGTCGGGAGCACCGGGGTGGAGAAAGCCCTTATACCCGAGCTCGTGGAGTCGGACATCACTGTCACCAACGCCCGCGACGTCCACGCCGTACCCGTAACGGAGCACGCTTTCGCGCAAATCCTCACGCTGGCCAAGTGTTTTCATGTTTATGGCCGGCAGCAGGTGGGCAGGGTCTGGCAACGCGGGACGGGCGATATCCTGGCGGGCAAGGTGCTGGGCATCATCGGATTCGGCAGTATAGGCCGCGAACTGGCGCGGCGCGCCCGCGCGTTCGGGATGAAGGTGCTGGCGGTCGGGGCGGCGGCCCGCGCCGGCCGCGACGGCCAGGTGCTTGGGCCCGAGGCGATGGCGCAGGTACTGGCTCAGTCGGATTATGTCGCCATCTGCGTTCCGTTGACGGCGAGAACCAGGGGATTCTTCGATAGGTCGAATATCTTCTCGATTAAGAAGGGCTCGTACCTCGTCAACATCGCCCGAGGCGGCATAGTCGACGAGACCGCGCTGGTCGAGGCGCTCACCACAGGCCACCTGGCGGGCGCGGCCTTTGACGTGTTCGCTGAGGAACCCCTCCCGGCTGACAGCCCGCTCTGGGCGCTCGAGAACCTGCTCATTACGCCGCACGTCGCGGGGGCGATCCCCAACCACCGCGAGGTCCTCGCCGAGCACTTCGCCGAAAATCTCCGCCGGTGGATCGCCGGCGAACCGTTGCTCAACGTGGTGGACAAGCGCCGCGGGTATTAAAGAGTATGGGTCCGGCCGAACCTCCTCGACCGGACCCCCACGCACTGTATCCCTTACACAAGGTTCCTGATTTTGCGGAGCATCACGGAGTACAAAGCGGCGCAGAGAAGCAGTCCGTACAGGGAGCCGGTAGCGATGTAGCCCCACGCCGCCTCACCACGGTACAGGAGCCAGTACGCCTTCGCCGGCCAGTAGCTCGGTATGATCCCCAGCACGAGCTGCCACGGAGACCGCCAGAAGAACGCCACCATCGGCCCAAACATGATCAGGGTTCCCAGGACTTTCAGCAGCGCCAGTCCCTCCACCTTGTTGGACGCGAACGCGACGAGGAACAGCATCGTGAACGCGGAGACAGCCGCCCCGAGCACCAGCGCCGGGAGCGTCGCTAACACCGTCCGGGGCGGCACAAGTCCCGTTGCCCAGGCGTAGAACGCGCTGTAAGGAACGCTGACGCAGGCGGCCGCGACGAGCCGGTAGGCCAGGTAAGCATCGAGCGAAACGCGCGTAACCTGGAGAGCAGGGAACACGCGGTCGTCCCTCTCGTCGAGGAGGAGAAGGCCGTACACGATCCCTATGAACAGCGGTATCGGCAGGGTGAAGGCGGTCATAATGAGAGGGTAGTAATCGACGACGGATACGCCATAAGTCGCCATTAGCCACTCACCGGCGACCGGCAACGCCAGCCTGAGCAGGACCACGTAAACCCAGGGGGCCAGTAGCATGAACACAATCAGGGGCTCCCTGGGAATGTTCCTCAGGTCGTTCAACGCAAATGCCCGTGCGAATCTCATGTGGAGCGCCCTCCCTCGCGCGCGATTACGTACCGTTCGAACCTGGCCTTCGCCCAGTGAACCAGGACCGCAATCCATACGACCTGGTGCGCCAGCGCACCGGCTATCTCCCAGCCTGCGACGGGCCTGAACGCGCCCTGCAGTAGTAGAAGCGAGCCCTGCGTTGGCACCAGGTACATCAGCGGGCTCCTGACCCACCCGAAGTAGTCCAGCAGTGGCAGGCTCAGCACGAATACGTAAAGTGGGATGACCACAGTGAAATTGCTGATTGACGTGTATGGTGACACAGCGATCAGCCCGACCAGCAGGGCGATCACCGACATCGGAACAATTCCAGCCGTCAGTATCGCGAGGTTATACCCTGGCCCATATGTCGCCGTCACCATCGCCACACTGATTAGCCAGGCGAGCACCGTCAACGACACGAGCTTGGATGTCAGATACTCGGCGAACGTGAGTGGCGTCGTCACCAGGACATACAGCGTCCTCTCGCCCTTTTCGAACAATACCTGGCCCGCGATGAACATCAACCCGACAATACCGAGGTCTGCGAACACCACGAATGTGGCCGCCATGTCGAGGATCTCTTGCGGCAAGGCCCGTATCACCGAAATCCACAGCAGCACGACGAACAACGCGGCGTAGTAGAACCCGTATCGCGCCTGGAGACTGATGTCCATCTTCAGCATCGTAGGCAGGTGCTTCACTGCAGTCGCCTCCCGGTGACCCGGATGAAAACGTCCTCCAGGGTAGGCTCCTTGCTGTGGATCGTCAGCACCCTCTCGTTTCTCAGTGTTTCTATGAACCCCGCGTTATCGGCGAGTTCCTTTAGAGGAAACTCTCTCTCAGCCATCTGCCCGTTCCGCTCAAACCCAACCGACACCACGTGCTCACCATGCTCGATTTTAAGCTTCCGGGGAGCGTCAATCAGTGCGATCTTGCCGTCCACGATGAACGCAACCCTGTCGCAGATCTCGTCGGCTATGAACATGTTATGTGTCGTGAGGAACACCGTGTGGCCCATCGCCTTCTGTTCAAGTATGAGGTCGCGGATCCCGCGTGAACCGGCCGGGTCCAGGCCCGATGTCGGTTCGTCCAGGAACAGGACCTCCGGCTTGTTGAGCAAGGCCCTCGCTAAGTTCAGGCGCATCTGCATACCTTTCGAGTAGGCGCCGACGCGCGTTCCCGCGTCGCCCTTGAGGCCGACCATTTCGAGGAGTCTCAGCGGATCCTCGGTGTCGGGCCC
Source organism: Bacillota bacterium (assembly GCA_013178305.1). Lineage (NCBI taxonomy): Bacteria > Bacillati > Bacillota > Bacillota bacterium. The sequence goes on along the minus strand of JABLXB010000001.1, from coordinate 263,808 downwards.
GTGAAGCGAACGGAAGAACTGGAGATTCTCGAGGCCCGTAAGCTTCTGGTAGTGAGACGGCGTTTCGAAGCCCACCCCGATTTTCGAATAATAGTCGGGTCCCCACTGCCTCAAGTCCCTGCGGAGCACCTGGATCTCCCCTCCGTACCCTTTCAGGAGACGAATGAGGATCTTCTGGGTCGTGCTCTTGCCTGCGCCGTTTGGGCCGAGAAAGCCGAATATCTCGCCTCTTTCGACCTCGAAGCTCACGCCGTCTACTGCGAGATTGGCGCTTCCACGGTACCTGAACGAGAGCCCCCTTACCTGAATCATCCGAATGCCCCCTCCTTGGTGCGGCTCCTGATGGCGGTCTCGGCGGTCCACCGGGTCAGCCTGGAGACCCCGGCAGCCGCCACTCATTTGTACACGCCATGTTTGAGCATGTCGAGATAGATTTGAATCTCGTGAATTGCATCATCCAGGTCGGACGAGTGCTTGTAGCCCGAGTCCCTGTACGCCCTGGCGTATTGTCCCCCGATACTGTCAACCACGAGCGTGATAAGACCCACGGCCTTCTGACGGTCAACCCCGTCCCTGAAGCGAGACCAGTCGATATTCTCGGTCAGGTAAGGCAGGTACTTGATGCGCAGCCTCGACTGGAGGGCATCCAGCTCTTCCTTCAGGTCCTCCGGAGGATCGAGGAACACGTCCGACAGCAGCCGGTACATGAGTGGTTGTTCCGCTGCGGTTTTCAGCTTCACCCTGCCGATCTCCACGATGCGGTCCACGATGTCGTCGGACATAGTCGTGAGCTCGCGGCCAACTCGCAACTCGAAGTACTGCAAACACATGTCCGCAGTCTCCAGGTAGAGGTCTTTCTTGCTCTCGAAGTAATAGAACAGCAGCCCCTTCGAAACACCGGCATCCTTGATGATGCGGTTCGTCGACGCGCCCTCGTAGCCGCTTCGGGCGAACTCCTTGAGAGCGGCCTGAAGGATCTGCTTCCTTTTCTCATCCAAAGGCGTCTCGTTTGTCTGGCCCGTGACCCCGCCCGTACCCCGGTCCACCACAGCGAGTGACCCCCTTTGACCACATGGTCAAATTCGAGCCCAATATACTACATATTGACCACGTGGTCAAGAGTGTGGCCCTTGATTGCCGGTGCAGGCTGTGCTAATATAGGTGATGCACTTGCAGTGCCGAAGTGGTGGAAATGGCAGACACGCGGTGTTCAGGGCGCCGTAGGCGAACGCCTGTGTGGGTTCAAATCCCACCTTCGGCACCATTTTTATTTGTGGAGATGCTTGGGGGCCATGTAGAGGCCCCCTTTTGATTCTGCGCGGACCCACCGACCCTGGTATGGCGCCGACATCATGCTGTTTTGGAACGGGCTGCAGCGGAGGTTTGTTGCGCAGGGGCAGCTTTGTGAGGGTCGTGCGTGTTCCAGGGCAGCAATTCTGCCGGGATTGGTGCGCCGGTGCAACGGACAGCCGGTGGATTGCCCCGGCGCACCAATCTCAGCCAAATCGCTGCCCCGGCGCACCAATCTCCGCAAGATTGCAGCTCTGGCGCACGGATACGCGGGGGACCCGTGCGCCGGTGCAACAAAGGCAACACGGCGGTGTGGGCACGGCGGTGGTGGTGCGAAGATGGCGGTATGGGACGGGTGAATCACGTGGCGTACCCCCGGTGAATTGGCTGACCTTTGACATACGAGCAGGTAGCCGAGGCTGCAAGGAGGATCCGGCGATGAGTCTTGTGGATCTCAGCCATTGTTTCGAGGCCGTCGGCGTCGAGGTTATAGGGGGTGGGGGTAACCTGAGGCGTTCAGGTTCTTCGCCGTTCCATGGAAGGCAAAGGGAGTAGCGGTGCTGCCTGTCATCACGAATTCCTGGACGCGCAGGTGGCCACACTGGTGCTTACCGTTGGTTCTCCTGAAGGGCACTCGAGGGACTCTATTCCGTGACCGCATATACTTGATAATCGGCATGGTTCCTCACTATGTGGAACCAGATGGGCCCTGGGGTCTACGAAGACACCTGGAAAAAGGCCTACAGGGTGGCGTACGCTGTCTGCAGAGACAAGATGGACGCTGAGGACGTTGTACAGGAATCCTTTGTCAAACTCTGGCTTAGACTGAGGCTGCCCGGCCTAAGAGATGTGGAGGCATGGCTGCTCAGAGTCACCTATAATGCTTCGTGTCGTCGGTCAGAGGCCAGACGTCGTAGGATGATAGACGAGACATCACAAGCACTGGAATCAGGAGAGCCTTTGACTCCATTCATCTCGCATCTGCAGTGACCTCAAGACCCAGGTAAACGAGGAAATAGTCGCAGCGTACTTCGACGCCAGCCTGTGGGAAGCCTTCCGGTTGAACTCCCGCTGGCCGATGCGGCAGGTTGTCCACCGTCATTGGGGGAAACCTGCCGCCGCAATGCTTTCTGGGGCCGGACGGCCTTAACATGGTTTCGGGCGCGGTTCAGCGCTCCTCACATCTCACCTCAAAAAACGCTTTCGGGTGGGAGCACACAGGACACACCTCGGGAGCCTTTGCCCCCTTGTGCACGTGGCCGCAGTTCCTGCACACCCACTCCACGGATTCGGCCCGGCTGAACTCGGTGCCGTCGCTCACTGATTGCAGGAGCTTCCGGTATCTTGCCTCGTGCGACTTCTCGATCTCGGCAACCTTCCGGAACAGCTCGGCGATTTGCTTGAATCCTTCTTCATCCGCTGTCTCGGCGAACCCTTTGTACATCTCGGTCCATTCGTAATTCTCGCCCTGCGCGGCTTCTTGGAGGTTTGCAGAGGTGTCGCCTATCATTCCCAGCAGTTTGGCCCAGATCTTCGCGTGCTCTTTCTCGTTGTCGGCGGTTTCCTGGAACACGGCAGCGACCTTCTCATGGCCTTCCTTCTTGGCGATTGCGGCAAAGTACGTGTACTTGTTCCGTGCCTGGGATTCACCCGCAAATGCAGCTAGCAGGTTCTTCTCGGTTTGCGTGCCTTTGAAGTTCACACAATCCCCCTCCATCCCTGGTTATTTCTCTGAAACATGGTTTCATTATACCAGATACCATCGCCTGCAACCGCGTGGCGAATCATTCGCCCGTCATCACCATCAGACTCCCCGGTTGGAAAACCCTCGCTCTCCAGCCGCTTCAGAATTGTAGGGTGGGATACTACGCCTCGGACGAGTCCGATTTCCTTACAGGAGCAGTGGTTTTGGCGAGCGGCGGTTTTGCAATCGTGTGATATTGGGGTTGGCAGTCCGACCTAACGGAACGCGGCGAGGCATGGACTCGGGAGGGCGAGGCTAGAGGAATAGGTCAGCGTTATCTTTGGGTCCACGGGAATTCCTGGTGGAGACCAGGAATCGGCCGCGCGCCGGACGCAATAGCGACGCGCACGATCACTGCGACGTCATCCCAGCGCCGCTTCAGGCCGGCGAACGCGCCCACACCCGCCGTGCAGTCTCCCAGGATGAGGGGAAGGTGCCCCTGGGTGATGGAGCGATCGATCCGTTCGGCGAGCTGGCGCGTACAGGAGAACAGGCGGCGTTGCCGCTGGTCGAGCGCCATCCCTGCAACCTCCGGGCTATCCGGGAGGCCCCCCGGGATTACCGCCGCGTCTGTCACGTTGACTCCCGTACGCGAGAGCGATGGAAGAAGACCGGCGTTCAGCAACGTCCTGGGGCCGAGCGAGCCACCCTCGTCCACGACATCGCCGGCCTGCAGCGGGGGTGCGTATTCGGAGAGCATGAGATCGAGCATACGTCGTCATCCTCCAGGGGAATCCGCCACGACGGTATGAGTGGTTCTCCGCTGGTCAATCCAATACCTACGAGCAGGCCTGGCGGTCGTTATTCAGGGAGTACCCAAATGGGGACCGCGTGGAGCAGGCGAGGAGACTGCTTGGGCTCGGGGGGTAGGCGGGCATAGCATGGTGAGCCTGCTTGACCGCGGCCACGCGGCAGCATTGCGGCCCTGCATTTAAGCCGGGGGAATTCGAGGCGGAGGAAACTACTGCTCAGCTCGCCGCGTCCTCTTCCCCGGGAACCCTGCACACATCCACCCATTCGCCGCCGCTTGTCTTCTCAAGTTGCTCCGGGGTCATCCGGACCGCCGTGTTGGTGCCGCCCGCGGCGGGGAAAACCACGTCGAAACGCCTGAGGGAAACGTCGAGATATACGGGGATTGTCCTGCGTAGGGCGAACGGGCACACCCCTCCCACCGGATGGCCGGTCAATCCCGCCACCTGGTCTGTGGGCAACATCCTGGGCTTGAAGCCGAAACGACGTTTGAACTTGGCGTTGTTGAGTCTTGCGTCGCCCGCGACGACGATTACCATCGCGCCCTCGCCGTCGGCGAAGGACAGGGTCTTGGCGATCCGGCATTCTTCAACCCCAAGCGCGGCTGCCGCAAGGGCGACGGTCGCGCTGGATTGCGGCATCTCCATGATGGGTTCTGTGTAACCTCGTTCCTGTAAAAAGCGCCTGACCGACTCTATGCTCAAGGCTTGTTTCCTCCCTGATTGTCCATCAGCCTGCCCGCTTCAAGGTCGGCTTGGTCCTCGAAGCCGACGTGGCCATGCGAGCCGGCGGACTTCGGGCGTCCTTCGATGGTCGTGGCCTGCGCGGTGTCCCGGGCAGTACCCTGAGCGGAGTCCTGCATGGCCACCGCCGGCAGCCGTCATTACCATTAAGCCAGATTCGGGCGGAGGAATCAAACGGCAGTGCGAAGGGCCGGCGGCAGCGCAGTGCCGCTTCAAGGGTTGACAGAAGAAGGAACCGCTAGGTGCAACATGGAATAGGAGGGTGCACGTCAGCATCAAGGGACGTAGCCAGTTCGCACAAGACCTTGGACCCGGATTACTTGAGGACAATCAGTGTCTTCCCACAGATTCAGTACCTGGTCAATGATAGCAGTCGCATGGGAGAGAGGTCTCTGAAGGAGGTACACTGCCTTGGGAAATGTGGGTCCGGGAGCCTCTCACGATGTGGATGTGCGGTCTCGCCTTCTCGAGGAATTCCGCTTCGAGATCGGAGGAGAAGACCAACTTACTGAGATTCGCGCCAAGGCCCTAGCAGAAACGGATGAGAATAAGCTGAAGGGAATTCTCCGGGAGGCCTCCACAGACGTTCGGATTCGGGTTGGAACATTGCTGAAGACCGACACGGTGTCTTTCCTGCTTGGAGCAGGGGCATCGACAGGCTGTGGGGGAGTCTTGATCGGGTCGATTCCCCTTGAGGTGGAACGCGATCTCGTCAGTGAAGGCGTCAGAGGCACCAGACATCCCCGTGTGAGCACGTGGCTCCGATACTTCTATTTGGCTGCAAAACAAGTAGTCAGGTCGAACGTGGTTGTCCCCACGGCAAAGGGCGAGATATTGCTTCGGCGGCAGGCTCTAGACGGAGGACAAGCAATCGCGATCGCTGCCAACTACGAGACACTCCTCTCAACCCTATATCGCTGGCGAGCGGCCATACCTGAAAAGGGCGGTCGCCTTCGCTTATTCGACAATCCAAACGCTGATTTCCGCTCACAAGAGATAGATGAGTGCCTGCGTCGTGCAAAGCGGTCGCTTGCTCGCCGTTGTAGGCTGCCTTCTCCGGGGAAAGAAAGCGGTCTGGAGACATACAAGGAATTCATTCGGAAGATACTGACCCGCCCACTTAACCTAAAGCGGGTCCACATCTTCTCCCTTAACTACGACACCTTGGTGGAGCAGGCGGCCGATGCTGAGGGACTCGTGCTCATCGATGGGTTCGTCGGGACGCTAAGGAGGGTTTTCCGCCCCGAGTGCTACGATCAGGACCTATATTTCCCGGCCGAAACCACCGAGGGTCGTGTTCACCGTCACGATCGAGTGGCCCACCTCTGCAAGCTTCACGGGTCACTCACATGGATTTCGGAGCCCATGAGCATGGACAACCCGTATGGCCTTGCCGGAACCGCCAACGCCTCTGATGATGAACTAGTAGTGATCTATCCGACTCCCCTCAAGTATGGGGAGACGCTCGGCCTCCCTTATTCTGAGATGTTCCGTCGTTTCGCTGCCAGCATAGTGAGGCCCCAGTCTACACTCTTTGTAGTCGGCTACGGTTTTGGGGACGACCACGTTAACACCATCGTCCGACAGGCACTTGGAGTGCCAAGTTTCACTCTCGTTATAGTCGATCCCAATCCGCGGAGCGAGTTTGTCGAGACCTTACGTGCGGCGAAAGACCCACGCGTGTGGGTCTTTTCTGGGAAGGAGTATGGGACTTTTGCCGGATTCGTCGAGCACGCACTACCTGACTTGCGAGATGAGGGAATAAGACGACAGATCGCGTCCACGCAACGAGCCCTCAATACGGACCGGGTGTCTTTCGAGGGGGATTCAACTAATGGCCGATGACTTCGAAATCGGGCGGGTCGTGGCAGTGGACACCGCTCAGGTAACAATAGAGCTAAACAGAGACTTGCGGGCACTGACACGCACTACACCCGAAGGGGTGCAGGAAGTTGGGCGCATCAACTCGTACGTGATAATGCCCGTAGGCGCCCACAGATTGGTCGCAATGGTAACCCGCGTCTCAATTTCCGAAGAGGCGGAAGTCCGAGCTGATCGCACCATGGTTACTCTGCCATCGTCGCGCCGGCTCATGAAGGCGACCCTCATCGGAACCATTAGCGGCCAATCCTTTACTCAGGGAGTCTACCTGTTTCCGGTTCTTGATAACCCAGTTCTGCTGGCGGCCAAGCAGGATCTCGACGTAGTCTTCGGCAGACAACAGGGTAGGCCGGATCCTGACGAACCGGGGTACTGTGTGGAGATCGGTGAATCGGCCCTGTTCAAAGGAAGGGCCGTCAACGTTGACCCGGACGTGCTTTTCGGAAAGCATGTAGCGGTCCTAGGTTCCACCGGTTCGGGGAAGTCTTGTACGATTGCATCTCTGATCCAATCAATCCTTGGCCGGGAAGAGATCCGCCGGACCAACTTCGTGATCCTCGACACGAACGGAGAATACCGTTCGGCCTTTCAGCTTCGGCATGAGAACGAATCATGGTCCCAGATAGACAGATGGCGGTGTTTACACATCCCGTCCGACGGATAGACAGGCTGCTGGCCGATACCAGGTATGAGTTCCTTATGGGGCCAGTTAGTGCCCAGATGCCTTATGCGACTCACTCGTTGGCCACCTTTCTAAGGGATGTCATGGGTCTCCAATCAGCGAAGAACCCCAATCCGCCGTTGTCTGACGAGAACGCTGTGAAGAAGGGCGTGCTTCCGTTCTACGATCGTCAGCGGGCCAGCACTGATGGGCATCATGTAGTGATTATTGACCTCAGCCTGCTAGCGGCAGAGGTGTTGGAGAATGTCACCGCACTCATCGGTCGACTTGTCCTGGAGTTCCTGCAACGGCTTGGTGAGTATGGTGGCGAGAAGGCGCGGGGATCTCTTCCGGTCGTGCTAGTCCTTGAGGAAGCGCAGAACTACATTCACGAACGAACGCGCAGTGACGACGAGTCCATTTCTCGTGAGGTGTTTGAGCGAATCGCTCGTGAGGGACGGAAATACGGTCTCGGACTAGTGGTGAGTTCGCAACGCCCGAGCGAGCTCTCAAGAACAGTGCTCTCGCAATGCAGCAGCTTCATCGTGCATCGGCTTCAGAATCCGGAGGACTTGCGGTACTTCAAGGACATCGTTCCGGGTATCTACGGAGGACTCCTGGACCAGCTTCCGGCATTGGCGCCACAGACAGCGCTTGTCTTGGGGGAGTGCGTTAGGGCTCCGGCGTTGCTGAGAATTCGCGATGCACACCCCCTTCCTCGGAGTCGTGATCCTAAGTTCTACAAGTACTGGACTCTCGACGAGACTCCGGACGTACCGGTTGAGGAGATATGTAGACGCTGGGAGGGTCGTGAACCGAATCCGGCGTCGAAAGCACGGAGCATGGCCCAGGTGAGCACGAAGAGACATCGCCTAAGGAACCGCACTTGACACTTCAAAAAGACCAAGCGTGAGTACGGGTGGTCAGCCTGTAGGAACGAGGGGCTAAGGCCCTGAGCGCCAGGAGTGTGTGGAAGCAACGCTGGGATTCCCAGGAACAGATTGACTTGCGGCTCACAGGGGATGCCTGGAATACCTAGAATACGCTCAAAGGTGGCGACTCAGGGGTTCGGAGGTGGCGAAATGGCTCATCTCAGCGGTTGGGGATGCTCGGGTTCACCGTCCCGACCCGGGTATCCCATTCCCTGGCCCGGTAACCATTGCGATAAGTGAGCCGGTCCGGAGTCCTCTCGTAGGCGCCGGCGCCGATCCGCTCCGCAGCCTCAAGGTCAATCAACGCTCGGGCGAGCACCTGCACCGACTCCCTAAGGAAGTTACAGTCCTTGTCCATGCCGGTCTTGCGCAGCCACTCCAGAAGCGAGAGTCTGTTGTCAAATGGAAGATTGCCCCTGAACCAGCAATTGTCGAGAGATTTGAAGGGAGATGGCAATTCTGAGAGAACAATTCAGTGTGCGACCTTATGGAAACCCTGGATGTGAATCACAGCGATCGTGGTAACCCTCGAATACATGTTGGAGATGATCCTATGCTTGGACTGAGCCTGAGGGCCGAATTCAGGGGCCCCGAGATGAGAGGCACGGCGATCTCGCTTCGTACCAGCGACAATCAAGGGGCGGTCCAGAAACCGGCTGAACACATTCTGCCTATTACCTACCCCACGGCGGACATTCAGACGGCGCTGAGAGCTATCAGTACCAAGCGCAGTGGTCGGCCAATTGTTGTTATGGGTGATCGTGGTCGGGGCAAATCCCATATCTTAGCGGTGATGCATCATGCTATTGAATCACCCGCGGTAGTGGAGCAGTGGATCCATGGCTGGGCGGACAGACTAGCCAGCGACGAGATGCGGGGCATCCAGATAGTTAAGGGCTTCAAGGCCATTAGCGAACCCGTGCATAACCATGAGTACCCGCAGTTGTGGGATCTCCTCTTTGACAGGCATTCCAAAGGGCAGTACTATCGCGGTCAGTTTGAACAGATGGCCCAGCCATTCCCGCCAAGGACACTACTCGAGAAGATGTTTCAGGACCAGCCCACTTGCCTGATTCTGGACGAGTTCCAGACGTGGTTCACGGGTTTGCCCGAGGAGGACCCCAAGACTGGACTAAGACTTCGTCAATGGGCTTCGAACTTCGTCCAGATTCTCTCAGAGATTGCCAGGGATTGTCCGGAGAACCTCATCTTTGTGATCTCAGTCTTTGATAACCAGAACGAAGCCTTCCGTCAAGTTCACAGACAGAGTCCTGTGCTCATCGATTTCCGTGGCCCGACGTCGAAGAAGGATCGGCAGAGATTACTTCTCCACCGCTTGTTCGAAAACAGGGCGAATATCCCGGATAACGAGATCGCTACTATCTCTGAACCATATGCCAATGAGCGGTTTCGGCTTCTGTATGCCGACAGATCTGAGGCCGAGCGTGATAGAATCGCCCAAGAAGTCGTGGAGTGCTGGCCGTTCAGTCCTGAATTGTTACGTTTGCTTGAGGATCAGATCCTGTTGTCACAGGCTGCCCAGGAGACGCGCGACCTGATCCGGATTCTCGCCCATGCCTATCGGGGACGGGGTGAGTCGGTCCCAATTATTACACCTGCCGATTTCTTCGTGGATGGAGAGTCCGAAGAAGTCCAGTCGCTCATCGATGCTATCGCCAGTCAAGTTGGGCAGGAGAAGCTGCGCGAAGTCGCGCGACGAAACCTCGAATCATTGTTGAATACTGGGCTGGCGATGCCGCACGCTCGAGAGTTAGTCAGTTCGATCTGGATGCATTCAATGTCTCCGGCGAAACGAGCCGGTGCCACTCCATCTGAGCTACATCTCGACATTACGCGAAAGCAGCCTGTGGATGATAACGCATTCCAGGCGGAGATCACGCATGTCATCGAGAATAGCATTAACATTCATGGCGACGACGTACTTGGCGGTCCGCTGTGGTTTGCCCTGGAGGAGAACCCCAGGTCCAAGGTCCGTGCGTGCGCCAAGAATGACAAGTTGTGGCGTGGAACTGGAGAGGCCGTCGCAGGGCAGGCTGTGTACCCGGGCAAGGATATCGAGCATATCAGGCGTACTCTGAAGCACGTCCTGGTGAGCGAGACTCATGAGCCGCCATCGCGTGTGATCGTATTGGGGCCGCACTGGGAGTCTGACCCGTGGAGTGAGGTAGAGGACGTAGACAAGCCTGCCTGCTGGCAACAGCCGGTGTTACTGGTTATCCCTGAGAAGGTTGAATCGGGTACGCTCACTCTCCATGCCCGTCTGGGCCAATGGCTCGCCAAGCAAGTGACTTCGCGACGGAATAGTGTTCGTTTTCTGCTCCTTGGGCTCGACAGTCCTGGCTTATTTGATGACGCAGGGCTGATGTACTTGGCGCGATGCAGCTACCTGTGCTCGCGAGAGGCTTGGGGGACCGACGGGGTCTACAGGACTCTGCATCAGGAGTTTGACCGTCCCCTGAGGACTGCTCTCAAGACCCGGTTTACCAGGTTTGCGATCTTGCGGAAATGGGACTACCAGCAGCCTCACAACTGCGAATTCGACGTCGCTACGTTCTCGGATGAGGGTAACGGGATTCCAAGTGCCATAGAAGACCGGGTTGCCAGGGACTTCTTTGACCAGGACGTATTCCGCTCCTTTGTGATTGAAAGAGCCGGCGACTCCGAATTCATTGGGGCGGTAATGGATGACCTGATTGAACCGCCACCGCCAGGCTCAGGTGACGTCCTTCCATTCTTGGGCGAGACCAGAATGTTCGAGAAGGTGCTTGAGATTGCCGCCGAGGGCAAGATCGCTCTGAACGTTGGAGGTACCTGGATCACTCGAAGGCCTGAAGACACAGACAGCAAATCTGCTCTCCAACACATCAAATCGAAGGCGTTTCGCACAGGGCAGGAGATGCGGTCGATCCAGTTGGGATTGCCCGGTGCTGTCGGTGGGGCCGCGGTTCCTGGGGCTGTGGGCGTCCCCCAGATCCCGAGCGCTAAAGCGGTTCCAGGCGATGTGCATGATCCCAAGGCGAAAAACGGCGGGGCGCAATACCTGACTGGGTGTGGCTCGCACACCCCAATCTCTCAGGAATCAAGAGACGAAACGGACGCCCACGCGAATGATCCCAAGGCCGCTGTGATTGCCAAGACCAGGCGCACCGACAAGCCGGCTACTGGGCTCAATCTCTCAGGGTGCCTTGAAACGTGGGGAGTGCACGCTTCGCAAGTGATTGAAACGGCCAGAGTCGAATTCACCGGGCTTACCGTTCAACAGATCAGGCAAGTCCTCCAACGCATTCCATCAGCCTACTTGGCCAACCTCGAAATCACGTGGAAGGATGGAGGCGAGAAGTGACTTGAATTGGGCTGAAATCATCTTCGATTCGGTGTCCCCTGCGCAAACCTGGCAGTCCATTTTTGCCGCGTTGCTTGACATAGCGAAGAACTCGGCAACCCCTTTCGCGCTTCATGATGAGACTGTGAGCGCCGACCGCCTCATTTCGGAGGCGGCATGGGAGTTGTGGCAGGCGTATCCTCAAGTTGCGACTCGGACGACGCAAACGCTAAGGGAGTGGTGCAGTGGCCCATCAGCCGGCGGCCGAGCCGTTCTCGTTCTCGACGCCCTGTCACTTCGTGAACTCCCCATGCTGCTTAGAGGGGCAAGACAACACGGCATCCAAATACAGTCGATCCAGGTTACAGGCGCAGAGGTACCCTCTTTGACCGACCAATTTGCCAGAGCTCTGGGGTGTTCAAGCCGTGGGGCTTTGGCGAACGACGCCAAACCGGGCACTTTGCTTCTTTTCGCAGGCGATGTCTACACTGACGTGACTGGTGTTCCATTTGAGGACTATCCAATACCCCATTCTCCAAACATAATTGTATGGCACACCTGGCTAGATGACCTGATACATCTTCAGAACCGGCTTCCCGAGCAGGTTGCCGCGAGCGCCAGTTCCGTGCTTCAGGGCGACGGATTCTGGAAATTCGTCAACAAGATTCGTAAGGGCAGGAGACTGGTCATCACTTCTGATCACGGCTACGCTGTCAGCAAGCTGTTTTCTTCGGAGGTAACCGACCCGGAGGCGCACGATCTGCTGCGAAATGCATTTGGGGCATCGCGGTACAAATCGGCTGAACAGGAGTGGGACCGAAGGTTCATGCCACCGTTGGTCATGTCGCACAACCAACACCACGTGATCATGGGACAATGGAAATGGAAGGTCCAAGGGGGCTTCCCGCATATCTGTCACGGCGGCATGAGTCTGCTTGAAGTAGCAGTCCCTTTTGTGGAGTTGACTGAGTTGTGAGAGCCATGGAGCGTTCGAAGGCAATCGACCTATTCGGAAACGAAGTGGGCGCACAGGACGTGAGGCGAGAACAGCGGGGACGCTCACACAAAGAGCTAGGCGACGAAGATCCAATTGCGCCGAACCTCGGTAAGGCGATCCGGCTTCCGGTGCCGGATTTTGGCAATCCTGAACGGAAACCCACCTGTCTTGAACTCGACTTTCCTATTGCGCAGATCAACGCCGTCTCGCAACTTGAAGGAAACGCCGGCAAGCCCATCTATCAGATGTCGAAGTGGTGGGCGCGCCGGAGGAGTAGTGTCTTCCGTGCGATGCTGATCGGAGCGGCTACACAGGCCCCTGACGACCCGGGTGAGGCCGCAAAGAGGATATGGGATCACTATTACTGCAACCATCAAAAGGCAGGCTCCTTCAAGAACTTGCGGGTGCTCGATTGCTTTATGGGCGGAGGCACGACCCTCGTGGAGGGTTCTCGCCTAGGCATGCAGATGGTTGGCGTTGATCTCAACCCGATTGCCTGGTTTGTCGTAAAGAACGAGATTGCCTGCAGCGACCCGGAACAGGTGAAAGCCTTCTTTGTCGAAATAGAGAAGCACGTCAAGCCGCAGATTCAACCCTTCTACATCACAACCTGCCCAAGGGGGCATGAGGGGCATTGGATAGACAACGAGTCCGGGGAGACTGTAGAAGTTGATCCTATTGTGCTACCGCCCGAGGCGCGATCACGCTATCGGTGGCAGGGGCCTGAGGTCATATACACGTTCTGGGCTAAGCACGGGCCTTGTCAGGCGCACGGCTGCGGGCACCGGACACCGGTTTTTCGTTCCCCATTAATTGCTGAGAAGGGTCTCTCTACCGACTACCTGGAGATCACTTGTCCAAAGTGCGGAATGGCCTTCCATGCCGAGTTAGGCGAGACACGAATGGCGCCCGGAGCCGAGCGGGTTGTGCTCGATTCAGAAGGCCTATTCACCGAACTCTCACAACCATTTGCGACGCTTCTGTCCGAGTACGATAGGGGAAGCTCGGATGACACGTACGAGCGGACGCTGAAGTTGAGGGAACTTCTACGAGACGAGCCAGGCTTGTACTGCCCGAGTTGTGGGGCATTCGCTGGGAGACGGTTGGCTGACATACTCGATCGCCATGCTAGGCCGTCCGCGAAGTCGTCAGAGCGTAAGAAGAAGGCGTTTGGCATCAGGCGCAAGCAAGTGCAGATGTACCTTCTCATTCACCCGGACTGGCTGAAAGGCTCTTCAGGCGTGGAGAATGGGAGGGAACTTGGCGGCTGGGCTGGCGCAATGCCGGATGATACGGCTCGTTGGAACCTTCTACGCCTTGCTGACTGCAGGATCGTCGAGGTGCGCGGCAAAACCCTGCCTGATACCATAAGGCTTGCGGATCTATCGGTCATCAGCACGACCGATGGCACGGTCCCACGAAAAGCGGAGTTCACTTGCGCTTCGTGCGGCAGAAGGGCAAACGTCTTGGAGTCTGTGCGAGCCAGCGGTCATACAGCCCCGGTGGCAGTCTATGCACTCCAGTGCTATTGTCCGGAATGCGAAGCTGAAGGCTACAACTACGGCGGACGGTACTTTAAAGTGCCTGATATGCAGGACATTACACGCTTAAATGCGAGTGAATTCGAATGGTCTTTCCGGAAGGAAGACGATCTGAAGGACTTCTGGCCCAAGGCCGAGTTGTGGGTCTCGTACATGACTCACAAGCTCAATGGAGGAATCCCAAACTGGGGCTATACCCACTGGTGGAAAATGTTCAATTCGCGCCAGCTCTTGGTCCATACCCAGCTGCTGAAGGCAATCATGGGGGCCTCAGGAGAAGCATGGCCGCTGGATGTGCGAGAACAGGCACTTGGGGCTTTTCAGCAATACCTCCGGAATCAGAACATGTTCTGTTTCTGGGATACAGGCTACGACAAATTGGTGCCCATGATGTCAAATGCCAACTATCACCCAAAGAGCCTGGTTGTCGAGAACTGTGTCTTCCCAGGACTTGGACGCGGCAATTGGCGATCAAACGTGGCTTCCACCCTTGACGGGGTCGCGTGGGCAAGGAACCCTTGGGACGTGGTTCTCCCCGATGAAGTGGAGAAGAAGAGAAGCCTCCGAGAGGCGCCGGGGGACCCGGTGATTCCAGGCAGTTCAAGTGTGCTGTGCGGTTCCTCGACCGATCTACCAGCTTTGGATAGTGCACCCTTTGACCTCGTTATCACTGATCCTCCATTTGGCAACAACCTGTTCTACGCGGACCTGGCCGACTTCTTCTATGTCTGGCTGAGGATACCGCTATTGAAGTGGTATGAGGGGTTGCCAGAGCGGCGCTACTTTGAGCCAGAACGAACACCTCACAGCCTGGAGGTAGTTGACAACTCGGTAGAACACCCGGATGATCGCGAGGAGTACGAGAAGTCGATGTTGATTCCGGCCTCCCATCTCCAGATCATAAGAGATATTACCGGTGACGGCTCATTGCAGCAGAATGACCGAAACCCGCTCTACAGGCCTGAACCATCTGGAGATTTCTACCGGCAGACCTTGACTGCCTGCTGGGCAGAGGCCGGTCGATTGCTCAAAGACGGTGGCATTATGGCCTTCACGTTCCACCACAGTGAATACGAGCCGTGGATCGAAGTGCTCAGGGCCCTATTCGATGCTGGCTACGTCTTGGTAGCTACCTACCCGGTGCGTAGCGACGAGTCTAAAGGAGAGTCGGGCGCGTTTGGATCCCGCAAAATTGAATACGACATCATCCACGTATGCCGGAAGCGACTGGAGGAATTACAGCCTGTAAGCTGGGCCCGTATGAGACGCTGGGTCAAGGACGAGACTGGGCGATTGAAAGGGCTGTTGGAGCAGTCTCACGGGAAGGACCTCTCGCAATCAGACCTGAAAGTGGTCCTCACCGGCAAGGCCCTCGAATTCTACAGTCGCCACTACGGCAAGGTCTTCACCGGCGACGGCCAGGCGCTTGACGTCAGGGATGCGCTGTTGGGCATCAACCAGTTGCTGGACGATCTCAACGAAGAGTCGTCAACGCTGCATCAGAGGCCGCCAGCCAACGCGGAGCCGCCGACCCGTCTGTATCTGCGAGTGTTTCTTGGGCGTTGCGAGATGGAACGTGACGATCTACACAAGACCCTGCGGGGAACGGGGTACAGCCAGAGTGATCTGGAATCACGGGGATGGATACGTGGAGTTGGCAAGACTGTGCACGTCGTTCCCATTGCCGACCGGTTTGCCTGGTTCACGCAGCCGGGCCGCAACCGAAAGGCTATCAAGACCGATCTCGATCAGGCTCACTTCTTGATGGGAGCAGCCCTACATGACTCGGGAGTAAGAATTGACGATGAACTCAATAATCCCAACTTCCATCTCAGGAAGTCTGTTGACGATATTCTCAAGTGGTACGTCACGGTCGACACCGATAGCAGGATCAGGGAAGCAGCCCAAACCGCTTACGGGATCGTCCAACACTGGCGCAATCGCAAGGTTCCTTCCATATCGGCTCAGATGAGGCTTGACCTACTGGAGGAAGACGAATAATGGAGACGCTTTCGAGCTCAGTGTGGCAGCGGAAAGGGTCCAGCGTGGTTTTCGATGGAGCCGTCCTCGGGCCCCTCATTTCCGAGGGCGCCGTGGTGTCCCTTCGCGAGGCGCTAGGCTGGCTGCGAGAACCCCCATCTGCCCTGCCAGTCCCCGGCCGCACGGTCCTCATTTCGGGACTTCAGGCGTTGGTCGAAACACTTCCACCGGAAGAGGTGACCCGGTTCCTGGTCAATCGTGTGGAGCCGTTGATCAAAGAGATTCAGGGCAGGTGGCCGGAACACGGAGTAGTGTTCGGTTTTGCGGCCCATCAGAAGGCCTTCACCGAAACCCCAATGGATGATGCAGTCTTATTCCACCGTCGCGACCGCCACATCATCAACCTCTCTGATGGGCTATGGAATGGGAGCGCACCTGGGTACATCAAGCGAATCGTCCGTGCGGGTGATGACCCCAACCAAGAGGTGATCGTGGGCTACTATGTCGGACGCCTCTCCTGACTTGAAGCCGGGAGTTCGGGTTTCGCATCGCGACCTTGGCGAAGGCGTCGTCGTTGGCGTCGAACCTGCGGGTTATGTGACGGTCTTCTTCCAATCCGTGGGTGAGAGAAGAGTCCCATCCGCAGCCTTAGCTCTGTCTGCGGATCGATATGACCAAATAGTATCGGGACTCACTCCAGTGTCTCCTGAACGTCTTGAGAGGCTCTGTCTTGCGATTGAAGCGGAAGAACTCCCGCTAGTGGGCAACGCCGCAACTCTTACCTCGGCCAAAGTGGACCTGTTACCTCACCAGGTTGTGCTAGTGCACCGCATTGCGAATGCCAGCCCCAGACGATTCTTGGTGGCTGATGAGGTCGGTCTTGGCAAGACTATCGAGACTGCGCTCATTCTGCGTGAACTCATGTCTCGTGGCGAACTCCACCGAGCCCTGATGATTGTACCCGCAGGCCTCGTAGAGAACTGGCGCAGCGAATTGAACGATGTGTTCGGCCTGGATTTTGAGGTGTTCGGCAGTGAGGGAGACGTCACCGATCGCAAATCGAACGCTTTTTCCAGGCATAACATGCTCATCGCTTCCATCGACACCCTTAAGCGGAGGAGCCGAATCAGGAGACTACTTGAAGCCCCACCCTGGGATCTAATAGTCTTTGACGAAGCTCACCACCTGAGCGTATACCGTAGTGGCAATAGTGTTACCAAGACTGAGAATTTCAAGCTGGCGGAGGCGCTGCGCGGTCATTGCCGGGATCTCCTCCTGCTTTCCGCGACGCCGCATCAGGGCGACCATTTTCGATTCTGGGCTCTCATACGCCTCTTGGCGCCGGGGCTGTTCGAGAATGTGGCCGATATGGTAGAAAATCGCCATCGTCTCAATGCGGTGGTGATCCGACGCACCAAAGCAGATGCGTGTGCAGCTGATGGTAGCCCTCTGTTTGCATGTCGCACTGTCCATACAGAGGCTTTCTCGCTTTCAGCCAGTGAGAAGGAATTCTATGACGATCTTCTTACCTATCTCAGAGATGGATACGGTTTAGCTGCCAGGCAGGGCTCGAAAGGCCGCGCGCTTGGCTTTGTGATGTCTGTGTTCCAGAAGATTGCGGCCAGCAGCTTTGCCGCGATAAAGCTTACCCTCCAAAAACGCCTGTTGGCGTTGACAATCCAGGAGGCTATGGAGCGGGATGACTTGTTGGATGTAGACGGTCGAGACCGCCTTCTTGATGAAGCGCGAGAGATCATCCGAAGAATCCATGACCTTCCGTATGACCAAGTAGGAAATGCTCAGACCGAGCGGATCTTGGCTGAGGCCAGGGTTAAGCTGCTGAAGAAGAGGACTGAAGCCCAAGACTATATGCAGTCGATCGAGTGCCTCTTAGACGCCGAGGCAGCTGCGGCCGCAGGTGAAGAATTCGCAACCACTCTTGCGCTGGCGTCATTACCAGAGGAGAGAAAGCGAATTTGCACCCTTCTCTCCCAATATCCGTCTGGAGTCGAAACCAAGTCTCAGATTCTGATCCATGCGCTGAAACAAATCTGGGGCCAGAATCCTGAAGAAAAGGTTGTCATCTTTGCGACCTATCTTGGAACGGTTGAGACCATCCGGCGCCATCTCGATGAAACATTCCACGGTAATGACGTTGAGGTGCTCAAAGGCGGCGATCATGGCGCAAAGGTTGCCGCCATGAAACGCTTCCGTCGAAAGGACGGGCCCAGAGTGCTGGTGTGCACTGCCGCAGGTCGCGAAGGGATCAACCTGCAATTCGCCCGAATCTTGTTCAATTACGATCTGCCCTGGAACCCCATGGACATCGAGCAACGAATCGGTAGGATTCACCGGTATGGGCAAGAGTCGACCGCCCAAGTATACAATCTGGTGGCCGCGGACACGATTGAGGGCCAGATTTTCCTACTGTTGGAACAGAAACTTAACGACATCGCCCGCGCTCTCGGCAAAATGGATGAACACGGTCAAATCGCTGAGGATCTGCGTGGACAGGTGCTGGGGCAATTGGGCAGCCAGCTAAGCTATGATCGGCTATACCAGGACGCTTTGTCAGATCCCACGCTTAAACGCACCCGACTGGAACTTGAGGTGGCTCTCTCGAACGCGGACAAGGCAAGGCAAGTCGTTTTTGAGCTGTTCCAGGATCTTGAGCGGTTCGATCTTGGAGACTACATGAAGCAAGATGATCAAGGTCGTGGGATGGAACGGCTCGTCTCATTCATGAGCCGCGTCGAGAGACTTACGGAGCGGCAGATGAAGCAGAGGGATGCAACACTGTGGGAACTCTGGCAGAGTGACACCCCCCTGCTATTCACCTCAGATCGCGAACGTGCCCTGCAAAACGAAGATTTACATCTGATGGGGCTTGAACACCCGGTAGTACGGGAGCGCTTTAAGACCTGCCTCGGACTCCCTGAAGCGGGTCGAGGACTCATCGGCAAGATTAGCGCCCTGCCTGAGGGAGGCCTTCTCTCGGTCTGGCTGGTCACTGTGAATTCCGCTAACGGTAAGCCCGGCCGTCACGTGGTTCGAATAGGGATCACCCGTGAGGGAGAGCGCGCGCCCTGGCTGGAGCGACTGGGGGCTCGCTTGGCCAGTATGTCCGAGGCGGGGGGCTCGGCTACAGGAACATGGAAGGACATTGCGATGAGGAATAAGGCTCGTCTGCAGGAGATGCTTCATCGGGAGCTGTTTTACCAGGGAATTATCTCCGAAGGAGCGGACTATTCGGCGTCGCTTCTGGCACTTTTGGCAATAGAGAGATGACCACTGACAATAGACGAATGCAGAACATGGGCAGGCATCGGGAGGATCCCGGCTACCAACTGCAACAACGGGGCCCATTGTTGCGACTCCGGTCTGCAAGGCTGATGAACTCTCCGAAATCGCTTTCTCGAGCTGCGTATTTCGACTGAAGCCGAACACCGATTCCAGCTCAAATCAAACGCCAATTCCGACTAAAATCGAACGGTCACTCCGTCGGAATCGAACACACTTGCTATTGTGCGCACTCGTGACGTCCGCCGGCTCCGATCCTGGAGGATTCTGCCTTCGACCCGGAGAAGTTTCCATACTCAACCGCGACTCACCATCCGGGAGGTGTACAGATGATATCCGGCGCGGTCCTCGCTTCTGGTGAAGGACAAACCCTGGTTGGGCGCCGCAGGGAAGTCGCAAAGTTTCTTTACTCCATCGGAAAGGCCAGTGACCCCGTCAGTTTCCAGGCCTTCGTGTTCGTGGCGCAGAGAGGAAACGCCCTCTCCTCAGAGTACGAGTTCGATTTCTCCCGCAACCTGCCGCTGAGCGTTGACCTCACCTGGGACTTAGAGGGTCTTATGCATGACGGCATCATCATCGACGAACGGCGCGGGAATGCCATCCTCGTTCGCGATGATCTCGGCAAGACCCTGGACAGGGTCGAATCACCACTCGTGGAAAGACTGGCCACGACCGACCCCCCAGCGGTCCTCACGCTCGCGAGACTCATCTGGCTGACCCAGGACAGGGGCATTCCTCTGGATGAAGCTGGCCGGTTGCTGGTGGAGAAGGGCATGATCCGTCCAGAGTGTGTTCACGCAGCCGAGGAGCTGTACAAGGCCTACTTCCAGTTGCAGGCACCGTGCCGTGACTGAGTAGCGGCCCAGCGCGGGGGTGTGAGGAATAACCCGCCCAGCGACACCTCATCTCTGACACCCCGGGCACACAAACGACGCCGTCGACCCGGTCTTGATCTTCTCGATCAAACCCCCGCAAACCGGGCAAGGCTTGCCTTCCCTGTACCCCACGAGGAAATCCTTGAATCCCCCCGGCCTGCCGTACAGGTCCTTCTCATAGGCCAGCCCGCCGAGTCCGGCCGCGGTGCTGAGGACGTCGACAACCGTATTGTAGAGGGACTTCATCTCGGCCTCGGAGATCGAGGGGACCGGCCTGTCAGGATGCAGGCGCGCCTTGAAGAGGATGTCCTGGATGTAGACGTTCCCGATCCCCGCGATGCACCTCTGGTCCATCAACACCGGCTTGACGGCGCCCCTCTTCTTCCGAAGCAACTCGCTGAAGCGCGTGAACGTGAATGTCCGGCTGTCCAGCGGATCGAGCCCCAATTCCGCGGTCATCTTGTGGGTATGCGCGGCGTCCCCTGGCACCGCGTGGGCGTACCCGAACCACCAGAACCCCATCGTGAGGACGGCGCCGTCCTCGAAATCGAACCTAACCTGGTACTTGGGAGGCAGTCCTTGCGGCGTTGGGTGGAACAACACGTCACCCCCCATCCCCAGGCTGAGGAGGAAGAGGACTCCCGGCTCGAGGTCCGCGACGACCCACTTCCCCCGGTGCCGGACACCCGCGAACGTCTTGCCCTCGACGAGGGACTTAAATTCATCCACGCCCGTATTCAGGCACTTGCCCTGCCGGACTTCCACCGCCGCCACCTTGCGGCCCTTCAGTTCTACGTCCATCTGTCTTGCGAGGTTGAAGGTCTCGGGCAACTCCGGCATCAGTCATTCCTCCCGGGTTCTCACCAACCCAAGGTGGTTGGGGCACACCGTCCGGCACTCGTGGCAGGAGAGGTAGAATCCTCCACCCTCTGTGCAGCGATTCGACCGCTCCCTGCACCGGCGCTGATCGATGGTCACACCGTCGAGCGCGCCGGCGGGGCAGGCCTCCAGGCACAGGCTGCATCCAGGCATACACGGCTCATAGTCCGCCAAACGATCCGCCTCGAGCTCCTCCGACACCAGCACGGCGCTCATCCATATCATGTTCCCGTACGTTTCGTTTACGAGCAAGGTGTTCTTGCCGATCTTGCCCAGTCCCGCTATCTGCCCGGCGTGCTTGAGAGACAGGATGCCCCTTCCGTGCCTGCGCGCGGGGTCCCAGTATTCGTACGGGTCGGAGGCGGGTACGGACACGGAGTCGATTCCGCAGGCCTCCAGGTCTTCGCATAACCGGAACGAGATGGAATCCATCTTGTGCACCATCATGTTCCTGGCGAATGTGTAGGGGATCGGGGACGAGGATCGCAGGCAGCTGCGTGGAAACCTCGCGGCCAGCACGGCCACCGATTTGGAGCCCCGCAGGATGTCCTGCGGGTGGAAGCCTTCCGGAGCGTTCTCAAAACGGGCGACGGGCGCTATGCCGCAGAGGTCGGCGCCGAGCCGCGCGGCGGCGCTCTTGACGTACGGTGCGTCGACAGACTTCATTACACAACGCCTCCAGACTCCTCCAGTGTTCGACGTGGGGCGGCTGTGCCCTCTTGCTCCAGTTATTCGGATCATTCACTCTGTCGGCGAAGCGCTCAATAGGTCCCGCGTGGGTCTGCCAGAAGGCATCCACCCGAGCGAGCACACAAATAGAGGGCTAACCCTCGGTGCGGGCCGCAGGGAAGTCGCACGGCTTCTTTGCTCCGTCGGAGAGGTCAGTGACCCCGTCAGTTTCCAGGCCTTTGTGTTTGCGGCGCAGAGGGAACCTGTTGTCCGTGAGGAAAGACTTCGGGACTCTCATCGGGGATTGTGGGATTCGCTTCCCCGCCGGCGACGACTCACAGGTCGAAATCGGGTTCACGATAGCACCCGCCCATCAGGGGCATGGGTACGCAACAGAAGCAGTCAGGGCGGTTCTGAGGTATCTTTTCACGACGCTTCGAAAGCACCGGAGGGCACTCTGTTCCGTGGTGAGTTTGGGGGCAGAGGGAAGGAAGGTTTCAACATGGAAAAGCGAGTACAGGATGAACTGAACATCCTCAGGGACATCATAGTGAACACTGTGCCCGTGGAGCGGATATTCGTGTTCGGATCGCATGCAGGCGGCTCGCCGCACATCGATTCGGACTTGGACATCTGTGTAGTGATGCCGGACAACGCTGCCATCAGGGAAATTGACGCTATGAGACTGATACGGAAGGCAATCCGCAACAAGAAGACGATGGCTGTCGACGTGATCGTCAGCAAGAGAAGCAAGTTCGACCAGCGCAAATTGGCTCCGGGCATTGAGAGGGAAATTGCACACGAGAGTATGGTGCTGTATGGATAAGCTCAAGAAAGCACGAGAGTGGTTGAGACTCGCCGAGATGGACCTGGACGCTGCCGAGTATCTTCTGAACATGCGCCCTGTTCCTGTCGAGATCGTCTGCTACCATTGCCAGCAATATGTGGCGTTCAGGCGCGGTATCCATTTGAGCTGATGCTGGAAGAACACGACATGAGACAGGCGCTCAATAGTGCAAGAACAATTCGGGATCTTGTTCGAGCGCTGGCGCCACAGATGGTGCCCGCCGAGGAGTAAGAAGGACAATTACGCCTGATGAAGCAGTTGTTGAGGCAATCCCGACGAATCCGGCCGTGAAACGGGAAGACCTCAACTGACCGGAGATGTTTTGTGGGTTTCTCGGTACAGGAACGCAGGGTCCGTGTGGCAAGCCCCCCATCCGTTCTGTAGTCAGCCGCAACGGCTCTGCCTGAGCCACGCGCAGGTGCCGGCTCTAACGTCCTCGCACTCCTCCCACGTCAACCATCCAAGACGCTTGCTGACACCGGCCCAGTCCACACCCTTCCTATGGGTGGGGTCGCGCGCCGGTGCATCCGGGCACCGTCAGTAGTTGTCGATCAGCCACCCGTAAAGCCGACTGCTGGGATTCTCACGGTAGAGCCGCGGCGTCAGTAGCACGAACAACGTTAGTTCGGCGCGCCCAGCGATTCGGGCTGCTCTGAGAGAGTCTGCGAGCGTAGATTTGGCACGGAACAAGCTGACATCCCGTAACGCGGACGTCCGATTGAGAGCCGCCGCGACGGTAATCCAAAGGTGGGGCTGATCCGCTGTCGAACTCTTGCAGTGCCACGTTGCATGCATCGTTCTGGGGGGATTCGAGTGGACGACCTGGTGCGGCTTGCCAACCTGATCCGCGAGAAAAATGCGCTGGACGCCGAGATCGCCAGCATCACAGGGCGTCCCGCGCTGTGGGTCACGTAGGTGAGTGGATTGCGTCGAAGGTGTTTGGGATAGTCCTTGAGGAGTCAGCCAGTTGCAAGGGGAGGGGCTGGAACTGAAGCTCATCGAGCTCCCCTCGGAGATCTAGTCCCAGGTGGACAGGGTGCGCGAGGGTGCAAGTCGAGAGGTCTCACCGCGAAGTCAAGGGGGAACCTCCGGTGCCGCGCGCAAGTCAATATGACCGATACCACGCACGGCATTGGAGGTGCTATGGATTGACCAGAGAACGAAAGTTGGCTGCAGCCATCGTGATGTGCGCCTCCTTAGTTGCGTCTTCATGCGCGGCGACTTCGGCCGCAGGGGGAGCTTCCGCAGAGACGCTGGTCCCCGCGCCCGTGGAGGAGGCGCCCTCTCTGGCACCGCCCTCTGCGGCAGCGCCCGCCGCGGTAGCGCCCGCGACTAACCTCGCCCTCGCAGAGGCCGATGACACTGTCCCCATGTGGGTGGACGGGACGCCTCTGCAGACCAGGGGTCGGCTGGTGGATGGCCGGACCATGGTGTCCCTCAAGGGTTTCGGCGGCGAAATGCGCATGGGCGTCAACATCCACGCCGACGCCGGCACTGCTGAGATCACCGGTGGGACCAGGACCGTTTCATTCGATGTCGGCAAGAACACCGCCACGGTCGGAGACCACCGGACGCAGGTGTCGCCGGGTGCAATGTTCCTGGACGGGCAGACTTACGCGCCCCTGCGGTTCATGGCGGAGAACATGGGATTCAGGGTTGTGTGGGACGCCACCGCGCGCTCGGTCGCATTGTTCCGGGTCGAGGAGAATCCCCTCAAGATAGACACGGTAAAGGACATCTCGGAGACGGAGACTCTCCAGGTAAACATACAGTACCCCAGGATCGGGGGGCTTGCGAACAAAGACGCTGAGGCCGCCTTCAACGAGCATTTCCGGAAGGCTGCAGCCGCCTGCCGCGCTGCGGGCGAGAAAACCGAGAAGGACCTCAAGGGCCAGCCCAACAGCACCGATCCCAGGGTGATTCAGGTGCAGGAGTGGCTTGACTACAGGGTGGCGTACAACCGCGACGGCATCATCAGCATCGTGTTGACGCAGTTCGAATACACCGGCGGCGCTCACGGTATGACAGTCCAGAGTTCGTACACGATGAACATACAGACCGGCCAGGTGTACGCACTCTCCGACCTGTTCAAGAGCGACATTGACTACGTCATGCTGATGAGCGACGAGGTGAAGAAGCAGATCGCCGCTCGTGGCGGCGACATTTTCCTGTTGCGTCCGTTTGAGGCGATCCGCAAGGACCAGGACTTCTACACCCAGGATGGTTCGGTGGTCGTCTACTTCCAGCTGTACGAATACACTCCGTACGTGGCGGGAATCCAGGAATTCCCCGTGGAGTTCGCAGCCCTGGAGGGGTCGCTCGACCCGGGATTCGAGGAACTTATCATGGGGGATTAGGCGCGCAGGTTACACGCTGATCAGACGTGGTTCGGCATATTTCCGAACAGGAACGAGTCGTAACCGGCCACGACTTTGACCTTGTAGGGGGATCATATGAAGACCGACATCACAGAGGCATTGCTTGAACACCATTTCCACAGCTTGCTAATGGAAAGGTTTTCACTCTTGTACGGGCCGATACTACAGGTGTTCAAGCCTGATCCGCGATACGAAGCTTGGGTTGGGTTCGACAAGGCTTTTGTCAGAACACATCTTTCTGAAAGAGAGTTCTACAGGCGCCTGAGGAGTGCAGCAAAGAACCAGCTCTCCCGGCCTCGCCTCTTCTATGTTGCCTACTTTCTCCAGTTTAAGAAAGTAGAGCCTATGGTGAGGTCCCGTAGGCTGCCGCCCGGGTACCATACCCCTTACTACAGGAGCAAATTGAAGCTAGACGTTGATGAGGCGACCGGTTTGTCCCAACATGAGACTCTTAGAAGAATCGCACAGATCGAAAACGCGTCGGTGGATTATGCCTGCCCGATGATTTTCGACCGGTCAGATCTGTGGTACCCCCCGAATTCACAGCAGCTGCGGCTAGTCCCGCTAAAGTCCGCCCCGGGCTATTCGGACTCACCACACTACATCGTATTCCAAACTACCGATGACCCAACCCCCCTCTGGTTCAGCGAGGCATCGGCTGCAGAGTCTTACTCGCTGGATCATTGGATCTTTGGATTAGTAGGTGATAGCCCGCAGCTGTCTGATGGCGAGCGGGTACTTGAAACGCTGTTGGCCGCTGCCAGGGCAACGCTGGACGAAGACGCCCCCCGCGACCGGTCCGGGTTCACGAGGTACTTGCCCCAAGCTACCACGGTAATCGAGTTTGTGAGCAAGGACTAGACCCCGGCTAAGTCCCAGCAGGCCAGCACTGCCGTGCCGTTGGACGGTGAAAGCGCGAGACAACGCGAGCCGAAAACGTCCACCCGGTTGAAGTAGTGAAAGAGGGCCTGCCGTGGTATCCCGGTAATGTCCTCTTGTTGTCGCCTGTCGCTTTCCTGTGGCGGATCTCCTTGAAAGGGCGAGGCGTGGAGACACTCTGCTCAGTGTTTGTGTGGTCAATCTGGGCGAGGTTCTCTACATCATCGAACGGGAGGAATCAGTTCAGGCCGCGCAGATAGCGCTAGCGACCATTGACGGCCTCCCGGTCAAGCAGGTGAACGCCTCCCGTGAGGTGACCCTCCAGGCGGCGCACTACAAAGCGGCATACAGGATGTCCTACGCTGATTGCTTTGCCCTGGCCCTCGCGAGGCAACTGGGCGCGGTCCTGGTGACGGGAGATCCCGAACTCCGAGCCCAAGATGAAGTTGAACTCCTCTGGATTGGAGAATGTGATACACCCCAGGCGTGATTACAGACATACCGCGCAAGAAGCCGCGAAAAGGGGCGGAAACGATGACCAGGACCGTGAGAGCGGTGTTCGACGGACAGGCTCTGCGGCCGGAAGAGCCGATTGACATCAAGCCCGACACTAGAGTGACGCTTACCATCAGGGTTGCCGAGAAGAAGGCTGCCGGTAAGGTCGCCAGGCGGTCGTTCCTGGAGACTGCCCTTTCGCTTAAACTGGATGGCCCCAGTGACGGGTCGCGGCGCGTTGAAGAGTATCTTTACGTCGAACGGTCATGACCGCAAAGAGATTTTTTCTCGATACTTCCTGCGTGATTGCCCTTTCAGTGTTGTCGCACCAGATCGCGACAGCTCACAAACAGATCACGAACTTGCCGGTCTCCAGCATCAAGGCAGGGAACAGACAACATGAGTAGGGGAGAGAAAGCCAGATAGAACGGCATTTGAGGGACCACATGGCACCACACACAAGTGGCTTCCTGGAATCCCACCTTCGGCACCATTTTTATTTGTGGGCCGGGAAGAGGCCCTTTTTTTATACTTTGGAAGCGTCATGTAGATCATGAACAGATCACGAGGGACAGGTTCAGTGTCTGGCGGCATCCTTCGATGGGCGGGTGTATCGGATTCATGAACAGCAATAAGACATGCTCTAACAGTAAGACGTGCTAAAGCATTTCGTTGGCCAGCGATGTTCAGTGTACGATTAACAGACGAGGCATCAAAAGATATACTATAGACAGCAGGGTTGTGAAAAGGAGGACCGTTATGGAGATTGCTAACATCACAGAAATGAGGCAGAACCCAGCAAGGGTGATCTCACGTGCTGTGCGGACTAAGCAGCCCGTTGTAGTGATGCAAAGGTCCAGACCGGTTGCCTACATCGTCGATGCGGCAAGTTATGAGGCTACGCAGAGAAGGCTTGACGAGGCGGAGAAGATCGTGCGCCTGAACGAAAGCAGGATGGCTCTGGAGGAACTGGCTAATCTGCGAGCGAGCATGCGAGAAGACACCGGAGACTCCGTAGCCTTGATTCGTGAGCTCCGAGAAAGGAGATCTCAGTGACCATGCCGCTATGCCTCGACGCAAGCGTTATAGTAAAAGTGCTGACCAGGGAGGAACACAGCGAGGCGGCGACGAGGCTCCTTGAAGACGCAATTGAACAGGAAAGGCCCATCGTTCTTCCCGACTTTGCTCTGCTAGAGGTCGGCAGCGTCTTGAGGCAAAAGACGCACAGAGAGCTCATTACGGTCGAGCAGGCGGATAAGGCCTGGCATTGGTTTCGCAGGCTCCAAATCATCGGATATATGGGATCCCAGCGTTATGCGGACAAGGCCTGGGACACCAGCAGGCAACTCCGCCTTCCCACGCTGTACGACGCCGCGTACCTGGCAGTTGCGGAAACCGCTGCGGAAGAGGCGGGAGCGGTTTGTGAGTTTTGGACAGCCGACGAGAAGCTTTTCAACCAGGTGAGCGCGCAGAAGTCTTATGCAAGGCTTGTCGTTTGAGGGGCGCTACGACCTCCGGCGGCAGCTCCGCGATGAAAGACCCCGGTTTTATAGCAAGGGCCGCTACTCCGGGCTTGTTCAGCTGGAGGATGAGGTTCTTGAGCCCCATCGGGTTGTCCATGACTGTGACTGTCTTGAGGGAGTGTGAATAATTCTGTGTAAATGGTCTCTGCCGGTATTCTCCGGGCGCCTCACGCTATGACCCCGTCCACCTCCATCCTGTCACCGAACTGGAGGACGAACTGCGACATGCAGTTTGCCCATTCCCTCACGGGCATACTCCATTTCACCCTGGCGCGTCTTGAGAGTCTTTCTGCTGTACCCCCCACCTCGTTGCGTGACCCAGATTTTCACCGGGCGTTAACGCTGCTAGCGTCAAGGCGCTACAATCGAGGCGGAGGTGGTTTTGTGTCAGGGACCACGCGGCGCCAGAAACTGAGCATTTATATAGACGATGCCGAGTTGCGCCGCCGCGCCAAAGTGGCTGCAGCACGCCGCGACATGAGTCTCAGCCAGTTCTGCGAAGAAGCAGTCAGGGAGAAGATTGACCTCGAGGAAGGAGTGGACCGGATAGCCGGGGCGATTCGAGCGGCACAGCGTATGGATGAACGCCGGGCAAGAATTGGGCGCTTGGGCCTGTCTGCTCGCGACCTGATTGATGAGGGGCGGCGTATCTGGCTGCAGCGGAAGAGAGGTCGTATCCCCTCTGGACTGCGGACCGGCGGTTCCTCCAATCTGTTCTGGTGGAACGATATGACGTGAGATGGATCGGTGATTTCCCCTCGCAATACTGAGGATCACGAACACTCCCCTGATAGCTAAAATGCGCGATGCGCAATGCCTCAACTCCATTTAGTTGACAAAGGCAACTAAATAGTATATAATGGCAAACAAAAAGGGGGATGAGCTCATGCCGGCTGACACCCTCGAAGACAGGATTTCCGCCGTACGGCACTTCAACCGCTTCTTCACCCGGCAGATCGGCGTGCTGCGCGAGGGCCTCCTGCACAGCCCCTACTCCCTGACCGAGGCCCGCATCCTATTTGAACTCGCGCACCGCGACAACCTGACCGCTTCCGAGCTTGTCCGTGAGTTGGGCCTGGACGCGGGTTACCTCAGCCGCACCCTGGCGCGGTTTGAAGAACAGGGACTTATTGAAAGGGTCCGTTCAGAACAGGACGGGCGCCAGCGACTCCTGCGCCTCACCGAGGAGGGCAAGAATGCCTTCTCGCTCCTCGACCGGCGTTCACGCGACGAAGTAGCCGAGATGCTGAACGACCTCAGCGAAGAGGACCAACAGCGCCTCCTGAAGGCCATACATACCATTGAGAGCATCCTCGACAGGAAGAGATTCAAGTTCTCCGAGCCCTTCTTCTTGCGACCGCACGAGCCGGGTGACATGGGCTGGGTCACCCACCGGCACGGCGTGCTTTATGCTCAAGAGTACGGCTGGGATGAACGCTTCGAGGCGCTCGTGGCCCAGATTGTCGCGGATTTCATCAACAACTTCAAACCGGCACGTGAACGATGCTGGATCGCGGAAATGAACGGTGAGATCGTCGGCTCAGTATTCGTCGTGGAGGCCAGCGAGACGGTCGCCAAGCTCCGGCTCCTGCTGGTCGAGCCCAAGGCGCGGGGCTTAGGTCTCGGTACCCGGCTCGTCGAAGAGTGCATTCGCTTTGCAAGGCGCACCGGCTACAAGAAGCTCGTGCTCTGGACCAACAGCGTGCTCGAAGAAGCCAGGCACATCTACGAGAAAGTGGGCTTCACACTCGTCGCCCAGGAAGCACACCACAGCTTCGGTCACGACCTTATCGGGGAGACATGGGAACTGGCCCTCTGAGGTGGTGTTCGCGCGTGTCCCTTACCACCCCTGCCGCACCTCAACTTTGGAGGCTCGGAGACTCCGTCACTGCTGGCGGTTCTGCCCGGGAGTCATCCCGAGCCTCTTGAGTTTATTGTACAGGGTACGCCTGCTTATGCCGAGGAGCCTCGCCGTGTCGGTACGGTTATACGCGCAGCGCCGTAGGGCGTCGAGTATCGTCGCGGACTCCCATTCGTCCCTGGCCTCCTGGATCGACGCTGGCTGGAGACCGCCACTGGGCCTGGGAACGGCGTACGCACCCGTAATCACAGCGCCTGAATTCGATAGCTCGGGGGTCAACGAGTTCAGGGTCAGCGTGTCACCGCTTGAAAGAACCAGCAGCCGCTGGAGGAAGTTCTCAATCTCCCTGACGTTGCCGGGCCACTGGTGTCGCGAGAGCTCAGCCACCAACGCCGGATCGACGTGTGGCACCGCCCTGCCCAACCGCGCGCACAGTCTTTCCACAAGCCTCGGGACCAGCAGCGGTATGTCCGATGGCCGCACCCTGAGCGGGGGCATGTTTATGTTGACGACGTTAAGGCGCCAGAACAGGTCCTCCCTGAACTTTCCTTCCCGTACCATCGCCGCCAGGTCCCGGTTGGTGCAGGCAATGATGCGAACGTCAACCTTGATGGTCCGGTTTCCGCCGATCCGCTCGAACTCCTGTCGCCAGATGGCGCGAAGCAGCTTGGGCTGCATCGCCAGTGGCAGTTCGCCGATCTCGTCGAGGACGAGGGTTCCCCCGTTGGCCTGCTCGAACCTGCCCACGCGACTACGCACCGCGCCGGTGAAAGCGCCCGCCTCGTGGCCAAACAATTCGCTCTCGAGCAGCTGCTCGGGCAGGTTGGCGCAGTTGATCTTGAGGAGGGGTTTATTCCTGCGGTGGCTCAGGCTGTGGATGGCCTCCACCGCGAGTTCCTTTCCGGTCCCGCTTTCGCCGGTTACCAGGACGGTGACATCGCTGGGAGCGACCTTCCGGATTACCTCGTAGACCTGCTTCATAGGGGGCGAACTGCCGACCAGGTCGCCAGGGCCGTTCACTTCGTCATGGACGATGTTCTTTAGTAACTGAGTCGTGCCACTTATGGTTCTCCGGACGAAAATGCTGTCAATGCTCGAACCACCTCCATAACCATGCACTTTCACCGACTGGGTGAATTCCCGAATGCTGTGCGAGTCGGCGAGCGGCCCTCCGTATGCCATGTAGACCAGGCCGGTCCGGATCCCCTGGGTCGACTCGACCACCTTCTGGTACAGCGCTATGGCCTTGTCCATGGGAATGCAGGTTCTCAATCCGCCCTCACCCGAGTGGGTGAAACCAAAATGAACGCAAAGGACGTCTGCGCCGGCTTTCACCATGGCGCGGGCTTCCTCCGGGGTCTGGGCGAATGCGACCGTGAAGAGCCCGCGTCGCCTCGCGAGGTCGATCATTTCGACCTCCCGCTGGAACCCCAGACCCTCTTCCTCCGCCATTTCCCTGAAGGCGCCGTCCATGATGCACATCGTCGGAAAGTTGATGACGCCGTGGAACCCGGCATCCTGTAGCCGCTTGAGCAACTCGGCGTGGGAGAGGGAGGGGTCGCTCGCGCACGCCCCGAACACAACAGGGATACCTTTCACTCGCGGGAGTACCTCGCGGACCCCGAAATCCATAACCTGTTGATTCGCATTCGTGTACGGAAGATAGCCTGCTAGCGAGGTTACTCCTGCCATTCTGAATCGTCCTGAGTTAAAGAGGAAGATGATGTCGGCGCCGCCTTCCTGAGCGTGTCTAGCGGCAAACCCGTTTCCTACACCGGCGCCTATGATGGGCCGTCCAGTTCTCACCACAAGCTCAAGTTGCGTAACGATCGCTTCTCGGTCCAGGTCAGCCACCGTACCCATCATAGACAGACCCCCTGGCCTGTGCACGGGGTGGGAAAGGTAGTACTCGCCTTTCACACTCAATGGGAAGAGATCTTCTCAAAGAAAGGCGTCCCGCTTCTCGTCCGGACACTGATGCGCAGTTCAACGGCTCGCGCGGGCTCCGCGTCATACGGGCACAGCGATTGCATTATACAGCTGGCGACCCAATTCCTTCCTGGAGGTGTG
Source organism: Bacillota bacterium (assembly GCA_013178305.1). Taxonomy (NCBI): domain Bacteria; kingdom Bacillati; phylum Bacillota; species Bacillota bacterium. Next base: position 232,170 of record JABLXB010000001.1, on the reverse strand, counting down.
CGGGATGGCCAAGACCGTGGCAGTAGTCGGCACGCTGGATACTAAGGGGCCCGAATTCGAGTTCCTCAAACAGCAGATCGAGGCGAGAGGGCACAGGTGCATAGTCATCGATGCCGGCGTCCTGGGCCCGCCCCACTTCACACCGGATGTGACTCGTGACGAAGTGGCGAATGCGGGGGATTCGAACATCGCGGACCTCGTTGCCAGGAACGACAGGGGGCACGCGATCACCGTAATGGCCGAGGGCGCCGCGAATGTGGTGCGAGGCCTTTACGATCAGGGCAGGATCGACGGCGTGGTGAGCCTCGGCGGATCCGCGGGAACCACGATCGGCACCACCGCAATGCGCCTTCTGCCTGCAGGCGTTCCCAAAGTGATGGTGTCGACGCTGGCCTCGGGGAATACGAGGCCGTACGTGGGCACCAAGGACCTCACCATGACCTACTCCATCGTGGACATCGCAGGCCTCAACCGGCTGTCGCGGAAGGTGATCGCCAATGCGGCCGGGGCTGTGTGCGGCATGGTGGAGACGCAGGTCCCCCCCACGGAGGATAAGCCGCTGATCGGCGCGACGATGTTCGGTGTGACGACTCCGTGCGTGACCCGCGTGAGGCAGGCCCTCGAGCAGAACGGGTACGAGGTGCTCGTTTTCCACGCGACAGGGACTGGGGGCCAGGCCATGGAAGGCCTCATCGAAGACGGGTTTATTTCAGCCGTGGCCGACATAACGACCACCGAGTGGGTCGACGAGGTCTGCGGCGGGGTGTTGTCCGCCGGCCCCACCAGGCTCGATGCCGCCGCGAAGAAAGGCATCCCCCAGGTGGTTGTCCCAGGGGCTCTGGACATGTGCAACTTCGGGCCGATGGACACTGTCCCAGATCACTACAAGCACAGGAACCTGTACGTCCACAACCCGACAGTAACGCTGATGAGGACTACTCCCGAAGAGGCTGCAAAGATCGGCGAGATCATCGGAAGCAAGGTAAGCGCCGCCAAAGGCCCAACCGTGGTGATTGTCCCATTGAAGGGCGTGTCCGCTATCGACGCGCCGGGCAAGCCGTTCTACGCACCCGATTCCAACGAGGCATTGTTCAATGCGCTCCGGAGGAGCGTGAAACCGCCGGCGCGCCTGGTCGAGATGGATTATCACATAAACGCCCCTGAGTTCGCCGACCAGGTTGCGTCGATGCTTCTGGATTTTATAGGCCGACAGGAGGTGGGAAACAGATGACGAGGCAGGAAGCCCTGGAGTCCTTGAGAAGGCAGATTAGCTCGGGAAAGCCCATCATCGGCGCGGGTGCGGGCACCGGAATCTCCGCGAAGTGCGCCGAAGTGGGAGGGGCCGACATCATCATCATCTACAACTCGGGCAGGTACAGGATGGCTGGACGGGGTTCGCTCGCCGGCCTTCTCCCGTACGGCGACGCTAACGCTATCGTACTGGAAATGGGTAGGGAGGTTCTCCCGATAGTACAGCGGACGCCGGTCCTGGCGGGCGTGTGCGGGACAGACCCGTTCCGCCTGATGCGGGTGTTTCTCCGGGAGGTAAAGGACGCCGGCTTTACGGGGGTTCAGAACTTCCCCACCGTCGGCCTGTTTGACGGGGTGTTCCGCCAGAATCTCGAGGAAACGGGCATGGGCTTCGATCTCGAGGTGAAAATGGTCCAGCTCGCCCACGAGATGGACCTCCTCACTTGCCCGTATGTTTTCACCCCCACTGACGCAGATAAGATGGCGCGTGCGGGGGCTGACGTCGTCGTTCCGCACATGGGACTCACGACGAAGGGGAGTATCGGCGCTAAGACGGCGATAACGCTGGATGAATCGGTGAAGCGGGTACAGGCCATGTGCGACGCGGCCAAAGCGGTCAACCCGGACGTTATGGTGCTGTGCCACGGCGGCCCGATAGCCGAACCCGACGACGCCCAGTACGTGCTGTCCAGGACCCACGATGTTGTCGGGTTCTTTGGCGCGTCGTCGATGGAACGCCTGCCGGCCGAGCTGGCTATCACCGAACAGGTGAGGAGGTTCAAATCGATCAGGGTCTGATCGGGGTTCAGTGTACGCCGGCATGGCCCCGGGCCGGACATCGTCGACGTTTTCCGCGGCAAGAGTGTGCTCATGGGACTTCCAACCTGTTGTCGGCCACAGCAGCAGGCCTGCTCGGGGCTGTTGTCGTCCACAGCATGTTGCCCTGAAATGAGCTGCTCCACGCGGTTATTCGACCCATGGATTCATTCGACTTCGCCTTCAATCCCCGCCATGCAAATTTCCTACAAGCGAACCCGTCAATGACTCCTTTCCCCGAACTCGGTGTGTCGCGAATGGTCCCTTGACGCGTGTTGACTCGAGACGACTTAATACTCCTGGTTAGCCTGGGGGTTATTCCTGTACCTGGTTCATTACCGGGATGAAGCACAGTGCCGCAGAAGAGCCGGCAATGCCGACCTCCCGACCGGCAATGTCGACCGCAGGCGGGGAAGCCCTGCGTGCGCCGGGATTCAGCGCATGGCACGGCTATTGCACGACAAAGGGGTGGTGTTGCCTGTGAACAAAAGCGCGGAAGAGAAGATGCGCTCCCTGATCAGGGGTGAGGACCCAGCTTCGCCGCTCTCCGACCTGGAGATCGCGCGGATGATCGGGCTGCCACGTTCGACCGTGACCGATATAAGGTTGAGGCTGAACATACCCAACTCCCGCGAGCGGCGCGCGCGCGGCATCGCGCGGGTCGTTCATGGGGCCATCGATGGGCAGGGGGTCTCGGGAAGGGAGCTGGCGAGGAGGCTCCGCTCCGGAGGGTTCCGCGTGAGCCACACGAGCATAAGAGGGGTCGTGGCAAGGGCGGTGTCGCGCGGGTACTCTGGCGGTTCCGGAAGCGGCGATGATTTCGAGGATCTGGTCGGCGCCTCCGGTAGCCTCAAGTCCTGCATCCAGCTCGCCAAGGCAGCCGTCATGTACCCTCCCAGGAGTCTGAACACCCTGATCCTGGGCCCGACGGGGTCGGGCAAGAGCGAGCTTGCCACCCGCATGTACAGGTACGGCGTCCGCGTGGGCGTGCTTCCCGCCGGGTCTCCGTTCGTGGTGATGAACTGCGCCGACTACGCGGATAACCCTCAACTGCTGATGAGTCACCTCTTCGGGCAGGTCAAAGGGGCGTACACGGGCGCGACCGAAGACAGGCGTGGTCTCGTTGAGATCGCGGACGGCGGAGTGCTCTTCCTCGACGAGATCCACAGGATGCCCCCGCAGGGACAGGAGATGCTGTTCACGCTGCTAGACAGGGGCACGTTCCGGCGCCTCGGCGAGACGGGGCAGGAGTACAACTCCGAGTTCATGCTGATAGGCGCTACGTGCGCCGACCCCGGCTCGTCGCTGCTGGAGGCCTTTGTAAGACGGATACCTGTGGTTATCAGGATACCTGGGCTGAACGAACGGCCTATCGCCGAGCGGATGGACATGCTCCGTGCGTTCTTCAAGCAGGAATCCGCGAAGCTGAACCGGCCGGTCAGGGTGAGCGGCGGCGCGGTCCAGGCGTTCCTGAACTACCACTGTCCGGGGAACGCCGGACAGATGAAATCCGACACACAGGTTGCGTGCGCGCGCGCTTTCCTGCGCGCCCTGACCTCGGACGATGGCGAGATGGTCGTAATCCAGGTCGAGGATCTGGCGCCGCACGTCGCCAGGGGCCTGTTCGTGAGGACGGAAGCCCATCTGGGGCTGCCACGTTACGTCAACCAGGATCTCATTATTACACCGGCCGGTGAGGAGGGCGGCGCGTCCAGGGCAGACGCCTATTCCCTTCCGGCGAACATCTACGAGTGGATCGAGGAACGGACGAGGGAGCTTGAAAGGCAGGGGAGCGACCGCTCCGCTATACCTGAGGCGATCGGCCGGGAACTCGAAGGAATGATACGGAAACACATCAGGGCCGCGGGGTTGAGGAGCGGCACCATGAAGGCCCTCGAGCTTTCGCGCATGGTGGACCCGGTTGTGCTGCAGGCCGTGCAGGGGTTCCTTGCCCAGGAGAGGGCGGGCCGCGGGCCATGGGATGAGTCGCTGGTGGCCTGCCTGGCCATTCACCTCAGCGCCTCGACCGAGAGGGTGCGCGAGGGAAGGCCGGTGCCTAACCCCAAGATGCAGGAGGTCAAGGCCCAGTATCCCGAGGAGTACCGCCTCGCCGGGCAACTCCTTGAGGCCGTGGAGTGCGCCACGGGGGTTTTCCTCTCGGAGGACGAGCGCGCCTTCGTGGCCATGTACCTGAGGTCGTCGTTCTCTGACCAGGATGATTCCCCGGCTGTGGGAGTCGTCCTCATGAGCCACGGCAAGGTCGCCTCGGCTGTTGCGGAGGTTACGCGGGCCCTGCTCCCCGCTTCCTGCGTGGAGGTATTTGAGCTCGACCTCAATGAGAGCCCCCAGGACGGCCTCCCGCGGGCGATCGAGGCCGTCAGGCGCGCCGACAAGGGCGCGGGTGTGCTGATCCTCGCCGACATGGGAAGCGTGCTTGCGATGGGCGACGTCATCTCGGAGAAAACCGGCGTACCTACGCGGACGATAACCCCTCTCACGTCACCCTTTGCCATAGAAGCCACCAGGCGTGCTATGGCTGCCGGCGCTTCGCTGGACGACATCGCCGACGCCCTGGGGAAAGAGCCGGGAGTGGCTGTACACAGGCCGAGGCGCTCCGAACCCCGCGCGAAGACGGTGCTCGTCACCTGCCTCACGGGCAGGGGCCTGGCGGACAGGCTGGCGGGGGAACTCCGGAGCGTCTTCGAGGCCGATAAGGCCGGCGTCACTCTGATTCCCTGTTCGCCCGTCCAGGTCCCCGATGTGGTGAGGAATGTAGGGCTGGAGAACGTTGTCGCCGCGGTCGGATCCGTGGACCCGAAGCTACCGGGGATAAGGTTTTTCCCGGCATCGGAGGTCCTCTCCGGTCGCAGGATGAGTGAACTGAAGGCCGCGATCTCCGGCGCGGATCTGCGCGACCTCATCCGCGAAGACCTCATCTTCGTGGGGCTTCATGGGGGGGACCGGGACGAGGTAATTCGGTATCTGAGCGGCCTGCTCGAGAAACGGGGGTTGGTCACGCCCGGATTCGCGGCTTCAGCGTTGGAACGAGAGATGATCGGACCCACGTACATCGGCTACGGCGTTGCGATCCCCCACGGGGATGTCCAGTACGTCGTGAGGCCGGCCGTCGCGGCGGCACGCCTCGCAAAGCCGTGTCCCTGGGGAAACGAGCAGGCGAGATTCGTCATGCTGATGGCCCTGACCCCTGAGTGCCTCGACGCCGTGGTGGAGATGTACGAACGGTTTGCGGACGACCGCGTAAGGAAGGCGCTCGAATCGTCCGATGATCCGGCCTCGTTTGCGCGGGCGCTCCTCGGCTAAAGGGTGATTGCGGCAGCCTGGAATTGGGGGGTTCAACGTCATGGCTCACAGGCCTACCGGCGGTCTCAAAGCGCTGCGGGAGAGGGTGCTCCAGGTCGCTCTCAAGATGTCGAGATCGGGGATGGCGCCGGCGACGTGGGGAAACGTCAGCGGGCGCGACCCGGGCACGGGCCTGGTAGTCATCACGCCGAGTGGCATGCCATACGAGGAACTCTCCGGTGACGACATGTGCGTGGTGGACGTAAACGGCGCCCCCGTCGAGTGCAGGTGGAAACCGAGCACGGAGACGCCCCTCCACTGTATCTTCTACAGGCGGAAACCCGGGGTGTGGGGGATAGCCCACACGCATTCGCTCTACGCCACAGCGTTCGCCTGTGCGGGCCGGGAGATACCCGTCGTCATCGCCACCCTCGGGAGCGCGGTCGGTGGGGCGGTGTCCGTGGCTCCTTACTTCCCGTCGGGGAGCGAGGAGTTCGGGGGGAGGGCGCTGGAGGCGATGGGGGATCGCGCCGCCGTCCTCCTGGGGAACCACTGGGTCGTGGCGACGGGCTCGTCTGTCGATGAGGCCTACACGGTGGCGGAGGTGGTCGAGAACGCCGCCAGGATATACGCCATCGCGGTGGGGCTGGGAACCCCCGGGGTCCTGGGCGAGGGCGAAGTGCAACGGCTCAGGCACAAATATCTAACCATCTACGGCCAAAAGGTGGAGAGGAAATGAACGCGGCAGTGCACGTCACAAAAGATCTAGTTCTGATTAACCTTGAGGCTCGTGATAAGGCCGAGGTTGTCCTGTCCCTCGCAAGGCTCCTGGAAAGGAGGGGATACGTCAAGCCGAGTTTCGGGCCCGCGGTGTTATCCAGGGAGGAGCGGTTTCCGACGGGGTTGCCTACAACCCCCGTCGGGGTTGCGATACCCCACGCCGACGCAGTTCACTGCCTTTCGGCGTCGATGGCCGCGGCAACCCTGGCGAGGCCGGTGAAATTCGGGCTGATGGGGGACGACTGCAAGTGCGTCGACGTGGGGGTGGTATTCCTGCTTGCCCTCACGGACGCAGGCCGGCAGGCCGAATTCCTGGCCAGGCTGACGGGGATGTTCAGCGACCCGCAGCGGCTGCTCCAGATAAAGGGGGCCCGTGAACCGGGGGATCTGATCGGTATCATCCAGCCGTACGTTTGCGGCTGGCAAGGGGGAGCACGAGAGGGGGCGGTTTAAGGTGGGTAAGAGGCGCATTCTTGTGCCGTGTGGCTCCGGGATCGCGTCTTCGACGGTGTGCGCTCAGAAAATCCGAAGGGGTTGCGCGGAAAGGGGGGTGGATGTCGAAGTCAAGCAGCTGGCGTTCAGGGAATTGCAGGGCGAGATCGGCAAGGCGGACCTCATAGTGTCGATCACCCCGGGGCTCAAGTCGCCCGCCGGGATACCTGTAGTCAACGGCGTGCCGCTGCTGACCGGGGTGGGGGAAAAGGCGGTTCTCGACGAGATCGCAGGACTACTTCGCGGAGGTGAATCCCAGTGACCCTTCTGGATGTGGTGAAGTATATCGTCGGTTTGGGAGCGAACGTTTTCCTGCCCGTGATCATATTCCTGTTGGGCCTGACCGTCGGACTGAAGCCGGGACGCGCGGCCAGGGCTGGACTGACCCTGGGCATCGCCTTTACCGGTATTAACCTGGTTGTGGGGCAGCTTCTTGTGGGACAGGTCGCCCCTGCGGCGCAGGCGATGATCAACCGCACGGGCCTGCACCTCAACGCCATGGACGTGGGCTGGCCGGCGGCCTCCGCAATCAGCTGGGCGTGGCCGTACGCCGCCATCATGTTCCCGCTCCAGATCCTGCTGAACCTTCTCCTGATCGCCGTCGGATTCACCAAGAGCCTCAACGTCGACCTCTGGAATGTGTGGCAGAAGGTGTTCGCCGGCGCCGTCGTACTCGGCATAACCGGTAACCTGGTGTGGTCGTTCGTCGTTGCCATCGCACTCATCGTGATCGAACTCAAGATCGGCGATCTTACCGCCAGGAAGGTTCAGGAGCTGAGCGGTATACCCGGGATTTCGGTACCCCACGCCTGCGCCACCTGGCTGCTCGCCGCAGCCCCGGTGGCGGCCATCCTCGACAGGATACCCGGCCTCAAGAAGGTCAAGGCGGATCCGGAAGCGATCCAGAAGAAGGTAGGATTCCTCGGCGAGAACATGATCATCGGGCTCCTCATGGGGCTCATCATCGGCCTGCTTGCCGGCTACAAATTCGACCAGATCCTCAAGCTGGGTATCACTGTGGCATCGGTCATGCTGCTCATGCCGAGGATGGTCACGATCTTCATGGAGGCCCTGATGCCTGTGTCCGAAGCCGCTGCGGATTTCATGAAGCGGCGGTTCCCCGGGCGCGAGATCTACATCGGTCTCGACTGGCCGGTCCTCGCCGGTCACCCCACGACCATCACCTCGGCCGTGCTGCTGATCCCGGCGCTCATCGGGCTCTCCATAACGCTACCCGGCAATACGACGCTCCCGTTCGGAGACCTGGGCAATTTCGGCTGCCTCATGGCTCCGGCGGTCGCGCTGGTCGGTGGCGACATGGTGCGCGCGCTGATCCTGGGGGTGGTCATCCTGGCTGTCAGCCTCTGGGGTGCCAGCGCCGTGGCTCCCTCGTTCACCGCGCTCGCCGCCCAGGTCGGGGTGAAATTCCCGCAGGGCGTGACGGAGATCACCTGGCTCAAGACCAGTCCGGTCATCTGGGGAGTCATCGAACTGGCGAAGGGCAACGTCGCCGGCATTCTTGTGTTCGCTGGATTCCTCGTGCTTGGACTCTGGGTGCTGAAGACGCAGTTCCAGGGCGGCAAGGAGTGAGCCTGAACGCGGGTTAGTCTGGGATAGAAACGCGAGTGGGGCCGGCCATGAGACCTCGGAGCGGCTGTGCGCCGGCCCCCGGCTTGCCTTGGGGGTGTTCGAGTGGGGTCTGAAATACTGATGGCGCCCGAACCGGTGCTGAGACGCGTTTGCGAGGAAGTGCTGGTGGGCGCGGGCGTCTGTGCGGATGACGCGGCAACCGTCGCCGACACCATCGTCGAGGCGAACCTCAGTGGAGTCGACTCCCATGGCGTTTCCGTACTGCCGACCTACCTCAAGCGCCTGAGGGCCGGCGCCACCAACCCGCGGCCACGGGTGGCTATCGTGCGCGAGGGTGCGTCGTTTGCGGTGTACGATGGCGACAACGGGCTCGGCGCGATAACCGCCGTACGCGCCATGCGTCGAGCCGTGGAAGAGGCCCGTGAGAAGGGCGCCTACCTGTGCCTCTGCCGGAACAACACCACTTTCGGCGCCGCGTTCTACTATTCAATGATGGCCGCCGGGGAAGGCATGATAGGCGTGACCATGTGCAACGCCCCGCCGAGTGTGGCGCCGTGGGGAGGCAGGGTCTTCCTGCTGGGGACGAACCCCGTGTCGATCGCGGTGCCCGCCGGGGACCAGCCGCCTATCGTCCTCGACATGGCCACCAGTGCGGCGGCGAAGTCGAAGATCTACCTGGCCCGCGACAGGGGTGAGCCGATTCCCCCTGGCTGGGCCGTCGATTCCGAGGGAAGGTCCACCACCGATCCCGAGGAGGCGCTCAAAGGGGCGCTGCTCCCGCTAGGCGGCCACAAGGGGTACGGGATCTCGTTGATGGTGGACATCCTGGCGGGGGCGCTCTCCGGAGCGGGGTGCCTCGACGGCGTTGGGTCGCTGCACCACCGGATGGACAGGGGGCAGAACGTGGGGTTCCTCCTTGCGGCCGTGAACCCGGCGGTAATCTCGGGGGACGGGTGTTTCGAGGAGGCGGTCCGGGCGGTGGCTGCCAAGGTACGTTCGTGCCCCCCCGCGAAGGGGACGGAACGGGTCCTTTTGCCGGGCGAAATCGAGGAAGAGACGAAGAGGCGGCGGCTTGCCGATGGCATTCCGGTGCCCCGGCAGGTGGTAGCGGACCTCGAGAAAGAGGCGGGGGAGATGGGCATCAGGGTCACGGCCCTCGGGCTGTGACCTGCAGCAAGCCCAAAGGGGTGAAGGCCAGTTGAAGGCCCTGGTGTTCAGGGGCGTGAACGACGCCCGGGTTGAAGAGGTGGCGGTCCCGCAGGCAGGGGCCGGTGAGATACTGGTCAAGGTCGACTCGTGCTCGGTGTGTGGCACTGACGTGAGGACCTACAGGCACGGGCACCCCAGGATCAGGGGACCGCGGGTCATCGGCCACGAATTCTCGGGGACCGTGGCAGGCGCGGGCCCGGGGGTGCATTCCTTCAGGGAGGGTGATCGCGTGATGGTGGTGCCCGGCATATCGTGCGGGCGCTGCTATCTCTGCCAGAAAGGCCTGCAGAACCTGTGCGAGAACAGGCGGATCATTGGTTTCGACTACGATGGCGCTTTCGCCGGGTACGTGAGGATCCCCGCGGAAGCGGTTGAGATGGGAAACGTCCGGGCGGTTCCCGAAAGGCTGAGTCTGAGGGAGGCCTGTCTGATAGAACCGTTTACAGCGGTGTACAACGGTCAGGCGCTGCTGGGCATAACGCCCGGGGTCACGGTATGCATTATCGGCGCAGGGCCAATCGGTGTAATGCACGCCCTGCAGGCGCGGGCGCGTGGCGCAGGCATGGTGGTGATGTTCGAGCAGTCGGCGGAGAGGCGTAAGACCGCGGCGGCTTTCGCCGTCGACAGGGTGGTCGACCCCCAGGTCGAAGACCCGGTCGCGGTTACGAAGGTGATGACGGGGAACAGGGGGTTCGACGTGGTCATAGTGGCGTGCGGCGTCGGAGCGACCCAGGCTCAGGCCCTTCACATCGCGGGGAGGGGCGGGAGGGTGAGCTTCTTTGCCGGGCTGCCTCATGGGCGCTCCGAGGCGCTGCTCGACACGAACCTCATCCACTACAAGCAGCTCGCCCTGTTCGGGGCCAACGGGTCCGGCCCGAACCAGTACGACGAGACAATCAGGTTCCTCGCCGCGGGGATCGTCGACGTGTCGAGCCTCATCACCGCGCAACCCCCCCTGGACGACGTCCTGGAGGGGTTCTCCATGGTAGAAAGGGCTGTGGGCCTGAAAGTGGTGGTACACCCACACGCATGACGAGTCAGCAGCGGTGCGCCGCGCGGATGGGATTTCGGGGGTGACCTTATGGGTGGATTCGCTGGGCGGGTGGTAGTGATCACGGGGGCGAGCCGCGGGATAGGTTACGCGGTCGCCCGCCGGTTCGCGGAGGAGGGCGCGGCGGTGGCGATGCTTGCCCGCGACGCGGCGAGGTTGGGCGAGGTCGCACGCGAGATGTGCAAGACGACGGGCCGTACGGCCAGGGGGTACCCGTGCGACGTCGGGGACCCCCGCGCTGTGCAGGCGGTCGCCGCGGCCGTCGTCTCGGAGATGGGGATCCCGGACGTTCTAGTGAACAATGCGGGCGGGATGACCCAGAGGATCCCGTTCGCGGATATCGACGACGAGACCTGGGAGGCCGCCTTGCGAGTCAATCTCTCGGGGGTCTTCTATTGCTCCCGGGCGTTCGCCAGGGCGATGATATCCGCCTCCAGGCGCGGCGCGATCGTCAACGTGGGTTCCTCGGCGGGGATCGCCCCCAAGGCAGGGAGGGCGCACTACTCGACCTCCAAAGGGGCCGTGCACGTCCTGACCAAGGCTCTGGCGGCGGAGATGGCTGCTTACGGCATCAGGGCGAACGCCGTGTCTCCGGGCCTGACCCTCACGGAGCGCATCGCGGCCAGGCTGGCCGACCCCGAGGAGGGTGAGAGGGAGAGGCAGAGGGTCCAGAAGATACCGCTAAAGAGGATGGCGTCCCCCGAAGAAGTCGCTGAGGCCATCCTGTTCCTGGCTTCGGAGAAGGCTGCCTACATCACCGGGGCGATCCTTCCGGTGGACGGTGGGTATACGCTTGGGGTATAGCGCGGTCGTGGTGCTCCAAGGGTGCTGCAGCTCGCGCGCCCACGCGGTGGCCGTCATGGTGGCCCATTGCCTGGCGCGGCTGGGGCTAGGGTCTACCAGAGCGATAGAGGCGGAGTTTGCCTCCTTTGGGTACTGGGACTCGCCCTCGAACCTCATCATCTCACCGTCGCCGGTGCTCGCGGATACCAGGGCGCGCGTCCTTGTGCTTCCGAAAGCGTATATGGGTATGATGGCCGAGGGCGAGGTGGAGGCGCTCCTCAGAAGGTGCTGTGATGAGGGTTGCTGTCTCGCGGAAAAGCGGGTATGACCCGGGAGGTGTTCAGGGTGACCGATGTGCTGGAGTTGTTGGGAGAGTCGAAGGTCATCGCCATCATAAGAGGATTCGATCCCGAGGCGTCAGTGGCGGTCGCAGAGGCGCTTGCGGGTGGAGGAGTAAAGCTGATCGAGGTAACCTTCAACTCGCCCGGCGCCGCTGAGTCGATACAGGCCGTCGCGAGGATGCCTGGGGTGGTGTGCGGCGCGGGCACGGTGCTCGTCGAGTCACAGGTGGCCACGGCCGTCGAGCGAGGCGCCCGGTTCATCGTCGCGCCCAACGCCCACGAGCGGGTGGTTCGCGCCGCCAGGATGATGGGCGCTGCGTGCATCCCCGGGGCCATGACCCCGACGGAGGTCCTCATGGCTGCCAGGTGGGGTGCGGACGCGGTCAAGGTGTTTCCGGCTAGCGTCGTGGGGCCCGCGTTTTTCCGCGAGATGAAAGGCCCGCTGCCGCATATAAGGTTGGTCGCCACGGGCGGCATAACGGCGGACAACGCCGGCGAGTTCGTTCGCGCCGGTGCGTTTGCGGTCGGGATGGGCGGCTCGCTGGTTCCGAAGGAGGCTGTCCAGAGCAAGGATTGGCCCAGGATCATGGCCCTTGCTCAGAGGGTTGTATCGTCCTTGAAAGCTGATTGAAGGCTGCCGGCGGCGACTCGCCGGTGGCCGCGACGGGGGCGGATGTACGATGGCGGGAGGCTTCAGGGGGCTCATGGAACCCGGGATCGTTCACAGTATGGCCTACCCCGAGACCGTAGTGGGGAAGGACTGGTTCTACGAGACGATACAGAAGGTCGCGGCGGACGAGTTTTTCTCGTGCATCGAGGTGACTCACATTGACGACCCGGTGATGAGAAAGAAGGTGGCTCATGACCTTCGGATCGCGGGGATGAGGGTTGGATACGGCGCTCAGCCTGTCCTGTTGGGACGGAAGCTGAACCTGAACTCGACTGATGGCGAAGAGCGGGCGCGCGCCATCGCCGCGGTCAAGTCGTGCGTGGACGAGGCGCTGGAGCTTGGCGCAAGGTTCATCGGTATCCTGAGCGGGCCGGACATGCCCGGCGCCCGCGAGGAGGCGCTGATCCTCCTCAAGCAATCACTGGTGGAGATATGCGAATACGCCGGACGACGTGGGGGGCTCACCGTGGCCCTGGAGGTTTTCGACAGGGAGGTGGACAAGAAGCGACTGGTCGGGTCGACTGCCGACGCGGCCCGCCTGGTGGGGGATCTCCGGCGGGACTACCCGTGGTTCGGGCTGATGATCGACCTCAGCCACATCCCCCAGCAGCGCGAGACCGTGGAGGAGTGCGTCCGGACCGCCGGACAGTTCACAGTACACGTTCACATAGGCAACTGCGTCATCAGGGACCGGTCCCACCCCGCATACGGTGACCAGCACCCCAGGTTCGGGGTCGAGGGAGGGGAGATCGGCCCCACGGAGGTTGCGGAGTTCCTGGACCTTCTCCGCCGTGTGGGGTATCTCAGGAATGGTACCAGGCGCCCCGTGTCGTTTGAGGTGAAACCGATGGTGGGCGAGGATCCGGACCTTGTGGTGGCGGGGTCCAAGCGTGTTCTCGAGACTGCCCTCGCGATGCTGGAATAACCGGTCGCGGCGAGGATTGCCAGGCCCCTCAACGCCGGGCCGCCGCAATTGAAACGTCTTGACGCCTGTGGTAATGTCAGATCATAATTGGCGGACGCCGAAAGGCAGCATACATCAAGGATTGGAAAACGGTGAGCATATGGATGATGCGACAGAACTGAATCTCATGGTGCAGGCTGCGGAGCTCTACTACGAACTGGACCTTACCCAGCACGAGATAGCCGAAAAGCTCGGCGTATCGCGACCGAAGGTGTCACTACTGCTGACTGCGGCAAGAAAACAGGGTATTGTCCGGATTTCCGTTAGCCACCCCGTATCCCGGGCCGGCGAAACGGGAGCCGAACTGGCCGCAAGATACGGCCTGTCTGAAGCAGTCGTGGTCCCCGTCACGACAGATGACCGCACTCTGTTGACCATGAAAATTGGCTCGTGGGCTGCGCGCTATCTCGAAGATCGTCTGAACTCCGGCGAAACCCTTGGGATAGGCCGAGGGCGCACGGTCTACCAGACTGTGACCCATCTCGAACCGAGACGGCACATGAACGTAACAGTGGTCCCGCTCTGCGGGGGCGAGGGTAGCGACCTGAGTGAATTCCAGGTCAACGAGATGTGCCGGTTTGCCGCCCAGCGCCTCGGCGGGAGATGCTTTTTCCTGCACGCGCCCGCGAAGGTTCTGACCCTTGAAGCTTACAGGGCGTTGATGGATCTGCCCGAGATTGAGGAGGTTGTCCGGCACTGGGACAATCTCGATTGGATATTGATTGGCGTCGGGAGTACCTCGATACCATGGGATCCCTTGTATTCGAAAGATATTGAGGCGGCGCAACGCTATTCCTCTGTGAGGCCGGTAGCCGACCTGTGTCTCAGGCTCCTCGATCCGAATGGGCGCGGAATTGAGTTCCCCCGAAGCGACTATTTGGTCGGCGTGACGCCCGAACAGATCCGGTCGGCCAAACGCGTCGTCGGGGTAGCCGGCGGCACCTATAAGGCGGATGCCATACTCGCAGCGCTTCGCGGTAGGTGGCTCGATACCCTGATTGTTGACGAACCAACTGCCCGGGCCATTCTTCATCAGGACTGCTGACGTGGCGCCAGCCCAGGCCCTCGTCTAGTACCTGCAGTCCGCCTTCGGGCGTGTCTCGAGACACTCATCCCACAGTCCACGACTCCTCCCTACCGTTTCCCCGGGCCCACGGTTTGCATCCATTACATTTCCAGCGGTGATAAAGAGGGATTTAGCCCGGAGCGGCGAATCGCATAGGCGTAACATTTGTTATTGACAAATGTCACAAGGAAGGTGACCTATGGGATTCGGTTTAGTGCGCATCGACGACAGGCTGGTTCACGGTCAGGTTATGGCCGTGTGGTGCAAGACTCTCGGCACCAACCGGATCGTCATTGCGGATGACGACGTAGCAGAGGACTCATTCCTTCAGAAAGTGATGCGGCTTGCCGCTCCCCCCGGGGTCAAGGTTGAGGTCTATTCGGTGAGTGACTCCGTTGGGATCCTGTCCGCGCCTGAAGCTCAGAACCCCAGGACAACCGTTCTAGTCAAAAACCCCCGGAATGCTGCGGCGCTCGTGAGAGCGGGCGTCAAGATCGAGTGCTTGAACGTGGGCGGGATGGGCGCCCGCCCGGGGCGGAAGCAACTGTTCCGCAACGTATCGGCGTCACCGGAGGAGGTGGAACTGCTCAAAGAGATTCAGGCCTCGGGTGTGGAGGTGGTATTCAGGATCGTGCCAGACGAAAGAGGGACGGCGCTCAGCGCAGTGATCAAGTAGCAGGTGAAGAAGGGAGGAAACAGACTGTGCACATCAGTGCTTTTCAGGCTGGCCTGATCGCGTTGTTTTACTATCTGGCACAAGGCCCGTGGCTCATGGGCCTTGGGTACTGGACCTTGTACAGGCCTCTAGTCGCTGGCACCCTGGTGGGGTTCGTACTCGGGAATCCCGTTCAGGGTGCAATCATCGGGGCGACGATCAACCTGATCTACCTCGGCTTTATCTCGGCAGGTGGGGCTCTTCCGGGGGACCCCGCGCTGGCGGGTTACGTCGGAACCGCTCTTGCCCTTGCCTCCGGTATTGATGTCAACGCGGCCCTCGCGCTCGCCGTGCCGATCGGCCTGCTGGGAACCGTCATCTGGTTCGTGAGGATGACCGGCGGAGCCATCTTCGTACACTGGGCGGACCGGTACGCGGAAGACGGTAACATCAACGGCGTGGTGTTCTGCAACGTGGTGCCCCCACAGATACTGCTGTTCGTAATCAGCTTTTTCCCCGTATACTTCGCGGTGCTCTATGGGCCGGCTGCCGTGAAGGGGTTCATTGACCTTCTTGGCCAGGGGGTGCTGAAGGCCCTCATGGTTGTAGGCGGCATGCTTCCCGCGCTGGGCATTGCGATGAACCTCATGGGCATATCGCGGCCGGGCACTATTGCCTATTTTCTTCTGGGGTTCTTCCTGGTCGTCTACCTCAAGCTCGACATAGTCGCGGTGGGCGCCTTTGCCGCGGTGCTCGCTTTCCTGATGATCCAGGCGACGGCGAAGGGAGGCGTTCAGAATGAAGGGTGAGGAAAGGCGGCTCAGCCGGAGCGATCTTACTAAGTCGTGGCTGCTCTGGACGTTCTTCTCACACTCGTGCTACAACTACGAGCGGCTGCAGGCGCTTGGATTCGCGCACTCCATGACGCCGGTTATCCGGAAGCTCTATCACACCAGGGAAGAGATATCCGCAGCGCTCAAGCGCCACCTGGTGTTCTTCAACACCGAGCCGAACGTCGGCCACGTGATCCACGGCATAACCGGCGCCATGGAGGAGCAGAGGGCAGGCGGGGCTCCCATCTCCGATGAGGCGATAAACTCCTTGAAAATGGGCCTCATGGGACCGCTGGCCGGAGTGGGCGACAGCATCACTCAGGGGACGCTCGCCCCGATCCTCATAGCGATCGGTGTGGGGCTCGCCAGGGAAGGGAATCTCGCAGGTCCGCTCGTGTACGTACTGCTCGTCGCCGCCGCGATCTGGGGTATTGCGTACACCATGTTCAGCCAGGGCTACAGGCTCGGCAAGGCGGCGGTTGAGCGAATCCTCGAAAGCGGCAGGTTACAGGACCTCGTGAACGGGTCGGGCATTGTGGGCGCCATGGTCCTCGGCGGCCTCGTCGGCAGGTTCGTTACGCTCAGCACCAAGCTGGCGATTAAGATCGGCCAGACGAATGTCGTAATACAGGACGTTCTCAACAAGATCATGCCCGGACTGCTGCCCCTCGCCCTTACGCTCGGGACTCTATGGCTCCTGCGCAAGGGACGCAACCCGATCACGGTCATGGTCATTCTCGTCGTGACAGGCGTTATCGGTAGTCTCATCAAGGTATTCTAGAAACACAGACCCCGGGGAGTGTTCCGGAAGAAGGCGAAGGCATGGGAGGAACCGTGATGGCAGACAAGACGTTCAAGGCCCTGGTAATCGAGGGTCCGAGGAAAACTCGGCTCGCCGGCGTCCCGCGCAGCTCCCCCGGCGCGGGGGAAGTCCTCATCAGAGTGCGCGCGTGCGCCCTGTGCACGTGGGAACAGAGGGCGTTTAGCGGTGCCCAGCAGGACTACTACCCATTTTTGGGCGGGCACGAGTTTGCGGGAGTGGTCGAGGAAGTCGGTCCCGGTGTAGTTGAATCCATAAAGCCCGGAGACCACGTTTCCGTCGCGCGGATCGAGCGCTGCGGGCAATGCCGGAATTGCCGAACCGGCTTCGACAACCTCTGCAAGAACATGCACAAAGGAAGGACCCCCGGGGAGATCTTCGGACCGGGCGGCCTCGGGCAGTATGTCATAGCCCCGAGATACCAGGTCTACCCGGTGTCGCCCAACCTGCCATTCGAGGAGGCCTCGTTATCCGAGCCCCTGTCCTGCGTGGTCAGATCGATCACCCGGAGCAGGCTTATGTTCGGCGAGTCGGTGCTGGTGATAGGCGCGGGCGTCATGGGAGCCCTCCACTCAAAACTCGCAGGCATGATGGGTTGCCGTGTCATCGTGAGCGAGCCGAACCCGGATCGCAGGAAGTTCGCGCTCGAGAACCTCCCCGCGGCCGCAGTGATTGACCCGAACGACGGTGACATGCCAAAAACGGTCAAGGACATGACCTCGGGATACGGTGCGGACGTCGTGTTCATCACGGGTGGCGGAGAGGCCGCCATAGCTCAGGGCATCAAGTCATTGACGAGCGGCGGGCGCCTGGTGCTGTACGCTGCGTTCTATCCGCCTGTAACCGCGGCGCTGGACGTAAACAAGGTTCACCATAACGAGTACGAGATAATCGGGACCATGAGCCAGAGCAGGGACGACTTCCTGAGGGCGACAGAGATGCTCTCCTCGGCGGCAGTAAGCGTCCGTTCGCTCATCTCGGGCGTCTACCCCCTGGATAAGGCCCAGGAAGCGTTCGAAGCGGCCCTGAGACCCGACACTTATAGAGTCATTGTCTCGCTGGATTGAGATGAGGGCCCGATGACTGGATGGGGGTGTTCCCGGTGAGTCTCGTAAACATGATCGGCCTGTTGAAGCACGCGAGGGCCAACGGCTACGCGATTCCCGCGTTCAACGTGACGGATCTACAGAGTACGCAGGTTATCCTCGAGGTCTGTGAGGAGGAGAGGGCCCCGTGCCTTCTCGAGATCGCGGAACCGACGATAACGAAGATCGCTCCCGAGTATTTTGCCGCTATCGCCAGGGCGGCCTCGGAACTCGCTGGTGTTCCGGTTGCCCTCCACTATGACCACGGAAAGTCCTTCGACCTGATCGTGCGCTGCATCCGTGCGGGCTTTACGTCGGTCATGATCGACGGCTCCGAGTACGAGTACACCAGGAACGCCGAGGTCACTCGACGGGTCGTTGAAGTCGCACATGCCTGCGGCGTGGGGGTCGAGGCCGAGATCGGCCACGTGGGCGTGGGTGAGGGCGATGAAACCGACGTTGAAAAAGGTTTGACGGATCCGCGTGAGGCCGAACGGTTCGTGGCTGAGACAGGGGTGGACGCTTTGGCGGTCGCCGTCGGGACGGCTCACGGCATGTACAGATTCGAACCAAAGATATACGTTGAGCGACTTAAAGAGATCGCCGGGCTCGTGAAAATCCCCCTGGTTATTCACGGCGGTTCCCAGACGCCCGGGCTAGAGAAAACCCTGGGTCTCGGGGTCGCGAAGGTGAACATATTTACCGACCTGCAGATCCCGATCCGCGAAAAGGTAAAGGAAATGGCCAGGACTCAGGAGTTCGACAAGCTGTTCGCTCCCGCGATCTGGGGCGCGGCGAACCGCGCATTCAAGGAGACCGCGAGGGACAAGATTCAGACCCTGGGGGCCGCAGGCAAGGCCTGGCTCGGGTGTGGATGCCAGTGACCGGGATAGTCGTTCTTGGGCACGGCAGGTTCGCCGGCGGCCTCGTGGACGCTGCTCAGATGATAGCCGGCCGGCAGAAGGGCATTGCGGCGGTGGAGCTCTCGCCCCAGGACACCCCCGAGAGTTTCAAGGACAAGGTCGAGGCCGCGATCGCCGGTGTCGCCTCGGGGGAAGACGGCATCCTCCTCCTATGCGACCTGCTGGGGGGAACACCCATGAACGTCGCCGCTTTCCTCGCGGAGCGGCACGGGTACCAATGCGTTGCCGGGGCGAACCTCCCGCTGATTCTCGAGGTGCTCATGAACCGGGTTGGCAACTCCGCGAGGGACCTTGCCGCCATCGCGGTCAACGCGGGTCACGCGGGTGTCGTCGACGTCAGACTACGGCTGACGGAGCAACAGGTAGAGTAAACAGTGGTGAGGAAGCCGGTGCCTCCGGGCGCCGGCTTCAAACTAATGACAACGGGACAGGACGAACTTCAAGAAGGTCGTAGCCCCCCGGGAGGTGAGTCTGAAGCCCGGATAGAAGGAGTACGGGCAAACGCGCGTGCGGAACAGACAACAATGAAGGGGAAGTGGCGGATGCCTGCGATACCGGGCCGCAGAACCCGTACGCACAGGAAGGCCCCGGTTAAGTACCTGCGGACGTCGGATATCGCGAGGGTCATCGGGGTCCACCCCAACACGGTTCGCCTGTATGAAGCCCTGGGGTTTTTGCCCCCTGTCCCGCGTAGCCCGGCCGGCTACAGGCTCTTCACTGAGGCCCACCTCGAACATATTCGGGTAGTCTGGATGACCCTGCGTTGCACCTGGCTGGGGGGCGACATACGCAGGACGGGGCTCGGACTCATTGAATCGTCCAAGTTGGGGAATCTCGAGGGTGCCCTCGATAAAGCCCACTACCTGCTCGCTCTGGTACGCTCCGAGATGGCCCAGGCCGAGGCTGCTGCCGGATCCCTCGAGCGTTGGGCCAGGGAAACACCGGGCGCAGCAGCTGCCGGACCCGCCGGCGTCGGCTGCCTTCGTATCGGTGAAGTAGCCATGCGACTCAACGTGACAACCGATATGCTACGGAACTGGGAGCGCAACGGTCTGGTGCGAATCCGGCGGCACCCCGATAACGGGTATCGCCTCTATAGCGGGGCGGATATCGACCGCATCAGGATAATCCGAATGCTGAGACAGGCGAGATACAGCACTATGTCCATCCTGCGCATGCTGAGGCTCCTCGACTCCGGTCAGAGGGATGGCCTTCGTCAGCTGTTGAACACCCCCTCCCCGGACGATGATGTGTATTACGCCACAGACCGCTGGCTTTCTACCCTTACGGATCTTGAACGGGTCAGCGGGTTTATTCCCGATCTCGGTCAGTTCTACGGGCTGGTCGCTCACTGGAAAGAAGACGCCACGCTTGTCGGGGCCGACACCTTGCTCAGTGCCCCGGGGGAAGTGCCTCAAGAAGACCAGAAGGCGTTCGAGCGGCCGGCCCGGGTTCCAGGCGACACCCGTCCACTGCTTGTGGTTCCTGACAGCAGGGGTAGGATACGCTCGTGGCACCACTGGAGGACGCAGCCCTACTGGCGGGAAGCAGTAGTACTGTGCTCAAGGATCACTCCGGTGGATTACCTCGAGTATCTGAGGCACAGGCATGTTGACTATATAATCGCCGGCGACGACCACGTCGACTTCCGGGCCGCGCTCGAGGAGATCAATACGCGTTACGGAGTGAAGGTGGTCCGGGTTGACAGCGGCGGCACGCTGAACGCGGTCCTGTTGCGCGCAGGGCTCGTTTCCGAGGTCAGCATCCTGGTTTACCCCACCATCGTCGGGGGCGCCTCGCCGAGTTCGATCTTCCGGGCCACAGACCTGGCGGCTGGTGAGAATGCTATCGACCTGAGGTTTGTGCATGTCGGGCAATTGGAGGGCGGCGCCGTCTGGTTGCGGTACGATGTGAAATGACAGGAGCCGATTGAGGGCTGCCGCCTTCACTTCCCAGGATTCGTTAATCTGGTCGGGCCCATACGTGATCGACGGTATAGGCGGATCGTGGCCTCGACTCACCAGGATTGCACATGCTGGCGGCAAGTTCCCCCATAATCAGGGTCAACGAACTGGCCGCGGTATTGCTATCCAACCTGCTGGACTGCGATCTGTAGCCGACTTGGCCGCAAAAGCCCAGGGGCCATCCCATCTACCTATGGGACGGCCCCTTCGTCGCTCACGCGCCGCCTGGTCCGCGACCAAACAGCCACATTGTCGCCTCAGACGGTTCAGCCGAAGATCGACGCTATCTTGAGCAATAGCCACGTCAGCGGGTTCGCGCCGTCACAGATGCTGGATATGAGGCTTGCGCCCTCCGGGAATTTGAACTGTGCCTCGATGGCTGCCTGAGTGTGCAATGGCGAAACGTTTGTGGCTATCAGCAGGCCTACACCGATGACGATTGCGCCGATGAGCACCGAGCGGAACACGTTCCCGCGCACGATCGGGGCCACCATGGCAACCATGAACGGAATCGTGGCCAAGTCGCCAAACGGGAGAACCCGGTTGCCGGGGATTACTGCGGCGAGAAGGATGGTGATGGGCACGAGAATGATCGCTGTCGCTATTGCCGCCGGGTGACCCACGGCGATCGCCGAGTCAAGACCGATGTAGAACGAGCGTCCTCCGAACCGCTTCTGCATGAACTCCCTCGCGGCTTCTGATACGGGCAGCAGGCCCTCCATCAGTATCTTGACCATGCGGGGCATCAGGAACATGACGGCCGCCATCGACATCGACAGGTTCAGCATCTGCTTCAAGTCGTAGCCTGCAAGCAGGCCGAGGATGAGCCCGAGCACGAGCCCCAGGATGGTGGGGTCGCCTACGACTCCGTATCTTTCCTGTATCGATTCCGCATCAATTGAAATCTTGTTGAGACCCGGGATGGCGTCGATGACCTTGTTGAGCGGGATTGCGATCGGGACGTACGCTGCCGAGAAACCGTGGGGCAGCGAGATGCCGGGTACGCCGTAGAACTCCTGCACCATGGGCGCAGTCCAGTCGCCGAGCTTCAACACGATCGCCGCGTTCACTGCGGCCGCAACCAACCCCAGCCACAGCTTGTTAGTCGCCGCGGTCACGAGAGCGCCGGTGAACGCGAAGTGCCAGAAATTCCACAGGTCTACGTTGACCGTCCGGGTGGTGCGTGTGGCAAGCATCAGGACGTTCACTGCCAGTCCGACCGGGATGACAAGGGCGCCAACTTGCGATGCGAATGCGATTGCGGCGGCCGCCGGCCAACCCACGTCAACAACATTCAATTGAATACCCAGCCGCTTAACCATCGCCTGTGCAGCCGGGCCGAGGTTCCCACACAATACGCCGATGACCAGTCCTATACCGACGAAGCCGATTCCGATGACGACGCCGGATCTAAACGCTTTCCCCGGCTTCTGCCCGAGCGCCAGTCCGAGTACGAAAATGATGATCGGGAGCATTACGGTCGCGCCCAGGTCAAGGATGAACTTGATTACCGACATCCGTCTCGCCTCCTCTGAATTTGCTTGGTACGATTCCGCGCAAGGTCATTCAAGAGTGCCTGAGCTTTTCGATGATCTGCTTGGAAACCTCGTCCGCGCCGATCCCCGTCAGGTATGGCAGGGCGTTCACGACCGGGACCTTGGTCTTGGGCGACACCGGCGTGGTAGTCACGATAAGGTCGACTCCCTGGCCGGCATACGAAGGGACTTCTATCGCCTTGCACTGCGTTATGTCAGCCTGGATCCCAGCGCTCCGGCAGGCCTCGGCTACTTTGTCGGCGACCATCGTGGACGTGGCTATGCCCGTCCCACACGCGACGAGGATACGTTTGACAACCCGCACCCGTTTTCACCCCCTTTCCTGGCCCGGAGTGCTTCCGAGACGCGCCTCCAGCATCGAGGCGGCGGCTGTGGAATCCGGCTGCGACCTCAGCTCCAGCAGGAAACCCGGCGCCTGAAAGACCTCCACCAGCTTCTGCAGGATCCCCACCTGTCCACCGGCATCCTTGACGGCCAGCATGAGGACCACCCCGACATCCACCGGCGTGTCCGGGTTGCCCATGCAGGCGAATCTCACCGGGTTTACCAGCGTCGCCAGCGCAATCGCCGGTTTGAGAACATGCTGGGCATCTGCGTGGGGAATCGCCACACCCACCTCCCTGGTTGGTAATCCGGTAGGATACAGCCGTTCACGCTCCCTGACGGCCTGGCGGTACGATGGTTTCACCGCCCCGTTCTGTTCCAGCAGGGTGGACAGCTCATCCAGAACCTGGTCGCTCGAGGAAACCTGTAGACCAACCCTTACTAGAGCAGGTGAAACCAGCAGCGAACAATCGGTCATATCGAATCAGCACGCTCCTCCTGCAAACCCAATCCGCATTCGATGGCGGCCCTCATTTCCGACCTGGTCCTGGCGGACTTGAGGCGTTCGAGGTGGTCGCCGGGCCCAAGCAGCCGGCGTATGGTCCGGAATCCCTCTTTGCCCAGGGTCCCCAGGGCGAGAAGGCACACAAGTCTGACCCTGTAGCCGGCCCAGTCCACCGGAGCCGCAAGGCTGGCCACGGCTATGGCGGGCCTGATCACACTGGAGGGATCACCGTGGGGAATGGCCACTTCGCCCTCGATTACCGTCGGGCCGGACAGCTCGCGCCGGTACACGTCGGTCGCGAATGCCTGTGTTACGAAGCCGGCGTTGATGACAAGCGACGTCAGCCCATCCAGCACCTCCTGCCGGGTTGACCAGTCAGCCTGGGGGACCAGGAAATCATCGACCAGGAAATCGGCGGCGGACGGCTGCGAGACCCCGAGCGCCCTCCTCACCTCGCCCGGGTCGCCGATGGCCATCACTTGCTCCACGGGGATGAACGGAATGCCGCGGACACCGGGGTCCACCGTTCCCACGATGGCCGCGATGTGATGTTCGCGCGACAGGCGCGCGATCTCGGCGTTCACGTCCTTCTGAGTGACCGCGCCCAGCGGCAGCACCTCGACGTTCTGTCCTTCGAGAACCCGCTCCAGGAAGCTCTGGAGCCGCACGGCAGCACCCTTGCCGGTCAGGCACAGGGTGAGTATCGTCTTCGTGGCGGTGGGGGCAAGGCCTCGTTCTCCCTTCACGAGCGACCCGCGATAGGCGACAAGGTTCTCGGCGAGCTCGTCGAGGGAAGCTGAGGGAAGATCCGCCCTGCGAATTGCCTCGATGACCATGAGGGTGTCGATCCGGTCAACGGTCCGCGTCCGAATGCCGGTACGTTCAGATATGATCTCGCCGAAGGTGAGCAAAGACCCCATATCCACCAGCAACAGGACCCCTTTGCCCTCATCGGCGTCCTTTACGGCGGAGATCGCCCGGGCAAGAGCGCCTTCTGGGTCTTCATCGAGGGACATCTCGACGCACCTCGCGTGGGAGGCGCCGAGGAGCCTTGCAGCCACGTCCACCATGCTGCTTGCCACTTTCCCGTGGGTGATGACCACCACGCCGACGCGGCCTTCCCTGGGACCCTCGTCTTTCATCAAGGAGCCTCGCAGGTACATCGCGAGGAACCCCGCCTCGTCCTCGGGGAAGTTCAGTCCGAGGCGCCTGTTGATCATCTCGAGCATCTCGGTGGCCAGGCTGAACTCAGCCACGTATTCCTTCTTGACCTCGTCGAGGTGAGGGTTCACGATGGGCTTCCCCTGGCGGAGGCGCTCGACCGCGGCGCTCAGGTGCATTGCCAGGCAATAGAACAGGTGCTGGTCCAGCTGTGGGTATCTCGAGCGTGCGCGCTGGAGAATGGTCTCCACCAGGCCCACTATGTCGCGGCCAACCACGCTGACCAGGTCCTCCCGGGTAACCTGTTGTGAGCGCGACCCTACCTGTTTCAGGTGGCGGCGGAACTGGACGTCGAGCTCGGCGCCCAGCAGCGTGTTGATTTCGGAATCGGCGAAGCCGCCCCGGCGAAGTTCCTCGTACCTCTGTTCGATGTACTGGTATATGTCGCCGGGGAGGGTGTACAGATCGTCTTTTGCCGGGGCGAGCTCCCCCTTGCCGGGCAGGATCGTAAGGTCGCCCGAGGCCAGGTTCTCGATTTCCTGGCGATGACCCGGAAGCTTGAGCAGCCCGCGCCGGACGTGGCTGGGCAGCTGGGAGGCGTCTATTTCTACGCTCGGCGTGGCTTCGGTGACGTGCACGAGAAACCCGCGGGCGCAGGCCACCTGGATGTCGCTCTTGAGCTGGCCCACGTTTCCCGGGCAATCATAGAGCATGAATGCCTGGAAGGCGTCTTTCATCAGGCGAACGGCCGTACCCGTGCGCACGGCCTCCTCCCTGGAGAAGCGCCTGATCATCTCGGCGCGCTCGGCCAGCGGCCGGTCCGCGAGCGCCGGGACCTCGATCATCATGGGAATCCTCCGGCGGAACGTCCCCAGCAACGAGGCCTGCGGGTCCTCGGTGGTCGCAGCTATCAGCATTACATCGGCATGTCGATGGGTCTCGGTCTCTCCAAGCCGGCGGAACCTGCCGCGGTCCATGAGGTGGAAGAGGATCTCCTGGCCCTCCGCGGGGAGACGGTGAATCTCGTCGAGGAAGACTATACCGCCATCCGCCTTCTCGACCAGTCCAATCTTGCCGGCTTCCGCGCCGGTGTATGCGCCCTTCACGTGTCCGAAAAGCTGCGAAAGGAGCAGCTGGGGGTTTTCGGCGTAGTCTGCGCAATTGAAAGTGACGAACGGGATGGCGCGACCACGAATGTCCTGTGCGAAGTGATACATCGCCTCGGCCAGCTCGTTCTTGCCGACGCCTGCGGGACCCAGGATAAGCGTATGCAGGCCGTGCGGTGGGTAGAGTACCGCCGCCTTCGCCTGCTGGATTATTGGCTTGAGGCTCCCGCTGCTGCCCAGCAAGCGAGAGAACGGGTCGTCTTCGTCCACCTTTCCCGCGGGTCTCGTACCCCTGTGCGCAATCGTGGGCGTGTTGGGCACTGCTGCGGGCATCTCAGATTCCACGGAAGCGCCGTGGGACACCTGGTCGTGCCCCAGGGTTTCAGCAGTCTTCTTCACGACAGACCTGGATACACTGTAGCCCTGCTGCCTTAGGCGGAGGGTCAGTTCACGGTTACTCAGGCGCCGGTTGCCTGCGACTTCTCCTATCGCGGAAACGAGGTGGGCCTGCAGGCGCGCCCGGGAATCGGCGATGCCGGCCGATTTCCGCATGAGAGTAACCATTGAACGGCTAATTGACAACCGCTCTGCGATCTCCCGGTCGCTGAAAGGTCTTCTCGGGTCTTCTCCGGCTATGACGTCCTGGATTGACTGAGCGTTGACCGTCAAGCGGAACACCTCACTCTCATGTACACGCAATTGCCGTACCAACAGGTCCGCAGTGGTGGCGCCTTCTGCGAATGGGCAGGCTCCGAAGGGTTTTTGATGTCCGCCGATCGACAACCGGTGGCCACACATCGCGCCTAACAATTGTGACAATAAGCGGTCGGATTTGTCAATCGGGTAGTGAAAGACAAGGAAGTGTCCCAGGCGCTATAATGGTGCTTGAGGTGTGATGGTCTTGAATGACTCAGGGAGACTGCAGGAGTCTGGCCCAGTTCCACGCGAGGCGCAGATCACTTCAATTCCCGTTCTCCACAGCCTCTGCGAGGCCCTCGCCCGGTGGGGAGACCCCGGCTATTGCCTGAGTGAGGTCTGCCGCGCCCTGGCTGAGATACCCGCGGTCCGCTACTGCGCATGTTACGTGCGAGAGGTCGGCGAATGGAAACTCAGCAGAATCGCCTCATATCCGGAAACCCCGGTTGAGCCGGGCGTCGAAGCAGACCTCACGGCGTTCATTACGGATGTGCTTGCGACGAAGAAAGCTTTAACTCGCCGGCTTGCGGATGGCTCCACCTTCTACGGATTGTCGGCGCCAACCCGGAAGGGGGACGACATGGCCATGGTTGTTCATTCCACTGCGCTGAGTGATCGCGGGGAAGGCGAGATCCTCAACACCCTGGCTTTCGTGGTCCACCTGGGGTCTACTGCCTTGCGCTCGCTCGAATCCATGGAGGCCGGGATAGAGGACCGCGCCTTGCGGCGCCTGCAAATGATGCGGTCCGAAATGGTGACCACGCTCTCACATGAAATGAGGACGCCGCTTGCCGGCATAAAGGGCTACGTTACCGCACTCTTGCGAAGCGACGTCACATGGGATGAGCAAACCAGACTGGAGTTCTTGCAGGTTATCAGCGACGAGAGCGATAAGCTCGAGAAGATGGTGTCCAGCATCCTGGATATGGCGGCGATGGAGACAGGCAACGTCTCTCTGGAGAAATGCCCGACGGTAATGCCGAGGCTGGTTTCGGACGCCGTCTCGAAGATAGGCGTGAAAAGCGCCAAACACACGTTTGTGATAGACTTCGAGCCCGGTTTCCCGGTGGCCGTGGTAGATCCCCTCAGGATTGAGCAGGTTATCTATAACCTGCTGGACAACGCCGTCAAGTACTCTCCGGACGGGGGCCTCATTGTGGTCAGCGGTAGAGTCCTTCCTGACCGCGTGGTGATTGCCGTTGCCGATCAGGGAAGGGGCATCCCGCCCGAGCATCTCAACAGGCTGTTCGAGAAATTCTTCAGGATCGGCTCACTTGAGCGGGTCAATGGGGTCGGGCTCGGTCTCCCAATAGCGCGGCAACTGGTGGAAGGGCACGGAGGCCGTATCTGGGCGGAGAGCGTCGAAGGTAAGGGGACGACCGTATACTTCACTCTCCCGGTTGAAGCGGGTGGGGAGGAGCCCAAATGAGTTCCGCGAACGGGGAAAAGATCCTGGTGATAGAGGACGAGGCCAAGATCGTTCGACTGCTCAGAGCGAATCTCGAATCCGTCGGCTACCGCGTTTCGTACGCGCTCACTGCCCGTGACGGCCTTTCGGCTGTCGAAAGGCAGATGCCTGACCTCGTCGTGTTGGACTTGATGTTGCCCGATGGGGACGGTTACTCGCTGTGCCGGAGGATCCGTGAATTCTCGGATGTCCCGGTCATCATGCTCACCGCCAAGGCGCGTGAACACGAGAAGATCGAAGGATTTCATAGTGGCGCCGACGACTACGTGACTAAACCCTTCAGCTCGGCGGAGCTGATTGAACGGGTCAAGGCAATGCTGAAGCGTGCAGGCGGCAGGCATCTCAGCAGCTCAGCGACGGACCTGAGAGCCGGAGACCTTCTTGTCAGCTTTTCCCAGAGAAGGGTGTTCCGTGGGACAACGGAGATAAAGCTCACACATACGGAGTATAACCTTCTCTATCACCTGGCGATAAACGCCGGGCGGGTGATGCTTCACGAGGAGCTGTTGAGCCTTGTATGGGGGCCCGAATACAGGGATGAACTCGAGTATCTCCGGGCGTACATTCGCCACCTCCGGCTGAAAATCGAGGTTGATCCTTCAAACCCCAGGATCATTCTATCGAGCCCTGGCATCGGGTACTCCTTTGCCGCGCCCAGCACCGCCTGAGCCTGTCCACCACCAGATTCCTTTCCTCATTTCCCGGTTTTTCACGCCTTTTTTACGTCGACCCGTGGCCTTTTTATGCGGTTTTCACGGTCCTGCCGTTATTATTGGACCGGAACCGGTTTCATTGACGTCACAGGTCGGGGGTGATCGGTCTGGCTGGTAATGCCCTTATGGAAAGCGTCAACCTGGCTTATGAGAGCGCCGTCACAAAATTGGGGCTCGATCCGGGTCTCCGTACCCTCCTCGCCTCCCCGGAGAGGGAGGTCGCAGTCACAGTCCCCGTTGTCATGGACGATGGGACTCTGAGGACATTCCAGGGTTATCGCGTGCAGCACTCCAGCGTTCGGGGCCCCTACAAGGGGGGGATCAGGTATCACGTCAGTGTGGACCTGGACGAGGTAAGGGCTCTTGCCGCGCTAATGACATGGAAATGCTCCGTAGTCGGCCTACCCTATGGAGGAGCCAAAGGTGGCATTTCCTGTGACCCCAGGAGTATGTCGAAACCTGAACTGGAGCAATTGACCAGGAACTATGCGAGAATGATGGGTCCACTCATCGGGCCTCAGGTGGATATTCCTGCTCCAGACGTGAATACGGATGAGAGAGTCATGTCCTGGATCGTCGATGAACTGGCTCAGGGCGGAGCCGTCTGGTCACGGGCGAGCGTTACGGGCAAGCCGTTGGTGCTGGGCGGTTCACATGGGCGAAGAGAGGCAACCGGGCGCGGCGTCGCGTCTGTCGCACTGCACGCGCTCCGCAGGGCAGGGAAGAACCCCGCAGGGTGTACGGTGGCAATCCAGGGCTTCGGCAAGGTTGGGTCGTGGGCGGCGAAGTTCCTTCACGATGCCGGTTGCAGGATCGTTGCAGTGAGCGATGTCTCGGAGGCCATTTATCTCAAGGGAGGTTTCGATATCCCGGATCTTTTGGGCTACGTGTCGAGTACGACATCCGGGTTACTGGAGGGGTATGAATCAGCGGGCGTCCGCCAGATCACAGGGGATGAGATCCTTACCCTGGACGTCGACGTACTCATCCCTGCGGCGGTTGAGGCCCAATTAACGGAATCCAACGCCGGCGACGTGAGAGCCAGGATCATTGTCGAGGGAGCAAATGGCCCCACTACCTTTGGTGCCGACGAAATCCTGAATGGCAAGGGCGTAGTCGTTGTCCCTGACATTCTGGCTAATGCCGGCGGGGTGATGGTGTCTTATTTCGAATGGGTCCAGAACCTTCAGTGCCTGCAATGGTCGCTCGGTGACGTAATGGCGAGGCTCGAGGACCTGATGGGAAAGGCCTGCGGTGAGGTTTGGGCCGTCTCGAGCGAAATGGGATGTTCCTTGCGAATAGCGGCCTACATGCTCGGGATAAAGAGAGTGGCCGAAGCGGCCCTTGCCCGCTTCTCCCTGGCTGCTTGAGTGTTGATGAGGAGGTTGGAGATCGATGGCAATTCCATTGGAGAATGTGGTTTCGATCAACGTGGAAGGCATCGTAGAGGCAGCGGTCAGGCAAGGCCTGCAGTTTGCGGTCGAGAAGGCGGGTTGCGCCGGCGTGGATGCGCTTCTTTCCAGGCTGGCGGCTCATGACGAGTGGGCCCTGGGATACTTCGCCTACTCGTGCGCGCATAATCTGGCGGATTCCGTGGCGGCACTGGATGGGAACATCAGCGAAGCTTACGTCCTGGGTCTGGAAGGGAACGATTGTGGGTCCGCGTCGTTCCCCGTGGTGTTGATAGTCAGCGTCGCATGCCGCACGGCGGCGCTTGAATCCATCGTCTCCAGGATAAATGGCGCCCTTCCCCGGATGCTGGTCGAGGTTACCGGTCTGGGCCCGGACCTGTCCGCAGGTTTCATGGATGTTCAGGTCATCGAAGACGAGGATGTAAGCATGAGGAGGGGGTTGGGCGCCGCCGTTCACTCTCTCTGGGCTCCCGCCCTGAGGGTCTGGGTCCGGCGCAGGTCGGTGTAGCGAACGGCATGCGCGATACCGTGCGGCAGGTGCGGCTCCATCTGGAAGAAAGACGGGGTAAAACGCGGGCAGGCTGCCGGGCACATGGCGGCCCGCCCCGGTTTGCGAGGTGAGGGGCCGTGAGGGTCTGCGTTGCGGGCGGTCGGGATCGGGCTGGGAAAACGACTGTTGCTGTAAACATAGCCGTGGCGCTGGGCATGCGCGGACTGCCGATCTGCCTCGTTGACTGCAATGTGGAGAACCCGGCCGTCCATTTACTCATGAACCCGGCCTGGGAGGTTATGCGTGATGTTGTAGTGCCAGCGCCGGACTGTACCCCGAGAAGAATAGGTGAGATATGCCGGGGGGTTCGATCCGGCATAGCGATTGTGCAGGGCAGGCTGACTCCGGGCCAAGCGGCGCCGTCGCTGTTGATAAGGCAGATCAAGGAATCATCGTGGACGGGCGACGCCACAGTCCTCGATTGCCCTGGCGGGGTATCGGAGCCCGCCGTTGAATCGGTCAAGGGGTGTCAATTCTGCATTCTGGTGATTGAGGCAACGCCATCCGGTTTGAATGACCTGACCAACGCTCTGGAGATGCTCAGGCCGCTCGGCATGCCGTACGGTGTTGTGGTTAACCGGTACGACCTGGGGACTCGCGAACCACTGGACTACTGCCAGGCCAAAGGGCTTCCGGTACTGATGTGCATCCCGGATAGCGACAAGGTGGCGGAGTTGCATGCACGGGGGATTGCCATCTCCTCGGTCTCACGGGAGTGGCAGCGCCGTTTTGGCGAGTTGTGGGACAGGAGCGTGAGAACCGCACGGAAGCTGCTGTCAGATCAGGGCCCATAACTTCCTGCGTAGCGTCCCTTTTCGACATTGTTCCCCCTGAGAAACATGTCCGTGAAGAGCGAGTTCTGGAGCGCATCAATTGAGGGACGGAAGGCGAGCATGGCAAAGAACATCACAGGCAAAGAACACCCTCATTGACTGGATGCCGTGGAGGGTGTAGCATGGCCGCAGTCCAGGTTGCCCACCCCCAGGGAAACATCGCCACGCCGCGGCAGTGGCCGGGCTTGGCGTGCCGGGCAAGAACTCCCTTGGCATAACCCCCAAGTACGGGAACCGCGTCGATCTCGTCTCGATCATCACCGGCCTGCCGCTCGAGCCGGACCCATTGTGCGAGGAGGACCTCTGCCCGGAGAAATGCTGGCTGTGCCTTGAGGCGTGCGCGGCCGGTGCGCGCTGGAAGGCGACAGAACCATTATCCAGAACCGGCGCTTCACGAGGATGAAGGAGTTCAGGGCTTTTTTCCTACACGGACGAGAACGGAACGACGGTGACCCCGTCTGCCGGTCACAGGAGGGGCGGGGAATTGCCGTCGAATAGGGATGTAGGGCCTAGATCGATGAGAGGTGGATTTCGTGAACAGTCAATTCCGGACCACGGCAGGCCTGCCGTCCGCAGTCGAGGTTTTGGAGACACGGGGAGGAGCCCTCTACAGGCTCGATATGCCGCCGGTAGTACCTGGGCTTGACCATTTCATAACCCCGTGGGTCATCGTCGACGCCGCGAGGGGTAAGAACACCGTTGTTGACGTCGGCCCTGCCGCGACGGTGCCGGACCTCGTTTCCGGTCTGAAGGCTCTGGGCGTGAACCGGGTCGACTACGTCTTGCTGACCCACGCGCACATCGACCACATGGGCGGTCTCGGCGATTTCCTGGCGTACCACCCGGAGGCGATGGTCATCGCCCACCCCAAGGGCCACCCGCACCTGATCGAGCCATCCCGGCTCATGCAGGCGAGCATTCAAACGCTGCGGGAACTGGCGAGTGCGTACGGCCCGATAGCTCCGGTCCCGGCGGGTAACCTCCGGCCTGACGGCTCCTCCGTGGAAGGCCTCCGGGTGATTGAAACGCCGGGCCACGCGCCCCATCACTTCTCGTTCATCTACGACCTCGGGGACGAGAAGGTAATGTTCGCGGGGGAGGCGCTCGGGCTATACACGTGGGAAGGGGGCGGCCCGCCTGAGGAGGACGGCGAGGACTTCCTCCCGTACATCAGGCCGGCGACCCCCCCGAGGTTTTTCTACGACGTGAGCGTGCGGTCGGTGGAGGAGCTGCGGAACCATGAGGCTTCGGTCATGTGCTACGGTCACTTCGGGTATTCGAGGAGGCCCGGGTTTCTGATGGACCTCCACAGGAAGCAGCTTGGGCTGTGGAAGTCGGTGGCCGCACGGACGCTGGACGAGCAGCGTACCGCCGGCGCTTCGCCTGACGAGACCATCTCCGCCGTGTTCAGGAACCTGCTGAACGAAGACAGGCACCTCGAGATGTTTCACCGGTTTGCGGGGGGCGTCAAGGCGCGGGAAGTGTCGTTCATCAACAACAGCATCAAGGGGTTCGTCGGATGCCTAATGGTGAAGCCGTAGAAAGTTGTATGACTAGGAAGACCTAGAAGAGTCCGGACTCCTGACAATGGTCTACTTCGGTTTCGGCCAGCGGTTAGTCGGCTTAATCCTGGGGGCTTTCTCGTCAACTGTCCGTGAGATGGCGTTGGATGTGACCGGGATGCCCTGTCTGACTTGGGCAACCTTTAGTACCGGGAATACCCGCCCCATTATTCTCCGTGGTTTTCCGTTCCTGCCGCCAGCCAAGACCAACCACCAGTTGCGTCTGGTCTTGTTTCCAGCAGCCTGCCATTCAGCGATGACAGCGTCTATCATTTCTGCAACATCTTCGTAGCCGTTTTCTCTAAGCCATCGTCGAACCGAGATATCGTCCATTTGTTTGCCGGCCCCTCCCACGCTACTACCCCGTTACCGCTCGGCTCACGGGTGTGTGCGTCCGCTTCACCACTTGAAGGAGACGACCCGATTGTATTCCTGCTCGTCGGACAGTTTGAGGACCAGGAAATCTATCCACTTTTGCGTGTAGATATAGTCGCTGTGAGGCTCGTCAAACTGACAGTACTCCGTTTTGCACCCTGCCGGATCTTCGCCCGGTTTCCTTACGCCGAAGAGCTTCCAAGCTTGCGTGTGGTTATGTATGCTGAACGGGCGGCCGATCTTCTTCGCGACTATCTGAGCGACAGTTGACGGCCGGAATTTTCCTCGGTTCAGAACCTCCACTCTGCGATCCCGTATGAGTGCGATTTTCCTGGTAACGTCAAGGAATTCCGGGTTAGAGGGATCGTACTTCAGGAACTCGATCGCTAGGTCCGACGAACTCTCGTGATTGCCAATTCGCGGCACCAGGTAGACTCGAAAACTGAATCGAGGATCCTGATAGACTTCGGTCGGCAGTTCCGCTCTGAAACCGTCAATGTAGTCCTTGATCTCATCATATTGCTTACCTTGAAACCGCTTCATGGCTTCCATCTGTCCTTGCGGGCGGATAGTCGAGGTTTGGAGAGGCACAGACATGGTTTCTCGCAGGGCGTAGTAGTCGCCAAATTCGCTCGTAAGCAGGTCATCGAAGTTCATCAAAAGCGCCTGACACTCGCCTCCTACGTGTGGATCGATTGCTGGAACATACCTGTGTTCGATCTTGTTCCGGAGTCCGATGATGAAATCGAGGTTGCGCCTTATGGGCGAATTCGACGAGCCGAAATAGCGATCCATACAATCCCCAATGCCCCATGCCTTGGGGTCGCCATCTACAACTACCGGGGAGCCATCTTTCTCGTATATGTACGATATGCCTCGTTTCTCAAAAACAGCATGAAACAGAGCGGTCCAAGCGATAACCATCATTACGATGAAACCCTGCGTTCGGAACAGCGTTCCCGGGCGATTATAGATATCGAGGGCTAGCACCGCGGCTTCTCTTGCTTTTGCTACTAAGCGTTCGGTTTCCAAGGGAAAGTCCGGTTTACGCGGGTCTCTGCTTAAGGCCTGCTTCTGAGACATCAGGCGGACGTACTCCTCTTCCGTGTAGGGCAAGGGCTGTGCCACGACATACTGCCCACCGTTCCTCGTAAGAAAGCCGTCCCATTTCTTTGTCACATAGGTTCTGACGGTGTTACGACGCCACCCGGTAGCACACTGAATCTCTTCAAGCGTAAAAGGAATACCCGTCTTGTGTCTTTCCAGAAAGAATTCATATGATTTCCTAATAGGTAGGGTTTTGTCAGTTTTCATAACGCTCACCCTATTCAATTCTACCATAATTGGAAGTCCTAGCAATCACCCACCATCTCTACCCTCGCACCTGTGAGCACAGACGACAATACTTACGGCTTCCATAAGTGACGAAGCACCACGGTCTACCGTGGTGCTTCGATTACACTCAGCATAGCTTACCGAGCAGGTTACCGCCCCGCGGCTTTCATTAACGCCTCGCACCTCGCCGGGTCGATCGGGTTGAAGATGTAGCCGTCGACTTTGACGTTGGTCCCGACGAGTATGCCGTCTCCGTACTCCAGCGCCTCTTTGACGTTGGCCGGAGTTACGCCGCTGGAGACCATGATCTTCACCTTGGGATATCTCTTCTTGGCCTCCTTGAGCAGCGCGAGGTCCGGCGGGAGCCCCGCGCGCGGGCCTGGCATCAGCACGACCTCGGGCCCGAGCATGAACAGGGCCCCGTCTATCAGCGATAGGAACTCGCGCTTGTCGAGTGATGTGCCGGCGTGCGGCGTGAGGTTCAAGAACATTGGGATCGAACCCGCATCTATGCTCTTGATGTAGCGCGCGATGTCGCCTGGGTTGAACACCTCGAGTCCGAACAGGCTGGCGAACACACCGGACATGTACGTCCTGACGAACTGGGCGTCGAGCGCTCTCGCGAGGGCGAACGTCGCCTTGGGGTCGATCAGGCAGCCGACGCCGTACGGCATCTTGACCTTGTCTATCACTTCGGTGGCTATACGCGCGTACGCAGCCACAGTCTCGAGCCCGACCGGGTTGGAGTACGGGTAGTCACCCTCGTTGGCGAAGATCATCGCGTCAAAGCCGGCTTCCTTGAGAGCCTTCGCGTCCTTGACCGCCGTCTTCACCAGGTCCTTCATCCTGGTTCCAGCCTCGAACTTTGGCGCCCCCGGCAGCGGTGGGAGGTGGACCAGCCCTATGATGGGCTTCTCAGTGCCGAACACTTTCCCGAAATCCAATCGCTTCACTCCCTACGCCAGTATCTTGAGCAGGCTGCACGCGAACCCGATCGCGAAGATGTAGCCGATCACCCTGACCGGAGAGACGCCCTTCCTCAGCCACTGCCACACGATGAGGAGAAACGCCAACCCGAGCAGGCCGGGCATGATCTGGTTCAGGATCGGCTGCAGCGCGACCGCCGTCTTCCCGATGGTGAACTTGACCGGGGTCTGGAGGCTTACGCGGCCCGCGGCAAGCGCTCCGGTCACCATGAGCCCGAGCACTGACAGCGCCGACGTCACCCGATCTAGGATGTTGCTCTGGAGCATCTGCTGTATCGCGTTCTTGCCGAGCCTGTAGCCGGTGTAGAACATGAACCAGCTCACGCCGATGGCATACCCGCTCATGAGAAGGAAGAAGATCACGGGGCCCATCGCGTTGCCCTTGATGGCGAGGTCGATGCCGATCGCGAGGAAGACGGTCTTCATCAGGCCCTGGGTAATGGTGTCACCGATGCCTGCCAGCGGCCCCATGAGCGCGGTCTTGAGGGAGTTGATCATCTCGTCCGATATCGGCTGGTCGTTAGCCCTCTCCTCTTCAAGGGCGGCGCAGAGGCCGGGTATCATGGAGCCCCACGTGGGTTCGGTGTTGAAGAACGTGAGGTGACGCTTCAGGGCGGCGACCAGGTCCTCTTTCTTCTGGTAGAGCCTGGTGAGCACCGGAATCATGGAATGGCATATGCCGAGCGACTGCAGGCGCTCGAAGTTGTAGTTTGTCTGCAGGAAGAATAGCCAGCACAGGAACGACTTCCGTAGTGTGACTTTGTCCAGCGTCTTTCTTTCGGTCATCCTCATTACCCCCCTTTACGCTGCCTTCTCGCGTTCGCGGTATAGTCTTAAGGCACCGATGCACGCGCCGACAATGGCCACGGCCATTACGTCCATCTTGAGGTAGGTGGCCATGACCCAGCCCAGGAACAGGTAAGGTATCAGGCCCGGCTTGGCCAGGAACTTCAGGAGCATGCCGAGACCGAGCGCGGGGAGCAGCCCGCCGGTGACCTTGAGCGCATCGATGAGCCACTTGGGGAGCTGCGTGAGCGCCGTGTTTACCCAGCCGCTACCATAGTAGATCGCGAGGAAGGTGGTCGGAACATACACGAGGAACGGAAAGATCTGCGAGCACACGACGTTCATCAGGATGATACCGCGCGTATCGCCCTTCTCGGCGTACTCGTCGGCCTTGTGCACCCAGAACGCGTTCAGGGTCATGCGGGTGTTAAACGCGAGCAACCCGAGCAGCCCGAGGGGGACTGCCAGTGTCATCGCAACCTCGGGGGTGGCGTTGGCGATGATCCCGAGCGCCACTCCCAGGTAACCGGCGAGGGCCAGGTCGGAGGGGAGCGTTCCACCCGCGGCCACGAGACCAACGTAAGCCATCTGGATCGTGGCGCCGATTTGCAGTCCGAGCGGGACGTTACCGAAGATCAAACCGTCGATGAGTCCTGCCATCAGTGGGCCGCCGAAGTACAGTGCCCAGCGCACGCTCATGGGCAGGTACGTGGCGACCACCCAGGTGATTATTGCTACGAGGGCGGCTTGGAAAAACATCCTCACTTACCTCCTTGTCTGTGACTGCTACTGCCAGTTGGCCAGCGCTCTACCTACATCGAAGACCGGATCTGTGGGTATTCCCTGGATGTACACACGGACCCCTCTCCCGGTCAGCGCTCTCAGATCGGCCACGTCTTCCGGGCTGACCGAAACCGACCTGTAGAAGCCCTTGCGCCCAGGGCCTGCGCCCATTCCGCCGATATTGACCTCCGTCAATCTGAGCCCTGCGTCCATCAGCTTCAGCACCACTGAGGGGCGCTTCACCAGTACGAGGAGCCTTCGTGTTGACGCGGCCTGTGCCGCCGCCAGCTGCTCCGCCGCCCCTGCCAGGGACAGTACCGAAAGCGCGACCTCCTTGGGGCACACCATCTGCAGAACGCTTTGGGTGAAACTGTCGGCCGCCACGGTGTCGTCAACGACCCATATCTCGTTGGCGTTGACCTGCCGTACCCACATTGTCACGACCTGCCCGTGTATAAGCCTGTCGTCGATACGTACCAGAGAAAACAAACGGATTTCACCTCCCCCCAGCCGGGGATAGACTCTCACGGGCGTTCTTGATGCCGTTCTTACCCGACTCCGCGGCCATCCGCGCCAGGGCATCGAGGCTGTCCGCCGTCCCGCCTTGAAGGGCCATTGCCACTTCGAGCAGCATCGGGAGGTTGACTCCCGAAACGCATTCGACCGACGGGCCGCGCATCAGCTGCATTGACGCGTTGAACGGGGTCCCACCGAAGACGTCGACCAGGACGAGGGTTCCGTCCGGGCTGTTTGAGGATATCCTCTCGAGCTCCCCGAGTATCTTGTCTCCATTCTCACCAGGTTCGAGTTCGATCGCATGGACCGGGACCTGTCCGGCGATCATGCGGAGGCTCTTGACGAGCGCTCCCGCTAGCGGTCCATGGCTGACGACGACGACGCTGACCGTAAGACCTCACCCCTGAGTCAAAGGTTCGCCATGCGCCCCGGCCTGTGCCGGCACAGTGCCGGATGCTTGTGTGTCATCCGCGCACAATGCTATGCTGAGAGTAACGCAAAGGACGACGTGAACCCGCTGTGAACTCGGCGTAAACTCGACGCAGACTCGAAGGCCTGCGGCTTCCTCGTGCCGGTGCGACGTATTGACGAGTATCAGTTGCAAGAGACATGCCGGATAGTGTGTCATCCGAGGACCCCGGGCGATGTCCGCAGTCCGGCGGGAGTGTGCGGTGATGTGTGAGTGAGGCGCAGGCAAAGGGTAACGAACGTGATAGCGGAATTGCGCGCAGGCGGGGGGCCGGGGTTCTCCGGGGTAACCGCCGTCGAGGTGGCGGCACGCTGCGGGATCTCGAGGGAAAACGCGAGCCGCGAACTCAACCGGCTGTGTGCTGAAGGGAGTCTCGTAAAGTCCGCGGGGCGACCGGTCAGGTTTGACCTGGCCGCAGCCGGTAAGGATCAGGCTGCCGGCGCGGCGGCGCGGGGTGAACAGGCGAGCCCGGGCGGACACGCCCGGCAGCTGGGCACGTCCGGGCCCGGTGTCCACAGCGACCAGCCAGAGGCGTTCCGGAAGATAATCGGATATGACGGAACGCTGCAGGTAGTCGTCGAGAAGGCCAAGGCCGCGATGATCTACCCAGGGGGGCTGCACACGCTTATCACCGGGCCGACGGGGTCCGGCAAGACGATGCTCGCCCACGCTATGCACGATTTCGCGGTTCAATCCGGTTCGCTGCCGCCCAGCGCCCCGCTCGTCGTGTTCAACTGCGCGGAATACGCGAGGAACGAGGAATTGCTCGCGAGCCACCTTTTCGGCCACGTCAAGGGGGCTTTCACCGGGGCGGACAGCGACCGCGCCGGACTCATCGAGAGGGCCGACGGCGGGATTCTCCTGCTAGACGAGGTTCACCGCCTGCCGCCATCCGCCCAGGAAATGCTGTTCCTGCTCATGGACTCGGGGATCTACCGTAGAGTAGGGGAGTCGCGGCAGGAGCGCCGCGCCGGCGTGACCATCATATCGTGCACCACCGAGGTTCCGGACTCAGCCCTACTCCAGACGTTCCTGAGGCGAGTCCCCGTGCTGATAAACATGCCCGCGTTCGGTGACTGGTCGGTGGGGGAAAGGGTCCTGGTCGTCAGGCACCTCCTGGCCAGGGAGGCCGACCACCTCGGTAGGCCGGTCTCGGTCGATCAGGTGACCTTCGACAGGTGGGTGGATTTCCGCGGCGACGGCAACCTGGGGCATCTGCGCAGCGTGATCCAGCTCGCTGTCGCGAAAGCGCTGCTGAAGTCGGGCGCGGGCAGGAGAGTAGTCTGCGTCGGTGCGGCCAGGGACGCGGGCGACGGCTCGGAGCCGCTAACCGTAAGGCCCGGCCTCCCGCAGGGCGTCTCGCAGCGGAACATCCTCAACGAATTGTCTCAGATGATGGATAGCGGCGCAAGGATGGACGAGGCGTTTTCATCCGTCATCGAGCATCTCGAGACCGATGGCCGCTCCACCCTGCAGCGGAAAGCCCGTTCGGGCGCGGCTGGGCTCGTGGAATACCTGGTCCCGGGCCACATCAGGCGAGCGACGACCCGGGCACTCGAGTCCGCCTCGGGGTTGCTCGGCGTCACGTTCGACTCGGCGCACCACCTCCGGCTCGCGCTTCACCTCGCGGCTGCGATCGGCCGGTTGGATTCTGCCGGCCCTGCTGAGGAATTCCCCGCCGCAGCCACGCCGGCCCAGCGTACGGCCGCCGAGACAGTACTTCGGGGGCTCGAG
Organism: Bacillota bacterium; assembly: GCA_013178305.1. Lineage (NCBI taxonomy): Bacteria > Bacillati > Bacillota > Bacillota bacterium. The sequence goes on along the minus strand of JABLXB010000001.1, from coordinate 192,707 downwards.
GAAGACCTTGGGGTTGAGATGCCGGCGAGGGAGATGGTTTACCTCACGCGGTTTCTCATCTCGGCAATGGGGGAATACGCCGGGTACCAGGCGTCGCGACAGGCCGCCGGCAAGCCCGTAATCCTCGCCACCTGCTACTCGGGGGAGGGCGCCGCGGCGAGGATCCGCGACACGCTGAGAAGCATTTTCGGCGATAGTGTGTCGGTAGTGTGTTGTGGTGAGCGCGGTATAGACAGACTCCTGGATTCCGGATACCTGAATCCCTGCGGCGTGGTCGCGGCTATCGGGAGCGTGGACCCGAGGCTTCCCGGAGTACCGTTCATCCCGGTTGAAGACCTCGTCATGGGAGACGGGCTGAAAGAGCTCGTGGACTTGCTTGGACTCGACCCGGCCCGCATGGACACGTACGAGTTCTCAATGGCTGGCAGCCTGACTATGGACACGCTACTGGACAGCATGGTTTTCCTGAACCCCCACAAGGCGCTCTCGGAGGCCGAGACGTTTGTGCGAACCCTGGAAAGCGGGCTCGGGAGGAGTTTCAGCAAGGCAGTGAGGGTCCGCCTGATGGTCCATACGGCCTGCATGCTCGAGAGGCTCGTAACGCGTAAATCCTCGGGCTCCATCGAGGGTGCGGCAACATCGAGGCACATCGGGTCCGACGACTTGCAGGGCTTGCTGGCGCAGCAGGTCCGGTGCGCGCTGGCTCACGTCGAGAGCAGCTTCGAACTCAAGGTACCGGACGACGAGGTGCTGATCCTCTCCCAGATCATCGAAAGTGAACTCCCCTGACAGTGTTCATGGTTGAGAAACCGGTCCCGCTGGTATATACTACCACCGGTTGGGGGTCCGTCAGTAGACCTGGCGGATCGCTGAAACGACCCGGGGAGGGATCCGCATGAGCCGGCTGATACTCAAGAGGTTTCTGCAAATTGCCGTGATCGCGGTCATGCAGGCCGCAATCCTCATGGCGGCCGCCGGACGTCTCGCGTGGACCTGGGGGTGGGCCCACGTCGCACTCTACGCCCTGACCGTCGTGGTGAACTCGCTCGTACTCCTTCCGAGGCACCCCGAGCTGATCGCTGAGCGCGCGGAAGCAAAGGAAGGGACGAAGGGTTGGGACCGCGTACTTGCCCTGCTCGTCAGCCTTATTGGACCCATGGCGATTTGGGTCGTGGCCGGTTTGGACGAAAGGTTTGGGTGGACACCGGAAACCAGCCTCTCAGCGCGCCTTGCAGGGGCAGGCCTGATCGTAGCCGGCTATGGCGTCTTCAGCTGGGCCATGGTCTCCAACAAGTTCTTCGCGGGCGTCGTCCGCATTCAGAAAGAACGCGGCCACCAGGTCGCCACGGCGGGGCCGTACCGGTACTTGAGACATCCCGGCTACGTGGGGATGGTCATGTTCACACTCGGCGCGCCTCTGCTCCTCGGCTCGGCATGGGCGTTCGTTCCGGCCGGAGCGACGGTATTGCTGACGGTTCTCAGGACAGCCCTGGAGGACGCCACGTTGCAGCGTGAACTGGACGGCTACAAGGATTACGCTGCGCGAGTTCGCTACAGGCTGTTGCCCGGCGTGTGGTGATGCCGAAGCGCCCCGGCTGGCCCGGGGCGCTTGCTCATGACATCTCGCTCACGCTGTCTCGGGTGTATAGCCCGCATCCCGAATGGCATCCATGAGGGCCTGCGGGGTGGCCTGATTATGCCTGCTCCACCGTGGTAAAATCAAGGTGCTGGCAATGATAACCCAGGGAGGGCACGTCTCGCGCCAGGGCGTCATACGGTGACGGCGCACCCGAAGCCCCCGGGTTATGCGATCCGGCGTAGGGAAAGGTGGAATTTGTGAGTGGGGGCGAGTTTTTTCCGGGTGGTGTTCGTGGTTGACATCATCCTGGCCTACGTGATCCGGATGCCGCACGTGAAGCGAAACATCCGGAACAGGGTGAGGGAGAACCGGACGACAGCCTTCGAATGGGTTGTCATGCCTCTGACCTTTGTGGGTATGCAGCTGTTACCGGTGCTTCAGATAGCCACACGGTGGCTGGACTTCGCCGACTGGCGCTTGCCTCCGGTTGCGGTTACGGCGCTGGGATTGGCCGGTATGACCGTGTTTGCGCTGGGTTTGTGGCTACTATGGCGGGCTCACGCGGATCTCGGAAGGAACTGGTCCTCGAAGGTACAGTTGATAGAGGGCCAGAAGCTGGTGACGACCGGCGTATATCGATACATCCGTCACCCGATCTACGCCGCACACTGGCTGTGGGCCCTCGCACAACCGCTGCTCCTCCAAAACTGGATCGCGGGCCTCGCCGGTTTGGTTACTTACCTGCCCGCTTACTTCCACCGGGTGCCTAGGGAGGAAGAGATGCTGGTCCAGCATTTCGGGGACGAATACCTGGAGTACATAAAGTATACCGGGCGCGTTTTACCCATCGTTCGCCGGTGAAGGAGTGGGTCAGGTGTTGAGAACACGGCGACGCGAGAACCGGATTGCGCTGGCGCTTGTACTGGCATTGCTTGTTGGCATAGCCGGCTTGTCGCCTGCGCCCGCGTGGGCCGCACCCGCCTTGGAACTCCATCATGTCCTGGTGGACGGGAAACCGCTTGCGCCCGGGGCTCTGGCGGAGCGTTCTTGGCTGAGTATCATGTTGCCAGCCAGAGCCGTGTTCGAGGCCATGGGCTGGCGGGTCGAACTTGACCCGAAAACCAGGATGGCCGAGGCCACACGAGACCTGAACCGGGTTGTGGTGCGGGCCGGCTCTTCGACGGTGACGGTGTCCGGGAACTCGTTGACGCTGAAGGACCCATGCTCCTGGCGGAACGACGATGTCATGGTTCCCGCCGAGGTATACAGGCTCTGCGGCGCGGAGGTCGTGTACGACGCGCGCGTCGGCCTGGTGAAGGTCCTATCGCCCGAGATGGCCGCCAGGCTTGGCCGGGAGAACCTGGGTCCGTTCGGGGCTACGGTGATGCGCATCGCCGCCACACCGGGGGGCGAGCGGGTCTACATCGCCACTATTCACAACGGCCTGTATGTCAGCTCGGATAGAGGTATGACGTGGGAGCACCTTGGGCTGGAGGGCGGGTTTCCACAGATGCTGGCGGTCAACCCGAGTAATCCACAGGTGGTATTCTACTCAAATGGCTATGGACTCGATCGAAGCGCGGACGGCGGTCGAACGTGGACGGGGGTCAAGGGCCTTCCCGACCTGTTTACGATGACGTTCGACCCCACGGGCAAGACGGCCTATGCGGCGTATGCAGAGGGTAGCATGATCGGCGGCAGCACCGTCACGCTCTACCGGAGCACCGACGGTGGCCTGACGTGGGCGAGGACGGGTTCGAGTGTCGCGAGCTATCTGATGGGCGACATCGTAGTCCACCCGCGGACGGGAGCCCTGCTGCTCGGCTCGGGGTGTTCTGGAGTTGAAAGCGGCGCCGGCAGGGTCAAGGTCTCGACCGACGGTGGCCGGACCTGGAATTATGGGCCTGTCGAGGGCGTACTCGCTTTCGCCGCCTCACCGGACGGCAGTGTTGTGTACTCCGCCGGCCTTCAGGGCATCTGGTCCACCAGGGACGGGGGTCTGACATGGGCCAAACTCGACCCCGGGATTGCGCCGAACCCCTACGTTGCTCCAGTCTTGGCAGCCGGCTCAGTTCTCGTTCTCGCCGAACAGGGCGGCGAGGCGGCCGTCAGCGACGATGGAGGCGCTTCATGGCGGCGGGTGGTCGTACCGTCAGGGATTCCCCACGCGGTGTGCTCCGATGGACAAGACATCTACCTGGCCTGCGGCGATCACCTCTGGAAATCTCCGGATTCAGGCGCCACGTGGGTTTCGCTGGACGACGGCCTGGCGTGCACCACGATATACGCTACCGCAGCCGCACCCGGTGGCATGCCCCGCTACGCATGCTCCCCTACGAGGGAGTTCTGGAGGCGCGGCGACGATGGACGCTGGGGACGGCTGACGCCAACCGGATTCCCGGATGACGCCGAATGGGAAGTGGCGCGGCTCGTCCAGGACCCCGGAAATGCGGACTCCGTATTCGCAATTGTTGTCCGGGGGTGCCTGACCCCCTGGGTACGGGCCGGCGACCTGTACCACAGCTCGGACGCGGGCATGCACTGGTCGCGGCTGGAGGCATTCCCCGACGGGGGTGTCTCGGCCGTGGTCTTCGACCCGCACCGCCCCGGGACGCTGTGGGTCGCTCTGGCGGGACCATCGACGGCCGGCGGCGTCCACGTCAGCCGCGACGGGGGCAAGACGTTCACGCCCGCAGGGCTCTTGGGGACCGGCGTCACGGACGTGGCAATCGGTCCTTCCGGGTCGGTGTGGGCGGGGACCGCCGATGGCGTGTGGGTCAAGACCACGGATGATGCTGCGTGGGCTTCAAGCATCCGCGGGTTGTCCGGGCATTACATAAGGAGAATTGCGGCGGACCCATTCGACGCGAGATATGCGTACGCAGTCACGGACGGGGGCGTATCGGTTACCAGTGACGCGGGGGAAACGTGGAAGCCGTCGGATCCCGGTTATCCCTGGTCCAAGGGCGTCCCCTGGTACGAAGACCTGTGCGAAATCGTCGCTCACCCCGGGCGGGAGGGACTCGTCCTGTTAAGGGGTAACCGCAGTGGGCTCGTTTGGTATTCCCGCGACCGCGGAGGCACGTGGTTTGAAGTCCCGGGCCTCAACCCCGGAATAGAGGTGGTGGGGCTGTCTGTTGCACCGGGCACCGGGGTGTTCGTCCTCACCAACGGGGCGGGAATTATCTGGGTGAAAGAACTTCCGTTGGATCCGGGCGCAGCCACCGGGGAATGGCCGGGCGGGCGAGAGCCGGAACGCCCCGCATTGCCGCTCACGTGGACGAGGGGGCAACCCGTCCCGGGCAGGTACGCGTGGTCGTGGGTGTATGCCAGTGGCGCGCACGCGTTTATGAAGCAAGATATGGGCCGGATTATGGCCAGCAGCGACGGGCTCAACTGGGAGGCCTCACGGATTGTTGAACCCGGGAGGGGCCTCTGCGAGCTCAGGGCAGTCGCGCCTTTGGCCGGAGAAAAGGCGGGAGTTGCATACGGCATCTCTGTGGAGCACTCCGAGCGGGAATCGCTGGCTGTCATAGTGCGGACGATTGACGGGGGCGATACGTGGGAGGAAACGGGTGAGGTGCCGGGCAAATTTGGGAACGTGCTCTACTCGGTCGGGGGCTTGAAGGGCCTGGAACTGGCGGCCAGCGGGTCCAACCCCGACAACCTGGTCCTGGTGGGATGGATCATGAGCGGGTCCGGGGGCAGATCTGGCGCATATTTCAGCAACGACGGTGGCCGGACCTGGGCGGCATGCAGAGGATTGCCGGGCCCATCTCTCATGAGTATCCAGCTGCTCGCCGGCCCGGGCGGCGCGGCTGAATTCCTGGCCTATTCCGCCGCGACTACGGCGTTCTACCGGTCGGGTGACGGCGGCCGGACGTTCACCCGGTTCACGTCGAGTCTTCCGGAGACTTCTGATTGTCGGGTGGGCGGCATCGGTCCAGACCGCATCTACCTGGGCAGGTTATCCCTGTCATATGAGGGACGCGCCGTCTCCGAGACGCGCTTTCCGGCGAACATCGAAGACCGGAGGTTCAGAATTATCGCGGTCTCCCGCGAAAGGGCAGGCTGGTTACTCGGTGGCTACCACCTGCCGGACGGGCGGTTTTTCCGGATTCATCTCAGCACCGACTGGGGGAAAACCTGGCGTGCGATCGCCGGTGAGATAGGCAATCCCGCGGTAGTCTCGTGCGCGTTTCTCTCGGGCGACAGGATACTGCTTGCAACGCAGAAGCCGGGCACTGGAGTGCAAACCTGGGTGGCAAGAGTGAACCTCGAGTAGCCGGCGAACCCAGCCAGTACAGGGGGTGGGTCGTGTGGACCGTTCCAGGAACCTTAACAGATGGCTCCGGCTGGATGTAGTCAGGGTGCTCGCGCTCGGCGTGGCATGGGTCGGGTCGGTCGTCCTGCATAACCTCATTAGCGGCCTGCTACACGTTGAAGAACCCGTATTCTTCACCATTGCCGTAATAGTCATCCCCGCGTACGCAATCGTCGCCGTCGTGTACACCCTTGCTTTCCTCGTCATGCGAAGCAGGCGATGAACCGGAGCCAGCGGGATCTGGCGCCCCACACCGGCAGGAACTCACGTTTGCCTAGCCTGATCCCCTTGACCCGGACTCGTCAGGACGATTGATTGGCAGTAGTCATGCCGGTTCCCTTCCTGTGAAGAGACGTTATTTCAGCTCCGAAGGGACCCGCTGGCGGCTGCTCGTGTTGATGAGCGCCTGCCCACCCTGAGACTCTGACGACATAAGCAAATGGAGTAATGGAGAGCCCTCTAATCGGGCTCCCCATTACTCTTTGCCCACAATGACTTCGTAGTCGGCGCCGCTCGTCACCAAATGAAGCCAGACGGCCCCCGCGGGAGAGGCAACGACTGGGTGCTATCTTCTTCCTCCAAATACACTCTCAGCGAGCTATCCCACTCCACCCATTCGTACACAATTGCCACGTTCTCGAGGCCTTTTACCGGGACTCCCGGGTATTCGGAAATCATCACGCACAGCCTTTCTGAGGGGGAGATCCACCTTGTCCTCCATCGAGTAACCACCTCGGTCACGAATGGCCGATTCAGCCAGTAGATTTACTTCAGTAGAGACTACCCGTAGATGAGTTTAGTTCCCCAAGATCCAGACATTGACCAGTGTTGGCATATTCGGGTTGTCATGTGGGTATTCTTACATATCATACAAAAATCTGAGAGGTGTGCTGTATGAGTATGCTTGCGACAGAGGGCGCGCCGTCCAAACGTATCCGCTGGAAGGCCGGCAAAGAGGCCGAACTGTGGCAGTACGTGCAAGGCCGCCTCGCGGCGGGAGCCAATGTCAGTGAGGCCCTGAAGGGGTTCGCCGACGACAACGGCATCAGCTGGCTGACGGCGCGGTGGAAGTACTACAGGTTGAAGCAGAACAAAGGGTCCGGTGGGGAGGACGCCTCGCCGGTGGCGACGGAGGAGCCGGCGCCCGTGACCTCGGAGCGTGACGGCGATACGGCCTTCAGGGCGCTCACTTTGTTCCTCAAGTCGGCTACGAGTCTGGACTCGCTCGAGCTGAGTGGGTTCCTCAGCGGCCTCGCGACCCTCGCGGAGATGGCCCTGACCGGGAAGACCGCATCCGGTGAACTGGCTGTCCTCCGGACCAGGCAGCGTGAACTCACCGAAAGGGTCCGCGCATATGAGGAAAAGCTGGCCGGAGCCGCCGGCCGGCTGTCGGCCGTCCGCGCGGTGGTGGACGACTGGCTCAAGATGCCGGGAGTCGACAGGGTAACGTCACTGGAGGAGTTCACAGGACGCCTGACCGGAGCCCTCGGCCAACTTGAGGCGCTGCTACAGCCGCCAGAAAGGTTATCCTGAGCACGGAGCGAATTAAGGCGGGGCCCTACAAGGGTCCCCGCCTGGGAGGCACCGGCCCGGAGGGGATGGGGAGGCCTGGCACCTCAAGGGTAGACTCGGTGTTCATGCGGCTCGCGCCACTTCGACGGTTACATATTACGTAACTGACCGCCGAATGGTTACATAAATCCACCGAGATGACGCAGAGTTGACTCCGGGATGCCACCGGCTTCGAGTTTACCGCAGGGCGTCTCCGCCCTGCGCCCTCCGCCGGGCTTGCGCCCCCCGTCAGCTCGAGCCGCCACCGCCCTGGCCGTCCTGGTCCCCTCAACTGCCTTGCTGGCCGCCTTTGGCGCCACCTGCTGCACCCGCGCCACCCTGTATCAATTTCACCAGCGCATCTCTGACGGCGCGCTGCATCGCCTCCTGAACCTGGGGGGACTGCAGGGACTGCGAAACCTGCTGTTGCAGGGTCTTCTGCATCTCCGGGGCCGAGACTATCTTCTTCAGCTCATCCTGGATCATTTTCTGCCCTTTGGGCGATTTGAGCAGGTCGTCCATGGTGATGGAAGTCCTCGTGTCGCGTACTGCCTCCTCGAGGATCCTCCGGCCTTCGCCGGCCTGGAGCTCCTGCCTTATCGCGGCCTGTATCTTGGGGTCGCTCTGAGCCCCCTGTTGTCCACCTTGTTGGCCCCCGCCCTGCGCCTCCGACTGCTGCTTCTGGCCACCGCCGAGGGAAACCGAACAGCCCCCGGCCGCCAGCGCAAGGCAGAGCGCTACCGCTACTGCCACCGCCCTCACGGGGTTTCCGGTCAACCGGGCCATAATATCACCTCCCCCTCGCTGTCCTGGTGCGTCTCCAGGGTCACCTAGTGCGATGGCCCGGCGTCGATCTCCAATCTGTGGCCTTTTCCCCTGCCGTCGCTCTCTTTGGGCATCGTGATCTCGAGAATCCCGTTCCTATAGGTCGCCCGCGACTGCTCGGGCCTCACCTGTCTCGGCAGCGGGATTGACCTGAAGAAGGTGCCGTACTGTCGCTCGCTGTAGTAGAAGCCCTCCTCGTCCGTACGCTGCTCTCGCTGTATGTCACCCCTGATGGACACCGCGTTGTCGGTGACCCTCACGTCCACGTCCTTTGGATCGATGCCTGGTAGATCGGCCCGCACCACGATGCTGTCACCGCTCTCGAACAGGTCCACCGACGGTTGCCAGGGACCTGCTTCGCGCGCCGTAGTCCTGAAGGGTTCGATGAACCGGCCGATCTCGTCCCGTAGCCTCGCAAGTTCCCGCCCGGGGTCGTACCTGAACAACGACATGAGACTACCTCCTTTGGAATGGTCAAGTGGAATGGTCAAGGTTATGTTGTCCGGCGGCGGACGGGGTAATTCCGCTTCGCGGGCGGGAGTCACGAGCAAAAATGCCCGACACCAGGAAAGGAAGCCCCTCCGGGCTTCCTTTCACTCATCAATGCTTCGGCTCTACCTCAACCTCCGGCCCGAACACGGGAAGGTCTGGAGCGGCCTGCCCTTTCGCCTCCGGAGGGGTCATTTCCTTGGTGGTGAGATCGTTCGGAGGCGTTTTGAATGGGTTAATCCTCTTGCGAGCGGCCTGCTTGTGAAGGTCCTCGGCCGCCTTGATTCTCTCCTTCGAGTCTTCAGACGCCACGGCACACACCCCCAGTTCGAACCCGTACGGTAGTGTGCACCGGAGCGCCCGCCCCAATGCCCGCCCGCCATGTGACTGCGGGGCGCCTCCATGTCCGGCCCGTTCAGGAGGCCGGGTTTATCTCGTACGAGTGTTCTATGGGACCCGCATGCTTCAGCGTCTGGTAGACCGGGCAGTATTTCTCGCAAAGCTCCACGAGTCTCTCGACCTGCTCCTTCTGGAGGTCCGGCCCCCAGAGGCGGTATTTCAGGCGCCCGCCCTTGATCGCCGGCACTTTGCCGTCGGCCAGGTCCCCCGACACCTCGATCTCGAGCCTCGTCAGGTTTAACCTCATCTTCTGGGCGAACGCGAGCGCGGTGAGACCCGCGCAACCACCGAGGCTGGCGATGACCATCTCCAGGGGTTTCGGACCGGCCGAATCGATGGTGATTACCTTTCCGGAGGGCAACCTGGACTCGAGCGCATGCTCTCCCTTCCACTGGATGTGTACCGTTTCCACCGGCACTCGAAACACCTCACTTCAGTAATCACTGCGGCGTAATGGTCTCTATCCGTTCAACGGCCTGCTTGACAAGTCCTTCAACGTCCAGCCCTCCCTCGGCGGACTCGGCCTGTTCGAGCCCGGGTTTCGTCCGGGGGTTCTTCGGAACGAACAGCGCGCAGCAGTCCTCGTATGGCTGGATCGATGTGCCGAATGTCCCGATCTCCCGCGCCCTGGCTATGATCTCGGTCTTGTCCAGGCCACAGAGCGGCCTGAGGATCGTCATGCGCGTGACGTTTCCGATGGTGGCCATGCTCTCGAGGGTCTGGCTGGCCACCTGGCCGACGCTCTCCCCCGTAATCAGCGCCTGGCAGCCCTGCTTCAAGGCTACCCTTTCCGCTATGCGCAGCATCATCCGGCGCATCACTATGGTGATCATCTCGTCGGGACACGTCCGGCCGATCTCTTGCTGGACTTCGCCGAACGGGCATACGTGGAGCACCACGGGCGAGCCCCACGTCGACAGCGTTTCGCAGAGGTCCATGACCTTACGCTTCGACTTCTCGCTAGTGAATGGGAAGCTGTAGAAATGCAGGGCCTCGAGGAGCAGGCCGCGTTTCATCATGTACCACCCTGCTACGGGGCTGTCGATGCCACCCGACAGGAGAAGCAGGCCCTTCCCGCTGGAACCGAGCGGCAAGCCGCCGGGCCCGGGTATCACCTCCGAGTATACGTAAGCCCCGTCGCTGCGCACTTCGACCCACGCGGTGGCCGTCGGGTCTCGTAGATCCACCGAGGCCCCACCGTCGAACCGGTCCAGGATGTAGGCCCCGACCGCGCGGTTTATCTCGGGTGAGGTGAGAGGGAAGCGTTTGTTGGCGCGGCTGGCACTCACTCTAAACGTGAACGGCGGGCGCGCCGCGGCGGAGAGGGCGTCGTACGCCGCCTCCTCGATCGCTTCTATGCTGAGGGGTACCCTCACCGCGGGGCTCAACGACACGACGCCGAACACGCGCTTCAAGCGTTCGACGGCTGCGCGGGATTCTCCGCAGGGGACGCGGGCGATTACACGGCCGTATTCGTTCGTGACCCGGGATGGGATGTCCCCTAGCGAGGAGGACACGTTTCTCACGAGGGTGTCTTCGAAAAAGGACCTGTTCCGGCCCTTGAGGCCGATCTCGCCGTACCGCAGCAGTATAACTCCGTTCTCCATTCTACCTGTGGAACCCCCTGAGTCCCGCCACAACCTCCTTCAAGTGGCCGGTGACCGTGTCGACCTCCGCGAGCGAGTTGTACCTGCCGAGACTCAGCCTTATCGACCCCACAGCGAGGTCGCGGGGCACTCCCATCGCCTCGAGCACCCTGCTGGTTTCGCCCTTGCGCGAGGAACACGCGGCGCCGGTGGAGACGTGGACGCCCCGGGAGCCCAGCATCCTCACGAGGACCTCGCCCTTGACGCCGCGGAACGCCACGTTCAGGATGTGTGGGGCCGCACCGTGGCGCGGGCTCAGCAGCGCGGCATCCGGTATCTCGGATTCAATCCGCCTGGCCAGGGTCTCGCGGATTGGCCCGAGCTCCCTCTCGGCGAAGCCCGGGTCGGCGGCGATCTGCGAGCAAGCGACCCCGAACCCCGATATGCCCGGCACGTTCTCCGTCCCGCTCCGGATGGAATGCTGCTGTCCGCCCCCGTAGATGATGGGCCGGAGCCGGACGCCGTCCCGTATCCAGAGCGCGCCCACCCCTTTGGGGCCGTGCACCTTATGCGCGCTGACGCTGGCCAGGTCGACTCCTGAATCCTGGGGCCGGAACGGGACGTGGCCGAGCGACTGCACGGCATCCACGTGCAGCAGGGGTTTACCGTCACAGGCGCGCACCGCCGCCGCTATCGCGTCCAGTGGCTGCACCGCGCCGGTCTCGTTGTTGACGTGCATCACGCTTACCAGGACCGTGGCGGGCGTAAGTAGCCCCCGGAACTCGTCGAGGTCTATAACACCGTCGCGGTCGACACCGGCGAACACGACTTCAAAACCCAGCGACTCGAGTTCCTTGACCGTGTTGAACACCGAGGGGTGCTCGATTCGACTGCTGATTATCCTGGCTCCCGGCCGCCGGCGCCAGGAGACCGCGCCGAAGATGGCGAGGTTGTTCGCCTCGGTGCCTCCGGACGTGAATACGATGTTGCTCTTGCCCCCGCCGAGCGCCGAAGCCACGGCGCGGGCGGCCCTGTCCACCACCTCTTCAGCCTCGATTCCTTTCGGGTGCAGGGAAGAGGGGTTTCCGTATGCCTCCAGAAGGCAGCGCGAAACCTCCGCGGCGACTTCGGCGCTCGCACGCGTGGTTGCGGCATTATCCAGGTATATTTCCGCCCGAGTTCCCTCCATAAGCGCCCCCGTAAGACGTCCTGTGACCGGACACGCTCTATTATCCTCCGTGAGAAGGAGGCGTATTGGCTTTTCTACCGCTTTTCTATCGCTTGGGCGCTTTTCCTTCCGGAGGCGGCGGGGGCCGGGCGGCCGGGTGGGACACCCCGGGTGGCGGCTAAGCGTACGGGGGGATGAACCGGCGTATCTGGGGCAGGACCTCGCGCGTGGCCTGTTCGCCACGTTGTATGAGTTCGGGGATCCGGTGGAAGTCGGTGAGGCCGACGTCGTAAACGTCCGGCCTCACCACGACGTCGGCGTATTTGGCCAGCTTGAGGTCGGTGATCTCCTGGCCCATCATGTCGATCGCCTGGATAACCACCTCGACGGCGTTGTCGATGAGCGCGCCCCGCTGGTTGGCGAACTCCAGGTCTACGGCGATGACGACGTCTGCCCCCCAGGCCTTGAGGGCGTCGGCGGGCACGTTGTTCAGGAGCGCCCCGTCGACCAGGTTCATCCCGGCGTATTTCCGGGGCAGGAAGATGATCGGGATCGCACTGCTTGCCCGCACCGCCAGCGAGAGCGGTTCGTCCTCGGCCATCAGCGCGGACGGGTAGCACCTGCCCAGCGCCTTCGTGGCGGAATTGGATGCGAACACCACCTGGCGGCCAGTGTCGATGTCGACGGCGATAATCGCCAGCGGGATCTCCGTGTCGCGGAACGTCTTCCCGCCGGTCATCTGATGCACCCAATTCTCGAGATGCCTGCCCTTTATCAGGCCCATTGGCGGGTTCGGCATCCAGTCGGTTGGGACCGCCATGTAGTCGAACAGCACCTTCACGGCCATGGCGAGAATTCTTCTGAAGCTGAACGTATAGTCGAAGATATCCTCTGACTTGAGGGAAACGGTCAGGTCCACCAGGTCGGCGGCGCGGTACCCGCAGGCGTACAGCGCGGCGACGATGCTCCCGACGCTCGTCCCCGCGATGTAGTCGATCCGCACGTTTTCCTCTTCAAGCACCTTGAGGACCCCTATATGCGCGGCCCCGCGCATGCCACCCCCACCCAGGGCCAGGCCGACCCTCGGCCGGCCCAGGCGAATCTTAGACGGCATGTGCCGTTCCCTCCAGCCTGTCTACATGCACGGTCGCGGGGCGCGGGCGAAGGACGGGAGAAGCATCAGCCACATCATCTGCCGGACGCGCCCCGGGGCGCCGCCTGCTATTTCTGGCTTGCCGCCTTCGCATCCCTCTGGTCGGCCCCCGGGTCCCCCTGCCCCCTGCGGACTTCACCCCTGTGCTCCAATCTGGCTGGGAGCGCCGGTTCTTCCGCCTTCTGCTCCTGTTTAGGGGCCCCGCCCTTCTCCATCTGGCTTGCCAGCACGTTTACCAGGCTGAGGAGGGTTGCGGGGTTTATCTTCTGGCCCCCCTGACCTCCCTGCCCCGCCTGGCCGGCGAGCAGCCCCGATAGCGCCTGCGCCAGCGACTGGGCGTCAGGCCCCGACTTCTTGACAGCCTCCGAAACCACCGTCTGCTCTTCGGTGGCCTTCTGGACGACCGTCATGATCGTCTGCACGTTTAGAAGGCCCAGCATGCACAGGAACGAAGTCGAATCCATACCCTGCCCCGCGGGCGTTTCCATCAACTTCGAGAGACTCCCGATGAGGGTGCCGTCCCCGTCAGCCACTCTACATACCCCCCGTCCACCCGAATACTGATCCCGGCCCCATGAATCTGCCGACTTCGCGGGCCACCATGTTCTGGGACTTCATTATGGCGTCGTTTACCGCCGCTTTGATGGATTCCTCCAGCCTGCGGGGGTCCTGAGCGAACTCGGGAGTCAGCGATACCGATACAATCTCCTGGTGCCCGTTGATAGTGACCTTGACGGGCCCCGAAGAGGCGTCTATGGTCTTGGCGCGTAACGCCTCCCTGACCCTCTCCATCTCGGCCCGTATCTCCTGGAACTGCTGCATCATATCCGCGAAGCCATCACCCATCCCCCTCTACCTCCCGTAGATCTTATGCCGGGCAAAATCAGGGCGGCACACGCCGTTGGTGTGCCGCCGGGAAGCCGCTGCTGCAGGCCGCAGATAGCCGCCACACGCCAGTCCGGAGAGACCGCCGCGGGCCGTTGGCTTACGGCCTCCTGTCGCCGGTCGCCTGGTCCCAGGCGAGCTCGAGTTCCTCGTACGTGGCCGGCCCGACTATGCCGTCGGGGTCGAGCCCGCGGTCGCGCTGGAACGCCATCACGGCCCCCGCCGTGAGCGGGCCGTAGAATCCGTCCACGTCCCCGCGATAGTATCCGAGGGCTTTGAGCCTCTCCTGGACCAGGCGGACGTCGTCGGCCGGCTCCACGCCGATCCTGAGGATGCGGCCGGTCATGGCCTCGCCCTGTATCTTGACGTTGGTCCCGAGGGGCGCCTGATTGTACACGGTAATGACGTTCTCGTTCAGCATGCGCACGCAGCCGTGGCTGACCGCCCTGCCTATCGACTCGGGGGTGTCCGTGCCATGGATCCCGTACCCACCCCACCGCGTGCTCAGCCGCATCCACCTTGCGCCGAACGCCCCTCCGGGGTTCTCCTGTTTATCAACGATCACCCAGTTGCCAGGCGGAGTCGGAGTGGACGGCTTCCCGATGGCGACGGGGAACGTCTCCAGCAGCACCCCTGCGCGATAAAGGAAAAGCCGGCGCCGCACCAGGTCTATCGAGATGCGCGGTCCGGTGCGCGGTGACTGCCACACATCGATGGCCTCCCCGAGCTGGAGGGCGTTGTACGTGTCCGGCCCCACGATCCCGTCAACGCGCAGGCCGTTCCGTTGCTGGAAACGCCTTACGGCCTCGGCCGTGGCCTCGTCGAATACCCCGTTAATCTCTCCCTCGTATATGCCGAGGGCTTTCAGTCTCCCCTGGGTGAGGCTGACGTCGGGCCCGACCATGGGCGGGTCCATCAACCTGAGGTACCTCGTCGCGAAAACCACCGGACCACCTCCGCCGGCCCGCCTGATGGGCCGGAGCTACGGGGAACTAGAGTACCGGCGCGCACAGGACCATGTCCGTCTCGAGGATCGGGTAGCCGCTCGCCTTTGCGTCTTCCTCGGACCTGACGGTGTTGGGCATGTAGATGGCGGGCGCCTCGAGGAAGCACACCCGGCAGAACTGCGAGTAGCCCGGCTCCCCGGGGAGGCGGCTGACTATGCAGTACTGGCCTTGCACCAGGACGGGCGTCCCCGCGTGGTCGAAACCGGTAATCACGAAGTACAGCGGATTGAGGGCAGCTCCACCTGGATCGACGGCCACTTCCCCCAGGTCGAGGAAATGCACCACGTTGTTGTTGTGCCACGCCGGGGCCACCCGCTGGTTGTGAGGGTTGCTGTATACCAGCATCTTGTTTGCCCTGGTCATGTACGGGTCCGGCCACGCCCCGGCGGGAGAACCCTGTTGTTGAACTCCCGGTCGCGTTTTCAATCGTGACCCCCCTTGCCCCTGGACGGGATCTTCCACACGAGAGAACCGTGATTGGCGCGCACTTCCTGCGCGGGGGTTTCGCCCGCCCCCATCGGGGGAGGAATTGGCGGCTCAAACAAATGCCCTGCCCCGTTCTCGACCGGTCGCTCCGGCGAGGTTGGGGTCGCCGGGGCTGAAGGGGGTGGTGTGGGCGCAGGAGGAGCATGAGGCGCCGGGGCGGAAGTCGCGGGCGCCGGTGGGTCGATCCTGTGCCGAGGGGTGGCAACGGTCACGTTGGCCTGGGTCTTCCTCCAGCCGTAGGGCCAAACCCAGAACTGGTACCCCGCCCAAGGGTCTGGCGCTGCGCTCTTCTGAGTCAGTCCGGTCGGCATGGATATCCTGAACAACGGTGAAGACACACGCAATCCCCTCCTTGCTATTCTTGCGCGGTCATCGTCCGGCCCTAACCTAGGGTCTTACCGCCTTGTTGGCGTCGATGTAACCGCGCCCCTGGACGTTCGCATCGTAACCACGGTTTTCGGCAGACGACATCATCCGCTGTTTCACTTCGTCCGGTGTGAGGCCGGGTTCGTGGTCCAGCATCAACACTGCGACGCCCGCCGCCAGGGATGTGGCCATCGAGGTCCCCGATAGCGCCTGGTAAGTCCTGCTGGAACCGCGGAGCCTGAATCCCGGCGATCCCTTTGGCACCTTGAGCGAGGTGATCCCCACACCGGGGGCGAGAATGTCGGGTTTGGCCAGCCCCTCCGCCGTTGGACCCCTGGCGGAGAAATCGGCGATCGCGTCGTCCTTCCGCTCGACCGTCCTCTTGTCGTCCATAGCCCCGATCGTTATCACCTTGGGGTCGTTTCCGGGGCTCAGGATGGTCTTGTCCGCCGGCCCGTCGTTGCCGGCCGCGACGAGTACCACTATCCCCGCGTCCCACAGCCTCTCGACCGCCTTGCACAGGGGGTCCTCGTGGGGAGGTGAGCCGGCGGGCGACCCCATGGAGAGGTTCACGACCCTGATGTTGTGCCTGCTCCTGTTCTTGAGGCACCAATCCAGACCCTGGATCACAGTGGACGTCTGTCCCTTTCCGTTCTGGTCGAGCACCTTGACTCCGGCTATCCTGGCCTCGGGAGCGATCCCCTTGTATCTGCCGTTCGACGAGTAGCCGTTGCCCGCGATCTCGCCGGCGACGTGAGTCCCGTGACCGTTGTCATCGTAGGGGGACCCTTTCTTGCCGACGAAATCGGCGAACGCCACCAGCCTGTTCTCGGGGCGCGTGAGGTCGGGATGGGGGTGAACCCCCGTATCGACGACGGCCGCGGTGACGCTCTTGCCGGTGGTCCCGCGCTGCTGGATCAGGTGGGCCCGTAGCGCGGGCGTGGCCACGTTGAGGCATGCCTGGACCATCTTGTCGGGATACACCTTGTACACTGAAGGCTTCGCCGCCAGCGATTGTATCTGGTCTGGCGATATGGTACCGGCGATCGCATTGATTATCGCGAGGTCGCACTTGAACTCGAAACCCTCCAGCTTGGCGGGTATGGCGTCAAGGGCGACCGCATCGGACGAAAGCTCGATTATAACGGGCAGGCGCTCACATACCCGCGGAAGTACCGACATGATCTCCGCGGAGATCTTCCCCTCGGGAAGACTACCTTCGGTGAAGCCCATCTATTGCCCAGCCCCTTTCCCCGCGATAGCCGTCAGAAGAACCTGGATTTGGGTGTCCCGTCGGCCGGCGGGTCAGCCGGCCAGCCGCCTGTGGATAGGAGCAACAAAATGAGTATGAGGAACAGGGAAAACGCGTTTTGGGCGACTTCCTGGAGCTTGATGGAGAACCAGACGGGGCTCAGGACCTGAACGTCTTTCCCCTCGCTCTGCATTGCGCTCATGTCGAGGATCGTATCGATCAGCTTCTGTCCGAACGGGCCGCTGAACGGCCTGAGTGCCTTGATAAGGGAAACGTCCCTGGGTTCAAGGGATAGCTCCTTAATGCTCACTGCCTCCCCCACCTCCTATTCGAGCAGCGCGCAGCGTGTGCGTCATCAACATTCTATGGCGCGTCGGCGTCAAGTGTTACCATAAGGCAGCATCCGGCCGCGGCATCGGCGCTGCTCAGAATGGGAATGATCTGGTTGAGAGTGCGATGGATTGGGGGGTCTGAATGAACGGGGCTGCGAAGGTGTCGATCGTGGGCGTTGGGCTGGTAGGTTCAGCCACTGCATTCGCGCTTATGGAGAGCGGGCTGCTGTCGGAAATCTGCCTTATAGACAAGAACGCCGACAGGGCGGAGGGTCAGGCTCTCGACCTCGCGCATGGGGCGTCATTCGTCCGCCCGGTAAGGGTGTACTCGGCTGATATTTCGGGCTGTTCGGGTTCTGACGTCATAGTCGTCACCGCCGGCCGGAACCAGAAACCAGGGGAGACCCGCGTGGACCTGTCGCGCGATAATGCCGCGGTGCTGCGCGAGGTCATGTCGGAGATCGACAGGCATGCGCCCCCCGAGGCGGTGGTGATCGTGGTGACGAACCCGGTGGACGTGTTGACCCACGTTGCCGCCCTGACCACCACGCGCGATCCCTCACGCGTAATGGGTTCGGGCACCGTACTGGACTCTTCCCGGTTCCGCTACCTCCTGAGCGGCCACTGCGGGGTCGACCCGCGCAACGTGCACGCCTACGTAATCGGCGAGCACGGTGACACCGAGGTCCCCGCGTGGAGCCTCACGAACATAGCCGGCGCCCGCCTGGATGAGTTCTGCCCCGCCTGCCCGAGGGGTTGCGACAACGTCGACCGCGAGAACATCGCCAGAAACGTCAGGGAATCGGCTTACCACATTATTGATATGAAAGGCGCCACGTACTGGGCGATCGCCTTCGCCCTGAGGAGGATCATCGAAAGCGTGCTCAGGGACGAGCACTCGGTCCTGACCGTGTCCACGATGCTGACCGGCCAGCACGGGATCTCCGGAGTATGCCTGAGCCTGCCGTCCATCGTGAACAGGACGGGCGTCGCCACCGCGCTCGAACTACCCCTTTCCGCGGGGGAGGTGGAGGGCCTCCGCCGGTCCGCGGAGGCGATGCGGGCCATACAGCGAGACCTGGGGTACTGATACAGGGGACAGTGACACGGAGGGCGATCGATTCGTGCGCCCCGGGACCGCGCTCGCGCCAGGCTGACGGCCGGCAAGATCGTTAGCATTTTCCCACCAGGGGTTCTATAATATAAATGCAAACGATTCGTATCTGCAAATAAGCCCGCGGCGGTGATATCATGGGTGGGACTGAAAGGACCCGCGAACTCGCGGACATGGGCTACAAGCTGACGCGGCAGCGGAGGGCGATCCTCGAGGTGCTGGTGGGGACCTCGAAGCACCTTACCGCGGAGCAGGTGTACCAGCGCGTCCGCAAGAGGTGCGAGGGTACAAACCTGGCCACCGTTTACCGGAACCTCGGCCTGATGGCCGGGGAAGGGCTCATCGGCAAGGTGGAGGTCTGCGGGGAGCCGACGAGGTTCGAGGCCAACGCGTCGCACCACCATCACCTGATCTGCCTCGGCTGCGGCCGGGTGGAGGAGATCGCGGGATGCCCGGTGCACCTCGACGAGCAGGCCCTGGCATCCGTGCGGTTCAGACTGGTGAGCCACCGTTTTGAGGCATTCGGGTATTGTGCAGGCTGCGGAAACGAGGAACTCGTGGAGGAGGACGGGAAGTGAGCCACCTTCATTTCCCCGACGGTTCCATTCCCATGTGGATGGCGTTCGGCGGCTTCCTGCTGCTGGCCGCGGCGCTGTCGGTTTCGCTGTGGTCGTTGAGGAAGCAAGACGTACGCAAGAAGGTCGCGATCATCGGGATCATGGGGGCGTTCATGCTCGTGGCGATGTCCATGCCGCTCGGGCCGCTCCCAGTACACCTCAACCTCGGGGTGCTGGCGGGCGTGATCCTGGGCCCCGCGCTCGCCCTGGTGTGCGCATTCGTGGTCAACCTGCTGCTCGCCCTGATTGGCCACGGCGGGGTCACGGTCATCGGAATCAACTCGCTCGTCCTCGGCGCGGAAGCGGCCGTTGGCTGGGCGGTGTTCTCCCTGCTCCGACGGAGATTGGGCGTGACGCCCTCCGCTGTGGTCGCCACCGTGGTGGCGGTCGCGATATCGGTAAGCCTTGTGTTGGGTGTCGTCTCGGCGGCGGGACTCGACCCGCACGAGCTCGCTCACCGGCACGAAGAAGGGGAAGAGGTCCACGACGCCGCCCACGAGACCGCTGCCGCGGGTCACGAAGGCGAAGAGCACGGGGAAGAGGGATTTCTGAACAGGGTGCGCGAGGGGGCGACGCTCATCCTGCCAGTCGGGCTGGCGGGCGCGGCTCTCGAGTCGGTCGTCGTGGCCGTGACCCTGGCGTTCCTCGTTAAGGTGAGGCCCGACCTGATCGACCGCGGAGCGGGCTGAGTCCCGGAGACTGCCGGAGGGAACCGGCGGTGAGATGACCTGATGGACATAGCGTACCTGGACTACCTGTCATCGAGCGGCAATTCGGTGATCCACAGGGCGTCGACGACCTCGAAGATCGCCATGGCGGCGCTTTGCGTCGCGGCGGCTATCCTCTCGACCGGCGTGAGATCTGCTACCGCTGTATTCGCCGCGGTAGCGGGCCTCGCTGCGGCCGCGGGGATACCGGCGGGGCGGATGGGCCACCTGCTGCTCTACCCGGCTTTCTTCGGATGGGTGTTCTCCACCGGCGACCCCGTGCTGGGAGTCCTCCGGTCTGTTTCCGCAGCCGCGGCGTTGATCGTCCTCCTGGGGACGACCACGTTCGTGAGCCTGCACTCCGTGCTTGAGCGCGTCCTGCCGGGGATCCTGGCGGATTCAGTCTACATGACGTACAGGTCGTTCTTCCTGCTGGCAGGCCGCCTGGCTGCCGTGGGCAGGGTGCTCAGGTTGAAGGGGGCCCGCAGCCCGTCGGCGATAGGGGCGGCGCTGGGCACGGCGCTCATCCGCTCGATAGACCTGAGCGAGAGGACGTACAGGGTACTCGTGCTGCGCGGCTACGCCACGGGCATCAGGAGTTCGAGTGACAGGCGGCGCGGTGACGTCGCCGGCCTCACGCGGTACGACGCGTTGCCCGTGATTGTGGGACTCGCGCTGCTCTGCCTGGCAAGGACGCTGTGAGTGGGCGGGGGCCTGGTAGGTATGGAGCCATTCAGGCGGGAACGGGATGTGCGATGGACGAAATAGTGTCGATACGGTGCCTGACTCACGTCTACCCCGACCGGACCGAGGTCCGGCTGTGCGGGCTGGACTTCGTCGTGCGCAAGAGTGAACGCGTGGTTGTGCTCGGTCCCAACGGGTCGGGTAAGACCACGCTCCTCATGCATATCACCGGCCTGCTGAAGCCGGTCGAGGGTGAGGTGACGGTGCTGGGCGTCAACCCCGCGCGGGATTTCGCCAGGATCCGGAGCCGCATCGGGGTGGTGCTCCAGGACGTCGACGAGCAGATAATCGGGCCGACGGTCTGGGACGACGTCGCGTTCGGCCCGCGCAACCAGGGAGTTCCTGTGTCCGAGGTAAGAGGTATGGTGGACTCCATCACCGATGCGGTGGGCATCGGACACCTGAGCAAGAAGGTCCCCCACTACCTCAGCGGCGGTGAGAAGAAAAAGGTCGCTCTCGCGGGGGCCATGGTGCTGAAGCCGGACATTCTCGTACTGGACGAGCCCTTCGATGGGCTCGACTCCCGCTCACGCCGGGATATCCTGGCGCTGTTGCACTCGTTCAACTCCAGGCTGGGGACTACAGTGATCATGACTACTCACGACGTGGACAGTGTCCCACTGCTCGCGGACACCATCTACGTTATCGCCGGCGGCAGGATAGCGGCCCGCGGCACGCCCCGCGAGATATTCTCGAGGCCGGACGTCCTGACCGAGGCCAACCTTCAACTGCCGGTGCTGGTGGACCTGTTCAGCCGGCTGCAGGCCGCCGGGGTGGATATCGGCGTACCCCTCACTGTGGGTGAGGCAAAGGACGCTCTGCTGAAAGCCATCGCCGGTGGGCAGGTCCCGCACGGGGAGTAACAGCAGACCGAACTCGCGGGTCGGCCAACCACATTTGACGGCAAGTCACCCCTTTGCCTGAAGGATCTTCCCCAATGGTTGCTGAATTCTGTGTTGGATCTAGACTGCGCCACGCGCGGCTGCGTTTGAGAGCGCCACCCAACCGGCGGTCTTGTGCAGCCCCACTGAACGCGATAGCCGGAGCTTCTGGACGCGGCCATGAGTGTATGTCAGGCTGATGGGGAGGGGACGTCCGTGGGTTTGAACCTCAGGAGATTCGAGTCGTACGCCAGGCAGGCCCGGGAGATCCTCAGCAGAGAGCCGCTGCGGCTCGCTGTCGCCGGTGCCGAGGATGACGACACCATCCTCGCCGTGAGGGTGTGCCGCGAGGAGTTCGGCGTTGAAGCCACACTGTTCGGGCAGGTCGCGAAGATCGAAAATCTCGCTGTCGAGGGCGGGTTGAGCCTGCGCGGCATGGAGGTCGTGGATGCCCCGACGCCCGCGGCGGCGGCCCAGATGGCGACCTCGCTGGTGTCGAGCGGGAAGGCGCACATCCTCATGAAGGGCCAGGTCAAGACCGCCGACTTCATGAAAGCCGTGCTTCACCCCGAGACAGGCCTTCGGACGGGGCGGATCTTGAGCCACGTGGCAGCCATGGACGTGCCGGAGTTCGACCGGATGGTGTTCGTGACCGACGCGGGCATCAACGTTTCGCCCGACCTCAAGACGAAGGTGGAGATCGTGCAGAACGCCATTGACATGGCGAGGGGTCTGGGCTATCAGAAGCCCAGGGCTGCCATTCTCGCGGCGGTCGAGGTCGTCAACCCCGAGATGCAGGCGACCACGGATGCGGCGGCTATCGCCAAAATGGCGGACAGGGGGCAGATCAAGGGGGCCTTCGTGGATGGGCCGCTGGCCCTCGACGTTGCGGTGAGCGCGGAGGCCGCCGCGCAGAAAGGCGTCACCGGTGAGGTGGCGGGGCGCGCGGACGTGCTGGTCGCGCCGGACCTTGAATCAGGGAACATACTCGGCAAGAGCATGCTTTATTTCGGCCGCGCGATCATGGCGGGCATCGTCGTGGGGGCGCGGAAGCCGGTCGTGATGAACTCGAGGGCGGACACGCCCGAGAACAAGGCCGCGTCGCTCGCGCTGGCCGTCATCCTCTCGTCCGGAAGTAAACAGTAGCCCCGCGGGGGGTGGAGCAGGAAGGAGGAGCTTTCTTGGCCAGGGTTGAGATTGCAGTAGAGACGTGTAAGGGATGCGAGTTGTGCGTTGTCGCTTGCCCCAGGAAGTGCCTGGGCAAGTCGCGTGCCGCGAACGGCAAGGGATACTACCCTGCGGCCGTAGCGGAACCGGATAAGTGCACGGGTTGCGCCATGTGCGCGCTCGTATGCCCCGACGTCGCGATATCGGTCTGGCGCTAGCGCCGCCGGCGTTAAGGAGGATAGGCTGTGGAAAACCAGTATTTCATGAAGGGCAACGAGGCCATAGCCGAGGCTGCCATCAGGGCCGGGTGCAGGCTGTTCTTCGGGTATCCCATTACGCCGTCGAGC
This sequence comes from Bacillota bacterium, assembly GCA_013178305.1. Taxonomy (NCBI): domain Bacteria; kingdom Bacillati; phylum Bacillota; species Bacillota bacterium. Next base: position 169,728 of record JABLXB010000001.1, on the reverse strand, counting down.
GAGCTGGCCGAGTACCTCGCGCGGCGCATGCCTGAGGTCGGGGGGACGTTCCTGCAGGCTGAGAGCGAAGTCGCGGCCATCAACATGGTCTACGGCGCGGCAGGGTCCGGAGCCCGCGTGATGACCGCGTCGTCGGGCCCCGGGATAAGCCTCAAGCAGGAAGGGCTGTCGTATATCACGGGGGCTGAACTCCCCTGCGTCGTCGTCAACATCCAGCGCGCCGGCCCGGGTCTCGGGGGACTCGGCCCCAGCCAGGGTGATTACTTCCAGGCGACGAAGGGCGGCGGCCACGGGGATTACCATCCCATAGTGCTCGGCCCCGCATCGGTTCAGGAGGCGGCCGACCTCATGATGGAGGCGTTTGACCTCGCCGACAGGTGGCGGCTCCCCGTAATACTGCTGGGCGACGGGATCATCGGCCAGACGATGGAGCGAGTGGTTTTCAAGGAGCCCTCACCTGTGAGGACAGAAAAGCCCTGGGCGACAACCGGGACCGGCAGGCGTGGTCCGGGTGCGAAGCGGAACATCGTGCAGTGCTGGGGCCTTACTCCAGAGCTGCTCGAGCCGATATGCCTGCGAGAGCAGGCGAAGTACGAGAAGATAACGGCCGAAGAGCAGCGCTGGGATACCTTCCAGATTGAAGACGCGGAGGCCCTGGTGGTGGCGTTCGGCACGTCGGCCAGGATATGCCGCGAAGCGGTAATGCAGCTGAGAGCCGCAGGGCTCAAGGTGGGGCTGCTGAGGCCCATCACGTTGTGGCCGTTCCCCGGCAAGGCATTCCAATCACTGCCCACGAGCGTGAGGGGGGTCCTCGCGGTGGAACTCAGCATGGGGCAAATGGTCGAGGACGTCAGGCTCGCGGTCAACGGGCGACTACCGGTACGCTTCTTCGGGCGGGTAGGCGGGTTCACCCCGTCCCCCGAGGACGTGGCTGAGAGGGTAGTTGCGCTGCTCGACGAGATACCGGCGAAGAAGGCGCAGGGGGTGACGGCGTGATGTCTGAGAAGCAGGTATTCTCTCGGACAAAGGGGCTTACCGGCGTCCCGTTCCACTACTGCCCGGGCTGCGGGCACGGCGTGATCCACCGCCTCGTTGCGGAAAGCCTCGAGGAACTTGGTGTGCTGGGCGACACCATCGGCGTGGCCCCGGTGGGCTGCGCGGTGCTGATAAGCAGCTACATGAACTGCGACATGCAGAGCGCGGCGCACGGCCGCGCATGCGCGGTGGCGACCGGAGTCAAGCGGGCGTTGCCGGACCGCGTCGTGTTCACCTACCAGGGTGACGGGGACCTGGCCGCGATCGGCATCGCTGAGGTCATGCATGCGGCCGCGCGCGGCGAGAAGATCACCGTCATCTTCGTCAACAACGCCATTTACGGGATGACCGGCGGACAGATGGCTCCAACCACATTGCCCGGCCAGAAAACGACCACGTCCCCGTACGGCCGCGACGTGTCGAGCGCGGGGTTCCCCATCGACATGCCTCAGGTCCTGGCGACGCTCAAGGGTGCGGCGTACGTCGCGTCGGTTTCCGTGGACACCCCGAAGAACATCATCCAGGCCAAGAAGGCGATCAAGAAGGCGTTCGAGGTGCAGATGAAGAGGCAGGGCTTCGCGTTTGTGAGCGTACTGTCGCCGTGCCCGACGAACTGGGGCATGGGTCCGCTGGACGCCGTCAAGTGGCTGCAGGATAACATGCTTCCTCTTTACACCATGGGCGAACTGAAGACGCCGGAGGAGGCGGTCGCCAGTGCTTGAGAAATTCGTTTTCGCGGGATTCGGCGGGCAGGGCGTGATGTTCATGGGCAAGATCATGGCCTACGCGGGCATGCTCGAGGGCAAGGAATCCACCTGGCTCCCATCCTACGGACCCGAGATGCGGGGCGGCACGGCCAATTGCTCGGTCGTGGTGTCGACGTCCGGGATAGGCTCGCCGATCGTGAACCGGCCCAACCTGGCGGTCGTGATGAACGCCCCGTCGCTGGATAAGTTCGTGGGGGCAGTCGTTCCAGGCGGCTACCTGCTGGTCAACTCGTCCCTGGTGGGCAAGGCCGTCGACCGCGAGGACATCAAGGTCGTTCGCGTGCCGGTCAATGACATCGCAGCGTCGCTCGGCGACCCGCGGGTCGCCAACGTCGTCATGGTTGGTGTCGCGGCGGCGCTCACGTCCGTGGTCGACAGGGGGGCGCTCTATAAGGCGCTCGAGGAGAACTCGCCGAATGAGCGCGCGCTGGAGATGAACAGGAAGGCGCTTGACGCCGGATATGAATTCGCCGGCCGGGAGGCACGCACGATGGCGTAGGCGCACAGTGCGTCGTGCAGGGGTCGCGTAAGATAGGAACCGGGCGCTGCTCAATTGCCGCCCGGTTTCCCTCTTCGTGACGGGCTGTCATCCTTATCCTCATCCTCGTGCGGTTCTTCTTCCTCGTTCTCGTCGTATTCCCAGGACGGGGCCTCCGGGTTCGTGCTTTTGCCGTCTTCCTGTTGTGGCCCTGCCGGAGACTGTCCCGCTGGAGGTTGCCCCGGAGGCAGCTGCTCTGGCGCGTGCGGAGTCGGCGCTGGCGTTGATGGCGCTACGGGTGTCCCTGTCCCCGAATCGGTATTGCCAGCGGCGGGGCTACGATTGGCGTCGCCCGCCTCAGGTTGAGAGCCGGGCTTCACCCCGGTCCTGACCGTGCCGCTGCTGCCGCTGGGCCTCTTGGGCGAACGTCGCGGGACCGTCGGGTCGTTCTTCCCGGCGCGATCGCGACCGTGAATCGGCTCCGTGGTGGCGCCCGGCTCCCCGACGCTGTTCGCGGGAGACACCGGAGGAGTCCCTGCACCACCTGTGGTCTCCTCACGGCTCCTGTGATGTCCTATGAATTCGTTAGCATCAAAGAGCCTCCCGGTTCCCACTTTCCGAATAATCTCCTTAGGTGGTCTGCTCCAGTCCGCCACGGTGGAGCCCAGACCTTGAGCCTGGACCTCCTTCTTCAACAGGTGGGCGTTCACCGTGAGATTCTCCTTCCGGGCCGCATCTCGCGTTTCAAGGCTGGCCCTTCTTACCTTGAGATACGCTGACACGTCGCGCTTTTCCAAGACTGTCGCTACCTGCTCTCGCAGACTTTCCTCCATTGCCTGTGAATGGCGTTCCCGGGCCAGCAGCGCGACTTGAATAACGTTGTCTTCTTCACGTGACAGGAACCCGTGCTCAATAGCGGCTTCAACGATGGAGGCAAGCGCTTCCCCTGCCGGACGGCTGATCATGCCCGTCCCATTGAGCGAGACCTGGTTGAGAAGCAGCGAACCCTCGTGGTTAAACGCCCGGGTGGTCACAACCCTCTCCCAGCGGTTGAGCCCTAGCTCGACGCTTGGGTTAATGTCGAGAGCGATATAGGCAACAGGTTGTCGCTGAAGCGCAACCGCCGCAGTTCCCAGAGCAATCACCAGTAGGACGGAGGCTGCGATGGCGATGCGAACCAGGGACGGATAAGTCGCAGGTAGCCAGACGATGTCACCGGGACGCGGTGCGACGCCACGGACTCTGAGTCGCAAGTAGCGGCAATCCCTGGACACAACGTAATACTCGCTACCCTGAACCTTGATGACCAGCCCTTTACCCGGTCCAATGTCGTCGTAGCGCACCGCTGCCACCTCTTCAGTCCAGCGCCTCGTAGACACGCTGCCCCCTCACTTCCTAATACGAAGGGACCGCAACGTATTGGTGGGTACCCCCCAATTCAACGCCTACAATCCGTATTTATTTATCAAAAGACCGGTGAGCGATTTCAGCCGGCTGGCGGAATGGCTCAAGCATCTCGGTTTCTGGCAGGAAGGCGTAGTCAGTCTTCACAAGGAGGCAACGAAAATGAAGAAGGCGATTGTACTTGTGCTCGTAGGCGTGCTCTTGCTGGCGTCGATGGCTGGATCGTACGGGTTATGCTCGGCGGAGGCGCTGGGCAAACCTCAGGCCGCCCATGATGAGGACGACGATGCCGCCCATGATGAGGACGACGATGCCGCCCATGATGAGGACGACGATGCCGCCCATGATGAGGACGACGGTGCCGCCCATGATGAGGACGACGGTGAGGTCGACGAGGAAGCTGAGGAAGCAGCGGAAAAGGCGCGTGAGCGCGAGAAGGAATGGGCCACGCTCCAGGAGAACGTCCGCGAACGGTTGAGGGCGATCGAGGCCCTGGCGAAGGCGGGCAATCTGGATGAGGCCATTGCAGATGCCGAGAAGTATGCAAAGGAGAACCCCGGCCTGGAGGAAGCCAAGGAACTGCTGGAGGATCTGAAGGAGGGAAAGGAAGAGGAACAAGAGCAGGCGCAAGTGGAGGGAATGCTTAAAACCGCAGTAGCCAATCGACTGGCTGCGATGGAACAGCTGCGGGCGTACCTCAAGGAGCACGCGGACAGCGAAGAGGCGCTGAAGGCCCTGGCCACACTCCATGAGGAAAACGGGGACGATGACGAGGCAGTAGAGGCTCTGGAGAAGGCGGTTGCCTTTGAACCTAAGAACCACAACCTGTACAGGAACATGCAAAGGTTGTATGCGAAGATGGGCGAGAAATCCCTGAAAGTGTTCGTGAACGGGAAGAGGCCGGCTTTCGACCAGCCGCCCGTCATCAAGGATGGTAGGACGCTTGTCCCGGTGAGGGCAGTCAGCGAGGCGCTGGGGGCGACCGTGGAGTGGCAGGCGCAGACCCGCGAGGTAATCATATCGAAAGGTGACACGGTGATCCGGCTGCAACTGGAGTCCAGGACGGCCCTTGTGAACGGGAAGACTCTGGAACTGGACGTACCAGCCGAGTCGTTGAACGGCCGGACTGTAGTCCCGCTGAGGTTCGTTGGAGAGGCGCTGAAGTATCAAATCAGTTATGACGGGGCGTCAGGGATGGTCATGGTTGGCGAAGGGCAGTAGCGCAGAATTGGGGGCAACATGAAGAGGGCGGCGGCTGTGAAGACGCCGCCCTCTTCATGCACGCCCGGGCTTTGGCGGTTTCAGAACGACCCACCTGCGCCTGCGACGGCTACCCAAATATGAACTCCCGTGTGCCTTCGAGCTCGTCTTCGGTGAGGATGACGATGAGAGAGATTAGATACTTGCGCCAGGTTTCGAGCACCTTCCGGCTGCAACCCGTTATCATCTGGATCTCCTTCAGTGGAAGTTGCCCTGTTGTGCGCAGTCGCTGCACGATTTCCGGACACCTGTAGGCCGCCAGCGCTACCTGCATCAGCGTCTGTCGGGTCGGCCGGTGACTGGGAGAGTTTCTTACAAGATCGTTCAGGGTTATCCCGAACTCCGCCATGCGCTGCTCGAAACACGACATCTCGTACGCCCGCTCGAGTCTTTCCTCATCATCCGGGGCGGTCCGGGCGGCAACCCGCATGTCGTCTTCCAGCGGCCCTTCGACGTCCAGCGCGGCCGATTTCCTGAACTGGTCGATCAGGCGCCGACGTATGAGCACCTTCGCGTAGCTCAGGAAACCCACTCCGGCGCGCGGGTCGTACGAGTCTATCGCGTCGTTCAGGGCGATCAGGCCCACGCTGAGTTCGTCATCGTTCTCCCAATTTAACGGGCGATGCGACACAAACGACGCGTATCTCCTTACGAACTCCCGGTGGGATTCCAGGAAGGAGTCCCGCAGGCGCCTGTCTTCCTTTATTCTCGAGATGTCGGTGCCCAGGCCAGCTTCCACACCCACCCCTCACCTATCAATACGATGGGGCCCGCGCGCTTCGGTGGGTACCCCCCAAAATATCATCGGTTCCGCGTATGAGATGAGTGAGACCGCCGGGATCAAGAACGAGGAGGTATGGGACTATGAAGAGGACGACTGGCTTTGCGGTGCTGGCGGTGATACTCGTCACCGTGTTGGTTGCGGGGTCGGCTGCAGCTGCGGCCCCGCAGACCAACTCCTCCGATGCGGAGCAGGACAGGACGCAGGAGAGGGACCGGGAAAAGGCAAGGGATCGTGCTCAGGTGAAGGAGATGATCAAAGCGGCCGTGAACCGCGCCGCAGCCCTGGAGGGGCTAAAGAAGTACCTCTCCGAGCACCCGGACAGCGTTCACGCGCTGAAAGAACTTGCCCGGATGCACGAGGACGCCGGGGATACCGCCCAAACCCTCGAGGCGCTGCAAAAGGCGATCGAGATCGATCCGCGGAACCGTAACCTGTATACGAACATGTACAGGGTCTACACGCAGAAAGGTGACCGGTCGCTCAAAGTGTTCGTCAACGGGAAGAAGCCCTCGTTCGACGTGCCGCCCGTCATCAAGGACGGCAGGACGCTGGTCCCCGTCCGTGCCCTCGTCGAAGCGCTGGGCGCGACGGTCGAGTGGCAGGCCGAGACCCGCACGGTAGTCATCTCCAAGGGTGACACGGTAGTCAGGTTGCAGCTCGAAACGAGGACCGCGCTGGTGAATGAGCAGCCGGTCGAGCTGGACGTCCCCCCGAAGTCGATCAACGGCAGGACGGTCATCCCCCTCAGGTTCATCGCTCAGGCGCTCGGCTGCGAAGTCGATTTCGACAATGACTCGGGTACTGTGGTAGTGGGGGACCAGCCGCTCGAGGAGTACCCTGATGACCCCGCGCAGGACCAGGAGGAACCTCCGGCTCAGGCGCCAAGTGGATCAGGTACAACCTAGGGGGTTCGTCCACCGGAAACTGAAGCGGGGCTCATGGTCCAGGAGGGGGCGGGATAGCCGAGCCGCCCTCTTCTTTTCGTGCCACTGAGGTCGCCGGCCGTCGTCAATGCTCGAATGGATTCTCATACCTGACCCCCTCGATCTCGTCCTGCGACGGCACATCTTCCGTAACAATGGTTTCAATCTGGTTGAGCCGGGCCGTGGCCCACACCTGAGCGTCCCAGTAGCTAAGACCATAAGACGCCACTCCTCTAAGGGCCTCGCGCACAATTGGCCCGGTGATGGCTACGACGGGGAAGTCGGCCGCGTAGCGCAGGACAGACCGGGTAGCCTCGGACGCCGTGAGCGGGTGACGAATACGCCGTGTGGCCGCCACGAAGAACTCGGCAAGAACCTGCGAACTGAGTATCAACAAGCCGGTCCGGGCGAGGTTGTTAATCACGTCACTCGCCACGAGGCTCCTCTCCATCTCCGATCGGTCGTACGCGTATACCAGGATGTTTGAGTCAATCAGTGCGGGGCCTGTCATAGAGTTCCTCCCTCTTCCAGGTGCGGCCTCCGGGAACTGGGCCCTTCGCTTGAAGTGACTTGATGAAGGCCATCTCGTCTTCCCAGTTGGAGAGCCCTTGCTTCCGGGGAATGGAGGAGTCCAGGTATCTCGACAGTGCCTCCCTGACGATTTCTCCCTCACTCACCCCGGTCTCGCTCGACTTTGACTTCAGCTTCGACTCGTGTTCCGAGGTGATGTATAGTTGTTTCCTCACCATCCGCTCCAAGAGCCCACCTCCTACATCTAAGTATACATCGCACATCGGCGTCCGCAACCATTTCCGTTCGACAAGCGGTGCGGTGGGCTGTCTGATGGATTTGACTCCGGAGCTCCGGTGGAGTAAGATGTAAGCGAAATACCTATGGGGGGTATACTAACAGGGGCCTGGCGCAATCGCAGATGCAGTCGCGTAGCGGGCCGGTCGCAAACATTCGGGGGTGTTCCGTATGGAACGCACACACGCAACAACCGGCGGAGACGAAGTGGTCCGTGACGGCGAGGCCGGCGTGGCGAAGGTGCGCACGGAACGGCTGAACATCCTGCTAGGCGGGATGTCCTGCGCTTCCTGCGCAGCGAGGATCGAAAAGGAGCTCAACAGGCAGCCCGGCGTGATCGGGGCGGTGGTCAACCTCGCTACAGAGCGGGCTTCGGTAGACGTCTTGCCAGGCACGCCGCTGGAGCCACTGCTCGAGTCGGTGCGCAAGCTCGGCTACAGGGCGCAGGACGCGGACCGGCCCTCGGGAGAGGCCGGCGCCGCGGCGCGCGGGGAGACAGGAGAGCCGTCGAGGAGCCCCGCCGACGCCGAGCGGGCCGAGCGCGAGCGAGAGATCAGAATCCAGACTGCGACATTCGCTTTTTCGGCCGCTCTCACGGTCCCCTTGATTCTTCCGATGTTCGGCCACCTGTTGGGCGTCCACGTATTCCGTTTCCTGGAGGACGCCAGGCTGCAGTTCGCCTTCGGTACCCTCGTGCAGGGCATCGTGGGCTGGCAGTTCTACAGGCGGGGATGGCTCAGCCTGATTCACGGGGCCGCCAACATGGACGTGCTCGTGGCAGTGGGCACGTCGGCCGCCTACTTCTACAGCGTGGCCACCACGTTCTTCATCGAAGGCCACATGTACTACGAGGCGTCCGCAACGATACTCACGCTGGTCGTGCTGGGCAAGCTTCTGGAGGCGATCGCCAAGGGCCGCACCTCGGAGGCGATAAAGAAGCTCATGGGCCTGCAGCCACGCCGCGCGACGGTGATCAGGGGCGGCCAGGAGGTGCAGGTCCCGGTCGAGGAGGTGCGCCCGGGCGACCACGTCCTTGTGAGGCCGGGAGAGAGGATACCTGTCGACGGGGTAGTGGTGAGCGGCCATTCCGCGGTTGACGAGAGCATGCTCACCGGCGAGAGCATACCCGTCGAGAAGTCACCGGGGAGCGAGGTAATCGGGGGTACTATCAACAAGCACGGCTCGTTTACGTTCGAAGCGCAAAAGGTCGGCCGCGACACGGCGCTCGCCAGGATCATCGCCCTCGTCGAGGAGGCGCAGGGGTCGAAAGCCCCCATCCAGCGCATCGCCGATACCGTGGCGGCGTACTTCGTTCCGGCGGTCCTGGGCGTTGCCGCGGTGACGTTTGTCGCGTGGTTCATCGTGACGGGGGACGTCACGAGGTCTCTGCTGTCGATGACCGCGGTGCTCGTGATCGCGTGCCCGTGCGCGCTGGGTCTCGCCACTCCGACCGCGATAATGGTGGGCACAGGGCGCGGCGCGGAGATGGGTATCCTCATCAGGGGAGGAGAGCACCTGGAGCGCGCCCACAAGGTGACGGTCGTGGTGCTGGACAAGACCGGCACTCTGACACGCGGGCAGCCTTCCGTCACGGACGTCGTCACGCTCGAACCGCTGGACCGCTCCACACTGCTCGAACTTACCGCCTCCGCGGAGCGGGGGTCCGAGCACCCGCTCGGGGTAGCCATCGTGGAATACGCCCGTTCACAGGGTATCGAGGTTCGAGAACCTGTGGACTTCGTGGCCATACCCGGCCAGGGCGTCAGGGCGACGGTCTCGTCAAACGCCACCGCGCGGCAGGTGCTGGCGGGTAATCGCGCGCTCATGCGCGATGCGGGGATAGGCATGGAACCGCTCGAGCCCCACGTGATCGCGCTCGAGGAGCAGGGCAAGACCGCGATCGTCCTCGCGATGGACGGGGCGCCGGCCGGAGTCGTGGCCGTGGCCGACACGCTGAAGGACGAAGCCCGCGCCGCGGTGGATGAACTCCGTTCGATGGGCGTCAAGGTGATGATGCTTACGGGGGACAACCGCCGCACCGCGCGCGCCATAGCGGCACAGGCCGGGATCGATGAGGTCATCGCGGAGGTGCTCCCCGGGGACAAGGCGGGTAAGGTCGAGGAGCTCAAGCGCCGCGGCGAGATCGTGGCCATGGTGGGGGACGGCATAAACGACGCCCCCGCGCTGGCCACCGCGGATATAGGCATCGCGATCGGGACGGGGATGGACGTCGCCATGGAGGCTGCCGGGATCACCCTGATAAGCGGGGACCTGAGGGGCGTTGTCCGCGCCATCCGGCTGTCCAGGGCGACGATGAGGACGATCAAGCAGAACCTTTTCTGGGCGTTCGTATACAATACCGTCGGAATACCCGTGGCCGCGCTGGGCAAGCTGAGCCCGATAATCGCGGGTGCGGCCATGGCGGCGAGTTCCGTGTCGGTGGTGACCAACTCCCTGCGCCTCAGGCGATACAACCCCTCGGGCACGCTCCGGCGGCCGTCCCGCTGAAACGGAGGATAAGCCAGGGATGATCTCCAACAGGGCCGTTCTCGTGACCCTCGGCTCCATTGCGGGGGCGTTGCTGGGCAGGTTTACCATCCGCTTCTTCGGTTTTCCAGGGCTCACCGTGCTGGGCTGCATGGCCGGTGCGATAACCGGTTACCTTCTCTCGACGAGGTACATAAGGCAGAGGTGAGCGGGCGGCCTGCAGTGGGCGACGGCAGGCGCAATTATCGGGAAGCAATTCCGCTCAGTGGGATATGCATGAAGGTATGGAAACCACTTATGGCGAAACTCCCCAACGCTGCGCATTAGCATGGGTTTCATCTCCAGTCACGGCCCATGCATATATATGCGATGTTGAGGAGGTCGCTGCATGTCACACGGTAAGACGGTCGTAGTAGCGCTCGGTGGTAACGCAATACTCCAGCCTGGCCAGAAGGGGACGTACGCAGAGCAGCTCGAGAACGTGAGGAAGACCTGCGAGCAGGTAGCGGCCATGATGAAGGACGGCTGCCGCGTGGTCATAACTCACGGGAACGGCCCCCAGGTCGGCAACATACTCATCCAAAATGAGGCTGGGTCCGGGCAGGTGCCCGCCATGCCACTCGACGTGTGCGGCGCCGAAAGCCAGGGTCTCATCGGTTACATGATCCAGCAGTCCATGACCAACATACTCCGCGGAGAGGGCGTCAACGTGCCCGTGGTGACGGTTGTCACCCAGATGGTCGTCAGCCGGTCCGACCCCGCGTTCGCCAAACCCACAAAGCCCGTGGGGCCTTTCTATACCGAGGAGAGGGCCCGCGCTGCAATGAGGGAGAAGGGCGAGACCTGGATCGAGGACGCGGGTCGCGGGTGGCGGAAGGTTGTGCCGTCTCCGGACCCCATAAGGATAGTCGAGAGGGACGTTATCCTGTCGCTCGTGAACTCGGGCGCGGTGGTCATCGCCAACGGAGGCGGCGGGATCCCCGTCGTGGATGAGGGTGGTCGCCTGGTGGGCGTGGAGGCCGTGATCGACAAGGACCTCGGCGGGCAGAGACTGGCCGCGGACATAGGGGCGGACGTGTTCCTGATACTGACCGACGTGCCCAAGGTCGCCCTGAACTTCCGAAAGCCCGACCAGGCAAACCTGGACCTCGTCACCCTCGACGAAGTGGTCCGCTACCAGCAAGAGGGTCATTTCAAGGCTGGGAGCATGGGACCGAAGGTGGAGGCGTGCAGGAGGTTCGTCGCCGGCGGCGGCAGCATCGCCATCATCTCGTCCCTGGACACGGCGGTCGAAGCGCTGAAGGGGAAGGCGGGGACGCGCGTAGTCACGGGCGCCTGAGATCCATCGGCTGGCCTCGTAAAATCGCACAGGGCCAACGCGGAATACAGCCCGGTTCAATCGGCCGGGCTGTTCTGTTTGTGGTTCCCCAGGGCGGGCCGCGGAGGGGGCCGCGCGCGCTTGACGCGCTGCAAGGCCAGTGCTATCCTGCGAGTTGTCGATCGGGGGGCTACCTCCGGTCGCCGGCCATGGCCTTGACGTGGTCGCATCACTCTTCCATGCAGCGATGCAAGGAAATGTTTGTTTATACGGCGAATAGGCGAGAGTCAGTACTGTATTTACGCGCCGGCAGACGCTCTTGCGACCGCCGCGCAAACTCTATAAGGAGGCTGAGCGCTTGAGCAACCAGGCGCCCCCTCAGGGAATACCTGTAGGGGTATCCAACAGGCATATTCACCTCAGCCAGCACGATCTTTGCACGCTCTTCGGCGAGGGCCACGAGCTAACGAAGTTTCGCGACCTGGGCCAGCCCGGCCAGTATGCCTGTGCTGAAACCGTAACGATTGCCGGTCCTAAGGGTTCCTTCGAAGGCGTCAGGGTTATGGGCCCGGTCAGAGACAAGACTCAAATCGAGGTCTCGAGGTCCGACGCCTTCAAGCTCGGTGTGGAGGCGCCCTTGCGGGAATCGGGCAGTATTCACGGTTCCGCGGGCCTCGTTGTGAAAGGCCCGAAAGGGGAGATCAGGCTCAAGGAAGGGTGCATACTGGCCATGCGCCACATCCACATGAGCCCAGCCGAGGCTGCAAGGTTCGGGTGCAAGGATGGGGACGTGGTCAGTATTCGAGTCGACAAGGGTGATCGGAAGACAACCTTCGACGACGTGCTGGTTCGCGTCAGCCCCAAGTACGCCCTCGAGTGTCACATCGACACGGATGAGGCAAACGCAGCCCTCCTGTCCACGGGTGATACGGTCGTCCTGGTAATGGGATGCAAGTGACCCGGGACCAGACAAACCCACAACACATCCGGAGTATGGAGGTATGGACATGAACGTGCTTGTGCTGAACTGCGGGAGCTCGAGCGTCAAGTACCAGTTGTTGGACATGACGAATGAGTCTGTTCTCTGCAAGGGGCAGATCGAACGCGTGGGTATGGACGACGGGATCCTGTCACACCAGACTCAGAGGGGCGTGAAGAAGCGCGACGTGCTGCCGGTCAAGAACCACTCGGTCGCCATCAAGATCATCCTCGACACTATGCAGGACCCCGAGGTGGGGGCCGTCAGGAGCCTTTCCGAGATACACGCCGTGGGCCACCGCGTTGTCCATGGCGCCGAGGAGTTTGCGGGTTCAATGCTGATTACTCCAGCGGTCAAGAAAGCCCTCGAGAAGAACATACCTCTTGCGCCGTTGCACAATCCGCCCAACCTTCTCGGAATCGAGGCGGCCGAGCATCTGTTGCCCGGTGTGCCGCAGTGCGGGGTTTTCGACACGGCGTTCCACACCACCATGCCGCCGCACGCCTTTCTGTACCCCATACCTTATTCAATGTACACGGAGCACAGGATCAGGCGCTACGGCTTCCACGGGACATCGCACAAGTACGTTTCCGAACGCGCCGCGGCAATCGCCGGCAGGAAACCGGCGGATCTCAAGACCATAACCGCGCACCTCGGCAATGGGTGCAGTATCACCGCCGTCGACGGCGGCAAGTCCGTCGACACGAGCATGGGCTATACGCCGCTCGAGGGCCTGGTGATGGGGACCAGGTGCGGTGACATCGACCCCGCACTGACTTATCACATGGTCGTGGACCTGAAGATGTCGGTCAAGGAAGTGAACGACCTCCTCAACAAGCGGAGCGGCATGAAGGGCCTTTCGGCGATATCCCACGACATGCGCGACATCGAGTTGGCGATGCTCGAGGGGAACGAGAACGGGAAACGGGCGTTCGACATCTTCTGCTACAGGCTGCGCAAATACGTCGGCGCCTACGCAGCCGCGATGGACGGGCTCGACGTGCTCGTGTTCACCGGCGGGATCGGCGAGAATTCGACGCTGGTGCGCTGGCACGTATGCTCCAAGCTGAGCGTCCTTGGGATCAAGGTCGACAAGGCGCTGAACGAAAGCCCCGCCAGGGAAAAGGAGATCTCTACGCCGGATTCTCGCGTGAAGGTGCTCGTCGTGCCCACGAACGAGGAACTCGCGATTGCGCGGGACACGATGCAGATCGTCAAGTCCCTCGAGAAGAACTAGAGTACCCCCACAGTCCGGCATGCGCCGACAACCGCCAGTTTCAGAACACAGCCGCCCCGCTTGATTGACGGGGCGGTTTACCATGTGACCCATACTCATCATGAGCATAGTGATTGCTAGAAGGATAGCAGGGTCTCACCAGTGAAGCACAAATCACCCACTTCAGCCGGGAGAGGTTATTATGCTCAACGATGTTGTCATTCGATTTCTCTACTCAGCGATAGCCAAGGATGTTGTGGAAAGGGCCATTGATACAGGAAGACGCGTATTGACAGACTGTTTTGGTCTATCCTGCCTCATGACCATGTGTGGGAAAGACTCTTGCCTTCTACTCCTGGACCGCAGTTTCACGATCCTTGCCGTACATGCTAAAGATAAACCGCAGTTGAAGGAATTGGTAGGGAAATGCTTCGACATATCGTATAAGCCGAAGATTGATTCCGATACAGTCGCGAAATTCGTCAGGGATTTAAATGAGCCTGGGAAGGTCATCTTGTACTTTTATCATAAATCGGGGGAAGAAGAGGGTTTAGATTACTATTTGTGCTTCGCAACAGACAAAGAAGAGGACGACATCCCAAAATTCCTGGTGAACACCGCTAAGAACATCAATGACATTGCAGCAGTGGTTAACAAGTACAACGCCGAAAAGAAATATGAGCTCCTTGTGCGCTTCCTTGATCATATTGAAGATGGAATCTCCGCGTGCGATAAAGACGGCAGATTCGTTTACGTTAACAAAATGTGCTGCGAGATGACAAAAACGCCACGGGAAGAATTCATAGGCAGAAGCATTGACGAATTCGTCACGAATTCCTTCTTGCTCAAAATCCTGAATAAGAAAACGAGCATCGTGGATTATGAGTATTTTTTGAAGTTCAAAGGCAATGCGATGCATCTGTATAACTCCGGTTACCCCGTCTTTGATGACTCGGGGAACATCATTGGCGCCATTGATATATTCAGAAGCATGAAACGTTCCCGGAAATTGGCCAACACCATTGCAGGGTATGAAGCGACGTTCAGATTTGACGACATAATCGGCGAAAGCCCGGCAATAAAAGAGAGGATATCCCTGGCAAAAACCTTTTCGCAGAGTACAGCGAACATATTAATACAGGGCGAGAGTGGAACCGGTAAAGAGCTCTTTGCCCAGGCCATCCACAATTACAGCGCCCGGAAGTCGGAGCCCTTTGTTGCCGTCAACTGTGCCAACTTCCCCAACGAACTGATCGATAGTGAGCTGTTTGGCTACGAGGAGGGGGCATTCACCGGCGCCAGAAAAGGTGGCAAACCAGGAAAGTTCGAGCTCGCCAACGGTGGGACCCTGTTTCTCGATGAAGTAAGCGAAATGCCGATCCACTTGCAGGCCAAACTCTTAAGGGTTCTCGAAACCACGAGCATTACCAGAATCGGTGGAAGTAAACCCTTCTTCGTTAATGTCAGGGTAATCGCGGCAACCAACCGGGACCTTGAAGAGATGGTCAGGGACGGGAAGTTCCGGGCCGACCTGTACTTCAGACTTAAGGTACTTTATATTAGCATACCTCCTCTGAGAGAGAGGAGAGAGGATATCCAGGTTCTGGCCGATTCCTTCTTGAAGAAACTGGGCAAAGCGATCAACAAGGAGGTAGAGGGAATAGACCCCAAAGCCAGGAGGGTGTTGTCGCTCCACAGCTGGCCGGGTAATGCCAGGGAGATGGAGAACACGCTATCCAGGGCTCTCTGCGTCTGTAAAGGGAAGTACATCACCGAGGACGATTTGCTTGTGTCAGGACTGCATCCTGCGGGACGTAAATTCATCAGCCAAAAGGAGCAAATGGATACCAATAGGAAAGCGGTCATGGAGACGCTGAAACTGACAGGGGGCAATAAGAGGAGAGCCGCGAATCTGTTGGGAGTGTCGCGCCAGACCATCTATAGGCTGCTGGAAGACTGAATTACGCCTGGTGAATCACGCCCTATGTAACACGTTCGCGTGACATGTCACAAGGGGTTACATTGGGTCGCGAGCGACTCAAGAACGCGAATGAAGAAGGGGATTGTAACAACCTGTTACACCCCCTTCTTCGATTTTCATTCGGTTGTGCTTGCACAACCATGTTAATACCATGCTTCTTACAGCATTCCTTTTATGGCATTCTCCTTGCAATCGGGTTTGACACGTAAGGATTCGGGTGTCCACTATTCGGAAAGGGAGTGATGCGGTGTTAAACAAACCGATTGCCGTTCTCGGCGGGGGTAACGGCGCCCAGACGATGGCGGCGGATTTGACGCTTGCTGGCTACACTGTCCATCTGTACGAGACGCCCGAGTTCGCGAAAGGCCCCAAATTCGCGCCTGTTCTCGAATCGAAGACGATCGAGCTCAAGGGCATGGGACGGACCGGCAAGGCAAAGATCGCGAAGGTCACGACCGACATGGCGGAGGCTCTTGAAGGCGTCGAGTGGATCAACGTGGTTATCCCGGCCACCGGTCACGATACCTTCTTCAAGGAGCTCCTCCCTCACCTCAGGGATGGTCAGGCCGTGGTGGTATGGGCTGGTGACTACGGTTCACTGCGCCTGGCTCACTTGTTGAAGGAGAGCGGTATCAAGAAGAATGTTACCATCGCGGAAGCAAATACCTTGCCTTACGGGACACGGCTGGAAGAGGCCGGAGTCGTGAACCTCCTTTGCGCCGCCCCGCTTGTACTCCTGGCCTCCTTGCCGGGCAAGAAATCGGCGCAGATTGTAGATGTCCTGAAGTTGGCGTACCCCTGCCTCCAGCCGTGCCGTAACGTGCTTGTCGCCGGCTTTTGCAACCCGAACCCGATCGTTCACCCACCGGGGTCCCTGCTTAATACGGGACGCATCCAGTATTCCCGCGGGGATTTCAACATGTACAGGGAGGGCATAACGGAGGCCGTAGCGAGGGTCATCCGTCACATCTTCATCGAAGTCGAGAGCGTAGCCAAGGCCATGGGGCTGGAAGTCCTGCAGTACGAGGATCGGGATTTCCGGGCGACCACCAGCATAATGGGCGTGGCGTTCCAGGCCCCATTCGACACGGCTGGAGTCATCGCCTCCATCGCAGGTCCTCACACTATCTACGACCGGTACATCACGGAGGACTTGCCCTTCGGGTTGGTGCCGGTATCCCAGCTCGGTGACAAACTGGGCGTGCCGACTCCAGTCACCGACAGCATCGTGTACATAGGGTCTGCAGTCTGTAACCAGAACTTCTGGCAGATGGGTAGGACACTGAAGCAGCTGGGTATTGCGGACATGACCCCGAGCCAGATCGTCGAGTACGTCGATGGTATGTAGGTGTTTCAGGTATCCAGACGATACAGGACCCACGCTGGAGACACGCTGGAGAACTGAAGGCCGGGGTAATCTGCCGATAGCGGCCCGAGGTTGACGAACGAGAGTGAGTATCAGGTCTGCCTTACCCTTTCGGCAGATCCCCGGCCGGTGGAAAACCCTGAACCCCCAGAATCCCAAGGAGGTGTGCGTGAATGACCGGTAACAAGGGGTTCCGTCTCAATGCGTTCCTCGACTCGAGATTATTTCGCGTCTACCTGCTTCCCGGATTCGTTTTTCAATCCGTAGTCATAGCCGGTGGATATGGCACAGGCCGTGAGCTGGTAGAGTTCTTCCTCAACTATGGTCCTATCGGCGGTCTGCTGGGCATGTTCCTGGTCACCGCCACAATGTGGGCTATCGTCCTTTCGGCCTCGTACGAGTTTGCCCGGGTCTTCAAGCAGTACGACTACCGTGGGTTCTTCAAAGAGCTATTGGGGCCGTTTTGGCCCGTGTACGAGGTTCTCTACATCCTCCTGCTGTTCCTGGTTCTCGCAGTGGTGGGAGCGGCGTCCGGATCCATCCTGAGGGATACGTTCGGCATACCCTATCTCGCCGGAGTCGTCGGCATGCTCGTCGGGGTGGTCTTCCTCGCGTACTATGGAAGCAAAGCGATCGAAACGTATATGTCCTGGTGGTCGTTCGCGCTGTATGCGGTATACATTGTCTTCCTGGTAGCGGGACTGTCGAAGTTTGGCCCTTCGATAGCGCAGGCCTTTGGCACGGGTGAGGTTAAACCAGGTTGGGCGCTGGCCGGATTTAAGTACGGACTCTACAACCTTGGATGCATCCCTGCCGTTCTGTTCACCCTGGGCAGCATAGAGAAACGCAGCGAAGCGGTGGTCTCCGGTATCCTGAGCTCCCTCATAGCCATACTGCCTGCATTCTTCTTCTACGTGGTCGTGGTTGGCGGTTATCCGGAGATCCTCAAATCGGAGATACCTGCTCTCTTCGCGCTGACCAGGCTCGGCTCGGTGCTAATCCTCGCAGCCTATGAGATTACGCTCTTCGGGACGCTGATAGAGACCGGCATAGGCTTCATCCACGGCGTGAACGAGCGCGTGGCCGCAACGCTTCGTGAGAAGGGCCAGACCTTGACGAGCCCGCTGCGGGCCGTCATTGCGCTGGTAATGGCGGTATTGAGCATCGGAATGTCGAGGTTCGGGCTGATCAACCTCATCGCAAAAGGATACGGGTCTATTTCGTGGGGATTCTTTGTCGCTCATGTGATTCCCGTCCTGACGATCGGGTTGGTCAAGATCGGTCGTTCCAAGACCCTCGAGGTCAAGTAACCCGGTGAGCCACATGAACCCGCGCTACCCAATCCCTATCCCTGGTTAGATGGAATTGGGTAGCGCCTATCCTGCCTGCAGGGAGGCGGAGAAGTATGAAGATAGCGATACTCGGCGCAGGGCACGGCGGTGTGGCCGCTGCCGCACATATGGCGCTGGACGGTCACGAGGTGCGGCTCTTCCAGGTGCCGCAGTTCGAGGAGTCTTTCAAAGCCATCCGGGAAACGAAACAACTCAGGCTGAGCGGCATATGGCGGCAGGGTTTGGCCCCGCTGCACGTTGCAACCCACAACCCTCAGGAAGCTTTATCTGGAGCCGAAGTCGTCCTCGTAATCGTTCCCGCTTTCGCGCAGGAGTCCATGGCGCGACTGTGCGGGCCATATCTTGAAGACGGGCAATACGTGTTCTTGCTTCCGGGGGGCTTCGGCTCTTACCTGTTCGGAAAGGTATTGGCCGAGATGGGCATAAGGAAAGACATCACCTTAGGTGAAACGTCCACTCTCCCGTACGGAGCCAGGATGGTGGACCAGAATGAGGTGGCAATCCACATCCGCGCGGTCTTTAACCCATTCGCTGCGTATCCTGCAAGCCGCACCAACAAAGCATGCAGGGTATTGGCGAGGCTCTATCCGGAAGTGTGCCCGGCAAACAACATACTTGACGTCGCTCTCAATAACACCAATCCCTGTATACACCCTGTGCCGACGCTGCTCAGCGCGAGCAGGATCGAATACTCGCAGGGGGAGTTCTGGCTCTACAGGGAGGCAATGACGCCCTCCGTATGGAGAGTCATGCGTTCCCTGGACCAGGAGCGGGTGGAAGTCAGGAAAGCTTTCGGCCTTGGCGAACCCCATTGCGAATTACCCGAAGAAGTTGGGCGCGTGTTTATCGATCAGTTTGGTTACGAAGGTATCGAGGCCGGACGCAAGATGAAAGGGCCCAAGACCCTTACCGACCGGTACCTTACCGAAGATGTGCCCATGGGTCTCGTCTTCTATTCATCCATGGGCCGGATCGCGGGTGTGCCGACTCCGATCATAGACTCGGTAATCCACCTCGTTTCTCACCTGTTGGGCACCGACCTCTGGTCCGAGGGGCGTAACCTGCGAACCTTGGGCTTGGAGGGGACCTCGGTCGAGGAACTGATATCGAGGCTCCAATAGGAGGTGAATTTATACTTCTGGAGATCTCCTCTGAGCGTACTGGGTGTGATGGGGCAGGGCTGGAACTGAGCCCTGCCCCTCAGGCATTACGGCAGCCTATGCAATTGGACTCCCGTCGCGTCTGCCGCATTGACGATCTCGCGGTCATCCGTGACGATTGCCGCTCTTACACTACTTCCTGTCGAAGTAGATACTCTTGCCCGTCGCCGAAATCGGGATGCCCACCACGACGTCCGCGTCTATCATTCCAATCCTGCGAGCGGCGACGCCGGCGCGGTACATCATCCGGTTGTCCGCGTTGAAGATGCTGGCGGTCTTGGCGGCCGAGCCGAGCGCGATCCCGAGATCCATGATTCGCCAGGCGCAGAGCCCGCCGGCGAATTCGGGCCCTTCCACCTTCTTCAGATCGGCGCACTTCGAAACCCCACATGCGCCGCAGTTCAGCCCGAGTGTCTTGGCGTCCTTCAGCCCCAGCAGGAGCACGGCTGGTGACGATCTCACGTTAGCCGCGTCCCTGTCGAAGTTGGCCTTTCCCGATTCCTTGCCGAATTCGTCCATCGCGTTCGCAAGCTGTTGCACGTCGCCGCCCGTCACGACCTTGATCGTCACGAAATCCTGGCCCGCGGCCTTGGGTGCCGTCCTGGCCGCGACCGCCATCATCTGGGCAATAATGCTGAGAGATTCTTCCATTGTCACTTTCCTCCCCAAGTAACCTGTCTGGAAGTGATACCGGCCTGTTCTTTTCTTCGCGGTGAAATCATAAACCTGCCGGGCCAACGAATTGACGCCGGCGTCTACAAGCGAGTACCCAAAGGAATTATTAGACTGGAGTGGAAACCTTCTTGGGCAAAAGGATGAAGGCCGACAAATGGATTCAACCTGTTACCTTGGAGTAGCGGTTTTCGCCTCCTAATGGGCCAGCGGCATTTTTCGGCGGGTTTTCGACATGAAAGGTGGCCTGCAAAGCTGCAATGCCTGCAGGCAGTCGAGTTCATAGCCGATCCAGATCAATTCCCCCGGAAGTGGGCTGCAGACCAGGGTAAACAGTACGGAGAGCAGGATCATCAGGGGCCTAGCTAGATAGGGAACGCGCGGCTGTCTCGAACGGAGGCACGCTATCACCAGTCAACACGTCTGTTTTCTCTCACGGCGAAACCTGCGGGGTCCTCGGCAATGCCGGGGCAGTGTAAGAGGTGCTATCCTTCGGAGCGATCGCGGAACGGACAAGGGCAGCGAACGGCTCAAAGGAGGGGGAAGGATGGCTCTACAGCGCCATTTTTACCTGCGCGACGCAGTAGATGTCTCTGTGCTGCAGGAGATTCAGGACCGCTTTTCCGATGCCACGGGGCTTGCGTCAATTATTGTGGATTTCCAGGGGAAGCCCATAGTACGGTACAGTAACTTCCGCCCGTTTTGTGCCCGGGTTCGCCAGTATCCCAAGGGGCGCGAGGGCTGTGAGCAGTCCGATGCCCACGCAGGGCTGGAGGCGGTGCGCGAGGGCCGTCCCTACATTTACCGCTGTCACATGGGGCTCGTTGACCTGGCCGCCCCCATAGTTGTGAACGGGCAGTACCTCGGGTCCATTATGGCTGGCCAGGTACTCGTCGAGGAAGAGACCATGGCCACTTTAGACCGGATTGCCAAACCCGGGCTAAACATCGCGCAGATCCCCGAGTCAAAACAACTCATGGAAGGCATCCCCACCATGTTATTTGCCAAGGTAATGGCCTCTGCCCAGCTTATGTATACAATCGCAAACTACATAGCTGAAAAGGGCGTGGCCAGCATGGTGCAGCAGCAGCTCAACGAACAGAATATCCGTCTGGTGGAGGAAGTCAAGGCGCGTGCCGAGCTGGAAAAGGCCCTAAAGGATGCTGAACTCAAGGCATTGCAGTCGCAAATCAACCCGCACTTCCTTTTCAACACGCTGAACACAATTAGCCGTCTGGCCCTCTTGGAAGGAGCAGCCAAGACGCAGGAGGTGGTCTTTGCCCTGGCTGAGCTTCTCCGCGGTAGCCTGCGCAAGGTCGGACAGGTGGCTACGCTCCGCGACGAGATCGCCTACATCCGGCATTACCTTCTTATTCAGCAGACGCGTTTTCGTGACCGCATTCAGGTGGATCTGGACATTGACGAGAGCTGCTTGGACTCGGAAATCCCGCTTCTTACATTGCAGCCCCTGGTAGAAAACGCCATCGTCCACGGCTTGGAACCGAAAGAGGAAGGCGGCCACCTTGTTATCCGGGCTCTGCGCGAAGGCGAGGGAGTGCGCATTGAGGTGGCTGACGATGGGTTAGGCATGCCGCCCACGGTGGTCGAGGAGGTCATTCGTCTTGAGTCCAAGCGTTCGGGCCGCAGCCACCTTACTGGCCTGGGGATGAGCAACGTGCACCAACGTCTGCAGTATTACTTTGGGGCAGGGTATCACCGGGACGTGCAGAGCCGGTTTGGTGAGGGTACCAAGATCACCCTTACCCTACCCTACCGGCCGGCCAAGGCGGGAATCTGAATGGTCAAGATGCTTCTGATAGACGACGAACCTCTGGAGTGCGAGGCCATCCGTTTTATCCTGGAGCGTGAGCGGCCCCAGGTAAAGGTGGTAGGCCAGGCTGGCTCGGGGCGCGTAGGTCTCAATCTGGCCCGGGAATTGAAGCCCGACATTGTATTCATGGACATTCAGATGCCGGGGATGAGCGGGCTCGAGGCTACCCGGGCCTTAAAGGAGGCTGCGCCGGGGTTGAAGGTGGTAGTGCTGACGGCCTACGACGAATTCGACTTCGCACAACGAGCCCTGAAGCTGGGGGCCAGTGATTACCTGCTCAAACCGGCACGGCCCCAGGAAATCCTGCGTGTGGTAGACAAGATGTGCCTTGAGTTGGCGGAGGCTACAGCTCGGGAGGAGGAAGACAAGCGGCTACGCCGGGAACTGGAGGCGATGATGCCTTTAATCACTACTGGCCTGGTGCTGGACCTGGTGAGCGACCGCAGTACGGACCTGGCCCAGATGGAGGAACGGGCCAGGTTCCTCGGTTTGACCTCCGGCCCTTACCAGGTGCTCCTGGTTGATATCGACCACTTTGCGGCTGCTACCCGGGCCAGGCGCGAAGTGGAACGTCAGGTACTCAAGAAAGACGTCTACGAGGCTTTGCTCCGCACTGCGCAGAATGGCGCCCAGGCCCTGGTGACCCCCATGGCGAGCGACACGTTCCTGGTTTTGGCGCAGGTGTCGGGCGGTAATCGGGAGGGACGGGAGCTCGCTGAAAAGCTGCGGGCGGAGGTGGCGTCATCCACTCCCTGCACGGTCACGGTGGGTGTGGGAACGACCTGTGCGGACTTGGCCGAGGTACCTCTCTCCTACGCCGCTGCGCAGCGTGCCGTTCAGTACGGGAGCTTCTTTGGCTCGGACGAGGTGGTTGTGAGTTCTGATCTGGAGCGCTCCGGCGGTGAGATCACAGACTATCCCTACCAGCTGGAGATGCGCCTGGTGCAGAACATGCGGTTGGCCGAGGCCGAGCCTGCCCGTGCTGCATTTCGCGAGCTATGGCAAAGGTTCAGCACGGCTGCAGCGGGCCAGGCCGAGATTATTCGTGCCCACTCGTTAGAGCTCGCGGGTGCACTTACGCGCGCGGCCATGGAAGGCGGGGCAGGACCTGAGGTGCTGGCGGCACTGCAGCGTGCCTCGTTGGAGGAGCTTGCCGCGGCGCGGACGGCGCGCGCCGTGGAAGAGTGGGTCTGGTCCGTGCTGGAACGGTGCCTTGCGGCGGTCCAGGCTAGCCAAGCGGCCGTTCGAAACGAGGTTATAGGGCAAGCTAAGTGCTACATAAACGAACACTTCCGCGAATCCGTCTCCCTGGAGGACGTGGCCAAGAAGGTTCACCTTAGCCCTTTCCACCTCAGCCGTCTCTTCAAGGAAAAGGAGGGGGTTAACTTTATGGACTACTTGACACAGCTACGCCTGGAAGAGGGCAAGAAGCTCCTCGCGCGGACCAACGACACGGTGGCCGCCATCGCGGAGAGGGTAGGCTACGCCGAGGCCAACTATTTCAGCCGCATCTTCCGCCGTCACTTCGGCATGAGCCCCGGCGAGTACCGGCAACAGCGGTTCCGCGCGGCCCGCGAGGAATTGTGGGGCTCCACCGACGGGCAAAAAAAGTAAGAGAAAGCGCAAGAACGTACCCGCCACCTTCTTCCCCTCTTGCTTCCACGAAAGACATACCCTCAGGCCCCCTGCCAACCTGTAAAGAAAGGACAACATGGCATCGCCTTCCGGCAAAAAGCGTTCAAGGAACGGGATCGGATAGGGCGAAGCAACAAGCGCTCGAATCTGAGGGGGCAAGGGCGTGCCGGAAGAGAAGCCGCGCGTCGTCCAGGAGTACGTACCTGGCAAACAGGTGACCCTGGCTCATCTGATCGCCCACCCGCAATCGAATCTGGCGGAGAAGCTGGGTCTCACGGCGGGGCAGGCCATCGGCATCATGACAATAACGCCGAGCGAAGCGGCGATTGTCGCTGCGGACCGTGCGGTCAAGATGGCGGCGGTCGAGGTGGGCTTTGTGGATCGCTTCACGGGGTCCCTGGTGGTCACGGGGCCGGTGAGCGCGGTGGAGACGGCCCTGCGGGAGGCAACGACTTTCCTCAGCCACGAGCTCGGCTTCCAGGCTGCGCCGCTGACCCGCTCGTGAGATGCGCTACCTGGTTGTGGGGCCGCGCGGCGCCGGAAAGACCACGCTGATACGCGCCCTGGTGGGTTGTGGCGGCAAAGCCGCTAAGACCCAGATGATCGAGTGCACGGGCGCTGCCCTGGACACGCCTGGCGAGTACCTGGAACTCCCGCGTTTCTACCGGGCGCTTCTCGTTACCGCACAGCAGGCGGACGTGGTCCTGTGGGTAACTGCCGCGGCCGGCCCGCATTTTCGCCCGCCCCCGGGTTTTGCGTCCTCCTTCTGCCGGCCGGTGCTGGGCGTTATCACGAAGACCGACGTACCGGGCGCAAGCCTTAAGGCGGCGAGCGAGGAGCTGGCGCTGGCCGGGGTTGAGGAACCGTACTTTACCGTCTCGGCTCTCACCGGTTATGGTCTGGCTGCTCTGGCAGCCAACCTGGAATCGTTCAGAGCAGGCCCTGGGAAAGCACACGGAGGGGGTGAGGAGCACAGGGGAAAAGACGGGGGCTCCGGATAGAGTCAGAGTATTTTGAGAAGGAGGTACAGACAGGATGGCGCTGGAAGCCCTGGGAATGGTGGAGACGAAGGGCCTGGTAGGGGCCATTGAGGCGGCCGACGCTATGGTGAAGGCAGCCAACGTTACGCTCATCGGGTACGAGAAGATCGGTTCCGGGTTGGTCACGGTGATGGTACGCGGTGACGTGGGTGCTGTCAAGGCGGCTACGGACGCTGGCGCTGCGGCGGCGCAGAAGGTTGGCGAGGTTGTTTCCGTCCACGTGATCCCGCGGCCCCACACCGATACGGAGAAGATCCTCCCTAAAGGATAAGGCTCGTCACCCCCCGATCCTCAATCCAGCACGGAGGTGCGAATGACTGATGAAAGATGAACTGGTCGAAAAGATCGTCCAGGAAGTCCTTAAGAAAGCCGAGGCCGCAGCGCCGGCCGCGCAACCGGCCGTCCCACTCAAGGCTTTCGCGTGCAACATCACGGAATTTGTCGGCACTGCGCTGGGGGAGACCATCGGTCTCGTCATTGCCAACGTTGACCCCGCTGTGCACGAGCGCATGGGAATCGACCCCAGGTACCGTTCCATCGGCGTTTTGAGCGGCCGCACCGGAGCCGGCCCGCAGATCATGGCGGCCGACGAGGCGGTCAAGGCCACCAACACGGAAATCGTCAGCATCCAGCTGGCGCGTGACACTAAAGGTGGGGCGGGCCACGGCAGCCTCATCATCTTCGGCGCTGAAGAGGTGAGCGATGCCCGGCGGGCGGTGGAAGTAGCCCTTAAAGAGCTGGAGCGCACTTTTGGGGATGTTTACGCCAACGACGCCGGCCACCTGGAGTTCCAGTACACCGCGCGCGCCAGCTTCGCCTGCAATAAGGCCTTTAGCGCCCCCATCGGCAAGGCCTTCGGCCTCACTGTAGGCGCTCCAGCCGGAATCGGCGTTGTCATGGCCGATACGGCAGTCAAGGCGGCCAATGTGGATGCCATTGGTTATGCCAGTCCAGCCAAGGGCACCAGCTTCTCCAACGAGGTCATCCTTTTCATCAGCGGCGACTCGGGCGCTGTACGCCAGGCGCTTATAGCGGCCCGCGAAGTGGGCCTGAAGCTCCTCGGGTCCCTGGGTGCAGCCCCCGCTTCCGTTACCGGCAAGCCCTACATCTGAATTTACCGTGGTATTCCCCGCGCGGCGCCTTGGACCGGCGCTCCAGGAGCCGGGGCAAACCGTGCGTGGGCGCGCCTGTGCTGTGGGGGAATGCCACGGGGGACAGCCGTAACGGGCGCTTTGCGGGGGCGCGAGATTACCGAGCAAGGAGGGATAATCCTTGAACAGATCCAAGCGCTTCGAGGTCTTGAAGGAGCGGCCGGTCCACCAGGACGGTTTCGTGCAGGAGTGGGCTGACGTGGGTCTTGTAGCCATGAACGGCCCAAACGATCCTAAACCCAGCATCAGGATCGAAAACGGCCGCGTGGTGGAGATGGACGGGAAGCCGCGCAGCGAGTTCGATATGATCGAACAGTTCATTGCCGACCACGCCATAAATTTGGAACTGGCCGAAAAAGTAGTTGGCATGGACTCTCAGGGACTGGCCAGGATGATCGTCGATGTCAACGTGCCGCGTTCCGAGATCGTCAGGCTCACCACGGCCATGACCCCGGCAAAGATCTGCGAGGTCCTGGGCCACATGAACGTGGTTGAGATGATGATGGCCCTGCAGAAGGTTCGTTGCCGCAAGACGCCCGGCAACCAGGCCCACGTCACCAGCCTGCGCGACAACCCTGTACAAATCGCCGCCGAGGGGGCCGAAGCCGCCTTCCGCGGGTTCGACGAGCTCGAGACGACGGTGGGCGTAGTACGCTATGCTCCCTTTAATGCCCTCGCCCTTCTCGTCGGCTCGCAGACAGGACGGGGCGGCGTCCTTACCCAGTGCGCGCTGGAAGAGGCAACCGAACTCCAGCTTGGCATGAAGGGCTTTACGGCGTACGCGGAGACCATCTCCGTATACGGCACTGAGAATGTGTTCGTCGACGGCGACGATACGCCCTGGTCGAAGGCATTCCTGGCCTCCGCTTACGCTTCGCGTGGCCTCAAGATGCGCTTTACCTCAGGGACCGGCTCCGAGGTTCAGATGGGTTACGCTGAGGGCAAATCAATGCTTTATCTCGAAGCCAAGTGCGTGTACATCACCAAGGGCGCCGGAGTGCAGGGGCTGCAGAACGGGTCCATCAGCTGCATCGGCGTGCCTGGCGCCGTGCCCAGCGGCATCCGAGCGGTGCTGGCCGAAAACCTCATCACCACCATGCTCGACCTGGAGGTCGCCTCCGGCAACGATCAGACCTTCAGCCATTCCGATATCCGGCGGACAGCCCGCACAATGATGCAGTTCCTGCCCGGGACTGACCTCATCTTCTCGGGTTACAGCGCCGTACCGAACTACGATAACATGTTCGCCGGCTCCAACTTCGACGCCGAGGACTATGACGATTACCTGGTACTGCAGCGCGACCTCATGGTAGACGGCGGCCTGTGTCCGGTTTCCGAGGAAGAGGTCATCGCCATCCGCAACAAGGCGGCCCGGGCGCTTCAGGCGATCTTCAGGGAACTTGGCCTGCCTCCAATTACCGACGAAGAGGTTGAGGCGGCTACCTATGCGCACGGCAGCAAAGAGATGCCCGAGCGTAACGTGGTGGAGGACCTCAAGGCGGCTCAGGAGCTCTTCAAGGGTCCTGTCACGGGCCTCGACATCGTGAAGGCCCTGGCCAAGAACGGCTTTGAGGATGTGGCGAACAACGTGCTCGGGATGCTGAAGCAGCGCGTGTCGGGCGATTACCTGCACACATCCGCGGTCATCGACAAGAACTTTGTTATGAGAAGCGCCATCAACGATCCCAACGACTACGCCGGCCCTGGCACGGGTTATCGCCTCTCACCCGAGCGCTGGGAAGAGATCAAGAACATCCCGTGGGCCATGCGCCCGGATCAAATTGGCTGAAAACCGGCTGAAGAAAGGGGTGGAAAGGTATGCAGATTAACGAACAGCTCGTTCGCCAGGTGGTAGAAGAAGTTCTGGCCAGTATGGGACAGGCGCGGCCGGCCAAGACTTCGTTGCCAGATGCCCCCCCCGCGCCGGTAGGTGAGAAGGAGCTGGGCCCGGCGCAGCGCGGGACGAAGGGTGACGAGGTGGTGATCGGCCTGGCGCCAGCTTTCGGGCTTCACCAGAGAAAAACGATCCTTGGGATTCCCCATGCCGTCGTCCTGCGCGAGATGATCGCCGGGATCGAGGAAGAAGGCCTGCGGGCACGCGCAATCCGGGTACGGCACACTTCGGACGTGGCTTTTGTTGCGCACACGGCCGCCAAGCTCTCCGGGTCGGGCATCGGCATTGGCATCCAGTCCCGCGGTACTACAGTCATCCACCAAAAGGACCTCGACCCGCTCTCCAACCTCGAACTGTTCCCCCAGTGCCCGCTGCTCAAGCCAGAGACCTACCGGGCAATTGGGCGGAACGCGGCCCGGTACGCGAAGGGCGGTTCCCCGAGCCCGGTGCCTACTGAGAACGATCAGATGGCCCGTCCCAAGTACCAGGCTGTGGCGGCGGTACTTCACATCAAGGAGACCCAGCACGTAGACCGCAACGCGAAACCGGTTGAGCTTGCCGTTAGCTTCTAATAGGGGAGGTGACGCATGTGGTGCAAGAGAGTCTTATTGAACAGATCGTGCGGGAAGTACTCAAGTCGGTGCAGGCCAACCAGGCGTCCGCCCCGGCCTTCGCAGCAGGAGCGGTGAACAAGCCCAGCCTGGACCCCGCCCGCGACTACCCGCTGGCCACTAAACGCCCGGGACTGGTGAAGACACCTAACGGCAAACCGCTGTCCGATATTACGCTCGAGGCAGTGCTCAAGGGCGACATCACTCCCCAGGACGTCCGCATCACGCCCGAGACGCTGGAGATGCAGGCAGGGATTGCCGAGAAAGCCGGCCGGCCCCAGTTTGCCCGCAACCTCCGGCGCGCCGCTGAGCTCACGCGGATCCCCGACGAGCGCATCCTCGAGATCTACCGGGCCCTTCGGCCGTATCGTTCCACCAAGCAGGAGCTCCTGGCCATTGCCGATGAGATCGAACAGAAGTACGGCGCCAGCATGAACGCGGCTCTGGTGCGGGAGGCCGCCGAGGTGTACGAGCGGCGCGGCCGGTTGCGCAGCGCTTGAGACTACGCGAGACACCTGGCGTCCAGTCGGGTGTTGGAGGTAGATACCTTGCGGCACCTCGCCGGAGTGGACGTAGGAAATGCTACAACCGAGGTTGCCCTGGCCGAGATCGGCGCTGATGGCTTAAAGTTCTTGGCCAGCAGCCTGGTCCCTACCACCGGGATCAAGGGAACGCGCCAGAACCTGCACGGAATCTTCAGCGCCCTTCGTCAGGCCCTGGACAAAGCGGGGTTAGGGCTCAAGGATCTTGACCTCATCCGCATCAACGAGGCGACCCCAGTCATCGGGGATGTGGCCATGGAGACCATCACGGAAACGGTGATCACCGAATCCACGATGATCGGCCACAACCCCGCTACTCCTGGGGGACTGGGCCTGGGCACGGGCTTCACCACGCCGATCGCGGACCTCTCGCTGCAGGCGCCGGGCACGAAGGTGCTCGTGGTAGTCCCGGCCAGCTGGGACTTCGCGGTGGCGGCTGAGGCGATCAACCGTGCCCTGGCTCGGGGCATAGATGTTCAGGGTGTGATAGCCCAGCGCGACGACGGTGTGCTGATCGCCAACCGGCTTTCGAAGCCGCTTCCGGTGGTCGATGAGGTGCGGCTTATCGAAAAGGTTCCGCTAGGGATGCTCTCGGCCATCGAGGTTTCCGCGCCGGGTTCGGCAATCACCACGCTGGCGAATCCTTACGGCATTGCTACCGTATTTGGGCTGGGCCCCGAGGAAACCAAAGCGGTGGTGCCCATAGCCCGTGCGCTCATCGGCAACCGTTCAGCGGTGGTCATCAGGACCCCGGCCGGGGACGTGCGGGAGCGGCGCATCGCCGCCGGGAAGCTGACCATCATGGGTGAGCGCCACTCGCGCACGGTGGACGTGGAGGAAGGCGCGGATGCGATCATGCAGGCTCTGGCGCAGGTGGCGCCGCTCAAGGATGTTCACGGTGAACCGGGGACCAACGCGGGCGGCATGCTGGAGCGTGTCCGCCAGGTGATGGCCGAGCTGACGGATCAGCCGGCGGCCAGAATTACGATCCAGGATCTCCTGGCGGTGGATACCTTCATACCCCAGAAGGTGCGGGGCGGTATCGCTGACGAGTTTTCCATGGAAAACGCCGTCGGCCTCGCTGCCATGGTGAAGGCGGACCGCCTGCAGATGGAACGCATTGCCCGGGCACTCGAGGCGGAGACGGGTATCACGGGTATCAAGGTGGAAGTGGGCGGAGTGGAGGCCAGGATGGCCATCCGGGGTGCGCTCACCACGCCGGGCACCAGCCCGCCGCTCGCCATCCTGGACCTGGGGGCAGGGTCCACTGATGCTGCGCTTATCTCGAAAAGCGGCGAAGTGCGCTCCGTGCACCTGGCGGGGGCGGGCAACATGGTTACGCTCCTCATCGGCGCCGAACTCGGGCTGGATGACCCAGGCCTGGCGGAAGACATCAAATGCTACCCGCTGGCCAAGGTGGAGAGCCTGTACCACATCCGGCATGAGAATGGGACTGTGCAATTCTTCAGCGAGCCGCTGCCAGCGGAGGTGTTCGGACGGGTTGTCCTGCTCAAGGGGCGCGCTCTGGTGCCACTTCCGGGCGAACACAGCCTGGAGAAGGTGCGGGGCGTGCGGCGGGACGCCAAACGCCGCGTCTTTGTGGAAAACAGCATCCGGGCACTCAAACAGGTCATTCCGACCGGAAACATCCGTGACATCGATTTCGTTGCCCTGGTGGGTGGGTCATCTCTGGACTGGGAGGTGGCCGGATTCATCACCGACCGCCTCGCGGAGTACGGGGTAGTGGCCGGTCAGGCTAACGTACGCGGCTCAGAAGGTCCACGCAACGCCGTGGCTACAGGACTGGTCCTGGCTTACGAGGACTGCAAGGAGTGAAGAGAGTGGGCCTGGAGGAGCGGGCGCACAGGGAAAAGCCCCATATAAAGGTATACCGGAGTGCGGAAGCGCCGC
The DNA here is from genome assembly GCA_013178305.1 of Bacillota bacterium. Classification (NCBI taxonomy): domain Bacteria; kingdom Bacillati; phylum Bacillota; species Bacillota bacterium. The sequence continues at coordinate 139,124 of JABLXB010000001.1, read as the reverse complement.
TGGAGCCCTGCCGGGAGGTGGAGCTCGGCCTCGAGGAAGAGGGTATTCCCGGCGTGCTCAGCGCCGCGGATGCACCCGGCGCAGTGGATCTTGCCTTCTCCGCCGCGCAGGCATCACCCCTCGGAACCGGCATCGGCATTGCCGCTGACGGCCTTGCTGTGCACTTCAGTCGCCTGCCGAAAGAAAAGCCCCTGTTCTACATAAGAAGGGACGAATGCGACCCAGCTCACGCCAGGCACTTGGGCGCCAATGCGGCCCGGCTGGTTAAGGGAATTCCTTTCAAGGAGAAGGAAGATACACCCCCCTTGACGGGTTCACGCGCGCCGGAGCCGGTAGCCGACGAGTATCTGAATGAACTCGTGGCGCGAGTGGTGCAGAGGGTGCTGGCGGAGCAGAGGAGGTGAAGACGGTGGAGCAACAGGCTCTAGGGCTTATTGAGACAGTAGGACTGGCTGCAGCGGTGGAAGGCGCGGACGCTGCCGTCAAAGCGGCGAACGTCCGGCTGATCGGTTACGAGCTTGCCCGTGGTGGTGGCATGGTAACGGTCAAAATCACGGGCGATGTCGCGGCGGCGCAAGCTGCGGTTGCTGCCGGAGCGGCTGCTGCCAGCCGTGTGGGAAAAGTGGTGAGCAAACTCGTAATACCGCGGCCACACTCGGACCTGACAAAGCTCATCCGCTCACCGGAGACGGTGGGGGAAGCGAAGTCGACCCGCAAGGCGGAGAAGGCGGTCGCGCAACAGGAGGCAACGCCCGTCGAAGAGGCCGTCCAACCGGTGGAGGAGGCGGCCCCGGCGGAGGCAGCAACTGGGCCGGAACCTGAGTCGTCTGCGGCCGAAGTGTGCAACCTGTGCGGCGACCCGGCCTGCCCGCGCCGCAAGGGAGAACCGCATTCCAGATGCATCCATCACGCGGAGTAAAGGGGCCCAACCCCATGGAAGATAGAGAAAAAGTGGTGGCCCAGGTGGTTGCGGCCGTACTTGCGCGGCTCAAGGACCAGCCTGCCGCACCCGCCGGAGTGGGCGAGGATCTCCTCATCCCGGTGGGGGTGTCGGCCCGGCACATTCATCTCTCGGCGGAGGATGTGGCCGAGCTCTTCGGCTCCGATCATAACCTTATCCCCAGGGAGCCGCTGCAACCCGGGCAGTACGCTGCCGAAGAGACTGTAACCCTGGTCGGGCCCAAGGGAATTCTGACCAGGGTGCGGGTGCTCGGGCCGCCGCGCGGGCAAACCCAGGTGGAAGTCTCCCAGACCGATTGTTTTACCCTGGGGATTCCGCCCACGGTACGCGCCTCCGGGAACATTGCCGGCACCCCGGGGATCACAATCGTGGGCCCCAAAGGCGCGCGTTTCCTGCGGGAGGGTGTAATTGTGTCCCTCAGGCACATCCACATCACGCCGGCTGAAGCTGCGACCTGGGGCCTTAAAGACGGCGAGATGGTGGAGGTGGCGGTTCCGGGGGGCGACCGCGCGCTCACCTTTGGCCGGGTGCTGGTGCGCGTTTCGGCCGCGTCCCAGCTGGAACTGCACATCGATACGGACGAAGCCAACGCTGCGGGCCTGAAGTCCGGAGACCGGGTAGAGTTGCTGCGGGGCGGGGAGAGGAAAAGTGCGTGAATTGGAGCAGGCCAATGCCCTCATCGCTGCCCTGGCGGAACGCATGGCGCCCCATCTGGCCCGCCGGCCCACCAACCCCGTCCGCGTAGGGGTGGATGTGGGCACGGCTAACGTGGTCAGTGTGGCGCTGGACGCTGATGGAACTCCCCTGGCAGGGGAGATTACGCCTGCCCGGGTGGTTAGGGAAGGAATGATCGTGGACTACGTGGGTGCCGTGGAAATTGTGCGCCGCCAGGCAAACTCACTGAGAGAACGCCTGGGGATAGAACTCACGCGCGGCGCCTCCGCTATCCCGCCGGGAACCGAGGCCGGGAACGCGAAGGTTACCCGCCACGTGCTGGAAGCAGCCGGCCTGGAGGTTACGGCCATTGTGGACGAACCGACGGCTGCGGCGCGGGTGCTGGGGATCAGTGACGGAGCGGTGGTGGACGCAGGGGGAGGCACGACGGGGATTTCGGTACTTAGAGACGGCCAGGTGATTTACGCGGCGGACGAACCCACCGGCGGTATCCATCTGGACCTGGTGATAGCCGGTCGGTTTGGTATTTCTACCGAGGAAGCCGAAGCACGCAAGCGTAGCTCCGAGGAACAGCCGGGGCTTCTCCCAATTGTACGTCCGGTGATGGAGAAGATAGCCACCATCGTCCGGCGCCACACCGCGGGTTACCGGGTGGAGGCAGTGTACCTGGTGGGTGGCACCTGCGCCTTTACCGGGTTTAAGCGGGTGATGGAGGAAGAGCTCGACCTCCCTGTATACCTCCCGGTTTACCCGCTGCTCGTGACGCCGCTGGGAATTGCCATGTCCTGTGCGGGGTGGTGACGCATGGAAGTGGACGAGAACGCCCTGGTGGAAGAGATTGTTGCCGAAGTGCTGAGGCGGCTGGCAGGACGGGGCAAGAGGGTGCTCGCACTTTTTTGCGGCGGCGGCCTCGGGGCCCCGGAGGGCCGGGCGGAAGTGAAAAAGCTGCAGGATGCAGGCTATACCGTCCGGGCGGTTTTCACCCCCAGCGCCGAACGGGTACTCGGAAAAGGCTGGCTGCGGAGCGAGCTGGGCGATATCGAAATAGTGACCGAGGCGGATGGGGAAACCCCGGGTGCACTGCTTAAAGAAACGGACCTGACGCTGGTGCCGGTGCTTACACTCAACACAGCGGCCAAGGTGGCCCACGGCATTGCGGACACCCTGGTGGCGACCCTGATCATGGAGAGCCTCCTTACAGGCAGGCCCGTCCTTGCCGCGAAAGACGCCTGTGACCCGGCCAACCCGATGCGGGCCGGGCTCGGGATGGATAAGGTTGCGCCCGCTTACCGGGCACTGCTGGCCGGAAACCTGGAGCGCCTCGCCGAGTTTGGAGTACGGCTGGTGGGCGCGACTGGGCTTGCGGCCGCTGTATCAGGTGAAGCAGGGGATAAGCAAGCGGCACCAGGGCCAGGGCCGGGGGCAGCTTCATTCACGGGGCGTGTGCTGAGCCGGGCGGACATAGCTGCCTTCAAAGGGCGGGTCATCAGGGTGAGCGCTGGAACCCTGGTGACGCCCCTGGCACGCGACCTGGCCCGGGACCGGGGAATCGAGATGGTGGTTTGCCAGGGCGCCGGGATGGTTCGCCTGGGCGCAGCGCCTTACCTCCAAAGCCAGGGGGAGTGAAATGATGTTTGTCGGTAAAGTCATCGGCAACGTGGTGGCCACGAAGAAAGATGAACGGCTGGTGGGAACCAAGCTCCTCATTGTCCGGCCGGTGGACCCCTGGGGGCGCCCTGATGGGCCGAGCCAGGTGGCCGTAGATGCCGTGGGGGCCGGCATCGGAGAAATAGTCCTGGTGGCGGAAGGCAGCTCGGCCCGGCAGGCCGTGCGACAGCCCGATTCACCCGTCGATGCTGCCATCGTAGGCATTGTTGACTCCATGGAGGCTAAAGCCGATGAGGGTATACACCCGAACCGGGGATAAGGGCGAAACGAGCCTGTGGGGGGGCCAGCGGGTCTCGAAGGCTGACCTGCAGGTAGAGGCCTACGGCACTGTGGACGAAGCCAGCTCCTTTCTGGGTTTGGCCCGCGGCCTGGTGCGTAGCCGCCGCGCCCAGGGGCTCTTGCCGGAGATGCAGGGGAATCTACAGGTCTTGGCCTCCGAGCTGGCCAGCACCCCGGAGGAGCTGTCGAAAATCGGAGAGCGGCTGCAGGAAGAGGACGTTCGGCGCTTGGAGCAGGTCATCGACGAGATCCAGGAGTTGCTTCCACCCCAGACCGGCTTCGTACTGCCAGGTGGTACCGTGGGCACGGGCGCCCTCGATGTTGCGCGTACCGTTGTGCGGCGGGCTGAACGGCTGGTGGTACGGCTGGGGCAAGAGCGCCGCCTTCGGGGGGAGATCGTGCGGTACTTGAACCGTCTTTCGGACCTTCTCTATGTCCTGGCCCGCGCAGAGGCCAACGAGGAGCTGGTGCAGGTGGTCAAGGAGAAGGTGCTGGAACGGCTGGGCGGCGCCCCCAAATCGCTTACCCTGGACACGGCCCGCCAGTTGATCGCGGCGGCCGAACGGCGTGCCCAGGAGCTCGGCCTCCCGGTGGTGGTTGCGGTGGTGGATGGGGCCGGACACCTCCTTGCCCTGGAGCGCCAGGAGGGGGCGCTCATTGCCAGCATCGACATCGCCTGGAAGAAGGCGCATACCGCAGCTGCCCTCAAGTTACCCACTCACACGGTGGCCAAGTTAGCTCAGCCAGGTGAGCCGCTTTTCGGCATTGAGGCAACGAATGAAGGGCGCTTGGTCATCTTCGGCGGAGGCTTCCCTCTCTTCAGCGGGGAACAGGTGGCAGGTGCCGTGGGGGTGAGCGGCGGCACCGTAGAACAAGACATGGAAGTAGCTCAGGCAGCGCTGAGAGTTTGGGAGGGGGAGAACGCAAGTGGCAACTAGCGCCAGCGCCGTTGACATAGTGGAGGTGGTGCGTCAGGTCCTGGCGCGCCTGAAAGAAGTGGAAAGGGGTGGACGGGCAGGCCGGGCGCCGTGCGGCATTTACGCCAGCATGGAAGAGGCCATCCTCAGGGCCGAGGCGGCGCAGAAAAAGGTTACGCGCATGACCCTGAAGGAACGCGAAAAGTGCATTGCCACCATCCGCGCTGCCTTACGGGCTCATTCGCAGGAGTTAGCAGAGATGGCAGTGCAGGAGACGGGGATGGGCCGCGTCGCCGACAGGATCGTCAAGAACAACCTCGTGGCTGACAAAACCCCGGGCACGGAGGACCTGACTACCGAGGCCTGGAGCGGCGACGCGGGACTGACCCTGGTGGAGATGTCCCCCTTCGGGGTGATAGGGGCGATCACTCCGTCCACCAATCCCACGGAGACGGTCTTCTGCAATGCTATCGGGATGTTCGCCGCCGCTAACAGCGTGGTTTTCAGCCCGCATCCGGCGGCAAAGGCGGCTTCGCTGCGTTCGGTGGAGCTCATCAGCGAAGCCATCATGCAGGCGGGCGGGCCAGAGGATGCGGTAACGTCCGTGGCCGAGCCAAGCATCGAGGCTACCCAGATCCTGTTTGGGCACCCGGCGGTGCGTCTACTCGTCGCGACCGGCGGGCCGGGCCTTGTGCAGGCCGCTTTGAGTTCCGGCAAAAAGACCATCGGTGCCGGAGCCGGGAACCCCCCTGTGGTGGTGGATGAGACGGCCGACATCGAAAAAGCCGGGCACGACATAATCGCCGGCGGCGCCTTCGACAACAACGTGCCCTGTATCGCCGAAAAAGAGATCATCGCTGTGGAAAGCGTCGCTGACTACTTGCTTTTCAACCTTCTGAAGAACGGTGCCGTGCAGCTCAAGGACCGCCGCGATATCGACCATCTGGCCGAGGTGGTGCTTACACCCGAAGGCAAGCCCAGCCGCAGTTTCATCGGTCGTGATGCGGCTGTGCTCCTCAAGGCCATCGGCAAAGAGGCCCCGCCCGAGACCCGGGGTATCGTGATGGAAGTAGATAAGAAGCACCCCTTTGTGCAGGAGGAGCTCATGATGCCTATCCTGCCTCTCGTGCGTGTGCGAAACGTGGATGAGGCCGTCCAGTTCGCCGTTCAGGTGGAGCACGGCAACCGGCACACGGCGATCATGCACTCCAAAAACGTGGACAACATGACCCGCCTGGCCCGAGAGATCCAGACCACCGTCTTTGTCAAGAACGGTCCCTCGTACGCCGGGATCGGCGTGGGCGGCGAGGGCTTCACTACCTTCACCATCGCCGGCCCGACCGGGGAAGGGCTAACCTCAGCGCGTGCCTTTACTCGTAAGCGGCGGTGCGTGCTCGTCGACGCCTTTTCGATCCGCTGAAGCAGGGGTGAAGGCCGTGAATCCTGTCGCCGAGATGGCCCGGCTTTTCGGCGTGGTGGGCGCTGGCGGAGCCGGCTTTCCCACGCATGTCAAGCTGGACACACAGGTTGAGTATGTGGTGGTAAACGGAGCCGAGTGCGAACCGCTCCTCGAAGTAGACCAGGCGCTCCTTATTTCTGATAGCCCCCGCCTTGCGGCCGTGCTCGAAGAGGTACGCCAGGCCGTGGGGGCCAGGGAGGCCAGGATCGCCATCAAGGCCAGGCACCGTGAGGCTGTGGCAACGGCCCAGGCCGCCGCGGCTTCCTACCCCGGGCTCAGCCTGGTTCCGCTGGGTGACTTTTACCCGGCGGGCGACGAGTTCGTGTTGGTCTATGAGACGACGGGCCGGCTGGTACCCCAGGGTGGCATACCGCTCCAGGTGAAAGTCGTAGTGCTGAACGTGGAGACCCTGTGGAACCTGGCAGAGGCAAGGGCCGGGCGGCCTGTGACGCACAAGTGGGTCACCGTGACCGGTGCCGTGACGAGCCCAGGTACCTTCCGGGTGCCGCTTGGGGTGAGCACCGCGGAGATGATTGCCCTCGCGGGCGGTACGACCGTCTCGGATTTTGCGGTGTTAAACGGCGGGTCAATGATGGGCAGATTGGTGGAAACCCTAAACGAACCCGTAACCAAGACCACCAAGGGCCTCGTGGTTCTGCCGGCCACAAGCCCGGTGGTCCGGGTGCGAGCTCAGCCACTCGCCGCGATCCTCCGCCAGGCGCGGGCGGCCTGCTGCCAGTGCCAGGAGTGTACCGACCTCTGCCCCCGCCATCTTCTTGGGCACGAGCTTTCTCCTCACAAGGTGATGCTAGCGGCGAGTTACGCTGGCAGTCCGGTGGCAGCCCTGGTCACGGCCGCTTTTCTCTGTTCCGAGTGCGGCGTCTGCGATCTTTACGCCTGCCCGATGGGGCTTTCCCCCCGTCGGGTCAGTCAGGCGCTCAAGGAAGAGCTAACGCGCCAGGGCGTGAAAAACCCGCACAAGGGTGTTCCGGCGGGCCCGCACCCCTGGAGGCCTTACCGCCGCGTGCCGCTGACGCGCTTGCTGCCGCGCCTGGGACTAAAGCCGTACGAGCTGCCAGCGCCGGTGCGGGAAGCGGATGTCTCGCCAGAGAGAGTGGTGCTGCCGCTCCGGCAGCACATGGGTGCGCCGGCGGAGCCGGTGGTGAAGGTAGGAGATAAGGTGGAAGCGGGGCAGCTTCTGGCGGAGACTCCGGCCGGAAAGATTGGGAGCCGCCTCTTTGCCAGCATTTCCGGGTACGTGGCCGAGCGGACGCCGGCTGCCCTGGTGCTCACGGACAAGCCGCGGGAGGGTGGTGGGCAAAGATGAAACAAGCTCTAGGCTTCATCGAATACAAAAGCATAGCTCGGGGTATTGCGGCTGCCGATGCCATGCTCAAGGCCGGGCACGTCGAGCTCATTCAGGCTACTGTCCTTTGCCCGGGCAAGTTTATCGCCCTGGTGGCGGGGGACGTGGGGGCGGTAGAGGCGGCGGTAGAACACGGCTTTGATTTTGACTGGGCCTTCGCCATCGGCAGGTTCGTCCTCCCCAACGTCCACCCGGCGGTCTTTCCCGCCCTAACTGCTACGACGCCGGCCGAACCGAAGGGGGCCTTCGGGGTCATTGAAACCATGGACGCGAGTTCCGCTGTTGTTGCAGGTGACACGGCGGCCAAGGCCGGTAACGTGGAACTTCTCGAAATCCGGCTGGCTCGGGGTATGGGCGGCAAGGCTTTTGTCCTTTTCTGCGGGGAGCTGGGTGCGGTAGAGGTTGCCATCCGGACCGTCGAAAACAAACTGGCTTCGGAAGGGATACTCGTCGCTACAGCGGTGATCGCGTCGCCGCACCCGGACCTTACCTTTTAGACATAAAGGGGGTGGTGCCGGGGACCCGGGCTCAGACGTGGGGCCAGTGAATGATCTCTTAATTAATTACCTGGAAGGTGGTAAGCCAAATGAATCTTGACCTGAATATCCTGCTTGCGGTGTTTGGGGGCGGTGTATTGGGGGCCGCCATCGGAGCGCTTCCCGCTTTCATCTTCACAGGAGTCCTCGTGCTGATCGGAGTTGCGACGGCGGTGGCAGGCGGGAAACCGGTGATCCTGGATGCCGTCGCGTTCGGGCCGTACTTCGGACCTAACGTCTCGTTTGCGGCGGGCGTCGCCGCCGCGGCATACGCGGCGAAGGTCGGCCTCATTCCTAGGGGCACTGATATTACGTTCCCGCTGATAAGAACCAAGTCCTTCCCCGTGATGCTGGTTGGCGGCGTGTTCGGTTTAATCGGCCACCTGATCACGCAGGCGCTGAGTCTGGTAAAGTTCCCGAGCGACAACATAGCGATCGGTGTAGTGCTTTCTGGATGCATCGCCCGGCTCGCATTCGGTAAAACGGGGTTGTTCGGCAAGAGCGATAAGCCGGGAAGCATGATCACCGGCGATGGACTGGCGGCCAACCTGTTGTTCTGCGCCTCGCTCGGTGCCCTTTCGGCCTGGGCTTCAGCTGTGACGGGCAGTGCCGTCATAGGCTTCGGGATCAGCGCGACGTCGCTGATCTTTGCACAGACGGGCTTCGGCGTCCCCGCTACCCACCACGTCGCGCTGCCAGCAGCCATTGCGGGCGCGGCGTTCGGGAATATCTGGATGGGCCTGTTGTTCGGGGCACTCGGATTCCTTGTAGGGGATTTCGGGGGGAACCTCCTCAACAAAGATGTGGATACCCACATTGACCCTCCCGCCTTCGCAATAGCGATCCTTACTACAGCGGTACTGCTGCTCAAATAAGCCACGGCACGAGTCCAGGGTGTCTGGCAGCTACAGCCGCGAATTCGGGACGCAAGTCCTATTGGGGGGTGGATAGATGCTCATTACCTGCATGATCCGGGCCCCGCGCCCGGGAACCATGGCCATGCTGCTCCGGCGCATGGCAGCGGCGGCGCGCAAAGATATAGAAGGCCGGCGATTTGATGCCATCGGCCTGGTGCAGACCGACCTGGCTAGACTCTTCTACTTCGCCGATGTGGGGCAGAAAGCTGGCGACGTATTGGCTATGGAGCTCACCGGTGACTGCCCCCAGCGCATGAGTACCATTGCCTTCTTCGGCGACACGGCGGCTGTGGACGCTGCTTTGGCGGCTGTGGAGGCGGCTAGCGCCACGGGCGGGAAGAGGTGAAGCGGGTATATGCGGCCTCGCCCGGGAGCGCAGGGGCCGGGGCTTTGTCGGGAGCGTTCGCCTGCTGCAAAGAGCGTGCTGGTTAGGGGCTGTCCCAAAAGCATCAGATGGGGCAGCCCTTTTGTTCTTCCTGCTACGTGAGGAAGTTCCCGGCAGGGAAGAAAAGGGTTTGCCCGAATTCATAGACCAGGATAAGCCAGAGGTGATAGAAGGCTGTTGCAGGGGGCAGTACCGTTACATCGAAGCGAAGGCTTGTGTGGAAACTGCAAGGTTGACAGACGTACACAGACGAGAGGAATGGGAAGAGTAAACTTTGAGCAAGAAACAGGGGAAAGGAGCCCTGTTCAGCAATGAAAGATGATGAAATCAAGAAAACGCTTTCTCCGGTGATTCAGGCTTTTGAGTCTGGTGTAGGGGATAATCTCATCTCGCTGGTCTTGTTTGGCTCCGGCCATCCATGCTCAGTCGGACTACGAAGGGCGATGATCCTGCAGAACTATCTCCTCGGTGTACGTGCCGGGCTGAGGTCCCAGCGGGCAGGCGGGGGACTTATCCAGTTTGTTGCTGTGTTACTTGTTGCGGCTTTGGTACTGCAAGGGTGCGGAATGCTGCCGCCGAAGGCTCCAGCTGGCAGCGACACGCAACCTTCGAAGGGTGAATCTCGCTCGCCGGGTTCAACTCCTGCTGCACCGTCACAGGATGGTGCACAACTGCCAGTAGCCGGCGGGGAAGGCAGCCAGCAGGGCACGCAGGGTGGGCAACAGCCTTCGCCGCCCGGCGCGAGCGTGCGCCCCACCGTCCCCACCGTTCTGGATTGGCCCTCCCCCAGCCCGAAGGAGAAGTGGCTGACGTGCGCGGTCACCGGGCGCAGCCACGATCCCATCAACACCGTAGTCGCCGTGATCGTCGAGAACAGCTCCAAGGCGAGGCCCCAGAGCGGGCTCGCCGATGCGGACGTAGTGTACGAGGTGCTCGCCGAAGGCGGCATCACGAGGTTCCTCGCCCTGTACCACTGCGGGTCTCCCAGGGTCGTCGGCCCGGTAAGGAGCGTCAGGCCGTATTTCGCGGTGATCGCACGGGAGTGGCGGGCGGCGATCGCCCACTGTGGAGGCGACAGCAAGGACATCGATGCGGTCCGGTCGCTCAACCTGGTCGATGTAGACGAGCTCCACGATGGCAGGGGGTTCTGGCGGGACAGGACACGCGGCATGCCACATAACCTGTACGTCAGCGCCAACAACGTCCGCTCGCGCGCAGCCGAGTCGGCGAAGGCGGCATCCGCCACGACGCCGGCGGCGCCAACCCCGCCATGGGGGTTCAAGGACTGGGAGAAGTCGCCCGCGAGAGGCCTCGACATCAACTACGGCAAGTCGTACACCGTGTCGTACAGGCTGGCGTCGGGGTGTTACGAGAGACTGATAAACGGCTCGCCGCACAGGGACAGGGAGTCCGGGAAGACCCTCACTGCCGCGAACGTCATAGTGCAGTTCGCGAAAAGCCGCGTCGTGTACGCCGACCTCGGCCTGGCGATAGATCTCACGGGCAAGGGCAGGGCAGTGTACCTTCTCGGCGGCAAGGTCTCGGAGGGTTACTGGGAGAAGGAGGACGATCAGTCCCCCACGAGGTTCCTGACGGCGGACGGCAAGAGGATCGATGTCGCGAAGGGTGTTACGTGGGTCCAGGTTGTTCCCGAGGACGCCGTGGTAACCCCCAAGTAACGCCCCCGGAGAAGCGGGGGAAGGCGCGGGCGACGACCACAGGGGGCGGCTGGGTATTGTTCAAACCCATTCACAATGCTAGAATGACTTTGGAGTGCGACTTTGTGCATAGTTTCACATATTCGGTGGAGGTGTGCCCGCTGTGAACCTCACCACGAGATTCCTGACAAGAAGCGCGATGATGATTGCGCTCGCCGTATCCATTCAAGCGCTGAACCTTCAGCAGGCGATTACGGGACCCGTAATCAACGCCGTCCTTCTCACGTCGGTGGATCTGATCAACCCGCTGAGCGGCCTCATCATCGGTATCATCACGCCATGGACGGCGTTCGTCACGGGGACCATGAAGGTACCGGTGCTCCTACCGGTAATCATGGCGGGCAACGCTACCATTGTCCTGGTATACGCCGCTGCCCGCAGGCTCAACAGGGTCGCCGGTGGGCTCGGGGGCGCGGTGGCCAAGTGGTTGGTGATGCTCGGCGGGGTCAAACTGCTGCTCGCCAACAGTGTCCCGCTCAAACCCCCCGTGATCTACGCAATGACGACGTACCAGCTCTTCACGGCATTCGGCGGGGTGGCGCTGGCTCTCGCTGTGGTAAAGGTGCTCGAAGTCTTCAACAGGTCGAGGGAACCGGGAAGGCAGATCTGAACCCATGACGCTTTCGGACATCAAGCATATATTGCAGGCCGAAGTGCTGTACGGGGAGGACAATCTCGACAGTCAGGTGGTGACCGGTTGCGCCGCCGACCTGATGAGCGATGTCCTTGCGTTCGGCTTCCAGGACACCATCGTTATCACGGGACTGGTGAACGAACAGGTGATCCTTACCGCGGAGATGATCGACGCGGCGGCCGTCCTGTTCGTGAGAGGAAAGGCACGTCAGGTGAGCGGGAGAGTGCTCGAACTCGCGAGAGAAAAGGGAATCCCCGTACTCGTAACGAATTTTCTTATGTTCGAGAGCTGCGGCCTCCTGTACGGTGCCGGGCTCAAGGCGTGTCGCTACCGTGACGTCCAATTCGTCTGAGGCGCTCGTTCTGGAGTTCGCCGTTACGGGTATGGACTTCCAGTCCGCCGGGACCGGAGCATCCAGGATAAAGCGAACGCTGCAGGAGATCGGCCTGGACCACTCGATTGTGCGGTGTTGCGCCGTCTGCGCATACGAGGCCGAGATGAATATCGTTATCCATGCCTGGCGCGGCATCCTCCGCGCCCGCATTTCGCCTGAGGCAGTCGAGATAGTGGCCGAAGACGAAGGTCCAGGCATCCGGGACATAGTACTTGCGATGCAGGAAGGTTACTCGACCGCGCCCCCGCACATCAGGGAAATGGGGTTTGGCGCGGGCATGGGTTTGCCTAACATGAAGAGGTGCTCGGACGAGATGTCGGTGGAGTCCGAGCCGGGGATTGGCACGACCGTCCGGATGACCATCAAGACCGGCAGGCCGCACCCATCGAAGTAGATGGCGAGGCTCATCCAGGGCCGCTAAGGATTGGACCGGAGGTACCCAGATGACGACCTATTTCCATTCGGTTACGCTCGATGCGGAAAAGTGCAAGGGCTGCACCAACTGTATCAAGAGGTGTCCGACCGAGGCAATAAGGGTCCGCGGCGGCAAGGCCGCTATCATAGAGGAACGATGCGTCGATTGCGGCGAGTGTATCCGTATCTGTCCCAACCATGCCAAGATCGCCGTCACCGACACGCTGGAGAGAATACACGCCTTCAAGAAGCGAATAGCGCTACCGGCGCCTGCGCTGTTCGGGCAGTTCGATGAGGATGTCCCGCCGGACGCGATAATCCAGGCCCTCCGGGACATCGGCTTCGACGAAGTTTACGAGGTGGCCGCCGGCGCTGAAGCCGTCACGGTGGGTAGCCGTGAGTTCATGAAACAGAACCGGCTGAGGAAGCCCTGGATATCCTCGGCCTGCCCCGCCGCGGTCAGGCTCATGCAGGTCAGATTCCCCAGTCTACTCGAATACATCATGCCTGTCGAGTCGCCAATGGAGATATCCGCCCGCCTCGCCAGGAAAGCCTTTTCGCGCGCCGGGCTGAAGGTAGGCGAGGGAGACGTGGGCACCTTCTTCATCTCCCCGTGCCCCGCCAAGGTGACAGCCGTCAAACAGCCTGTTGGCGAGGACGTATCCGCAGTGGACGGGACCATCGCCATCTCGCTCATCTACCCCGAGATCCTCAAGCGGGTCTCGAAGATGAAGGGCGTGTCGGGGCTTCGCCGGGCTTCCAGGGTGGGCTACTCCTGGGGGCGTTCTGGAGGGGAAGCGCTGGCCATCGCGCCGGGGAAGATGCTCGCTGTCGACGGCATTCACAGCTGTATTACAGTCCTGGAGGAGATCGAGCGCGGGCGCCTCGCGGATGTTGAGTACATCGAGCTGCAGGCGTGCGTCGGAGGGTGTATCGGCGGCTGCCTGACAGTGCTCAACCCGTTTGTAGCGAGGGTCAGGTTGCGTTCGCTCGTAGAAAGGCTAGGCGGGGAACCGATGGCGGTAGATGAAAACTGGGCGGCGGGGGCCGCGGCGGAGGGGTTCTTCTCTCTCAGGAGTGAGATCCGCCCGAGGAGCGTTATGGCGCTCGACTCCGACGTCACGAAGGCGATCTCGAAGATGCAGGCGCTGGAGGAGACCCTCAAGGGCCTCCCCGGCCTCGACTGCGGATCGTGTGGGTCACCCAGCTGCCGGGCGCTTGCGGAGGATATCGTCCGCGGGACAGCGGCCGAGACCGACTGCACGTTCAAGCTTCGCGAACGCGTGCAGGTCCTGGCGGAACAGGTAGTGGACCTCGCGAGGCGGCTACCGCCTCCGATGGCGGCTGGCCAGCACACGCCCGGAGCCACACAGGGTGCCGCACAGGCCGACGCCGGCGGCGCCGGCGGCGGCAGCGACCCGGGGAATGCCGGTGGTAACGCCGGCGACCCCGGTAAGGTGAAGGGGGCGAAATAGGCCGGTGAACGTTCGCGAGATGGCGAAAGAGATGGGCCTCAGGATCGTGGCCAGCGCCGCCGGGGATGGTCCCATGGATAGAACCGTAACCGGCGGGTATTGCTCCGACCTCCTGAGTGACGTGATGGCCAACGCCAGGGAGGGTCACGCCTGGATTACGATCCAGACGCACAGGAACGTGATCGCGGTGGCGGTCCTGACAGGGGTAGCAGCGGTGATAATCGCCGGCGGGAAGCAGCCTGACTCCGATACGCTGGAGAAGGCCGCCGAGGAGGGAGTGACGGTGCTGTTGAGCGGCGACCCGTCGTTCGAGGTGGCGGGCAGGCTCTACTCCCTATTACAGGATCCCTGTTAGGGGGTAGCGCAGTTGGACCTCTCGTGGTACGGCGCGGACCTTCACGTCCACACGGCGCTGTCACCGTGCGCGCACGACGGGATGTCACCCAGCCGCATCGTACGCGCGGCCGGGGAGCGGGGGATATCGATCCTCGGCATAACGGACCACAACTCGGCCGCGAACGCGGGAGCGGTGACGAAGGCGGCGGAGGGCACTCCGGTTCGGGTACTGCCCGGAATGGAGGTCCAGACGAGGGAAGAGGTCCATGTTATTTGCCTGTTCGAAACGGTTGAACGGGCACGGCTCCTGCAAGATTGGGTATACGAGAGGCTCCCAGAACTGCCATACAGCCCGCAGGTATTCGGCAGACAGATCCTGTACGACGAGGATGACCGGGTGCTCGGGGAGTGCACGATGCCGCTGTACGCGGCGGTCTCGGCTGGACTCGATGAACTCGCCCTGGAAATGGACCGGCTCGGGGGTATTATGATCGCGGCCCACGTGGACCGCCCGGCGTTCAGCGTGATCGGTACGCTGGGGTTCATTCCGCCGGACGTCCATTTTGATGCCGTTGAGATTTCGCAGCGTTTTGAAGCGGGGAGCATCCCGCCGGGGATCCGGCGGCACCTCCGCGACTGCGGAGTGGTCCGGTCGTCCGACGCCCACTCGATAGGGGAGGTCGGGTCCGCGGTGACCGCGTTCCACATCGCCGGAGTGAGCATCGCCGAGATGCGGGCGGCCCTGAGGGGTGAGGGATTGAGAAGGGTGGTGGTTCTCGAGTAGTCGGTGTGCGGCGGCAACCGGATGAGGAAGGAGGAACGGAGTTGGCAGCTATAGAGGCCACGGTTTGTCAGGAAGAGATCGACAGGAGAATCGAGGAGGTCATAGCCAGGTACAAGGGGGTCCCCAGCGGGCTCATTCAAGTGCTGCACCAGGTGCAGATTGCGTACGGCTATCTACCGAAGGAGGTCCTCCTCAAGGTATCGGAGGGACTCGGCGTTCCCCTCAACGAGGTCTACGGGGTCGCCACGTTCTACGCGTTCTTCTCCCTCAAGCCGAAGGGGAAGTACAACGTCCAGGTGTGCAAGGGCACCGCGTGCTACGTGAGAGGAGCCCAGAGGGTCATCGAGAGGCTCGAGAAGGAGCTCGGCATCCCCGCGGGCGACACAACCGACGACCACAAGTTCTCGATCGAGATCGTCAGGTGCCTCGGCGCGTGCGGCCTCGGCCCGGTGTTCATGATCGGCGAGGACGTGCACGCAAGGCTCAAGCCCGACATGGTGCCGGGTATCCTGGGAGCGTACAAGTAAGGCGGGTAAGGGAAAGGCTGGTTGGTCGAGTGGAGGAACTGGCCCTTCACATACTGGACCTCGTGACCAATTCTATCGAGGCCGGTGCGGACCGGGTCATCATCGGGGTAGATGAGGACCTCGTGACCGACCGCCTGACAATAACGGTTGAAGACAACGGGAGAGGGATGGATAAGGACCTGGTCCGGCGCGTGATCGACCCTTTCGTCACGACCAGGACCACCAGGAAAGTCGGGTTGGGACTCCCTCTTCTCGATGCGGCCGCCAGGGGCTCTGAAGGCGGCATGACCATAGATTCAGTAAAAGGTCGCGGCACCAGAGTCACCGCGTGGTTCCGGAGGAGCCACGTGGACAGGGCGCCGCTCGGGGACGTCGCCAGGACCGTGGCGGTCGTGGTGGGCGGTAACCCGGGGGTGCGGGTGACTTACAGGCACTCGGTCGATGGCAGGAGCTTCGAGCTGGACACGGCGGAACTCCAGGACAGGCTGGGTGACGTGCCGGTAGGCAATCCAACGGTCCTTACCTGGATAGAGGGTTATCTGAGAGAGAGTTTGAGAGAAATCGGAGGTGCTCGAGAATGAAGTCTCTGCAGGACCTTGAGAGGATCCGCAAGGAAGTCCAGGAGCGAATGCGGGTCCGCGAGGGCGAGAAGGAGACGAGGGTGGTCGTGGGGATGGGCACTTGCGGCATAGCCGCCGGCGCTCGCGACGTCATGGCGGCCATCCTCGCGGAGCTCGCCGCGCGAAACATAACCGACGTGACCGTGACGCAGACAGGGTGCGTCGGCCTGTGCGAATACGAACCACTCGTTGACGTCATCAGGCCCGGCGAGGAAAAGGTCACCTATTCCTACGTGAATGCCGAGAAGGCGCGCCAGATCGTGGCCAAGCACGTCGTCAACGGCCAAATCATCGGGGAATGGGTCATCGCCAGGAAACAGTAGACGAAGGGGGTTTCGCACATGGAATTCTATCGCTCCCACGTCCTGGTTTGCGCCGGGGCCGGGTGCGTTTCGTCCGGATGTAAAGCCGTCGAGTCGGCCCTGCTTGAAGGCATCAAGCGGTTCAATCTGGAGAAGGAGGTCCGTGTGGTCGAGACCGGCTGCATGGGCCCGTGCGATATGGGTCCGATCGTGGTCGTGTATCCCGAGGGAGTGTTCTACCGCAAGGTAAAGCCCGAAGACGTGGGAGACATTGTCGAGCAGCACCTGCTGAAGGGCCGCACGGTGGAACGCCTCCTGTACAGCGAGCCGGGCACCAGGATGGTCGTGCCTAAGATCGAGGAGATCGACTTCTTCACGAAGCAGACCAGGATTGCGCTACGAAACACGGGTGTGATTAATCCCGAATCCATCGAGGAGTACATCGCCAGGGACGGCTACAGCGCCCTCGGCAAGGTGCTTTCCTCGATGACCCCGGAGCAGGTAATCGATGCGGTCAAGCGGTCGGGGCTGCGCGGCCGGGGCGGCGCCGGCTTCCCCACGGGAATGAAGTGGGAGTTCACGGCCAAGGCGCAGGGTTCTCCCAAGTACGTCGTGTGCAACGCGGACGAAGGTGACCCGGGCGCGTTCATGGACAGGTCGGTCCTGGAGGGCGACCCGCATACGGTCATCGAGGCGATGGCGATATGCGGGTACGCGATCGGCGCCAACCAGGGATACGTTTACGTCCGCGCCGAGTACCCGCTCGCGGTTGAGAGGCTCGGCAAGGCCATAGTGCAGGCGCGCGAGTACGGCCTGCTCGGGAATAACATATTCGGCACGCCGTTCAGTTTCGACCTGGAGATCAGAGTCGGCGCCGGCGCGTTCGTGTGCGGCGAGGAGACCGCGCTGCTCGCCTCCGTCATGGGCAAGCGCGGCGAGCCGAGGCCCAGGCCCCCGTTCCCCGCCCAGTCGGGACTCTGGGACAAGCCCACCGTGCTCAACAACGTCGAGACCTGGGCAAACGTCCCGCCGATCATTCTCAAGGGCCCCGAGTGGTTCGCCTCCCTCGGCACCGAGAAGTCGAAGGGCACC
Source organism: Bacillota bacterium (assembly GCA_013178305.1). Taxonomy (NCBI): domain Bacteria; kingdom Bacillati; phylum Bacillota; species Bacillota bacterium. Next base: position 121,665 of record JABLXB010000001.1, on the reverse strand, counting down.
AAGGTGTTCGCGCTGGCCGGGAAGATCCAGAACACCGGCCTCGTCGAAGTGCCGATGGGCATCCCCCTCGGGGAGATCATCTACGACATCGGTGGGGGCATCCCGAAGGGGAAGAAGTTCAAGGCGGCCCAGACCGGTGGCCCGTCCGGCGGCTGCATACCACCCGAATACCTGAGCACCCCCGTCGATTACGAGTCACTGGCTGCGCTCGGCACGATCATGGGGTCGGGCGGCCTCATCATCATGGACGAAGACACCTGCATGGTTGACCTGGCCAAGTTCTTCCTCGAGTTCTGCCAGGACGAATCGTGCGGCAAGTGCGCGCCGTGCAGGATCGGCACGAAGCGCATGTACGAGATACTCGACAGGATCACCAAGGGACAGGGCAAGGAAGGCGACGTCGAGCTGCTGATCGAGCTCGGCAAACAGATCAAGAACGCGGCGCTCTGCGGGCTCGGCCAGACGGCGCCGAACCCAGTGCTGAGCACGATCAAGTACTTCCGCGAGGAGTACGACGAGCACATCCGCGAGAAAAAGTGCCGCGCTTCCGTCTGCGCGACGCTGTTCGATTCACCGTGCCAGAACACGTGCCCCGCGGGGATCGACGTACCAATATACGTTGACTACATCAAGCAGAAGAAGCATGCGGACGCCTACCTCACGGTCAAGCGTGACAACCCGTTCCCGCTCGTGTGCGGCCGCGTGTGCGACCACCCGTGCGAGTCGAAGTGCCGCAGGGCGCAGATCGAGCAGCCGGTCGCCATCAGGACGCTGAAGCGGTTCGCGGCGGACTGGGAACTCGAGAACAAGGGCGAGCTCCCGACGTTCGCGCCGGCGAAGACCAACGGAAAGAAGGTCGCCGTCGTAGGGGCGGGCCCCGCGGGCCTCAGCTGCGCGCACTACCTGGCCTTGAAGGGTTACAAGGTTACCGTGTTCGAGGCCCTGCCGGTGGCGGGCGGCATGCTCGCGGTCGGCATCCCCGAGTACAGGCTGCCCAAGAAGCTCCTCGCCGCCGAGATCGAGTCGTTCAAGGCCCTCGGCGTCGAAATCAAGACGGGCGTGAAGGTGGGCAAGGACGTCACTGTTGACGACCTGAAGAAGCAGGGATACCAGGCCATATTCGTAGCGGTCGGCGCCCACGCGGACCAGAAGCTCGGAGTCCCGGGCGAGGAACTCGAGGGCGTCGTATCCGGCGTGAAGTTCCTGCGAGACCTGAACCTGGGCAAGGACCCCGGAGTGAAGGGCAAGAAGGTCGCGGTAATCGGCGGCGGGAACGTCGCCATGGACGCCGCGAGGAGCGCGCTCCGCTGCGGCGCGGCCGAGGTCAGCGTGATCTACCGCAGGCGCAAGGAAGACATGCCCGCCATCCCGGGCGAGGTCGACGAGGCGATGCACGAGGGCGTCAAATTCACCTTCCTGGCGGCGCCCCTCAAGGTTACCGGCAAGGACGGGAAGGCCGAGTCGCTCGAATGCCAGAGGATGAACCTCGGCGAGTTCGACAGGAGCGGCCGCAGGCGTCCGGTGCCCGCTCAGGGGGCGACGTTCGCCATACCTGCCGACCTCGTGGTCTCCGCGATCGGGCAGGCGCCCGAGGGAGAGGCGCTGGCTGGCACGGGCGTGACGCTCGCAAAGGGCGGCACCGTCGAGGCGGACCAGAAAACCATGGCCACCAGGGTTAAAGGCATATTCGCAGGGGGCGACTGCGTGACCGGTCCGGATACCGTCATCAGGGCGATCGCGGCCGGCAAAAAGGCGGCGAGCGAGATCGACAGGTATCTGGGTGGAGATGGCAACGTGGTGCCGACAGTATCGGTCACGAGGGCAATCACCGGCGAGATCATCGAGAAGGAGATGCCGCGTGTCAAGGTCGGCTGCATAGCGGACCGCAGGCGCGTCTCCTCTTTCGACGAAGTCGAGCTCGGACTCGCCGAGGACGCAGCCGTTACCGAGGCGAGCCGGTGCCTCAGGTGCGACGTCAAGGAAGCCTAGGATTGGAGGGTCCTGAGTTATGAGCATGGTAACCCTGACCATAGACGGCCAGAAGGTTGAAATCGAACAGGGGGCCACGATCCTGGACGCGGCCCGCAAAGCCGGCATAAACATACCGACGCTTTGCTTCCTCGAGGACATCAATGAGATCGGTGCCTGCCGCATCTGCGTCGTCGAGGTGAAGGGCGCCAAGGCCCTCCAGGCCGCGTGCGTAGCCCCTGTTGGCAACAACATGGAGGTATTCACCAACTCTCCCGACGTGAGGGCGGCCAGGCGGACCACGCTGGAGCTCATCCTGTCCAATCACAGGCAGGAGTGCCTCACGTGCATCCGCAACCAGAACTGCGAGCTGCAGAGCCTCGCGGAGGCGTTTGGCATCCGCAACGTCAGGTTTGAAGGCGCGATGTCGAAGCACCCGATCGACGACTCGAGCCCGTCCCTGGTGCGCGACCCGGAGAAATGCGTCCTCTGCCGCCGCTGCATCGCGGTGTGCGAGAAGATCCAGACGGTCAACGCGATAGGCCCGCACGAGCGCGGGTTCGACATGACCATAGCCCCGCCGTTCGACCTCAAGATGGCGGAGGGTGTGTGCACGAACTGCGGGCAGTGCGTCCTCGTCTGCCCGGTGGCGGCGCTTCACGAGAAGGACCAGATCGAGCAGGTATGGGCGGCGCTGTCGGACCCGTCCAAACACGTGGTCGTGCAGACTGCGCCGGCCACCAGGGTGTCGCTGGGCGAGGCGCTGGGGATGGACCAGGGTAGCATCGTAACCGGCAAGATGGTCGCCGCCCTGAGGCGGATGGGGTTCGACAAGGTGTTCGACACCGACTTCACCGCCGACCTCACCATCATGGAAGAGGGATACGAGCTGATCGGCCGCATAAAGGAAAAGGGCGTGCTACCGCTGGTCACCTCGTGCAGCCCGGGGTGGATCAAGTTCATGGAACACTTCTACCCCGACCTGGTCGACAACATCTCGACGTGCAAGTCGCCGCAACAGATGTTCGGCGCGCTCGCCAAGACGTATTACGCCGAGAAGATGGGCATCCACCCCAGGGACATGTTCGTCGTCTCGATAATGCCCTGCACCGCCAAGAAGTACGAGGCGCAGCGGCCCGAGATGTCCTCGACGGGTTACCCCGACATTGACGTGGTGCTTACCGTGAGGGAGCTCGCAAGGATGATCAAGCAGGCCGGCCTGAACTTCGAGATGCTACCGTCCGAGGAGTACGATGCGCCGTTCGGCATCACGACGGGCGCGGGCCTCATATTCGGCGCGACGGGCGGCGTCATGGAGGCGGCGCTGCGCACGGCGTACGAGGTGCTCACGGGGAAGACGCTTGAGAAGATCGACTTCGAGGGAGTCCGCGGCCTGCAGGGCGTCAAGGAAGCCGTGGTCGACGTGGACGGCCTGAAGGTGAAGGTCGCGGTGGCGCACGGGCTGGGCAACGCCCGCAAGGTGCTCGACCTGGTGAAGGCGAAGAAGGCCGGCTACCACTTCATCGAGATCATGTGCTGCCCAGGCGGTTGCATCGGCGGCGGCGGCCAGCCCATACCGACCAACACCGAGATCCGCGAAAAGAGGATCAAGGCCATCTACCAGGCCGACAGACAGATGAAACTCAGGAAGTCGCACGAAAACCCGGCGGTGCAGGAACTGTACAAGCAGTTCCTGGGCCACCCGCTCGGGCACAAGTCGCACGAGCTCTTGCACACGCATTACACGCCGAGGGGCCAGTACAAGAGCCTTTGCGCCAGCGACTGACTAATTCCAGGCTTCGCAGCTTTTCCAGGAGGGGAGGAAACCAGGTGGAAACCCGCAAGGCGCCGTCCACTGGCGCGCCCGCCGAGGGCGCAAGCGGCTCGTGTTGCTGTGGTTCCGGCGTGGGCGCCGGCGACGCTGCCCACAAGACATCTGACGCGACTACGGCTACCATCGAGCGCGCGATTGAGCGGCACAAATCCAGGAAGGGAGCTCTTCTCCCGATCCTCAGCGAGATCCAGAATGAGCTGGGCTGGGTACCAGAGTCCGCTATGGTGAGGATCGCGGAGGCTCTCGACATTCCCGCGAGCAAGGTCTATGGCACTGTCACCTTCTACACCCTCTACGCCACCAGGCCAAAGGGCAAGAACGTGATCAGGGTGTGCGAGAGTGCTCCATGTCACGTCGAAGGGGCTTCCGAGATCGTCGACGCCCTCGAGAGGGCTCTCGGCGTCAAAATGGGGGAGACGACTCCGGACGGATTGTTCTCCCTCGAGTTCACGAGCTGCATCGGGGTGTGCGGCGTGGCCCCCGCGATCATGATCAACGACCACGTTTACGGCAACCTGACTCCGGACACGGTTCGGCAAATCCTGGCCACCTACAGGGCCACGGCGTAAGGGAGGGTGAAGAGGATGGATCTATACCGCGCACACGTCCTGGTGTGCCACGGCACGAACTGCGCACTCAAAGCCCCCGCCGCGATCCTGAAGGCGTTCGGTCTCTGGCTCAAGGAATGCGAGCTGGAGAAAGAGGTCAAGGTGGTCGAGACGGGTTGCTTCGGCCTGTGCGAGCAGGGTCCGACTGTCGTGGTATACCCCGAGGGCACGTTTTACACCAGGGTGAGGCCCGAGGACGTCGCAGAGATCGTTCAGAGCCACCTGCTCAAGGGCAGGGTGGTCGAGAGGCTCGTCTACCGCGCGCCCGAGAAGGCGAAGCCGGTGCAGACGTTTTCGGACGTCGATTATTTCAGGAAGCAGGTTCGCGTCGTGTTGCGCAACTGCGGCCTGATCGACCCGGATTCCATCGAGGAGTACATCGCTCGCGGCGGCTACCGCGGGCTTGGCAAGGCGCTCGGCATGAAGGCAGCCGAGGTGATCGACGAGGTCAAACGGTCCGGGCTGCGCGGGCGGGGCGGGGCGGGGTTCCCCACGGGCAAGAAGTGGGAGTTCGCTGCGGCTTCAAGCGGCTCTCCCAAGTACATCGTCTGCAACGCCGACGAGGGCGAGCCCGGGACGTTCAAGGATAGGCTGATCCTGGAGGGTGACCCGCACGGCATCATCGAGGGCATGGCGATCGCCGGATATGCCGTTGGATCTTCCCAGGGGTTCATCTACATCAGGGGAGAGTACACCCTCTCCATCGAGCGATTGGAAAGGGCCATAAAGCAGGCCCGCGAGATGGGGCTACTCGGCAAGAACATCCTCGGCGCCGGTTTCGACTTCGACATCGAGATAAGGACCGGCGCGGGCGCCTATGTCTGCGGCGAGGAAACCGCGCTGTTCGAGTCGCTCGAGGGCGGCCGCGGCGAACCCAGGGTAAAGCCCCCGTACCCGACGGACAAGGGCCTGTGGGCCAGCCCGACTGTCATCAACAACGTGGAGACCCTCGCTAACGTCCCCGTCATCATCGACAGGGGCTGGGAGTGGTTCCGCGGCATCGGGACGCCGTCTACTCCGGGCACGAAAGTGTTCACGCTGTGCGGCGACATCGTCAACGGAGGCCTCATCGAGGTGCCCATGGGCATGACGCTGCGCGAGGTCATTTACGACATCGGTGGCGGAATCCCGAAGGGCCGCACGTTCAAGATGGCTCAGACCGGCGGCACCTCTGGCGGTTGCCTGCCACCGTCCATGCTGGACATCCCGATGGACTACGACAAGCTCGCCGCTGTGGGCACGGCCCTGGGCTCAGGCGCGCTGCTGATCATCGACGACACCCACTGCATAGTGGACGTGGCGAAGTCGTTCGCGAGATTCTTCGTGCACGAGTCGTGCGGCAAGTGCGTCCCGTGCCGCGAGGGCACGACACAGCTGTACAACGCGGTGGACCGGATAACTAAGGGCGAGGCGACCGGGAAAGACATCGACCTTATCGAGTCGCTTGCACAGGTCATGTACAAGGCGCCACTCTGCCCGCTCGGCCAGACCGCACCTCTTCCCATAATGAGCACGCTCAAGTACTACCGCGACGAGTACGACGCGCATATCAACGAGAAACGCTGCCCGGCCGGCACCTGCGCGGCCTTGAAGGTCTGAGAGAGGGGTGAGATAAGTGGTAACGTTGACGGTAGACGGTCAGAAAGTACAGGTGCCTGCGGGTTCGACAATACTCGAGGCCGCCAGGAAAGCGGGGATAGACATCCCGACGTTGTGCCACCACCCCGATCAGGATGTCAAGGCAGTGTGCCGCGTGTGCGTGGTCGAGGTTGAGGGGTCGAGGACGTTCCAGGCGGCGTGCGCGTTCCCCGCAGCCGAAGGCATGGTCGTGCGCACGAACACGCCCGCGGTGCGCGAGGCGCGCAAGGCGGTGGTCGAGCTCATGCTCGCCAACCACCCCGAGGACTGCCTGAAGTGCGAGCGCAACCTCCACTGCGAGCTGCAGGCGCTCGCGGAGCGGCTGGGCATTCGTAACGTGAGGTTCCCGCGGTTCAGCCGCGGACTGCCAGAGGATCGCTCGAACCCCGCGATCATCCGCGACCCCAACAAGTGCATCGTCTGCAGGCGCTGCGTGTACACCTGCCAGCAGACCCAGGGGACGGGCGTGTTGTTCCCCGTGCACAGGGGCCATGAGTCCTTCGTGGCGCCGACGTTCGAGAAGAGCCTGAACGACGTGTCGTGCGTGTTCTGCGGTCAGTGTATCCACGCATGCCCGGTTGGGGCTATCGCCGAGAAGGACGACACGGCTGACGTGTGGGCAGCCATCGCCGACCCGAAGAAGCACGTGGTCGTGCAGACGGCCCCTGCAACCAGGGTTGCTCTGGGCGAAGAGATGGGCATGCCCGCGGGCAGCATAGCGACGGGCAAGATGGTCGCGGCGCTGCGGAGGCTAGGCTTCGACAGGGTGTTCGACACCGACTTCACGGCCGACCTCACGATCATGGAGGAAGGCACGGAGTTGATCGAGCGCCTGACGAAGGGCGGAACGCTGCCGATGATAACGTCGTGCAGTCCCGGGTGGATCAAGTACATCGAGCATTTCTACCCACAGCTCCTGCCGCACCTGTCCACGTGCAAGTCACCGCAGCAGATGTTCGGGGCGCTCGCCAAGACGTATTACCCGGAGAAGCAGGGCATCAACCCCGCCGACGTGTTCTCGGTGTCGATAATGCCCTGCACCGCCAAGAAGTACGAAGCGGCGAGGCCGGAGATGGACTCGAGCGGCTACCGTGATGTCGACGTGGTGCTCACGGTGCGCGAGCTCGGCCGCATGATACGCGAGGCCGGGATCGACTTCGCATCGCTGCCTGAGGAGGACTACGACCTGCCGCTCGGCATATCCACCGGCGCCGCAGCGATATTCGGAGCGACCGGCGGCGTCATGGAGGCTGCACTGCGTACTGCGTATGAGCTCGTAACGAAGACGACGCTGCCGAAGATCGATTTCGAGGCGGTCCGCGGCCTGGAGGGTATCAAGGAAGCCGAGGTCGACATGTCGGGGACGAAGGTCCGCGTCGGCGTGGCGCACGGCCTCAGCAACGCCAAGAAGCTCCTGGACCAGCTAGCGGCGGGCAAGTCGCCCTACCACTTCATCGAGATCATGTGCTGCCCCGGCGGATGCATCGGTGGCGGCGGCCAGCCGATCCCGACGACCAACGAGGTCAGGGCGAAGCGCATGAAGGCGATATACGAGGTCGACTGTAACATGCCCATGCGGAAGTCGCACGAGAACCCCGTCGTCGACACGCTGTACAAGGAGTTCCTCGGCCACCCGCTCGGGCACAAGTCGCACGAGCTGCTGCACACGCACTACACCGTGAGATCTCGCTACTGAGCGAGCGCAGGACGCTCACGTTGAGACTGGACCGGAGGCCCCGCCGCTGCAACTGGCGGGGCCTCCTTGCGGGCCGGTCACCGGGGGAGTGGAAGTGTCCTCTACTGGCAAGGGAACTGCAGTGATAGAGACTGAAGGCCTGTCGAAATCGTTCGGCGGCCTACGGGCGGTAGACGACCTGTGCCTGGACGTACCGGCCGGCGTGGTGTTCGGATTCCTCGGCCCCAACGGCGCCGGCAAGACGACCACCATTCGCATGCTTCTGGGTCTCATGGAGCCGACTTCAGGTGAAGCGCGCGTGCTGGGATTCGACGTCCGGACCCAGGCCGCACGGGTCCGCGAGCGGGTCGGCGTGCTGCTCGACAACGACGGCCTGTACGAGCGCCTCACCGCCTATGACAACCTGGACTACTACGGGGAAATCTACCGGCTGTCCCGGACCGAGCGGCAATCGCGCATCAGGCGGCTTCTCGAACACATGGGCCTCTGGGACCGTCGAAACGAACGGGTCAGGACGTATTCCAGGGGGATGAGGCAGAAACTCGGGCTTGCGCGCGCGATCCTTCACGGCCCGTTGCTGGTGTTCCTTGATGAACCTACCAGCGGCCTCGACGCGGTCAGCGCCGTGTCTTTGAGAGAAGGCCTGCGGAACCTCGCGCTTCGGGAAGGTGTGACGGTGTTTCTCACGACCCACAACCTGGCGGAGGCGGAGAAGGTCTGCGATCGCGTGGCGGTCATCCACAGGGGGCGCCTGATAGCGGAGGGGCTGCCCTCCGAGATAGGGACAGGGATTCGTCGCCCACGCCTCGAGATTGCGGGGTACGGATTTACCCCTGGGATGGTCGCTGCCCTTGAGAGCCGGCCAGAGGTGGAGCGCGTGGCGCTCGGGGAAGACGGCCTCACAATCGATTTGAATGAAGGGGCAAGCGCGGCGCCGCTTGTCAGGCTCCTGGTCGACATGGGGGCCGGGATCGAGGAGGTCCGCAAGCAGGCGGCGGGCCTGGAAGAGGCGTTTATCGCCCTGCTGAAGGAGCAGCAAGCATGAGGGACTTCTTTGTGGTGGCCAGGAAGGAGGTGAAGGAGCTCCTGTCTGTCAGGGACAGCAGGCGCAGCCTGATCATACAGATGCTGGTGCTGGTCGGGTGGATGGGGGTGTTCATGCCCTTGCAGGACCCCGAGGTCTGGGTGGTGACCCCGGCGATGTCGGTATTCCTGCCCCTCCTCGTGACGGGGGGCGTGGTGGCGGATAGTTTCGCAGGTGAACGGGAACGCAAGACGCTGGAAACCCTGCTCGCCACGCGACTGCCTGACCACGCCATTTTCCTGGGCAAGGTGGCCGGTGTGGTCTGCTATAGCTGGGGGATGACCGTGCTGGTCATGGGAATCGGCCTCGTCGCGGCCAACCTGGCGCGTGGCGCGGATTTCCCGTCTCCTGGCGAGCTGGCCGGACGCCTGATCGCCGCGGCCCTCGTGGCTGGCCTCGTGGCCGGAGTCGGGGTTTTAATCTCGTTGCGGGCCAGGACCGTACGCGAGGCCCAGCAAACCCTCAGCCTGGTTTTCGTCCTGCTCCCTTTTCTGCTGGTTTTCGCGGTTCCCGCCATCATCAGGAGGATGCCCGCCGCAATGAAGCAGCAAGCTGCCGATATGCTGGCCTCGGCTGATCCAATGGTGCTGGGGCTGGCTGCGATGGTCGCTCTGGGTGTGGTCGACGCCGCATTACTGGCATTTGGCATCCGGAGGTTTCAGCGGGCCAGACTCATCCTCTAACCCACGTCTTGCCCAAATCCCGCCTTGCACGAGGCGTTCTCTTCGAGAGGCCTGCCGGCTCAAAGGTCGGTGTGCGTCTGAGCAAGATCCAGGCGGATCCTGTCGCTTCCTGACTATAATGTCTTTGAGCGACCAGAATATGAGTGGGAGCGCGTGCTCTCGTTCGTTCCCGATTGAGGGGACAGGGTGAAAAAGGCTGAAAGGCCCACCCGGGAGGGAAGGAACCACCCTGTTCGAGGAAACAGAAGGAACGGTTGGAACGAGCCCTGCTGCGACCTCCGGCGACGGCCCAAGGAGGGCTATGATGGAACGAATTGCCGTGCTGATAGACGGCGGGTACCTCACAAAGATCCTTGAGCGTCATTTCGGGAAACCAAAGGTTGATTACCAGCGCCTCATTGAATGGATTCGAGGACAGGACGAGCTTTTTCGCGCGTACTACTATGATTGTCGTCCCCGCCAATCCGCCGACCCCACTCCTGAGGAAAGGTCCGAGACCTCCAAGGCAGACCGCTTTTTTCATGCGTTGCAGAGCATTCCGCGCCTTACTCTCCGTTTCGGAAAACTCCAGTACAAGGGCACGGCTGACGACGGGCGCCCCCTGTTTGCGCAGAAAGGAGTAGACCTGCAGCTGGGCCTTGATGCTGCTACGCTCGTGTTTCACGATCGGATAGATGTTCTCGCTTTGTTAGCGGGCGATAGTGACCTGCTGCCGGCAGTCAGGCTCGCGAAGAACTACGGGGTGGTCGTGAAGCTGGTTCACGGTCCTCACCGAACCTACAACGCAGAACTGTGGGAAACCGCTGACGAGAGGATTGAGATTACGGCCGAGGCGATCCGAGCACTCAGGCTTCGATAAAAGGAGAAGGCCACCGCATCGGGTGGTCTCTCTGCGACTCATGCCTAGCGTCCTCAAGAGAACACTAGCGAAGATACTCCAACCTTAGTATATACGGTCGGTACGTACACAATGCAACATCCAAAATGGCTAGGGACAGCAACTACGGCTCCGAGAAGTCGCCCGGGGTCCCGCAAGGCGCAAATGTCGGCGGATTCTGTTGATTTCCTGCTTCTCCTGACTGATTTGTCAACCAGATCCAGAGGCTGGGGATGTGAATCCTGGCTCAGCGACGGGCCGGGTTGAACGCGCGTCCGTCCCTTCTCTATTCCTCTTTATATGCCTCGGTCTTGACATCGGCGAGCAGTTCCCTGGCGACGCGGTAGCTCCGCTCTCCGAGAGCGTTCGAATACCAGGTCAGGAACTGGCGGGCTGAGTCGGGATCCCGTTTGTACATCTCCAGGGCCTGGGCCTCGACGCCCTTCTGTAGAGCGAATTCGTTGGCCTCGAAGCTCTTCCAGGTGCTGGTGACCTTGTCGATCACTTCGTTGTAGTGAGCGTCCGTCAGCCTGGCCATCTCAGCATACGCCCAGTAGGCGGAATCGTCCGAATAGTGATTTGTGCCTCGGGTAAACGGGGTGCAGAATTCCCTGGTACCCAGGTACCACGGCACGTATACCCCTGTCCTGGCGGTGCCCAGGTTCCACCACATCACAGCCCCTATATCGGCCGGCATCCCTCCACGCAACTCCGCCACCGCGCTGATCTCCGTATTCATGCGGGAAACGGTCCGCACACCGGTTCGGAAGGGTGACCCGGTTTCCTCGTTGGCCTTATAGACAGGCGTTCCTTCATAGGTCCAGCGCATGATCTCCATCAGCCTTGCCTTGGAGATCTTACCGCCAGTCAGGGCTTCATCGACCATACGGTGCCGGAGGTTATTGTACTCGTCTTCTTGATTCGATGGTTCCCCATACACCTCGGCGAAGCTGAAGGGCTTCCCGCTCTCGGGGTTATACCAGCCCTTCGCCACCGCATACTCCACCAGGTTGCTGGAGTGCATGATGTTCCTCTTGTCGTTCAGATCCACCGCCCCAACACGGTAGGAGTTGGCTCGCATGACCGCCGCATCGTTCGGAACGCGCTGGGCGATCCACTGGCCGTCCCGGGCGATTTCGATCCACCATCCCTCGTTTGGGTCGGCGATGGCGAACATGGTGCCCGGATCGCTGCTCAGGTGGTATTTCTCGCACAGTTCACCCATGATCTCCACTCCTTCACGGGCGGTCCTGGCCCGTTCCAGGACGAGATGGGTGAATTCGCTCCAGATCACACCCCCGGCGATCGGCGGTTCCCAGGCGGTCTCCTCGGGAACCCCGCGGGTCCACGACATGTTGTTCGCTACGGTGACCTGGAACTCATTGACGCCGGTGGTGTATTCCCCCGGGTAGTAATCCTTCTCGAAGATCCTGGAGGCGATGTATGCATAAGTAACAGGCGGCTGTGGAATCCTGGCCCCGGCGTAGGATACGTACACCTCACCCGGGGCATGTTCCTTGCGGGGCACTGCGACCAGATGCTGGGCCGAGTTCAAGCCCAGTTCCTCACTGTGGGCTACCAGCACGGAGCCATCCTCTGTCTTGTTCTTGCCAACGATAATCGTGGTACAGGCCAGCGCCGAGCCGACGGTCGTGAAGAAGACTAAGCTGAAGACCAGCGTTGCCAGGCAAATCTTCCGCAGGGCCCACTTCCGCGATACCCTCATGGAATAGCCTCCTCCCTCCGTTTTCTGCTGGGCGGATGGCGCCAAGGTGCCATCCATTACTTCCCTCTCCATACATGATATCCCAAAGCCCGACGGAATGTAAGCCGGTCATGCCACGAAGCCGTGTCACAACGACGGACCCCGCCCTGAAGGCGGGGTCTCCTCCCTGCTCACCATCACTTCAACGAGGGGCTGTCCGAGAGCCGGACGGTGCCCCTCGCAACCTTCTTCCAGTCCTACGCGACCCTTTTCCCGTCCTTGAACACTGCAACTACCCGCTGGAGGCTCGTGATATCCTGCGTGGGGTCGCCGTCGACGACGAGGATGTCGGCGAACTTGCCGGGCTCTATGGACCCAACGTGGTCCTGCATCCCCAGCAGCTCGGCGGCGGTCTGCGTGGCTGAAACGAGCGCCTTTTCAGCCGGCATACCCGCGTCGACCATGAGTTTAAGCTCCACCGCCAGGTCCCCGTGTACATTGAACGGGGTGCCCGCGTCGGTGCCTGATGCTATCTTGACGCCATTTTCGAGCGCGAGTTTGAAGCTGTTGATGTGGGAGTCGTAGACCATCTCAGTTTTTCGCACCACGAACTCCGGCACTCCGGCCGCGACGCCGTTCTTGATGATGTTGTATGGCGCCGACAGCGTCGGCACGAGGTAGGTGCCACGCTCCAGCATCATGTCAACCGCTTCGCGGTCGAGGAACACGCCGTGCTCGACCGAGTCGATCCCCGCCTGGACTGCGTTCTTGATCCCAAGAAGGCCCTGGGCGTGAGTCGCGCAGCGCCGTCCCGCCTTGTGGCCTTCCTCGACGGCGGCCCGCATCTCCTCCACGGTGAGCTGGGGTGACCCCGGCTCCACGCCCTGAGTCATGACGCCGCCCGTAGCCATGACCTTGACCACGTCCGCCCCCGCCTTGATCTGGCTGCGCGCCGCCTTCCTGCATTCGTCGGGGCCATCCGCCTCGTACCCCATGGTCCACCCGTGCCCGCCCGTCATGCAGATGACGCGCCCGCTTACCAGCATCCTGGGGCCGGGGAGGATCCCGCTGTTGATGGACTTCTTGAGGGCCAGGTCTATCCCGTCCGGCGCGCCGAGGTCACGGATCGTGGTGACCCCTGCCTTCAGGGTCTGCCCGGCGCGTACGGCGGCCTTGTACGCGGTGACGAGCGTCCCATCCCTGACCGCGGCTGTCATCGGGTCGGCGCCCGCATCCATACAGAAATGCACATGGCAGTCTATCAGCCCCGGAACCACGGTCTTGCCCGACGCGTCGAACCTCTCAGAACCCTGTGGAAATGGAGGGGCACTACCGGGTTCGTATACCCCGGCGATCTTGCATCCCTCGATGACTATCGTCCGCGGCACGGGTTTCCCGCTCTTCCCGGTCCAGACCATGCCGTTTTCAATCACCAACATCCGCTATCCCTCCGTGATCTGTTCCGTAACCTGGCGGCGCCGGACACAGCCCTACACCAGCTTGGCGAATATCCCTGCCAGCACGACGGACGCGACGGTCACCGTGGTAAAGCCAGCCACCAGCATCTTGGGGAGGATGTGATCCAGGATATACTGGCGTTCCTCATCGTTTCCGGCGACGGCTCTCGCCACTTCCTGCGAGACGACGAAGGTTCCCGGGAAGCCGAACAGGCAGGTGGAGCCGATCGCCAGGCTCATCTCAGACGACAGGCCCAGCACCCGGCCGGCCACTATCGCGAACACCGCGATCCCGATAATGCCCAGGGCCAGGCTTATCAGGACGGGTCCGATCAGCGAGGCCAGCACCTGTGGCGTAGCCTTCGCGAGGTTCGCCATGATGACAGCCGTCAGCGGCAGGATGAGGTACCCGAACGCATTAGCCCTGGTCATGATGTCCCTCTCGAGTATGCCGAGTTCAGATGCGATGATCCCCACGATGAGCGACATCACGAACGGATGTATGATGCCGTTTGTCTTTCCGGCGAGCCAGACCGCCACGTATCCCATTACAGCCAGCTTGGCGAGAAGGACGAACGGGGTGGAGAACTCCTTGGGTGTCGGCGGGAATACCTTCTTGGCCTGCGAGGCCTCCTGCGGTTTTGCGTCACCGGACGGGGCGCCGGCGCCCCTGTTGTTGAGAAGCCTGCGTGCCTCTTTGAGCAGGCATGTGGTCGAGATCGGATAGCCGAGAAAGCCCTGGACGACCAGTATGAGCGTGGCGAATATGGCCATGTTCGGCATTCCCTTGGCCTTGGCTGCCTCGCTCATTATCAGGGAGGCCACCACCCCTCCGGCGACGGGCGGGGCGGCGACGAGAGCCATCATTTTGTCGAGGACCAGACCGCCGACTGTGAAGAGCATTAGACCGATGCCGGCCACGGCTGCGAGTGCGACTGCAACCGTCTTCCACTGCCTTATGAGCTCCCTGATGGTCATGAGTGTGCCCATGTGGGTGATCAGCAGCGGGATCGCCATGTTTGCGGTGGCCAGCAGCGTCGATATTCCCACTATATCCGCGGGGAAGAAAGTCCAGAAACCGACCAGGAACAGGACGGAAACTACGAAGAGTGACGACACGATCGCTTTGGTCTTTATCGAGACGATGTCACCGATGGCGAAGACTGCTGCCACGATGAGAAAAGCTACTAAAGGCTGCACTCTGGCACCTCCTGTTTCAGGGAATTCACCGGAGTTTCAACGGCCGTCCCTTCTTCTCCTGCTGTTGGACTGAAGTTCGTACCGACCAGGATACAGAGTGGAAGACAGCGAACACCCAGGGGAAGCGCGATTGCCAGAGTCCATGCTGTTCCATGGGAGGTGGCGGAGCATTGAACTGGGGTTCGACCAGGGTCGTGCTGAAGCAGGGTGACATCACGCAGGAGGATACCGGCGCGATCGTCAATGCGGCCAACAGTAGCCTGTTGGGAGGAGGCGGCGTTGACGGCGCCATCCACAGGGCCGGGGGCCCCTCAATCCTCGAGGAGTGTAAGCGGATCTGCGCCAGGCAAGGCGGGTGCCCGGCCGGCCAGGCGGTCATCACCGGCGGCGGCAATCTGAAGGCGAGGTTTGTGGTTCATGCCGTCGGCCCGGTGTGGCGCGGCGGGACCGCGGGAGAAGACTCTCTCCTGCGCAGCGCATATCTCAACAGCCTAGCAGTGGCGGCGGAGAACGGGGTTAAGACGATTTCGTTCCCGTCAATCAGCACCGGAGCATACAGGTTCCCCATCGACCGCGCGGCGCGAATAGCGCTGGAGGCCGTCAAGGAATACGTCCTGCTGCACAACCATTTTGCCGAGATCCGGCTTGTACTGTTTACTCCAGGGGATCTCGAGGTGTATCAGCATACCCTGGCGTGCCTGGCAGAACGGCCATAGTCGAGTCACCCGGTTTGCCGAGGTGCTATCGGGTCAACCTATCGTCAGGGACACGAACATAGGAGGTTAATGACATGTCAAGGCCCGTTGACCCGGTATGCCACATGGAAGTTGACCAGGACACAGCTGCAGGCGAAAGCGAGTACAAGGGAAGGCGATACTTTTTCTGCTCGCCACGGTGCAAGGCGGAGTTTGAAAAGGAGCCTTCAAGATACGCGGGCGAAGAGACGCGCCGGCGGGGTTGCTGCAGGTAGAGAGCATCATTGCTTCTTCCAGAGGGCGGACGCGCATTGCGTGCCGAGGAATAGAGCCTCTGGACAGCCGCTCAGATCGGTTATAGACTGGTCTGGGGGCAGCTGGTTACCAGAATGTGGGGCGATTTGGGACAAGCTGGTCGGCTGGTGAGAGGCGGTTAATCCGTGGACCTATCGGTCATTATACCTGCATTCAACGAGGAGAAGAGACTACCCGCCACTCTGCGGCGGGTCATTTCATATCTTTCGTCAACCCGCGCCGAATGGGAAGTCATTGTTGTCGATGACGGCAGTCGCGACGGGACAGCGCGGTTAGTGAAGGACATGTCGGCATCGGGCGGGAAACTGCGTCTGGTCGCAAACCTCCGGAACATGGGAAAGGGCTACAGCATTCGCAATGGAGTGCTGGCTGCAGATGGAAGGCTCATTCTCACGACCGATGCTGACTTGTCGGCTCCGATAGAAGAGATGCAGATTTTGGAGGAAGCCATCGCCGCAGGCGCAGCCGTAGCTATCGGGTCAAGGGCCATTACTGGGGCCCGTCTGGAGCGGAGACAGCCCATATATAGAGAATGCCTGGGTAAGATGTTCAACCTGTTCATTAGGATGGTCATCTTGCCCGAATTTCTCGACACCCAGTGTGGATTCAAGATGTTCATCCGCGAGGCTGCCAAAGAGATCTACTCAAAGTGCCGCCTAAATGGGTTTGCCACCGATGTTGAAGCTCTAGCTATTGCACGGCAGCTCGGGTATTCGATCGTGGAGGTTCCTGTCCGATGGAGCCATGCCAATGGAAGTGCTATACGGCCAATAGCTGATGGATTGCGAATGTGCAAGGATGTCCTTGACATATCCCGACGCATTCGGAGCGAGATTCGGCCGGGCGAGGGGTCGTCCCCAGAAAAACGTAATAGGAGAGGACGGATTTAGATGACCGTACTCGTCCTACCTATGTTTAACGAGGAACGGTCCGTCCGGCTGCTGCGAGAAGAACTGGACCGGGCGAATTGCGTAGATCTGATCGTTGCTGTGAACGATGGGAGTACCGACGGAACGCTGGAAATGCTTAAAGCGTGGGCCTGCCAAGACAAACGACTGAGGGTCGTGTCGTATACTCCTAATCGTGGGCTACCGGCGGCCTTAGTCGAGGGGTTCCGCGAAGCACTTCGTCAAGAGACGGATGTAATTGTAACCATGGATGCTGATGCAAGTCACCCAGTGTCGCTCATTACGACGATGGTTGACAAGATTAAAGAAGGTTACGATATTGTGATTGCCTCGCGATATGCGGCAGGTGCAGCAGAGCAGGGGTTGACTACGGCCCGGCGCTTGCTGAGCCTCGGGGCCTCCATTTTCATGAAGTTGATGTTTCCGATAAAAGGTCTTAGAGATTATTCCACAAATTACCGAGCCTACCGATCTTCCCTGATTAAAGCCGCACTTCTCAGCAGTACGGCACAGGTTGTCGATTCCAGAGGGTTCGCAGGGGTGGTAGAACTTCTGCTCCGCCTGTGCAGTTTGTGCCCTCGGATCGCTGAAGTACCTCTTACTCTACTCTATGATCGAAAGCAGTCGCCCAGCAAGATGAGGGTCGCCGAGACCATCCTCGGGTACCTGGCGTTGAGTCTGAAACCCAGAAGCTGGTCCCCAGCGGGCGTCTGTCTGCCCTTATCTGCTAATCGCCGTTATTCCCGCAAGTATCAGAGACATACCCAGCGCCTTTGATAGTGTCAGAGGTTCGCCCAAGAACAACCTCGACATGATCGTGACCATCACATAGGACAGTGACACCAAAGGGTACGCTGTTGAGAGCTGCATCCTCGAGATTACTGCTAACCAAATCAGCATGCTGATTCCGAGCAAGCCAACTCCGCAGACGATAAAAGGTTCCATGAAGACATCGAAGATTGTGCTGATGAAAAGCCCAGGACCCCATCTTACTCCTCCGAGCCTTGTCACCCCCAGCTTTAACAGGAACTGACCCGTGCTGCCTAGCAGGATTGAAACCAATGCCATTGACATAGACCACTCACCCCCTGGAACCCGCTCGCGTAGAGTTCACCTTCCAGCGCTCAAGCATTGATGACCGGCGCAACACTAATAGGGCAGACAAACCCGCGGCTGTCAACGCCCAACCTGCCCATACTGCCGACGTGGATCCGTATCGGATCCGTACCACGTGTTTCCCGGGGGGGAGAATCAGGTAGATTAGGTTCTCGTGGTTTAGGACGGGCCAACTTCCCCCGTCAACCGTGCAATGCCAGCGAGGCGTGTAAGTCAAGGACACGAGCAACGATTGCTCACCGGGGTTGTCGTAGTAGAACTCCACTCCATTGCTATACCACTGATGCCATACGGGGGTATATGGGCTTAGCGTTGACCCGGTTGGCTGTGCTGGCTCTAACAGTTGGCCGAGCAACTCCCTGACGGCTTCCTTGTACGATAGCGATAGGAGACGAGGTAGATGCAATCCCGTAAAGAAGACCTTACCTTCGGGGATCCACTTCGCCCCTACTACTGGCAGATCGGCGTCACCGACTCTAGCGGTGAGCCATACGTCATCAAGGCCATCATAAGTTGCGCCAGCTCCTTTCTCCAGGATCAGTTGTACGGCCCCGTTGTAGGGGGATGTTGTTGAGGGAGCGAGAGTGACTTTGCCGTCAACTTCCGTATCGGTCTTTGTTACGCCAAAAACCGCAGGAATACCCGAGGCCGAGAGGTCAATTATCACCGTTTGGCCTCGCCTAACCCAATTACGAATAGTGGACTCAAGTCTCGAGACGTCGGTGGCGGGTAGATCGTATAGGTAGACTAACCGAAATTGATTTATGTACTCAGGGGTATAATGTAGCGCATCCGCCTCTCGACCTTCGGTAACCCACGGGAAAAGTCTGCTCACATAGAAGCTGCTCCTGCCTATGACGATGGCCCTGCAGTCAAGACTCATCAAGTAAGTGGGAAGCGCGTCGTTGAAGAACACCATATAGCCAGATCTATGTGAAATGAATCGCCACCCCGCACGTTCGAGTACTGGTCGGAGGCTGGCATAGGTCTCGTCAAATAGAGCCGAACGACAATTCCACAGAGTCCAGTTTCGCACCACATACTCAGGAAAGCCGTCTCGATATGCAATATTATGTTGATGAAAGGTGCGTATGTGGGGAGTACCCTCTAGATTCCAGCCTGAAGTAATGTTGAAGCCGTTCACAACTGGGTAGTAAGATTGGAACGAATCCATTAGGGGTAATTCGAGAGCCATTCTGCCGTTTCCAAACGGTCCGCCTGGCCTTGCGGGGATTTCCGATACCAGGCTGCGAATCAGTAAGTGATCTGTGGGCCCCGAAATCGCCTTACGTGCATGATTGATGTCGGATAAGAGCCCGACCGCAACAACCGATGCAGCGAGCACGGCTACGGTTTTTCGTCCTTCCAAGTGCAGCGAGTTCTGGATTAGTCGGTCGACGAGACTGCCTACAAGTACGGACGCCGGCAGGTACGCACAGTTCAGGAACCTTGCAGGGAACAAGCTTGCCCCCAGGGGGATGGCGCAGTACAAGGGATTTGACGGACCAAAGCATAGAGTCGATGAAACCAGGAAGGCGACGGATAGTCCCATTTGGAGACTGCTCCTCGGCTTCCTTAGAACGGAGAACGGGCAGGCCAAGACAGCTGCGGATATATAGACAGCTCCAAATCGATGGATGAGAATATCAATCCTGGCTGGATTCAGAGAGTTGTGCAGGAGACGCTCGGGGGGCGCCCAAGGGAGACCGGGATTCTCCCAGCCCGTAACCCCGGGGACGGCCCAGAAACCGCACAGAAGGAGCGCAACTAGCCCAACGAAGGCCCCCACCTGGAGCGTCCTCCAGAATCCCCGATGGTGAGCGCCGTGTACCACCAGTACTATAGCGATTGTGATGGCAAACATGTAGGCTTGCATGGCGTGGGCAAGGATCAGTAGGACGGATAACAGCACCAAACGCACTATATCGCGGTACGCCACTTGAAATGGAATCCGGATGAACGAACCCAGCAGCATCGGATACAACGGGAGCGCTACGACTCGCCCAAGGGTATTGTCGGCAAAAATTGTAAACAACGTGTAGGGCCCGGCCGCATATAGAACCCCTGCCAGTGTGGCCCCAGCCCGTTGGATTCCCGCTGCGCGCGCTAGATGGAAGGTTGCGATTCCCGCCGAGACCATTGACAAGAGTGCAATAGCCTTGAACGTATTGAAAACGCTTCCGGAAATGAGGTGCAGGACTGCTGGTCCCCAGACAGCCAAAGGCGGATAGTACTGGATACCGGTAGAGCCGTTGTACCAGTACGGGAACCAATCGCCGAAAGAGAGGGCGTTCCATTTCTCGGCGGTCCATTTCACCTTTAGAAGATGTCCAAGTCCGTCTATGCCACCAGGGTAAAGGTTGCCCGGTGCACTAAACACTCGCCAGCCTGCACTCAACACTGCAAGGATAATGACCGCGTATGAACAAACCGTCCCTGCAATTCCCAAATCTAACCAGCAGATACGGTTGATCTCTAGACGGCCCCCCCTCGCCTGGCAACAGCGCGCTCGGTTGTCCGGCGCAGGCGACTCCACAGCCTGTAGGCCTCCTTCTTCACCCGTTCGATTTCATTCTCAGCCGACCAGCTCGCCGGCTCGCACAGTGCGTAGATCATTCCCGCCAACCGGAACCAGTAGATCAACGACCTGTATACTGGCATGACCAGGGACAAATGCCACCAGTTCCCGATGGGCATACGATACGCTGCCCACAACGCCTTCCTGATGGACAGCAGGAACAGGAACTCAACGATGACGTACATGAAATACGTTAGCCAGAGCGCGGCGGCGACCAGCGGGAGCGAGTACCCCAAGAGGTACAGGTACGGGATTATGAACGTCCATGCCAGTCGCGGGAAGGACAGCGTGTGATCACCAAGGAGGATCCGGCTCGTGAAATGGGTTAGCGCCGAAATGGGGTTTGTCCTCCAGTATCGCGGGTACAGGGACGCTACCTCGAGCTGTCCTCGCTGCCACCTGAGCCTTTGTGACATGAGCTTGGACAGCGAGAGCGTCGGCTCCACAAATGCCTCCGCGCCCTGAATGCAGGCTATCCGCCACCTGCCCCCTTCCACGTTTCTGATGTCGAATGTCAGATTCGTGTCCTCCGACACCGTCTTGTCATCGTACAGGTGGGTGCTCAGGACCACCGAACGCCTGAATGCGGAGAAGGCGCCGGATAGCGTGAAGACCGCGTTTTGGCGGGATTGGAAGCGCCTTCCGATACGGAACGCCGCGAGGTACTCGAGGATTTCGCAGGCGTTCAGCAACCTCCACCACCACGGTGCGCCGGGGGGCAGGAGGTCTACGTGTATTGAGCCGCTGGCGGCACCGAGGTCGGGGTCGTCCTCGAAGGCTGCTACCATTCGTTCCACTGCGTTGGGGCCCAATCGGGTGTCCGCGTCAATGTTGATTACGACAGTGCCTTTGGATAGCAGCACTCCAGCGTTGAGCGCTCGCGCTTTGCCCCGCTGTGAAAGTGAAACCCACATTGCGTTGAGCGAACCGAATCGTGCCTGTGCTCTCGTGAACTCCCTGATGCTATTGTCGGTCACCGCGTTGCCCATACAAATGATCTCCATGGCGCTGTGTGGGTACGTTTGGGATGCCAGCGACTCAATGCACCGGTAAAGACTGCGTTCGGCGTTGTAGACCGGGATCAGGATGGTTGCCAGTATCGCTGGTCGCTTGACCCCGCTGTCGCCCGTGGCCAATTCGGCGTGGGTGAGGCTCGCCCAGAGATATGCGATGGCGCTGATGCCGTCGATGGCTATCGGTACCAGTATCCAGATGCCCCAGAACAGGGCAAATCTCAAGAGAGCAGCCTTCAGCATCACCGGTCACCCGAAATCCGCCGCCGGATAGTCTCCATGGTCAGGCGGGTAAAGACGTACCAGTATAACCCGATCACCATCGCGAAGAACACGGCCCTTCCTATAAGGGTGTGGGCCAGGTAGATAGCGTCCTTGCCGCCCCGGTGTATGGTGGCGACGACGATGAGTATGCGGATGACGTTCATCCCGAATGTTAGGAGCAGACCGCCGGTGAGTATGAGCAGCCGCTTCCACCACTCGAATCCCTCGAAGAATAGTACTAGGCCGGCGAAAGCGGCCAACTCCAGTATGCCGGAGCACTCAATGTCGATCTCCACAGCGGTCCAGCCCATCACCTGATACACGATGAGCACGAGCAGGGTTCCAGGAGCATCGAAGAATACACGGGTGGGTATTCCCACCAGGCTGGACAGCCAGTGAGCCGCGAGCGCCGCGCCGGCTTCCACCTGCTCCTCCAGCCAGGACCCGCGCGCGAGGTAGATGGCGATGAGTGTAAACCCCACAGCCCCGACGACGTAAGCCAGGAGCCACGCGCGGGCCTTCCTGAAGAACAGATAGATGGTGAACCAGCCGGCCGCTACGGCCGCAACCGGAGAAAGGATCATGACAGGTACGATGTGCGCTTCCTCCATGAGTAGAATCGCCCCGCGGCAAGCACGCACATTGCCAGGGGCACGAGATGGAACCACGAAGGGGCGGTTGGCACAGGCGCCCACTGTATATCGCCGGAATCGGGAAGGCGGTCCGCCTTTCCCGAGGATGCCAGGTTCTCATACGCTCCTATGCTGGGCCGATTCGGGGGGTTGTCGGTGGCGAACAGCACCATTCGGATCACCTGTCCGGGCTCTATGTCAATATCGGAGAACTCCACAGGCCACTCGCACCGGGTGCCGCCCTCATCACTCGTTTCTCCCCAGAGACCGCCGTACCCCGCCACGGGAAACGGCCCCCTGAAGACCATCACTGTTACCAGGCCGAGCGACTTCGGTGCATACCGCACGTCCACTCGGGCATCTGCGGGTCCGTTGAACCTCCCGTCGTTGTCGGTGTCGATGAACATCACGTACAACACCGGTTTGTGGTCGTTTTTATGATGCTCGAGCCTCTCTACCATGAAGTAGAGCCGCGCCTGATCGGGGTTGTTCGCCCAGTACAACCGCACGAGGTCGTAATCACCCCTGCGTGCGTCTCCGGGTGGATCATCAAGGTGTGCCTTACCCCCCCAATCGTCGAACTCCCCGTCAAGCACGATCCGGGTCGCAGCCTGAGCGGCCCTTGGGCTGGCAAGGCTAATCAGCAGTGCTGTGAGT
This sequence comes from Bacillota bacterium, assembly GCA_013178305.1. NCBI lineage: Bacteria > Bacillati > Bacillota > Bacillota bacterium. Next base: position 98,737 of record JABLXB010000001.1, on the reverse strand, counting down.
AGCGCCAGTAGTCGAAACGACTTCACGTCCTACACCTCGTCGGGGGAGACTGGTCACCACGCCGAAACATATCAACGAAACGATGGATACCAAAATGCCCGCGCGAGACGGGGTAGGAATCGTCGTGCGCGCGCTTACCGTGTGTCTTCCGGGCGTTACTCGAACTGCGAGCAGATTGTGGATCGACTCGCTGGAGGCCGGCACGCCATCAACTATGAGTTCCGTATTCTCACGAGTGGCGACAGGGATGAGTACCCTGCTCTCGCCCCATTCCTGGGGCACCATCAGCGAGAAACGGTACCCATCCGCATCTGCTACATAGCCCTCCAGCGGGATCTGACGCCTTTCCGGCGGGGCATATAGTTGAAGGGTGAGAGCCTGTGATAGGACGTACAGGGCTGCCGGATCCCCTGTCAGGTAGGCGTGGAACGGAAGATTCGCCCCAATGAACCAGGCCTCGCCGCCGTCAACCTTCTTGGTGCCGAGCAGCGCTGCGTTTTCCTGGAAATGATCGAAGTATAGGATCATGTGATCCAGGCCTTGAGGACTCAAGGCTTTCCAGGGATAGTGCGCATCGTCGAAGTTCCTCAACTCCATTACAGGACGCCCGTCTTCGAGCACTTCCACCCGCCGGTAAAGCAGTACCGGCTCGCCAGTTACGCCTAGCACGCTGGGTCTTCTGGAGAGCACGTCCTCAGGAAGGTCCTGCATGTCGATGACGAGGCGACCCCCTCCGCGCGCGTACGCCATCAACAGATCCTCCGCCCTGGCCTTGTTGGCCCAGGTTGCCCCCGACAACACAACCACGCGGTATCGCTGGAGATATTCGATTGTGTAGATATCCACCTGATTGCTCGTTCCCACTTCAACGGCAGGGAACATCATCGCCAGGTTGGGGACGAACCTTCCAATACCTAGCGCCTGGTACGGGTCATTCAAGGCATACGGCCCCGAATCCCTTGTAAGCAGGATCACCTCGGGCGAACACCAGGACTCCCGGTAGCCGGCAACTGAAGCCGATCTCAGGAAGTCTTCCAGGTTGTGCTCCACGACCTGCCTGCGGACGACGAGTGAAGTCGCTCCGATTTCCTTGAGCCTGTCAAACAGAAAGGTAGTTCGCCCTTCCTTCAGGGCGGTATTCAGCCACACGATGCTACTGGCCGTGTTTGCGCCCTGCCAGGCCCAGCCGAAAACCTGTTCCCTTCTCGACCCGTCACCGAACATGTATGTCCCCACCGAACCGAACCCGCTAAGGTCGAGTGTGGCGATGCGCCACCCGTCCTTCGGGATCTCGCGGGCGGTTTTCTCTATGTGAAGTGGCATGGGTCGGGTGTCGATCAGCTTGAAGCTTGGGTACGCATCAGCCAGGTAGAACGTCAGCAAGGCTACGAGGACGGCCGTCGCGAGTCTCCTCGGCCTGCCCGGCTCGAACGTAACCGGATCCAATCCCGCCAGGAAGAACATGGCCGACGCACCACTGGCCATGTACAAGGGCCAGAGCAGGTGGTGCAGGGGAATCGAGTTGTAGAACGGGCGGAGCGTCGTGGTCGTTATGGCTACCAGGACCGCTCCCGCCAGGAATGACGCCCTGGCAAGCGAGCTTCGCTTGTGCCATGTGAACAGCACCCAGAGCGAAACCGGGAGGAGGACTATCCCCCAGTAGAACACCTCGGGGTTCGTCATCCGCAGCACAGGATTGAAGCTCGTGGTCAACGGGAAGTAATCCATTGTCTCGGTGACTGCTTCCACGTTGATTGACGTGATACCGCCTTTCAGCGCGGGTAGCAGCCACCATGCCGCGGTTCCTATTCCGGCGAAGATAGTCCCCACACCACGCGCCACCGACCTGGCCCGGATGCCTCCGAGTAATCCCCATAGCACCGCCAGGAGCGTCATTTCGGCAAAACACGCGGCCGCAATCATGGCATGGGTGAGTATCAGGAAGGCGGCGGTCAGGGTCATAGCAAGGCCACTGATGGGCCAGTCCCGGCGTTCAACCACCATGACGAACCAGTGGAGAGCCCACGGGAAAAGCGCTGTCGCCATGGCTCGCGGCAAGTTGCCCTCGGACATGGCGACCCGTATGTGATCGGGCCATATCATCCACAAAGCGGACGCGGCGACAGCGGCCGCGAGCCCGAGCCTGCGGCGGTGGGGCAGCCAACCCAGCGCGCCCACAAGAGCGCAGAGCGCAACGAACCACCCCGCGGCCCGAAATGGGTCGCGAACGACTCGCATCAGCGCAGCAAGCACGTAGTACGGTGCGGGAGCCCAGTAGCGGAAGGGCTCGACGCCGTTGTACCAGGCGGGGTTAAACCGCGGGTACAAGTTGCCGCGACTGATCTCTCGCAGAAGGAACTCCGCCTTGGCGATATGCCCCCATGTGTCCGAACCCCATGGGTAGCCTGCGTGAGACGGAGGCCAGAGCACGTTCCGGTATACGAGCGCGCAGACAGCCATGAGCAATACTACGGCAATGATGGTCGATCGCGCTGTTCGTGCTGAACCGTGAACGACCTCGTCGCCTATTGGCCTCGACGCGGGGTTTTCTTTCCTTCGCCTTCTGCTGGGGAGCGAATCATAGATGAGCGCGGGCGCCTCAACCGGAGCGACCGGTTCCAGGGAAGGCTCGGGCTTCTCGTGGGCCGGCACGTCTACCGGCGCAGCCGGAGGGCCGGGTAGTGGTGTGGCGACTTCCGGATTCCCTCCACGGTAGTCTGAACTTGAGGCTTTGTCGTTTCCTTGATTGGGCGGAATCTGCCCGCGTCCATCCAGCGACGAGCTTTCGCCCGGCCGGGTGCCTGAGATAATGGGGACGGGGTCTCCGAACTCGTACGCGGCTCGCTGGTTGGGACTCGCCGGCAAGTTGCCGAACGGCGCCCTGGACTCGTTGCTGGGCGGGGCCATCACCCCATCCGGCGCTCCCTGCCTCGACCCCGAGAGGGGGTTTATGAGCTTGACGCTCCTCGTGGGCGACTCATTCACCGTAACCGAGTGCAAGACCGCGCCGTACTCGGCAAGGATGACTGTGAGGCGATTATACAGGTGACACCCGAGGTTCTCGATAGTGGGATTGATGTCCCGGAAGTTGGCCATGTCGTTCAGCGTCTTCCCATCGAACGGCATGACCTGCGCCCTGACCTCGGACTCTATCTCAGCGAACGGTATTATGTTTTCGTGTGGGGGGGTGATCTCAACTTCGATGCTGCACGAGTGCTTATGGAGCGGGCCCAGGTTGCCATCAACCGTTACACGGTGTTGCAGGTTGATGAACGTAACTATGCTCACCCTTAGTTCGGGCTTGTCCCAGACCACTACTTGCACTCACTCACCCCGGAATACAAGTATGCGAATGGAGGGCGTTACTTGATGAAAGCCCGAAAACGAAGAAGAACCCCCCCCACCCCTATACATATCCTACCACTTATGTCGAAATCGCTCAATATTCGTCGAATGCCGGGGCACTCGTATGAATTGGTCTAATTGTACGAGCGAGTGAGCAGGAGGGGAAACGACCGCCACCCTCGAAAGCAGTACCCCGTCTGTTGAGGAACAACTGCCAAGAAGGGGGCGTTACCGTGAGTGAAGCGGTGGCGAAGGCGAGCGAGGTTGCGACCACAGCCTTTCGCAAGGGCTTTAACTGTGCTGAGTCCGTCCTGATGGGGCTGACCGAGGCATTCGGACTGCCGGCGGTCCCGACCGTAGCGACGGGGTTCGGCGGGGGGATCGGCCGGTACGGCGACGCGTGCGGAGCGGTTACCGGCGGAGTGATGGCTATCGGTCTGAAGGCCAACAGGACCAGCCCCGATCAAAAGGACCTGTATGACGCAGTCCACGCTGCGGTACGCCGGTTCATGGACGAGTTCATCAGGGCCGAAGGCGGCATATACTGCAGGGACCTTACCGGGTACGATCTTCGCATCCCCGAGCAGTACGCGAAGTTTCATTCGGATAAGCAGAGGCGCGAGAAGTGCCTGAAACTGGTGGACACCGCGGCGAGGCTTGCTGCGGAGGTCATCGAATCAGCGTGCCTGCCCTGACGAGGGCAAGTAGCACCATCCCGCAGCAACCAATGACGCACCGGACAGATGAGGGAGAGTGAGCTGGCATGCTGAGACCGAGTGGGTCGTGGGTTGCCATTGCAACCCCATTCACACCGGATGACGAGGTTGCCTTCGAGGGGTTCCATGAGACTATCGATTTCCAGGCCGGGCACGGGACCTCGGCGCTACTGGTGATGGGCTCCACGGGGGAGACATCGATGCTGTCTATCGACGAGCGCCGCGAGATCATCAAGCGCGTGGCTCCCTACGCGAAGGGGAAGGTGCCCACGTTCTTCGGGGTTACCTGCTCCAACACTAAGGAGACGATTAAACTCGCGCGTTTTGCCGAGGAAAACGAGGCGGACGGGGTGCTGTTTGTCATCCCGTCGTATATCAGACCTCCACAGGAGGCCGTGTTCCAGTTCTTCAAGACGGTCATGCAGAGCGTGTCCATTCCCACCGCGGTGTACAATAACCCGATTCGTGTCGGGGTCAACATCGACCCGGCCACCATAGCCAGGCTGGTGGATGAATGCCCCAACTTCGTTGCCGACAAGGAAGCCATGCCGAACGTCTCGCAGCTCGCGGATGTGCTCAGCCTCACCAAAGGGAAGCTGCACGTTCTGTGCTGCGACTACCCGGCGTATTCGATAACCATACCGACGCTCGGACTGGGTGGGCACGGGACGGCCAACATCGGCGGGAACATCATTCCCGAGGAAATGGCCGCCATGTCCAGGCCGTGGCGGACGTTCGAGGACGTCGAGCGCACGAGGGAGATCTTCTTCAAGTACTACGCGCTATTGAAGATGCTCTACAGCGTCACGAACCCCGTGGCGGTAAAAGCGGCTCTCGGCATCCTCGGGCTACCGTGTGGCAAGCCGCGGCTGCCGCTTCCGGAGATGGCCCCCGACCGCATGGCCGAGATGCGGCGGTTGATGGACGAACTGGGCGTAACGGAGAAGTACAAGGTGAGATAGGGTGTAAGCGGACCGCAAGTCAACGCGCCGGTAGGCCGGCCCTGGATTGGGCCGGCTTTAACCTTGGCGCTGCCTTGCCCCGGCCAGCGCCGGAGCTGCTAACCGCTGGCCGCCGCCTGCCGCCGGCCATGCTGCCAACTGCCAGGCACGCCGCCTGCCGGTTGACTGAAGGATTATTGTGGCCCCACGAAGAATAAGACCCCCTGTTTCGTATAGTGACAAGCATTTCAAGATGTGAAATCATGCGGGCCGTCGCCCGAATCGAGGTGGTATGAAGTTGTTCTCTGGGATATTCGCTCCGGTACCAACGCCGTTCGAGGGCGGGGAAGTCGCCTATGGCCGGCTGAAAGAGAACCTGGCCAAATGGTCCAAGACATCGCTGGCCGGCGTGGTCGTTCTGGGCTCGAACGGTGAATTCGTGCTGCTCGACGAGGATGAGAAGGAGCGCCTGATCGCGTTCACGAGGGAAAACCTGACCCCCGACAAGAAGGTGATCGCGGGGACAGGTTGCGAGTCCACCCGCGCCACCGTGCGCCTGTCCAAACGCGCGCACGCGCTCGGCGCCGACGCAGTCCTGGTGGTTACCCCGTGGTACTACAAGGGCGCCATGACGGACGCCGCTCTGAAAGCGCACTTCACGGCCGTAGCGGACCGATGCCCCTGCCCCGTTATGCTGTACAACATGCCGCGCAATACAGGAGTCAACCTGGCGTCTTCGCTGGTTGTCCAGCTGTCCGCCCACCCGAACATCATCGGGGTCAAGGACAGCTCGGGCGACATCGTCCAGATCTCCAACATCGTTGCGGGGTCGCGGCGCGGCTTCGCGGTGTTCGCGGGGTCGGGGAGCTTCCTCCTGCCGACTCTGATGATGGGCGGCGTGGGGGGTACGCTGGCTGTAGCCAACGTGATCCCCGATGCCTGCGCTAGTATAGTCAGTCTCTTCAACGGGGGCAATCTGGCGGCCGCAAGGGACCTTCAGATGCGGATACTGGATCTCAACGCGGCGGTCACCGCCAAATGGGGAATCGCCGGGCTGAAGGCGGCGCTCGACATGATCGGGTACTTCGGTGGCGACCCGAGGCCCCCGCTGCTGCCGCTCGGCGCCCAGCAGCGAGAGGAGCTGAAAACTATACTCGACAATACGCTCGCGGCGTTGGAGAAATGATGCTGGGCTCCGTCGACAAGGCGCTCTCGCTCATGGAGCTCCTGGCTCGCGAGCGACGCCCGATGAGCCTGGGCGAGATGGCTTCGCGCCTCGGTCTGAGGCCGAGCACGCTGCACCACATTGTGGTCACGCTTCGCCGCCGGGGGTTTGTGGGGCAAGACCCGGCCACGCGGCAGTACCGTCTCGGGCTGAGGGCGTTTGCGGTCGGCGCGGCGGTGGCCGAGACGCTGGACATACGAGATGCCGCCGACCCGTATCTCAGGCGGCTCATGGAGGCGACGGGGGAGACTGCCAACCTCGCAATCCTTGACGGCGACTCGGTCGTATACGTCGCTCAGAGTCTACCCGACAGGGTGATGAAAACGTTCACCCGCCTCGGCGCCAGAGTCCCCGCGCACTGCACGGGCGTCGGGAAAGCACTCATGGCGGACCTCAGCCCGGAGGAACTCGGGAAGATCATCGATGACTGTGAACTCGAGAGGTTCACCCCGAAAACCATGTGCGTGGCTGCGGACCTCGAGGCGGAGCTCGAGAAGGTTCGGGCGGCGGGGTTCGCGGTGGACGACGAGGAGCGGGAGGAAGGGGTCGTGTGCATTGCCGCCCCCGTCCGCGACACTACAGGGCGGGCAGTGGCAGCAATCAGCGTCTCCGGCCCCGCCGCCAGGCTCGGAGCCGGCGGCAGGGAGTGCCTTGTGAACCTCGTGGTGACCGCGGCCCGCGAACTCTCGGCGTGCCTCGGTTACGCACAGGCCGAGTACGCGCGTTCGAACGCGCGCGCCGGAACAGACGGAGGGAGGGTGCATAATGACCGACGAGTCTAGGGCCTGCTACGGCAGCTCGAGGAATTCGAAGGAAGTGCTCCTGATGGGCCCGGGGCCCAGCAACTGCGACCCGCGGGTCCTGAGGGCGATGTCGGAGCCCACGCTCGGGCATCTCGATCCCAGGTTCCTCGCGATCATGACTGAGACGATGGACCTGCTGAAGTCGGTGTTCCAGACCACCAACCATCTCACACTGGTCATGCCCGGGACGGGGAGCGCCGGGATGGAGACGTCCTGCGTCAACCTGCTAGAGCCGGGCGACCGCGCGATTGTGTGCGTACACGGTGTGTTCGGCGAAAGACTGGCGGACGTCGCCTCGCGCTGTGGCGCCGAGGTGACGGTGGTCGAGGCCCCGCGGGGCCAACCGGTAGACCCGGCCGGCGTTCGTGCGGCCTTCTCGCGCACGAAGGGAGTGAAGGTCCTAGCCATCGTGCACGCCGAAACCTCGACCGGCGTCCTCCAGCCACTGGACGAGATCGTAGAGATAGCCCATTCCAACGGTGCCATGGTGCTGGTCGACACCGTGACGTCTCTCGGTGGTGTGCCTGTCGACGTCGACAGGCGGGGGTTCGACTTCGTTTACTCGGGAACTCAGAAATGCTTGAGCTGCCCGCCTGGACTGGCCCCCGTGACGCTGAACGACAGGGCCGCGAAGGTCGTGGCTGAGCGCAAGACAAAGGTCCAGAGCTGGTACCTGGACCTGAACATGATCCAGAGGTACTGGGGCAAGGAGCGGTTCTACCACCACACCGCACCGGTCAACATGATATACGCGCTGCACGAGGCGGTGAGGATAATCGCGGAAGAAGGGCTGGAGGCGCGGTTCAACCGGCACAGGCAGAACTGGTCGGCGCTCGTAGCGGGCCTTGAGGCGATGGGATTGAAACCATTCGTGGCGCCCGAGTTCCGGCTTCCTTCGCTGACCACCGTATCGATTCCGGAGGGGATAGACGACGCCACTGGGAGGTCGAGGTTGCTTAACGAGTACAACATTGAAATCGGCGGCGGCCTCGGGGCGATGAAGGGGAAGGTCTGGCGCGTGGGCCTCATGGGTCACACGTCGCGGCGACATAACGTGCTGCTGTTTCTTTCGGCCATGGGTTCGGTGCTCAGGTCGATGGGGTTCTCCGCGGACGTGGGGTCTGCCCTGGCAGCGGCGGAAGAGGTCTACTTGGCGGAGGCACGACGGAAGCCGTAACGGCAGACCCGATCTTTGCCGTGACAGCAAGAGTAGTATCGGATTCGGCAGCGGACCGCTAGCGCGGGAGGGATGCAGTCTGCCCAGGCTCATAGGCAAGGTCGCCATTGTAACAGGTGGGTCCCGCGGGCTCGGCCGGGCGATGGCCATGGCCATGGCTCGCGAAGGGGCGCGCGTGGCGGTGGTCGCGCGCGGGGGTGAAGCCGGAGCGAAGGTTGTGGAGGAGATCGCAGCCGCCGGAGGAGAGGCCTCGTTCTTCCGCTGCAACGTATCCTCGCGGGAACAGGTTGACGCGATGGTGGACGCCGTCGTCCAGCGTTTCGGGAGCCTGGAGATCCTGGTCAACAACGCGGGGACACTGAGCAGGCTGCCGTTCGAAGACATACCTGAAGACGAGTGGGACAGGGTGATCGCCACAAACGTGAAGAGCGTCTACCTGTGCTGCCAGGCGGCCGGCAGGGAGATGATCCGCCGGGGCTACGGGCGCATAGTTAACATAACGTCGATCTGGCAGGAGGAAGTGCTGCCCAACCGCACCGTCTACTCGGCATCCAAGGCGGCCGTGAGGCAACTCACGCGCGTACTCGCGGCCGAGTGGGGGCGCCATAACATCACGGTAAACTCGGTTGCGCCGGGCGTCATGATGACGGAAATGGCGAGGCCCGTGCTCTCCGACCCCGCCGTCTCCACGAGGTTTGTTTCCAGGACATCCACCGGAAGGCTGGGCGACCCCGAGGATCTGTGCGGCCTGGTGATTTACCTGGCCTCCGAGGAATCGAGGCACGTGAGCGGGCAGTCCATCCGCGTGGACGGGGGCTACTACTAACCGGGCGGCCGTGATGGGCAGCCCGTGGCTGGCCCTGGCCACTCGACGAGGTGGGCCGGCGGTACCGGGCGGGGTGATGATAATGAACCTGTCGCGCAGGGACGAAATGATGCTTGAGGGTCGCGAGGGACCGGCGGTCAGGGCGGCGATGGAGATCCTGGTGCGGGTCGGCGACGCTTACGGCGCCGATGAACTCGTCGACGCGCATGGGGTCCACATAGGCGGAGTCTCATTCGGGACTTCCGGTGAAGGCGGTCTCGATTTCGCCCTCAAGTTCGCGTCGCTGGGCGCGCGGGTGAGAGTGCCAACCACCCTCAACATCAGCGGCCGCGACGCGACGAACTGGCGCCGGTTCGGCCTCCCTCAGGTTTTCGCCGGCAAGTGCGCGTCAATGGAGCAGGCATATTTGAGTATGGGGTGCATCCCGACCTGGACGTGCGCCCCATACCAGGTAGGGATGCATCCGCGTTTCGGAGAGCTGGTCGCCTGGTCGGAATCGAATGCGATAGTGTACGCCAATTCTGTGCTCGGAGCCAGGACGCCCAGATATGGCGACTTTGTCCCGCTGTGTGTAGCCATCACCGGACGGGCGCCCAGATTCGGCCTGTATCTCGACGACGCCAGAGAACCCAGCGTGCACCTGGCGTTTCGCGGTCTCGAGAACCACGATGGAGGCAAGGATGTGCTTGCCTCCGCGATAGGGCACCTGACCGGGGAGATAGCGGGGGCAAGGGTGCCCGTGCTGACGGGAATCCCGCGGAGTTTCCGGGCGGACGAACTCAAGGCGTTGGGAGCCAGCGCGGCGTCGGGCGGAGCTGTCGGGATGTTTCATGCCGCCGGAATCACGCCTGAAGCGCCCACCCTGGAAACGGTCCTGAGGGGCGCAAAGCCCGAGAAATACGAATTCTCGCTGGAAGACTTAATGGGCACGGCCCGCCGCCTGTCCTCCACCGACGGGGGCCCCGTGGAGCTGGTCGCCCTCGGATGCCCGCACTTTTCATTTGACGAGATGAGGCGGCTGGCGTCGGCCCTGGGAGGCAGGCGGGTTTCGCCGTCGACCAGGGTGTGGGTGTTCACTAATCGGGTCACTGCGAGCTGGGCGGACGAGACGGGTATCGGTGGGGCGCTGCGCGAGTCCGGCGTCGAAATCAGCACCGACTCGTGCCTGCTGAGCTGGCCCTCGGAAGCATGGGATTTCGGTTCGCTTATGACCAATTCCGGTAAGTTCGCGTTCTACAGCAGGTCCAGATGCGACGCAGTCCTGCTCGGGTCGCTCGAGGAGTGCGCTGAGGTCGCAGTATCTGGTTTCGCCCGGAGGTGATCGAATGGCCGCGGTAACCCTGTCCATATCCCGTACGGTGATACCGGGGAAGGTCAAGGGGAGGGCGGTGGTCACCCGCCAGCCGCTGTCGTTGTGGGGCGGCCTCGACCCTGCGAGAGGAGTCGTGATCGAGAAGGGGCACGAACTCGAGGGAAGAAGCTGGGCGGGCTTCATCTTCGCGTATCCTGAAGGCAGGGGCTCCAGCACCAGTGCCGCGGTGCTCGTGGACGCGGTCCGCAGCGGCAGAGCGCCGCTGGCAGTCATCAACATCACAACCGATCCGGTTCTCGTGACGGGGTGCATAATTGCGGAGGTTCTGTACGAGAAGCGTATCCCGGTGGTTGAGGTTCCCGCGGAGTCGTTCGAACGCCTGGTTGATGGCGTAATAGTAGCTGTAGACACGGACCTGGGCATGGTCGTCGTAGAAGTGGACGAGAAAGGGACCGGGCATTCTTGTGGAGGTGACAGCAATGGGCAACGGCTTTAACGGAAAGATCCTGCGGGTGGACCTCACGTCGGGGACGTGGCGCACCGAAGAATACCCGGAAGAATTCTACCGTACCTATCTGGGCGGTCACGGCTTCACGTCCTACTTCCTCTTCAAGGAACTGAAAACGGGGACCGACCCGTTTGGGCCGGAGAATAAACTGGTGTTCGCTCCGGGAATCCTCGCGGGGTCGAACATAGCGGGTACGTGTAGGAGCAGCGTGGGGGCCAAATCTCCCCTCACAGGGGGCTACGGGACCAGCGAGGCGGGTGGAGTATGGCCGCAAGCGTTCAAGAGGACGGGCTACGATGCGCTCATCATCGAAGGCCGAGCGGCGCACCCCGTGTACCTCTTCATATCCCCCGAGAAGATGGAAATCAGGGACGCCAGGGGTTACTGGGGTAAGGAACCCAAAGACGTGCAGTCTGCTATACGTGACGAACTCGGGGACCCCCGCGTTAGTGTGGCCCAGATCGGCGTCGCTGGAGAGAACCGCGTAAGGTATGCTACGGTGGCAAACGACCTCCGGCACCTGTACGGACGGACCGGCATGGGTGCGGTCATGGGTTCGAAGAACCTCAAGGCGATCGCGGTTAAGGGGGAGGGGCAGCTGACTATGGCTGACCCCGACGGGGTACGCGCCTTTGCAAAGCTGATGGCGGACGAGGCCCGGACGAGAGTACCAAGGTATTTTGACACGGGTACCGCGGGGTCGGTCCTCATCCTCAATGCCGCGGGGGGCTTGCCGACGAGGAACTTCCGCTCGACGTATTTCGAGGGGGCAGAGAAGGTCTCCGGCGAACTGGTGAGGGATAGGTTCCAGATCAAAAGGCACAGCTGCTACGGATGCCCGATCCCTTGCAAGTCGGTGTGCGCTTCCGACGGCAAGTACAAGGTCGATCCGGATTATGGTGGGCCGGAGTATGAGACGATGGCCGCCTTCGGGTCCAACTGCGGCGTGGACGACCTCGATGCAGTCGTGAAGGGCAACGAGATGTGTAATCGCTACGGTATCGACACAATATCCGCCGGCGTGACAATATCCTTCGCTATGGAGTGCTTCGAGAGAGGCATTCTCTCGAAGGAAGACACGGGAGGACTGGACCTCCGCTTCGGAAACGCGGAAGCCATGCTTGAGTGCCTCGACATGATCGCCTCAAGGCAGGGCTTCGGGGACATCCTTGCAGAGGGCTCGCACCGCGCTTCCCGGAAGATCGGCCGTGGCTCGGAGCAGTACGCCTACCATATTAAAGGCCAGGAGACACCGCTGCACGATCCGAGGTTCAAGAAGGGGCTGGGTCTCGGGTATGCCATATCCCCCACGGGGAGTGACCACTGTCACAATATCCATGACACCATGTGGAACAAAAGCGTCGATGCGCTCAAGCCGTTCGGGATCCTCGAAGGGCTGCACGAGGCGGAGCTTTCCCCGCGAAAGGTCAGGCTGACATACTATGTGGTCAACTGGTACCATTTCATAAACTGTGGGCACATCTGCATGCTCACCCCCTGGCGTCCGCAAGAGGTCGTGGACATCGTCAAGGCCGTGACGGGCTGGCAGACTAGCGTTCACGAACTCCTGAAAGTTGGCGAGCGCGCCCACAATCTCGGCAGGATATTCGACCTGAGAGAGGGATTCTCGGCCGCCGATGACACCATCAACACTTGCTTCCTGAAGCCCATCGAGTCCGGCGTCCTGAAGGGTTCTGTCGTGGAAGAGAGGGAATTCCGCGATTCGCTGGCACTCCTCTACGAGATGTCAGGCTGGAACCAGGATGGCGAACCCACGCGAGGAAAGCTCGCCGAACTGGGCATCGAGTGGGCGGCCACCTAGCTAACTGGACGCCACCTGGCGAAGCAGGCGAACCTTTCACTAACCAGACGGCCCGGTCGCCCCGGGCCGTCTCTGCTCGAGTGTCAAGCCATTGTTGAGCTGATGTTGAACGCGGATTAACCCCGTGGAAGGATTTCAGGAATCACCATCGAATGTGTGGTATACCACAACCTTACCAAGGTATACCGTGCAAGACCGCTGGTCTGACCGGCGCAGGGCTGCCGGTTGAAGGGGGAGATCCGGTGAAGGAAGTCGCTATCAAGATCATGGAGACGATGCTCCGGATGAGGAAGTTCGAGGAACACGCCATCGAGATTTTCAGCGAAGGCCTTATGGGCGGGGTGCTGCACACGTACATCGGCGAGGAGGCCATAGCCGCCGGCGTGTGCGCCAACCTCCGCAAGGACGATTACGTTACCGGTACGCACCGCGGGCACGGTCACTGTATAGCAAAGGGATCGCCCCCGTTCCGGATGATGGCCGAGCTGATGGGTCGAAAGGACGGGTGCAACAAGGGTAAGGGCGGATCGATGCACACCATGGACTTCGAGAACGGGGTCCTGGGTTCAAATGGAATAGTAGGTTCGGGGATACCGATCGCCACCGGAGCCGCTCTCTCAGCGAAGATTCGCGGGACCGACCAGGTGGCGGTCGCATTTTTCGGGGACGGCGCGACAAATAGGGGTTCATTCCACGAGGCCCTGAACATGGCGGCCATATGGGACCTGCCGGTCATATTCGTGTGCGAGGACAACAAGTGGGCCATATCGGTGCCGCGTGAAAAATCGACTCGTATCCAGGACCTGAGCACGAGGGCTAGCTCCTACGGGATGCCCGGAGCCGTGGTTAACGGCAACGACGCCATGGCGGTTTACGAGGCCGCGAAGAAGGCGGTGGAACGTGCGCGCTCGGGTGGTGGGCCGACGCTGCTCGTCTGCGACACCCTGAGACAGAGGGGTCACGAAGAAGGGGACGCTCAGGAGTACCGGCCAAAGGATGAGGTCGCCCGCGCGAAGGAGATCGACCCCATAAAGATCATGACGAAGCATCTCATCGGCCACGGATACATGACCGCCGAGCAAGTCGAAGCCCTCTATGGCAAAGTCGAAGCGGAAATGGCCGACGCAGTGGCCCGCGCGAGGAAGAGCGAGTTCCCGGCGCCGGAAGAAGCCCTTGATGACCTGTTCTCGGAGGTGGTGTAGATGAGGGAGATTACATACGCGGAGGCGTTGACGGAAGCTCTTCGTGAGGAAATGCGCAGGGACAAGGCGGTGTTCTGCCTTGGCGAGGACATCGGGAGGATAGGCGGCAACTTCGGGATCACCAAAGGGCTGCAAAAGGAGTTTGGCGAGGATAGGGTGCGCGACACGCCGATCAGCGAGGACGCCATTGTCGGGGCTTCGCTTGGCGCCGCCCTCACAGGGCTTCGCCCGGTCCCGGAGATCATGTTCTCCTCGTTCCTCGGGTGCTGCTGGGAGCAGATATGGAACCAGGTCTCCAAGGTCAGGTACATGAGCGGAGGCCAGGTGAAGGTGCCCATGGTCATCAGGACAGTGAACGCGATCGGTCGCTCGACGGCCGCGCAGCACAACGAGCGCCCCGAGGCGATGTTGATGCACATGCCCGGCCTGAAGGTGGTCGCCCCCGCGACTCCATACGATGCGAAGGGCCTCCTCAAGGCAGCCATCAGGTCGGACGACCCGGTGATATTCTTCGAGCAATGCTTCCTCTACTACACGGTCAAGGGAGAGGTGCCCGAGGGAGATTACACCGTGCCGATAGGGAAGGCGGACATCAAGCGTAAGGGCTCCGACCTTACCATAGCCACTTACTCCAACATGGTCCACAAGTCCATGCAGGCGGCCGCTGTCCTGTCAAAGGAAGACGGGGTCGAGGCCGAGGTCATCGACATGAGGACGCTGTCACCGATGGACATGGACACGGTCCTGGAGTCAGTGAAGAAGACGGGTAGGTTGATCGTCGCCACCGACGACTGCCGTCGCGGCAGCACCGGCGCGGAAATTGCCGCCGAGGTCGCCGAGAAGGGATTCGATTACCTGGATGCACCCGTAGTGCGCGTCGCCACCATGGACGTGCCCACGCCGTTCAGCAAACCCATGGAGAACTACATCATACCCACGCCGGAGAAGATCGTTGCGGCGGCGAGGGCCATGCTCGAGGGGTAGGAGATCAGGCGCCGCGGGGAGACGAATGACATGTCCAATACATCGAACCTTGTTTGTCGTTGCGAGGAGATAACTGAAGAGGAAGTGCTGTCGGCTATCGCTTCTGGCGCCGGCTCCGTAACGTGGGTCAAGCGGTTCACTCGGGCGGGAATGGGCCTCTGCCAGGGAGGCGTGTGCGGGCGCCTGGTTGCCAATGTCGTCAGGCAGAGGACCGGGGCCGCGCCGGAGTTCGTCCTTCCGGACAGCCGGCGTCCTCCCGTCAGGCCCATCCCCATTTCGATCCTGGCGGACGCGTACGACGGACACGAGAGTCCCACGGGTCTGCTTCCGGATGACGACTCGGACGTTCGTCTGATAAAGGCACAGCCAAAGCCCCAGTTCCAGTCCACCGTGAAGGCGGATGTGGTGGTGATAGGCGCTGGTGCTCTCGGATGCGCAATCGCGTACTACCTTGCTAAGAAGGGCCAGAAAAACGTGGTCGTGGTTGACAAGGGTGCGCCAGGGTGCGAGCAATCGGGGAGGAACCCGGGAGGCATTCGTATGCTCGGCCGGCACCCGCTCGAGCTTCCCCTGGGACTGGAGTCGGCCGGAATCTGGCCATTCCTTGGCGATGAACTGGGAGAAGACCTCCAGTACTACGAGATGGGCTACCTGTGGGTCGCCTCCAACGAGGAAGAGGCCGAGTATCAAGCGAAGGTCGCGAAGACCCAGCAGGATAGCGGAGTTAACGTGGAGTTCCTGGACGGCGCCGAAATCCGTCGCAGGTTCCCCGCGGTATCTTCACACATAGTCGGAGGGGTTCACTGCCCGTCCGATGCCCAGGTTTACTGCGTTAAAGCAGTTAAAGGATTGGTCGCAGCGGCCAAACGGCGTGGTGTGGCATTCTACAACGATACCACCGTGACCGGGTTCGAATTCTCCGCCGGAAGGCTGTTCGCGATCATTACCGACAGGGGCCGCATTGAGGCCCCTGTCGCTGTACTCGCTGCCGGGCCGTGGTCGGCCCCGCTGGCGGAGAAGCTCGGGGTCAGGCTGCCCATATATGCTTGCCCCAACCAGATGATGGTAACGGAACCGCTGCCGCCAGTGGTGAAGCCGCTGGTGCTGAGCACGCACGCCGTGTGCCTGCAAAGGGTCGACGGCAACGTGATAATCGGCAACACGAACCTTCCCGGCCTCTCCGGTTTCAGCAAGCGTACGCTTCTCCCCGAGATGATTCGCTCGGCCAAGTTCATCAGCGAAGTCGTTCCATTGCTCCGTAAGGCCAACATCATCAGGAGCTGGGTGGGAACGATAGATTTCTCCGAAGACGACGTGCTGATTATGGGTGAACTCGGGGTCCCCGGTGTTTTCGTATCGTGCGGCGGTTCGGGTCACGCGTTCGCCCTGACGCCGGGAATAGGCAAGGTCATGGCCGAGCTGATCATGGACTCCCGCCCGTCCGTCTACATCGGTAACCTGTCCCTCAAGCGATTTGCGCAGGACCGCAGGACTGTGTCGGGGGCGCACTTCGCACACCAGCCTCATGACAGGGATAAGCGTACCGCGTGATGATCCGCGACAGCCGTTGAAGAGTCTGTTAGAAATGGGGGGATGGCGGTGGACGCGCAATATGTGCTGAGCCAGCTCGCAAACGGTCTGGCCATGGGCAGCATATACGCGCTCATAGCGATCGGCTACAGCATCATATACGGCATTCTGAAACTCATGAACTTCGCCCACGGCGACACGTACATGTTCGGTACATTCGTCGCCTTGTCGGTCATCCTGGCCACAGCCAGCGTGCCCGCAATGATTCTGGGAGCGTGCGTGTGTGGGGCGTTAATAGGTTTCAGCATAGAGCGGTTCGCGTACAGGCCGATCCGCGGTTCGCATCAGGCTGCCCCGATGATAAGCGCGGTCGGCGCAGCGCTGGTGCTCAGGAACTCGGCGCAACTCGTCTGGGGTACGAAGACCTATCCCTTCCCGGAGGTCATTCCCCGCTACTTTTACGAAGTGGGCGGGGTGAGGTTCTCCACCATGGAGATAACCATTTTCGGGATCGCGTTAATCCTGATGCTCGTTGTAGGCCTTCTGGTGGAAAGGACCAAGATCGGCATCGCGGTTCGTTGTGTGGCGCAGAGCATCCCCACATCTCAGCTCATGGGGATTCCGGTTAACAAGATCATCTCTATCGTGTATTCACTTGGCGCTGTTCTAGGCGTTGCCGCCGGCATTCTGTTTGCCGCTTACTACAACAGTGTGTTCATCGGGATGGGCTTCCTCGGCACCATGAAGGCGTTTACGGCCGGTCTCCTGGGCGGGCTGGGCAACATATACGGCGCCTTTCTGGGCGGCATACTTCTCGGGCTCATGGAGGCTCTGGCTTCAGGGTTCATTTCATCGGCGTACCGCGACGCCATAAGCTTTGGGGTCCTGATAGTGCTGTTGCTATTCAAGCCGACGGGACTACTGGGCAAACCGACGACGGGGGGGAGCGGTCAGCGAGCATGAGTTCGACAAAGAGGATCAGCAACCTGATCAAGAAAAACGCGCGGACAATATGCCCCTTGATGATCTTGCTGGTGCTCCTGGTTCCAAAGGTAGTAACCGACCAGTACATCCTCAGGGTAGCGAACATGATCATGCTGTACGGGATCCTGTCGCTCAGCCTGAACCTGGTGGGCGGCTACGCCGGTCAGCTCGCCCTGGGACACGCGGGATTCTATGGTATCGGCGCATACACCGCGACCCTGCTCATGATCAAACTGAAATGGTCGTTCATTACCGCAACTGTGGCAGCCACGCTTATCGCTGCTCTATCAGGGCTTTTGGTCGGCCTGCCGACACTGAGGGTGTCCGGTGATTACCTGATCATAGTGTCAATCGGCTTCGCCGAGATCCTTCGCATTATCTTCCTGAACTGGGTCGACGTAACGAGGGGCCCAATGGGAATCCCCGGCATTCCCTTTGCGAGCATAGCCGGGTACCAGTTCAGGACGAGCCAGGATTACTACTACCTGTACCTTGCCTGCCTTGTCCTGACCATACTTGTGGTCTACCGGATTGTACATTCCAAGGTGGGGCGGGCCCTCGTGGCCATTCGCGAAGACGAGCTTGCCGCCGCCGCGATGGGGATCAATACCACGTATTACAAAGTCGAGGCCTTCACTCTCTCCGCTGCTCTTACGGGTATGGCGGGGAGCTTGCTGGCTGTGTACCTGAGGTTCATAGGTCCGATGAGCTTCAACCTGGACGAGTCCCTGCTGATGTTCCAGATGATAATCCTCGGGGGACTGGCCAGCATACCCGGCTCGATCCTTGGCGCCGCCATCCTGGTTCTCATACCCGAGGTATTCAGGCCTCTATATGCGTACCGGATGTTGATTAACGGCCTGATCATGGTTCTCCTGATGATCTGGAGGCCACAGGGCATTATGGGCACGATTGCGGTGGGCCGCAAGAAGAAACCGGTGCAACCGGGACCGGCCCAACCCGTCGGCAATGTGGGGCCGGGAGCGACTCCCGCGTAGACCAGCCATCGAAGGCAGGTGTGGATGCATGGTCGTTTTGGAAGCCAGGAAGCTATCGAGGCACTTCGGTGGTCTCAAGGCCGTGTCCCAGCTTGATTTCCAGATCGAAAAGGGCCAGATATTCGGGATGATCGGACCCAACGGGTCCGGGAAGACCACCGTGTTCAACGTGCTTACAGGGGTTTATAGGCCGACCTCCGGAGAGGTCATCTTTAGTGGACAGAGCATTGGGGGACTGCCTCCTTACGAGATTACCAGATGCAGGATGGCCAGGACGTTCCAGAATATACGCCTGTTCTCGAACGCCACAGTGCTCGAAAACGTTCAAACGGGGATGCATTGCAGGTTGCAGGTTAACCTCATGGACGCCCTCCTCCGGAACCGCCGCTTTCGCGACTGCGAGAAGCAGTCGAAGGAAAAGGCCGAGGAATTGCTCGCCTTCCTGAGTCTCCTGCCGAGAAAATCCGAGCTTGCGGGGAACCTTCCCTACGGCGAGCAGAGAAGGGTCGAACTCGCTCGCGCACTCGCGAGTGAACCGGAAATCGTTCTGCTCGACGAGCCGACCGCCGGCATGAACCCGCAGGAATCTTCCACCATGATGGGCTGGATCCAGAAGATCAGGGAGTCAGGGGTCACCGTTTTTCTCATCGAGCACAACATGAAGGTTCTAATGGGCATATCGGACAGGGTTATCGCCCTGGACGCCGGGCAGAAGATTGCGGAAGGGCTTCCGCACGAAGTCAGCCGCGACCCTGCCGTCATCAAGGCGTATCTGGGATCGGAGGACTGAGAGATGCTCGCCGTCAATGACCTGTACGTGCATTATGGTGCGATCGAGGCCTTGCGGGGGGTCTCTCTCGAGGTCAACCAGGGGGAGATAGTCGCCTTGATCGGCTCAAACGGGGCAGGCAAGAGCACCCTGCTGAAGACGATATCGGGTCTGGTGCGACCCACCAGCGGTAGCATCGCGTACCTGGGGAGCAAGATCGACGACAAAACCCCTGAGCAGATAGTCAAGATGGGCATCAGCCAGGCCCCCGAGGGGAGGAACGTCTTCCCGTTATCCACAGTCCTCGAGAACCTGCTGATGGGCGCCTTCGTCCGGTCCGACAGGGACGGCGTGAAGAGGGACGTGGAGAAGTTCATGACGAGATTCCCCAGGTTGGGCGAGCGCCGTAACCAGCTTGCGGGGACTCTGAGCGGCGGGGAGCAGCAGATGCTCGCAACCAGTCGTGCACTCATGAGCCGCCCCAAGTTACTCTTGCTGGACGAGCCCTCCATGGGGCTTGCACCCACGCTAGTCAAGGACGTTTTCAGGATAATCCGCGAGATACGCGAGGAGGGAACCACCATCCTCCTTGTTGAGCAGAATGCCCTGCAGGCCTTGAGAATCGCCGACCGGGCCTACGTCCTCGAGACCGGTAGCATCGCGATGGCGGGCGGCGCACGAGAGCTGCTGGGAAGCGACCTCGTCAGGAAAGCGTATCTCGGTGAAGAGTAGGCTGTATCTCTCTCAATGATGCGACGAAAGGGGTGAAAAGTGAGGGGGTAAAGGGTGTTTGCCGGTGACGTACCAAACAGGTCGGACACGAAACGATCGGACACGAAACGAAAGGAGAGACGAGTGAAGATGTTTGCGAATGCCAGGACACGACTGTTCTGTATCGTGGTATCGTTGTTGCTCGTTACGGCACTCCTGGCCGGCTGCGGCCAGCAGGCCGCGGCGCCCAAACCCGCCGAGCCAGCCAAACCTCAGTGGCCTGAGAAAATTTTCATCAGTATGGCGGGGCCCTTGACCGGTGACGCCGCCAACATGGGCGAAATGATGAAGAACGGCGCCACACTGGCGGTTGAGGAGATCAACGCGGCGGGCGGGATCAAGGGTGCCAAGATCGAGATCGTTATTTTCGATGATAAGGCAGACGCCAAGGAAGCGGCGGTAGTGGCCCAGAAGATCGCCGGCGACACCAGGTTCGTGGCGAATATCGGACATCTCTACAGTTCCTGCACCATGGCCGCGTTACCGATATACGACTCGGCAAACCTGGCGACCATTTCCTCAAGCTCCAGCGCTCCGCATGTTTCACAGCAGGGGTTCAAGAACTTCTACCGCACGATTCCGCACGACCAGATGCAGGGACCGGAGATGATAAATCAAGCCATAGCGACGTTCAAGGCTAAAAAAATAGCCATAATCTACGCGAACGACGACTACGGACGCGGGCTCCTCGCAGCAGCCGAAGGTGAGGCGCAGAAGAGAAAGGCCGAAGTCGAACTGGTGGCAAAGGAAACGTATGTGCCAATGACCGACAAGGACTTTACTCCTCAGCTCACCAAGGTGCGCAAGGCGAATCCCGATGCCATCCTGATTCTGGGCACCTATGTCGAGGCCGGCCCGATAGTCCGTCAGATGAGGAGCCTCGGGATGAAGCAGGTCGTGATGGGTGCGGCGGGCGTGCAGTCCTCCAGCTTCATAGAACTGGCCGGTAAGTCGGCAGAGGGCGCGTACGTTATCGGATACTGGGATCCGTCGAACCCCTCCGAGCAGACGCAGAAGTTCGTGAAGAACTTCCAGGCGAAGTTCGGCAAGGTTCCCGAGGAATACGCCGGATACGCGTACGACATCCCGTACCTTATCAAACAGGCGATCGAGAAGGTGGGCCTGGACCGTGCCAAAGTCCGCGACGCTCTCAGGGAGACGACGTTTAACGGACCCACCGGGTTGACGGCGTTCGACGAGAAGGGTGACCAGAAGTCGAAGAGGCAGGTCCTCCTTATCGTCAAGGACGGCAAGTTCGTCAACGCAGCGACCAGGTAGCCCGCAAGACGACCGCGGGGGCGAAGGGCATTCGCAACTCGGCGCGCATGCCCTCGCTCCTGCCTCGAGGCGCTACTGTTCGAGAGGATGAGTCGGATGAAGAAAAGGGTCGTGTTCCCTCAGCTCGGCCTGACGATGAGCGACGGCACCATAAATGAATGGCTCAAGAACGAGGGCGACGACGTCCAAAAGGGAGAACCCCTGTTTGTGGTCGAAACCGAGAAGGCCATGGTTGAGGTTGAAGCCACAGCCGGCGGGAATCTCGCGAAGATTATTACTCCGGTGGGCGTGAGGGTCCCCGTCGGCCAAACGGTAGCGTTCATCGTTACCGAGGGTGAGGTCATAAGCGGCGAGGATATAGCCGAAGCGTCGAACCCTTCGCCCGTGGAGGCCGGCGGGGCCGGAGGCAGTGGCGCGCCTGCGTTCGGGGCGGCGGAGGCCGGCCCTTCAGGGGATGCCGCGGTAGCAGAGGGAATAAAGGCCTCACCGCTGGCGAAGCGCCTTGCGCGGGAACACGGGATTGACCTATCCACGCTGAAGGGCTCAGGGCCCGGGGGGCGGATCGTCAAGGAGGATGTAGAGGCGGCCATCAGCGCGAAGGCGGCGGTCGCCAACAACAACGCATTTACCGGGGGTGCGGGGCCGGATTCGGCCGCGATGGCAACCTCCGGCGCGGACAGCCAGGAGATGATTGTGCCCCTTTCAACCGTTAAACGCATCACAGGCGAACGCGTTACCGACAGTTTCCGTAACGTTCCCCACTTCTACCTCACGATTGACATCGATGCCGACAGGCTGGCCGACTTCAGAGAATCCCTCGTGAAAGCCAGCGACCTGTCCGGCGGGGTCAGGGTTTCATACACGGATATCATTGTGAAGGCCGTTGCCCGGAGCCTTGCGGCACATCCCGAGATGAACGCTTCTTTCTCCGGCGAAGGCATAAGGAGGCAGGCGGCCGTCAACGTCGGGGTGGCGATGGACACCCCCAATGGGTTGGTGGTCCCGGTCGTGAAGAATGCCGACGCGCTGTCGCTAAACGACGTTGCGAGGCAGACACGTGTTCTGAGAGAGAAGGCCGCAGCCGGGAGACTCATGCCCGGCGACTTCGCGCTGGGGACCTTCACGGTATCCAACCTCGGGATGTTCGGCATCGACTCCTTCCACGCGATAATCAATCCGCCCGAGGCGGGGATCCTCGCGGTGGGGCAGATGCGGCAGGTTCCGGTCGTGAAGTCAGGAGCGCTCGTCGTGGGCTGGCGCGCGTCTCTCACCCTATCCTGCGACCACAGGGTCGTGGACGGAGCTCAGGGAGCCAGGTTCATGGCTACTCTACGGCGATACCTCGAGAACCCGGTAAACCTGGTCCTCTAGTCAACTCGGGAGGTGGGTGTAGTGAGGGGAGCGGCGATCGTCACCGGAGGGGCGAGCGGGATCGGTTTCGCGATAGCCAGCCGGCTAACCTGTGCGGGTTTCCCGGTAGTTATCGCGGACGTGGACCTCAAGGCTGCGACGCGCGCCGCCGCGGACCTATCCTCCGGCGGAGCCCGGGTTCTGCCCGTACAGGTTGACGTTACCAGCGACGCCGACGCCCGCGTGATGGTGGACGCGGCGATAAGTGAGTTCGGTAGGTTGGATGCTCTGGTAAACAACGCCGGGATATATCCTGCCCGCGCGTTTATGGAGATAGATGACGATCACTGGGACGCCATCTTCGACATCAATGTAAAAGGTGTTGTCCGGTGTTCCCAGGCGGCCCTGAGGGTAATGATACCCCAGCGCAGCGGACGGATCGTGAACATGGCGTCGGCCGACGGCAAACGGCCTGCCCTCGGCAACGCGGGCTACTGCGCATCCAAGGCGGCGGTGATGAGCTTGACGCGTTCGATAGCCCTGGAGATGGCGCCGCATGGAATACTCGTCAACGCTGTCGCCCCGGGATGGGTCGGTACGAAGAAAGTGTACGAATCGGACCGCTGGAAGGATGGCCTCGGGCAGATTCCGCTGAGGAGGCTGGGGACGCCTGAGGAGATAGGCGATGCGGTGGTATACCTTTGTTCGGAAGCGAGTTCGTACGTTACGGGCGAGGTCCTGAACGTAAACGGCGGCTTCCTGATGGATTGAGCCTGAGCCGCGGTGAACCGGTCGCCTGAGTCGCGCGCCGTGGCCGGGACACGGGTGAGGATTTGGAGGTGCCGGACGTGCGTGTCGATGAACACCCCATCCTGGGGCCCGCAGCCAGGAGTAACAGGGTGTGGATAGAACTGGATGGAAAGAGGATCGAGGCTTACGAAGGAGAACCCATAGCAGTGGCCCTCATTGCCGCAGGCGTCAAGTGGTTCAGAAAGACTGTAAAAGGCCACGCGCCGAGGGGTATCTTCTGCGCCATCGGCAGGTGCACGGACTGCGTCATGATAGTAGATGGGATCCCGAACGTGAAAACGTGCGTTACCCCCGTCAGAAATGGGATGAAGGTGCAGACGCAGATAGGTCGCGGCAATTGGGGGGTATCCGATGGAGAGGTTTGAACTTGCGGTCGTAGGCGGAGGCCCCGCGGGTCTTAGTGCGGCGGTTACGGCGGCCGAGCACGGCGTACGAGTACTCGTAATGGACGAGCAGGCTCAGCCGGGGGGGCAGCTCTTCAAACAGATTCACAAGTTCTTCGGTTCGAACGAGCACCTGGCCGGGGTCAGGGGATTCGAGATAGGCCGCATGTTGCTGGACAGGGCCCGCGACTTCGGTGTCGAGATAAGACTGGGGACTACCGTTTATGGGCTTTTCGATCCCAAGACCATCGCCGCGTTCGACAAGGACAGGCATTACATTGTCCAGACGGACAGGATAATCCTCGCTACCGGCGCCAGCGAGAACTCGCTTGCGTTCCCAGGATGGACACTTCCAGGGGTAATGGGGGCCGGCGCTGCCCAGACGCTCGTCAACATCCACCGTATCCTTCCGGGGAAAAGAGTGCTCATGGTCGGGTCGGGCAACGTCGGACTCATCGTGTCCTACCAGATCATGCAGGCCGGGGGAGACGTTGTCGCGCTGGTCGAGGCACTCCCCAGGATCGGCGGATACGGGGTTCACGCCTCGAAGATCAGGAGGGCGGGCGTCCCGATATTCACATCGTGCACCGTGAGAGAGGTCCGCGGCACGGAAAGCGTGGAGTCCGCGGTAATCTGCGATCTCGATGAATCGTTCAGCCCCGTCCCGGGGAGTGATCGCGATCTTGACGTGGACACCGTATGCATCGCCGTGGGACTCAAACCACTGATCGAGCTCGCAACCATGATCGGCGTAAGGGTGGCTTTCGTGCCCGACATGGGAGGGCATGTCCCTGTTCACGACGACAACATGGAAACAAACGTGCACGGGGTCTATATAGCGGGAGACATCTCCGGCGTTGAAGAGGCATCCTCGGCGATGGAAGAAGGAAGGCTTGCGGGTCTCTCGGTCGCCGAGTCCCTGGGGTACCTGAAATGCGTCGAGGCGGACGCGGCTAAGGCCGAGGTAAGGAGGCGCCTCGATGCGCTCAGGGGAGGGCCGTTTGGCCTTAAGCGGAGGCTGGCCAAGGTCCGCCTGTTCGAAGAAGTCAGGCATTCGGCTCTTTCGGCGTAACACGGTCCGCGGCGCGACTCCTGTTCAAGGCAGGTGTTATCGTGGATATCAAGAGTGAGCGCAAGAGCACGCGTAGTTACCGTGTCATCGTATCCGAGATACGGAAGCTCATAAAGGAAGGGAAACTGGCTCCGGGAGATCAGCTGCTGCCGGAACGGCAGCTCGCCGAGAAACTCGGCGTGAGCAGGCCCACAATACGGGAGGCTTTGAGCGCCCTGGAATACATGGGGCAGGTCGAAGTTACCAAGGCCGGCGCTATCATAACCGGGGCCAACATGGAGTCACTGATCGAACCCCTCGCCGATGCGCTCCTTTCCGAAAGGGAAAACGTCATGCACCTGCTCGAACTCAGGCGAATCCTCGAAGGCCAGGTGGCCCGGTTGGCGGCGCAGCGGGCCACGGAAGTCGATCTCTTGCGCCTGCGGGAATCGGTGGTTTCCCTCTGGAGGTGCGTGGAGACCGCGCAACCGCACGATGCCGAAGACGTGGCTTTCCACCAGTACGTGGCAGAAGCTTCGCGGAACCCCCTGATCTGCAACGTCATGACCATGATATCGGGGCTTATGAACGAGCACTACGAGGCCAGCCGGAGGAAACTGAACGCAGACATAGGTCGCGCCAGAGTGTACGCCAGGCAGCACCAGGAGATTTACGAAGCCATAGCCGCCCAGGATCCGAACCGGGCGGAAGCCAAGATTATGGAGCACATTACTATGGTTGAGCAGTTCCTCCGTGAGCATGAGGAGCTAAGCCCTTACAACGGGCCATCGAATAGCGAACTGTCCAGAGCCGTCGGCAACGGCAATGGAGGGCGTTGAACGGGAGATGATCGGGTGTGCCCTTGACAATGAAGGGCGGTTTCAATACGTACGAAATCCCCATAGGTATCCTGATGCTGCATACGATGTTCCCCAGGGTACGTGGGGATATAGGCAACGCGGCCACTTTCCCTTTTCCCGTCCGGTACAGGACGGTAAGAGGTGCCTCGCCCGATCGCGTCGTCCTCGGGAGAACCGACCCCGCTCTGCTGGCACCGTTTATCGCTGCCGCGAGGGAGCTCGAGTCCGAGGGCGTCAAGGCGATTACGACAAGTTGCGGGTTCCTTGCCATATTTCAGGAAGAGCTGGCAGCTTCGGTCAGTATCCCCGTCTTTGCATCGAGTCTAATGCAGGTGCCCGTCGTCGCGAGGACCCTGAACGGGCGACAGAAGGTAGGCGTCCTGACGGCCAATAAGAGCGGCCTGACGGAGGATCACTTCAGGGGAGCCGGCTGGAGTACGAGCGAAATCCCCGTGATCGTGGAAGGCTTGGAGGACAAGCCCGAATTCATGAAGACCCACGTGGGAAATGGAATGGAGGCCGATTTCGGGATCATCCGAGACGAGGTTGTGGGCAGGGCCCTCGAAATGGTGGAGCGCCACCCCGAAATCGGGGCGTTCGTGTTCGAATGCACGAACCTGCCGCCCTATTCCAGGGACGTCGCTCTTGTTACCGGTAGACCTGTTTACGATATCGTCACACTCACGCACATGGTGTACACTGCCGTGAAGCAGCGTTGCTACGTGTGCGTGTGTGACCGCCATAGGGGGTGAAGCGTTGGGTCGTCCGGTCAGTGGCGGATACAATTCGTATGGCCAGAATGTCGGCATCATCATGCTGGACACGAAGTTCCCGCGGTTGCCCGGTGATATAGGGAATGCCAGCACCTGGCGGTATCCGGTAATGTACCGGACCGTAAAGGGCGCGGTCACCAGCCGGATCATGGGGCATGAACCCGACCGGGAGCTGATTGGACCTTTCATAGACGCGGCAAGAGAACTCGAGGCTGCTGGCGCCAAAATCATCACGACGAGCTGTGGTTTCCTCGCTCCATTCCAGAGGATACTCGCCGACGAGGTCTCGGTCACAGTGGCGACGTCGAGCCTCCTACAGGTGCCCCTGGTGGCGAGGATGATCGGGCCACGGCGCAAGGTTGGAATTCTCACCGAGCGAGCCCGCTTCATGTCCGACGTGCATTTCGAAGCGGTCGGCTTCACTTCCAGGACCGTTTCGGTGGCCGTGGGCGGGCTCAGGGAAGGGTCGGAATTCGCGGATACTTTCATCGGGGGCAGGCTCGAGCTAGACTACGATGCCCTGGAGAGGGACATGATCGAGGGCACCGAACGGCTCGTACGTGAGAACCCCGAGGTCGGGGCGATAGTGTTCGAATGCACCAACATGGTGCCTTTCTCGAAGGCCGTGCAGGAGGCGGTCGGCCTCCCCGTATTTGACATCGTAACTCTCGTGGACTGGTGCTTCATGGCCAGCGAGTCGACATCGGAGCTGTGACCCATTTGTCGAAGGGGGGCAAGCGCTCACGCCCACTCGGGTGCGGGCGGCACGAGACATGACATCCACGATCGAGAAGCATGGCTTTGCAGCAATCGAAGAACTCCGCGCTACGCCCGGATTTCCGAGCGATGAGAGGCTTGCAAAGGGTCCCTGCGCTGTAATCGAATGCGTCCAGGAAATCCCATGCAACCCGTGCGAGGCCGCCTGTCCGAGGAATTCCATCAAAGTAGGAGTTCCGATAACGAACCTCCCGATCCTCGACGAGGACAGGTGCACGGGATGCGGAATATGCATAGCATCCTGCCCCGGCCTCGCGATATTCGTCGTCGACATGTCACAGAAGAACGGAAAGGCGAGCGTACAATTCCCGTGGGAATACCTGCCGATGCCCGTGACGGGTTCGACCGTGGAACTCGTCAACAGGGAGGGCGTCCCGGTCACTACGGGAACAGTGAAGGATGTGAGGACGGCGAAGGCTTACGATCGGACCACGGTGGTGACCGTGGAAGTGCCCAGGGAAAAAGCGCTGGAGGTAAGGGGTATAGCGAGGAGACCGAAGTAGAGTCTTTGCCGGAGAGGGCTCGCGCGTCGGGGCCTCGGTGTCGGAGCCTGCGCCGGCGGTGTAGCGGGTGATGTCTTGAAGATAGTTGTTCGTTCGTACGGTAACTTGAGCGACTTC
Source organism: Bacillota bacterium (assembly GCA_013178305.1). Taxonomy (NCBI): domain Bacteria; kingdom Bacillati; phylum Bacillota; species Bacillota bacterium. The sequence continues at coordinate 70,922 of JABLXB010000001.1, read as the reverse complement.
CTGCCCCCGGACGGCACGCAGGTCGAGGCCGAGGTGCCCGACGGGTGCACCGTCGTGGGGATGATCAGGCATTTCAGAGTCTCGCCCGAGCATCTCTGGATGGTCTCCGTAAACGACTCCGTCGTTGGGGATGAGTCCGTACTCAGGCCGCTGGACAGGGTTACCCTGTTCACCCACATCACCGGGGGCTGAGGGGAGGAGGAATTAGGAGTGTTCGACTACGACGCAATTCTTGGTAAGACAGGCGACAGTCTAAAGAGGACTATCACGTGGCAGACGGCGGGAACGAAGCCTTATGGTAAGATCCTGTTCGGCTGCGGTTTGGCCAAGGCCGTTGGGGACGAAGCCGCGAAGCTCGGCAAAGAGAAGGCCTTGGTCGTAACGGACAAGACAGTAGTGGACCTGAAGGTCGCGGATGTTGTGGTTAGGTCGCTCGAGGCCAGCGGCTTCAAGGTGGTTGTATTCAGCGATGTTGAGCCGGAACCACGGATTGAGGTGGCGGACGCTGCGGCCGAGGTCGCCAGGAAAGGGTCATATGGAGTGGTCATAGGGTTAGGAGGAGGCAGCGCCATCGACACGTCGAAGGCCGCCGCGATTGCAGCGGGCAACCCCGGCCCGATCCTCGATTATGTCACCGGCAAGCCATTCGAGGCGCCCGGCCTGCCGAAGATCCTGATTCCTACCACTTCCGGTACCGGAAGCGAGGTCAGCAACTCGTTCGTCTTCAGTAAGGACGGCAAGAAGGTGTTCGCTGGCCATGCGATGCTGTTCGCGGACGTGGCTTTGATCGACCCAATCCTTACGAGTACCATGCCCCCCGCGATAACGGCAGGCACCGGGCTGGATGCCCTCTGCCACGCCGTCGAAGGGCTCATTCACCCAAAGGCGTACACCATGGGCGATGCGCTCAGCGCGAAATCAATCGAGCTCGTCTTCAAGTACCTGCCCCGCGCGACGAAGAACGGCGGTGATATCGAGGCGCGATACTACATGTCCTGGGCATCATCCCTTGGGATGATGTCCTACAACTGGACCGGAGGCCTTTATGCACACAGCGTGTCGTACGTGCTGACGCATTTCCTGAAGGCTGGCCACGGTTTCGGCTGCGGCATCTCGCTGCCGTACACGCTCATGTTCGACATCGACCTCGTGCGCGATAAGCTTAAGTACATGGCGAAGGCGATAGGGGTTCCGGAAGCTGTGGGCGACGCCCCCATGGCGGCGATCAGGCGTTCGTGGGAGCTTCTGGCCGAGGTGGGCCTGCCGCAGGGCTTGAAGGAAATGGGAGTCGAGCGATCAGCGATCGAGCTGTATGCCAGGGAGCTCATTGAAAAGTACTACAGGCCGTTCAATCCCCGGCCCATGAATCTCGAACAGGCTGTGCAGCTATTCGAAAGCATGTGGGATGGGCAGCTGAGGCCGATAGCGTAGCCAGGAGAGGATCATAAATGGATTTCGATTACGAACAGATACTTGCTGCGACCCCCGAAAGGCTCAGGTGCGCGTTAACGTGGCAGACGGCCGGCGCAAAGCCGGACGGGAAGATCCTGTTCGGCTGCGGGGTCGCGAGGAAGTGCGGGGAAGAGGCGGCGAAGATCGTGCGGTCGTCCGGAGGGCCTGACCGCCGGGCGTTGATCGTGACGGGCCGGAACGTCACCTCCATCGGGATCCCGGACCTCGTCAGGGCAGCGCTCGAGTCGAGCGGGTTCAGCGTGGACGTGTTCAGCGACGTCCAGCCCGAACCGCCGGCCGAGACACCCGACAGGGTCGCGGCGATGCTGAGGGATAGGGGCTTCGACGTCGTAGTCGGGCTCGGAGGCGGCAGCGCCCTGGACACGGCAAGGGCCGCGGCGGCGCTGGTCACGAATCCGGGCTCGATAACTGACTACGTGCCGGGAGGCGGGAGGCAGTTCGAAAAACCCGGTCTCCCGTCCATCATGATCCCCACGACCTCCGGCTCCGGCAGCGAGGTCAGCCCGTTCTTCGTATTTATCGTGGGGGGGAAGAAGCGGTCCGCGGGGCACCCCATGCTTTTCGCCGACGTGGCGCTGATCGACCCCATCCTTACCGTCACGATGCCCCCGGGAGTGACCGCCGGCACCGGATTGGACGCGCTCACCCACGCCGTGGAGGGCCTCACTCACATAAAAGCCTACCCGATCGGCGATGCCCTGAGCGTCAAGTCCGTGGAGCTCGTTTTCGAGTACCTGCCCCGCGCCACCGCTGACGGTTCGGACATCGAGGCCCGGTACTATATGTCCTGGGCGTCGGCACTCGGCATGATGTCTTACAGCTGGACCGGGGGGCTGTACGCGCACAGTATCTCGTACGTGTTGACCCACCACCTGGGTACCGGCCACGGGGCCGGATGCGGGATCGCTTTACCCTACACCCTCATGTTCAACATCGAGTTCATCAGGGAGAAGCTCGAGTATATGGCAGGGGCGGCAGGGCTCCAGGGAGGGCTGCCCGGCGATTGCGGCGATACTGCTCTCGCCGTAATCCGCCGTACTCAGGACCTGCTGGGCGAGGTCGGGATGCCGCGCAGATTGAAGGAGATGGGGGTCAAGCCGTCCGATGTAAGCCTGTATGCAGAGGATCTCGTAAGGGATTACCCGCGACCGTTCAACCCCCGGCCGATGACGCTACGGGGGGCTTCCCAGCTGTTCGAGAGCATGTGGGATGGCGAGCTGCGACCGATCGCCTGAGATATAAATAACGCCAGCACCTGGCGCTACCCTGTAATGTACCGGACTGCCCCCGTTTCATGCTGGACAGGCATTTTACCCCAGGGGTCCGCTCCGCAAGCCCATTTCTTGTATCGACGAGCCTACGTAATTTGCGCGGGCACGAGAACAATTAGCGAGGGAGGAACCCAGAAAAGTCGAAGCTAGGGAATAGCACCCCCGCCCATCAGACTGGGTTGCCCTGCGAAAGGTGATTATCGTGTCCATGACTCCCAGACGCCAAGCAATGCTGTGTTTCGTTCTGGGAAGCTACAAGCCGGTGAAAATCTCGGAACTTGCGCAAAGGTTCCGAGTCAGTCAACGTACCGCCCGATATGACCTGGCTGCGATCGATGCCTGGCTTCGATCGAAGGGCGGAAGCCTTCAAAAGCGATCCCGTCTTGGAGTTACCGTGGTGAAGCCCCTGAACCTGCCAGATTCCTTACCCGTTTCAGAGCGGGCTTCCTATGATTACGTCTGCTCGGCGACGGAACGGCGAGATCTGATAATCGCCGCTCTGATAGACAAAGGCCCTCTGACCGCGGCCCAGGTGGCCAGGAAATTGATGGTTAGCAGGAATACGGTTTTGAAGGATATGGACGGAGTCGAAGAATACCTGCGGACGCGGGGCGTACGGCTTTCAAGGATACGTGGCAAAGGCTGCGTGGCCACTGGTTCCGAACAGGCCATCCGTTCTCTTGCGGTGGACATTCTCTCCAGGGCCACTCAGGGCTATTCCTTGTGGGGAGGACGGCGCAAGCCCGGGGTACTTCCATTGGAATCGCGCGATCCACTTTCGCTGCGAACGGGCTCGTACGTACGCCCCATCTTGAAGCTGGTGGACGCCCACCTGCTTCCCCAGGTATTTGCTGCGGTGGCCAGCGCATGCCGCGCCAGCAACCTGCCCCTGGACGTTGCGGACATGTCCGGCGTGGTATGGCACGTGGCCGTGTTCCTCGGGAGATTCCGTCGGGGGAAAACCGTTACCATTCCTGAGTCGCAGCGACTGTTGTTCCAGGGGACTGTCGAGCACGAGGCGGCATCGATTCTGGCCGCGAAGTTGAAGGATGCGCTCGCGATCAAGGTCCCCGAGGACGAAATCGGTTACTTCACGGTGCAATTCCTCAGTTCTCGTAGGTCCGGCATTGTGTTGAGCCAGAACATTGCCCCCCCGGTCGATCCCGAGGTATCTTCACTTGCTTCGAGGTTCGTGGTGCTTGCCGAATCCCTCCTCGGGGTGCAGCTCGCGCAGGACAGGGAACTCCAACTGGGCCTGGCGCTGCACCTCGCTCCCATAGCGGAGCGCCTCCGGTTCGGGCTTCCCCTTAGAAATCCGCTGCTCGAAGACATTAAGTCCAAGTATCCCGGCATCTTTTTCGTAGCGAAGCAGTGCTCCGCTCTCCTCGCGGAGAAGTTCGGGCTGCCCGTACCGGATGATGAAGTGGGCTACCTCGCAATGTACCTCGGGGCCGCTCTTGAACGCCGGCGCTCCAGGGACAAGAGGATTCGCGTGATCCTGGCCTGTGGCAATGGTATAGGGGCGGCGCAGCTACTCGCAAGCATGGTGGCCACTCACATCCCCGAAGTAGAGATAGTCGAGGTGGCTTCTCATCTGGATGTACTCGGCCAGATCCTGCGTTCCGGCCCTGTGGACTACATCGTCTCGACTGTACCCCTTCCACCGCTGGGTCCCCCGGTTATCATGGTTCCACCCATAGTAGACGAGCGTGACATCGAGACCCTCCGCGATCGTCTCCTGGGGAGCACCCATGAAAACGCGAGTAGCCAGGAGGGCAACGCGACGAGGGTAGTTCGACACCGCGCTGCGAACGCCCTTGCGGAGGCCCTGCCTCCAAGCCGGATCGTGCTGGACGCGCCCTGTGGTACCCGGGTGGAAGCCGTCAGGATTGCAGGGACCCTGCTAGTGGAAGCGGGCCTGGCGTTGCCCATGTATGTGGACCGGATGGTCGAGCTCCTCGAGACACTGGGCCCGTATATTGTGGTTGCCCCCGGCGTAGCCCTGCCGCACGCGCGTCCGGAGGACGATGTGTCCGGCGTGGGTATGAGCATGGTGCGCCTGAAGGAACCCGTGGCCTTCGGCAGCGTGGTTAACGATCCGGTGGACCTTGTATTCGCGTTGTGCAGCGTCGACCTCGTTTCGCACCTCAAGGCCCTGACCGAACTGGCAGCAGTGGTCAATTCACCTGCAAAGCTCAACGGCCTCAGGCAGGTATCAGCCCCCGAGGGTGCTGCGGCTTTGCTGACGGGGAGCGGCGGTCCGCCTGGTCGTCGAATGAAAGGTGGGGGTCAGAATGAAAAAGAGGATCCTGGTAGTCTGCGGTAGCGGGCTCGGCTCGAGCCTTCTGGTCGAAATGAACATCGCGGAAGCGATTGGCGAGCTGGGGATCGACGCCGAGGTGTCGCACGCCGACCTGGCGTCCGCGAAGAGCCTCAAGCCCGACATCATCGTGGGGACCATGGATCTCTTTCCGCAGATCAAAGACAAGGCCCCCCACGTAGTGGCGCTGAGGAGCCTGTTCGACAAGAAGGAGGTGAAGGATAAGATCGCAAACCTGTTCGCCCCGCCTGGAGAGTCGTGACTGCGTGTCCGGCTCCGTGTACCCTTACAACCGTGAATGGAGGTGCGTACCATGGATACCCTGTGGAAAGTTTTGTTGCACGACGTGCTGAGCCAACCTGCAGTCCTGATCGGTCTCACGGCGCTCGTCGGACTCCTCCTTCAGAAGAAAGCATTCCATCAGGTCGTCTCGGGCACGTTCAAGACCACCATGGGTTACCTCATCCTCGGAGCAGGCGCTGGAGTGACCGTTGGGGCCCTCGACAAGTTCGGGACCCTGTTCCAGAAGGGATTTGGCGTGCATGGCGTAGTGCCCCACAACGAATCCATCGTCGCCATCGCCGTCCAGACCTACGGCCGTGAAACCGCGCTCATTATGGCGCTGGGTCTTGTGGCGAACATCCTGTTCGCCAGGTTCACCCCGTGGAAGTACATCTTCCTCAGTGGCCACCATACCTTCTACATGGCGGTTCTGCTGGCGGCCATCTTCGTCAGCGCGGGCGTTACGGGATGGCCCATGGTCATCCTTGGGGCGCTGCTGCTGGGGTTCACCATGGTGCTGTATCCCGCGGTGGGCCAGCCGATCATGAGGAAGATCACGGACTCTGATGACATCGCCTTTGGCCACTTCAGCACGGTGGGCGCGGTCGTCGGAGCGGTGGTGGGCAAGTGGTTCGGTAATAAGGAGGACTCTACGGAGAGCATGAAGCTCCCCGAAAACCTAACCTTCCTCAGGGACACCTCCCTGGCGATCGCAGTGGTTATGTTCATCCTGTTCGTTGTTGTCTCCGCCGTGGCCGGCCAGGAAGCGGTCTCCCAACTATCGGGAGGCCAGAACTGGGTCGTTTTCAGCTTCCTGCAGGCCCTCACCTTCGCGGCCGGTGTGTATGTGATACTCGCCGGCGTCAGGATGATCATCGCGGAGATCATCCCCGCGTTCCGCGGTATCGCCATGAAGTTGGTGCCCAACGCGAAGCCGGCCCTCGATTGCCCCGTCGTGTACCCCTACGCCCCGACGGCGGTGTTCATCGGGTTCCTCTTCAGCTTCCTGGGCGGGATCGTCAGCATGATAGTCCAGGCGGCCCTCAGGTGGACTGTCATCGTCCCCGGCGTCATTCCGCACTTCTTTTGCGGAGCCAACGCCGGTGTGTTCGGGAACGCTACCGGGGGACGGAAGGGCGCCATGATCGGCGCGTTCGTCCACGGCGTGATCATCTCGTTCCTCCCTATCGCGCTGCTGGGCCTGCTCGGAGAGCTCGGGTACAAGAACACGACATTCTCGGACTCGGACTTCCTGATGACCGGTATCGCCGTCGGGTATATCGTGCGCCTGTTCAAGTAGGGTCGGGATAGTAGGATCGAAAGGGGCCGGAGGGGCCCGCCTCTCCGGCCCAGATGCTGTAACCGCAGGAGGGTCCGGACAGGACGCCGCAGACGGGAGGTCGCAAATGGAAGACATCTGCCGACGCATCCGCCGCGCCACGATCGACATGGTACAGAGGGCGGGTTCAGGGCACCTCGGTAGTTCCCTGTCGGTGATCGAAATCCTCGTCGCGCTGTACTATTCAACTATGGACCCCGAGCATGACAGGGTCATTCTGTCAAAGGGACATGGCTGCCCCGCCCTCTATGCGGTGCTCATCGACCGTGGGCTCATCCCGGAGTCCGAAGCGCCGCGCCTGCGGAAATTCGGGGGGATTCTCAAGGGGCACCCGGATATGAGGAGTACGCCCGGGATCGAGTTCTCGACGGGTTCCCTGGGCCAGGGGTTTTCGGCGGCCGCCGGCCTCGCCCTCGCCTACCGTATGGATGGGCGGCGCGGGACCATCTTCGCGATCCTGGGAGATGGCGAGCTCGACGAAGGCCAGTGCTGGGAGGCCTTCGCCTTCGCAGCTCACCTGCGCCTCGATAATCTCGTGGTGGTCATCGATCGAAACGGCCTGCAGCTGGATGGCTTCACATCTCACATACTGGACATGGAACCCCTCGCCGACAAGCTCAGAGCGTTCCGCTGGGAGGTGCTGGAAGCGGACGGGCACGATGCGCGCGGCCTCGCTCAGTCGTTCTGCCGCGCGAAGTCACTGCACGAGAACCGCCCCGTGGCGGTGATCGCGCGCACCGTCAAGGGCAAGGGAGTGTACGGGTTCGAGAACACCGTGGAGTCCCACAGCAGGCTCCTCACGCCGGAGGAATGGGCGAGGTCAACGGAGGCATGGAGCAGATGATCGGTGCGTCGTCGCTCAGGGACGTATTGGGCGAATGCCTTTGCGAAGCGGGGCGGAGTGAGCCTAACCTCGTGGTCCTGGATGCGGACCTCTCACGCTCCACGAAGACTGCTGCTTTTGCTGCCGAGTTCCCGGAGAGGTTCATCGACGTAGGGATCGCCGAACAGAACCTGATCGGGGTCGCGGCCGGCCTGGCGCTGGGCGGGAAGATCCCCGTGGCGGCCACGTTTTCCGTGTTCTACTCGAGATGCCTCGATCAGGTGAGGCAGAGCATCGCCTACACCGGTCTGAACGTGAAGCTCGTCGGCACCCATTCCGGCGTCTCCAACGGCAAGGATGGCGCGACCCACCACGCCCTTTTCGATCTGGCCTGTTTCAGGGCTTTGCCGGGGATAGCCATAATCAACCCGGGCGATCCACTGGAGCTCCGCCAGCTCTTTCCCCAGATCCTCAATTACAGAGGCCCATGTTACCTGCGCGTAACGCGGGAAGCGCTTCCACCGCAGGCGGGGCCTGAGGCCGTCCTGGGGAAGGGGCGCGTCCTCAAGGAAGGATCCGACGCGGTCATCTGCGCCACGGGGATGATGGTTTCACGGTCGATCCAGGCGGCAGGGGACCTCGACATTCTCGGTATTTCGACAGGCGTCATATCCTTCCACACCCTGAGACCGTTCGACGAGGACCTGCTCATTACGCACCTCCGCTCGAGGCGCGCAGTGGTGACGGCCGAGGATCACAACTCCGCCGGAGGGCTCGGGTGCCTCGTGTCCGAGCTGGTGGGGCGAACGAAACCGGTCCCCGTAGTCAGGGTGTCGTCAGGTGATGCCCTGGGAGACACGGGTACCGCCGACGAGATCTACCAGGCGCTCGGCCTTACCTCGGAGGCCATCGTGGATGCGGTGTTGAGGGCCCTGAAGATCAGGTGATGAGGTTGGCGGAAAACGGGGGTGACACCGATTTGAGGGTCTCGCCAGAGGAGGAGGCCTTTCTGAATAGAGAAGACAGGCCGGTTACGGAGCCAGATCCGGCAACGAACGGGCTTCCTTCCCTGCTCACTGAGGACAGGGTCCAGATTGGGCGCCTGGCCCGGGACTGGCGTGAGGCTCTTAAGGTTGCCTCGTCACCTCTAGTCCGGAACGGCGATGTGACTCCGGAGTATGTCCACGCCATGATAGGTATGGTGGAGGCCTTGGGCCCCTATATCGTGGTGGCCCCCGGTGTCGCTCTGGCTCATGCCAGGCCGGAGCAGGGTGTCCAAAGGCTCTGCGTGAGCATCACTGTCCTCGTTGAGCCGGTTCCCTTCGGCAGCGTGAACGACCCGGTATGGCTTATCTGCATCTTCGGCGCCGTCGATAACAGGTCACACGTCCTGCTTCTCAGCCAGCTCGCTTCCCTCCTGTCCGAAGAAAGAGATGTCAAGTCCCTGCGGCTGGCCAGAGAACCCCGCCATTTACTTGATATCGTGAAAAGGCGGTTTTCATGATCCTGCTTACGAAAGAGATCCCCACCGCGAGCAGGTTCATCTGGAGGGACTTGCTGAAGCCGGCCCGAGGCGGCGTTCAGGTCACCATGTCATTCAGGGTCTTCCCCGACGGCACCATCGGCACCACGTTGATGGACGCCGGCACCTTGATATCCACGAGAGCCGGTCCGTCAACCTCGAAGGCCTTCCTCAGCGCGGGTTCGACCTCATCTTGCGACCCGACCTTGAACCCGGGGATGCCGTAGGCGTCCGCTATCTTCACGAAGTCGGGATTCGCCTCGAGGTCTATCTGGCAGTACCTCGCGCCGCAGTAGTAGTGCTGCAGCTGGCGAACCATGCCGAGGCTGTCGTTGTTCATCACTATCATCTTGATGGGCAGCCTGTGGGCCACCACGGTGGAGAGTTCGTGCATGTTCATCTGGAAACTCCCGTCGCCGGACACGTGGATGACGGTGCGTCCGGGCAGGCCGAGCTGAGCGCCCACCGCGGCCGGGAGACCGTAGCCCATTGCGCCGAGGCCGCCCGACGAGATGAATGTCCTGGGCTTCGTGAACGGGTAGTGCTGCGCCACCCACATCTGGTGCTGTCCCACGTCGGTAGTAACGACGGCCTCGGGCGGCGCCACCGATGCCAGCGCCTCCACTATCTTAAATGGAAGCGACGGCTCGGGTGGCTGGATCGCTCGCATCCCTTCTACCCAGGACTTCCGCCCGGCGCCGTCCGCCTCCGCGGCCTTGACGTGCGGGATCAGCGCGGCCAGCACACGCGATATGTCGCCTACGATCGGGATGTCGGCTCTCACGTTCTTCCCGATCTCGGCGGGATCGACGTCGACGTGGATTATCTGCGCGTTCGGCGCGAACTCGCGCGCCTTGGCCGTGACCCTGTCGGCGAACCGGCAGCCCAGAGCGAGCAACACGTCGGCCTCCATGACGGCCCTGTTCGCGGAAGGCAGGCCGTGCATGCCAAGCATGCCGAGTGACAGCGGGTGGTTTCTCGGGAACGACCCGATCCCTATCATGGTGGTCACGACAGGGATCGTCGCCTTCTCGGCGAGTTCTAACAGCTGTCCGGACGCGCCCGACGACAGCACCCCGCCGCCCGCGCAGATGATCGGCCGTTTGGCGTTGTTGAGCGTCGCGGCGGCCTTCTGTACCTGCATGGAATGTGCGTCGTAGCAGGGTTTATACCCCGGCAGCCGCACTGCCTTCGGATACCTCGGCTCGATCGAGGACTCGCAAACGTCCCTGGGGAGGTCGATGAGTACCGGGCCCGGCCGTCCGGTTGAGGCTATGTGGAACGCCTCGCGCACGACGCGCGGGATGTCGGCGGCGTCCTTGACCAGGTAGCTGTGCTTGGTGATCGGCATCGTAATTCCGGTCATGTCGGCTTCCTGGAACGCGTCGCTGCCGAGCATGCACACGGCGACCTGTCCCGTCAATGCCACGAGCGGGACCGAATCCATGAAGGCGCAGGCTATCCCTGTTACGAGGTTGGTTGCCCCGGGACCCGATGTGGCCAGGCATACGCCGGTCTTGCCGGTGGCGCGGGCGTAGCCGTCCGCAGCGTGCGCCGCCGACTGCTCGTGCCTCACCAGGACGTGCTTCAGGCCGGAGCGAGCCTTTCTCTTGTGGAAGGCGTCGTAAATTGGCAGCACCGCTCCGCCCGGGTAGCCGAACACTATCTCGACGCCCTCGCGCTCGATCGCCTCGAGGAGGGCCTCCGCTCCGGTAACCCTGGCTCCGGCCGATACGGCCGCAGCCGCTGTCTCCGTGCTTGCCGTGCTATGGTGGTCCATACGCTACCGCCGGATCGCGTCTGCTATGAGAGTGCCCATTTCGCTCGTGCCTGCGACCGTGACCCCGGTCCCGGCACCCATATCCCTCGTGCGCCAGCCGCGATCCAGCGTTGACTCGACCGCCCTTTCCACTACGTCTGCCGCTTCGGGACTGTTCAGGCTGTACCTCAACATCATCGCCGCCGACATGATGGCCCCGACGGGGTTGGCTATGCCTTTCCCGGCTATGTCCGGGGCTGATCCGTGTACAGGCTCGTAAAGCGCCGGTCCTGCCGAGCCCATGCTCGCCGAAGGCAGAAGACCAAGCGATCCGACCAGAGCGCCGCCGAGGTCACTGAGTATGTCCCCGAACGTGTTCTCCGTCAGGATCACGTCGTACGATCCAGGGGCCGCGACCATCTTCATCGCGCACGAGTCCACGTACTGGTGGTCCACCGCCACGTCGGGGTATTCCGCCGCCACGCGGTTCACCACGCTCCGCCACATGCGTGAACTCTCGAGCACGTTGGCCTTGTCCACGGACGACACATTACGCCTGCGGAGCCTGGCGGCGTCAAACGCCACCCTCGTGATGCGCTCGATCTCCGCAGTCGTGTAAACCAGCGTATCGACCGCCTTCTCACCGCCTGGTACGCCGGGTATGGCCTCCCTCGACTTCGGGCCGAAATACAGCCCGCCGGTGAGTTCCCTCACGACGAGCATGTCAATGCCCGCGGCGATGTCCGCCCTGAGCGGCGAAGACGCCGCGAGCGCGTTGAACGACTTCACCGGGCGCAGGTTGGCGAACAACCCGAGACCCTTTCTCAGTCCAAGTATCGCCTTCTCGGGGCGCAGGTCGGGCGGATTGGAGTCAAATGCCGGGTCGCCCACCGCGCCGAATAGAATAGCCGAGCTCCGCTGGGCGGCCTGAAGTACCTCCGCGGGGAGCGGATTATTGAACTGCCGTATGGCGGCCCCTCCCACGGGGTACTCGCTGATGTCCAGTTCAAACCCGAACCTCTCTCCGCAGGCACCCAGCACGCGGACGGCCTCGGCTGTCACCTCGGGTCCCACGCCATCGCCGGGGAGCACAACAATTGGGAACCGGCGGCGCGAGGCCACCGGGTTTGCGGATGCCGTGGAACCTGCCGGACCGTTTGCCGTCATCGTGCGACCTCCGCCTCGACCTTCTCGGGATACACCGGAGTCCCGGTCGTCTTGGTGATCTCGCGGAATGCCTTGATCAGTCCGGCGGTGATGGGTCCGGGCGTGCCCCGACCGATCTTCCTGCCGTCGACGTTCACGACGGGTATTACCTCCGCCGCGGTGCCGGTAAGGAAGCATTCCTCGGCCACGTACATGTCGTGCAGGGTGAACATCTCTTCGGCAACGGGGATGCCCATGGATCTCCCGATGTCCATTATCAATGCTCGTGTTATGCCCTCGAGCACGCCCAGGTGCAGCGGTGGAGTGATCAGCCTTCCCCTCCGGACGATGAATATGTTATCTCCGGTGCCCTCTACGACGTAGCCCTCTGGACTCAGCATGACGACCTCGGGCACTCCCGCGAGGTTCCCGAGCAACTTGGCCAGGACGTTGTTGAGGTAGTTGAGGGGCTTGAGCCGTGGGTTGAGGGCGTCGACGGCAGTGCGCCGCGTGCTGACGGATACTATCGCGAGGCCCCTGGTATATAACTCCTCGGGGAATAGAGTAATCGTGTCGGCGATGATGAACACGGTAGCCTTTTGGCACTTGCGCGGGTCAAGTCCCAGATCGCCTACCCCGCGCGTGACCACCAGCCTGATATAGCAGTCCCGGAGATCGTTCGCCCTGACGGTGTCGAGGACGGCCTTTTCCATCTCCTTCCACGTCAGGGGAATTTCGAGCGCGATGGAGTGGGCATTCTCATACAGCCGGTCGAGGTGCTCGGTCAGCTTGAAGACACGTCCGCTGTAGCCCCGGATCCCTTCGAAAACCCCGTCGCCATAAAGAAGCCCGTGATCGAACACCGAGACTTTGGCCTGATCGGTAGGGACAAGGGAGCCATCTAACCAGATAAACTTCGCCACGAGTACAATCCCCCTTTCTGAGATTGCCCGGGCGCTCGTGGTTGCGCCGCGGGCTGAGCGCTCACAGGCGGGGTCAGGCGTGCCCGTTAGCGCCGTTCCCGTTGGACGGAACTCCGTTTACCTGTCGCACTCCCATTTCCCATAGCCGGTTGATGGCGTTCACGTACGCCTTTGCGCTCGCCTCAACCACGTCCACGCTCACACCGCGTCCCGCCGCCAGCCTGCCGCCGGCCTCCACCTTGATGCTCGCCTCGCCCAGGGCGTCCTTTCCACTCGTGACAGCCCTCAGCGTGTATTCGGTCAGCCGGCAGTTCATCCTGGCCGCCCTGTCGATCGCCTTGAACACGGCGTCCACAGGTCCGTCGCCGCTCGCCGCCTCGTTGACGACTGCGGCCGAGTCCCCGGTTGCCCCGGCCAGGACTCTGACCGTGGCCGTCGGCACGGTCGAGCTACCGGTGCTGATGTGATAGTAGTCCAGTACGAAGTGCGGCTCGGCGGAGTGCAACTCGTTCTCCACGATTGCTTCGATATCCCTATCGGTGATATCCTTCTTGCGATCCGCAAGATCTTTGAACTGGCGGAAAAGCCGGTCCAGTTCAGCCTCCGGCACCTCGTACCCGAGTTCCTCGAGCCTCGACCGGAACGCATGCCTGCCCGATACCTTGCCCAGCACTATCCGGTTCGACGGGAGTCCCACGGACTCGGGGGTCATTATCTCGTAGGTCAGCCGCTGCTTGAGCACGCCGTCCTGGTGGATGCCGGACTGGTGCGCGAAGGCGTTGGCCCCCACCACGGCCTTGTTGGGCTGGATCGGGACGCCGGTGAGCGTCGTCACGAGCCTGCTGGTCCGGTATATCTGGTCGGTAGCGATGTTCGTCTTCTTCCCGTAGTAGGAGTTGCGAGTGCCGAGGGCCATGACGATCTCCTCGAGGGAGGCGTTTCCTGCGCGCTCTCCGAGGCCGTTGATCGTGCACTCCACCTGCGTTGCGCCGGCCTCTATCGCCGCGAGCGAGTTGGCCACCGCCATGCCGAGGTCATTATGGCAGTGGACGCTGATGACCACGTCTTCCATGCCCTTGACGTTCCTGCGTGTGCCCTCGATCAGTTCGTAGAATTCGTTGGGCGTCGTGTAACCCACTGTGTCGGGTATGTTTATGGTCGTGGCGCCGGCGCGAACCGCGAGATCGAATATCCTGTAGAGGAACTCGGGGTCGCTCCGCGTGGCGTCCTCCGCGGAAAACTCCACGTCGGGAGTGAAGGACTTCGCGTACAGGACAGCCTCCTCCGCGGCCTTCAGGACCTCGTCGGGGGTCTTGCGCAGTTTGTGCTTCATGTGGACCTCCGACGTCGCGATGAACGTGTGGATCCTGGGTTTCTCCGCGTTCTTGACGGCCTTCCAGGCTGCGTCTATGTCGGCCTTGTTCGCCCTCGCAAGGCCGCAGATGACCGGCCCCCGCACGCGCTCGGCGATGGACTGCACCGCGGTCAGGTCGCCTGGGGATGTGATCGGGAACCCTGCCTCGATGATGTCCACCCTCAGGCGCGCCAGTTGCATGGCGATCTCCATCTTCTCGGCCGGGGTGAGGCTGACACCCGGCGTCTGTTCCCCGTCCCTGAGGGTGGTATCGAAGATGACGACTCGCTCTGACATCGCAACAACCTCCCGCTACTTGCGCTTTGGAAGCCAGGACATCATCGCCCTGAGCTTCTTGCCGACTTCCTCTATCAGGTGCGTCGCCTCGCGGGCCAGGAGGTTGTTGAACACCGGCCTGCCCGCCTGGTTCTCCAGGATCCAATCGCGCGCGAATTCCCCGCTCTGCACGCGCTCCAGTATCCTCTTCATGCCCTCGCGGGACTCGGGCGTGATCACCTTCTTGCCACAGGTCAGGTCGCCGTATACTGCCGTGTCACTGACGGAGAACCTCATGTAGTCGAGGCCGCCCTGGTAGATGAGGTCCACAATCAGCTTCATCTCGTGAAGACATTCGAAGTAGGCGACCTCCGGCTGATAACCAGCTCCAACCAGCGTCTCGAATCCGGACTTGATGAGCTCCGCCACGCCACCGCACAACACGGCCTGCTCGCCGAACAGGTCCGTCTCCGTTTCCTCCTTGAACGTCGTCTCGATGACACCCGCCCTGGTGCAGCCGATACCCTTTGCATACGCGAGCGCGAGCTTGAGCGCGCTGCCGGTGTAGTCCTGGTGGACGGCCACGAGTCCCGGCACGCCGCCACCCTGCTTGAACTCGTACCTGAACTGGTGCCCCGGGGCCTTCGGCGCGACCATGAAAACGTCGATGTCCGCGGGCGGGACGATCTGGCTGTAGTGAATGTTGAATCCGTGCGAGAAGCAGAGCGCCTTCCCCGGCTTGAGTCCAGGCGCAACGTACTGCTTGAATATCGCAGGCTGGTCCGTGTCGGGCGCGAGCATCTGAATGATGTCGGACTGGGCTGCCGCCTTGCCGATTTCCTCGACCGCGAGCCCGTCCGCCTTCACCCGGTCCCACGACCTGGAACCGGCGCGGAGCGCCACAACCACGTCGACGCCGCTGTCCCTCAAGTTCTGCGCCTGCGCGTGTCCCTGGCTACCGTACCCGACTACCGCCACTCTCTTTCCCTTCAGAAGCCCCAGATCCGCGTCCCCATCGTAGTAGATCCTCGCCATCATTGACGTCCCCCTTTTGAGATGTAACTATCTTTGGTCCCCGCACCATTGCTATCTGCCCGGTGCGCACGACCTCCTTGATACCGAACTCGCGAAGTAGCTGTATCAGGGCGTTTACCTTCTCTTCGTCCCCCGTTATCTCCACGATCATGCTCCGCTTGCCGAGGTCGATGACCTTCGCCCTGAATATGTCGACGATCTGCATGATCGCCGGGCGCTGCGAGGGCTCCGCCGTAACCTTGATCAGGGCGAGCTCCCGCGCCACGTGATCGTCCGACGTGACGTCGGACACCTTCAGAACGTTGATGAGCTTGTTCAGTTGCTTCGAAACCTGCTCGAGGACGTGGTCGTCTCCGCGGACCACGATCGTCATCCTCGAGACGGCCGGGTTCTCTGTGACGCCGACGGCCAGGCTCTCGATGTTGTAGCCCCTTCTCGAGAACAGGCCCGACACGCGGGTCAGGACACCGGGGTTGTTCTCGACCAGTACTGCGAGCGTGTGCCTCATCGCGCTACCTCCAGGCGCAGTCTGCACGTATAGTTGAGCGCAAAAACCTCCACAAACGATCCAAGGCCCCCCGTCCCCGCAGCCTCAACGACTGCGTCTAGGGACGAGGGGCCTTTCGTGTACCACCCTAATTCGCCGTACCCTCACGGGAACGGCCTCGGCCGGTGCAACGCGCACCGGGCAGATGTAACGGTCTTAGACCGGCTCGGCCTATTCATGCCGGCGCGCGTGGCGCCGCCGCACTTTCAGCCTGCGGCTCGGGGAGGAGCTTCGAGTTCGGGCCCGGCGCCGGTTCTCAGCGTCCCGGCTCTCTGTGGCCGGATAATCCGACCTCTTCTGGTTCCCCTCATTGCCTTTTCCACTTGCCGGGATGCCTGCTTGAAGGCCTTCCCGGAATATATTGCCCCCAATCTACCACGCTTTGCCTCGTTTGTAAAGCACCAATTGAAAGGGGGTGCGCTATCCCACCGAAATGCCCTTGTACTGCCTGGTTATCGCTGTAACCGAGACCTCGGCCGGCTACCGCGCGGGTATGCCGGCGCACCCCAGGTAGACGATCGTTTCGCGCCGCCCGTCGACCCCGAATACGGCGTTGACCCTGTCGTCATGGAACGCCCCAATCGTGCAACACCCGAGGCCCAGCGCGGTGGCCGCGAGGTAGAAGTTCTGGCCCACGTGGCCGGCATCGAGCAGCACGTAGCGCTCGCCCCGCGCGCCGTACCGCCTGGTGGTACGTTCGGCGACGACGCCCCACGCGAGAACCACGGCCGCCTCCTCCACCATCCGCTGGCCCGCGCACGCGTCCTTCAGTTGTCTCGGCGACCCGCCGCCCTCCAGCGGCTCCAGGGCGTGTTCCTCCGGCCGGTAGTGGTAGACGGCGTGCTCCAGGCCCGGGACGCGGTTCGCGACGACGTACGTCTCAATCGGGTACCTTGCCCCCGCCGAGGGGACTGTCCTCGTATCGCCGTTCACCCCCGCGGTCGCCCAGAGAATCTGGGAAAGTGCCTCCACCCTGAGCGGCCCGGGAGAGAACTCCCGCCCCGACCGCCTGGTTGCGACAACCCACCAGAATGGCGGACCGCCCGACGACTCCGGCCGTGGCAGCGGCATTGCCCCGTCATTCTTGTGCGCCCGCCCGGACGTCTCCATCGCACGCATCTCCCTTTGCAGGCATTAGCGATTCTTTCAACAGCGTTCCCGTCTCGTCCTCTCGCAAACATGACAGGGACGCGCGGCGGAGCCCCGCCAGGGGTCTCCTGCATATTACTTTCTTACGTAAAACCCGCCTGAACGGAAGGAGTATTGCGCATTTGTATAGAAACTGACTGAGCCAAGGCCCCGGTTCCAGACAAATACTCCAGCACTGCCGGCGCGGTAACGTACGCTTTTCGTCCAGTGGGCTGATGGGCCTGGAAAGGGGGGATCGCGGCTCGAGGGGAACGGATTGTGCAGGATGTTTTCGGGGTCGGAAAGGTTTGCCCATGATGTGGGGCATGGAAAAAGAAAGAGAGGGGTAGAGAATTGATGATGAAGGCAAAGTGGTTCGCAGTCCTGGTCGCTACGGCGCTCGTGATGACGCTCGTGGCGGGCTGCGTCGGACAGCCGGCGAAGCCCGCTGAGCCCGCGAAGCCGGCCGAGCCGGCGAAGCCCGCTGAGCCCCCGAAGCCTGCGGAGCCCACCGAGATTAAGATAGGCGTTGTCGCGCCGATGACCGGTGACGTTTCCACCTTCGGTGTGAGCACCAAGCAGGGTGCCGAACTCGCTGCCAAGCAGATCAACGAGAAGGGCGGTATCCTCGGCAAGAAGATCGTCCTGAAGGTCGAGGACGACAAGAACCAGCCGACCGAGACTGCGGCGGCCGTGCAGAAGCTCATCACCCAGGACAAGGTAGTGGCCATTATTGGTTCGGTCGCTTCCAAGTGCACTCTGGCCGGCGCGCCCATCGCCAACTCCAACAAGGTCCCCTTGATAAGCCCAACCTCGACCAACGAGAAAGTCACACAGGTCGGCGAGTACATCACCAGGGCGTGCTTCATCGACCCGTTCCAGGGCGCCGTCATGGCGAAGTTCGCGTGGGAGAACCTGAAGGCCAAATCGGCGGCGTGCCTCTTTGACGTGACCAACGACTATACGAAGGGACTCGCGGAGTCCTTTAAAGCCAACTTCGAGAAGCTCGGCGGCAAGGTCGTCGAGTACCAGACGTACAACGTCGGCGACCAGGACTTCAAGCCCCAGCTGACCAAGATCAAGGCGAAGAACCCCGAGGTCCTGTTCCTTTCCGACTACTACAACACAGTCGGCCTCATCACCAAGCAGGCCAGGGAAATGGGCATCAAGTCCGTGTTCCTCGGCGGCGACGGCTGGGACAGCGCCGACCTGACGAAGATCGGCGGCAAGTCGATCGAAGGTGGCTTCTTCTCCAACCACTACTCGCCTGACGCCAAGAACCCTGAGGCAGTCGCCTTCCGCGAGGCGTATGAGAAGGACTACAAGTCCACTCCAGACGCCCTGGCGGCTCTCGCTTATGATGCGACCATAATCCTGGCGGATGCCATCAAGAGGGCCGGCAAGCTTGACGGCACCGCGATCAAGGACGCCATCAACTCGACGAAGGACTTCAAGGCGGTGTCCGGCAACATCACCATCGACCCGGCGACGCGCAACCCGATCAAGAGCGCCGTGGTTCTGAAGGTAAAGGACGGCAAGTTCGCATTCGAGGCGCTGGTCAATCCGTAAGACCGGCCCGATAACGTCCGTAACAGTGGGGGTGGCCCCCGTGGGGGCCCCCCTCTGTGTGTGAAGTTACTCCCGGGAGTGAGGACGACTTGGTGGAGTTTGTCCAGCAGCTTATAAACGGTGTCTCCCTGGGATGCATCTACGCGTTAATAGCCCTCGGTTACACCATGGTCTACGGGATCGTCAGGCTCATCAACTTCGCCCACGGCGACATATACATGATCGGCGCTTACATCGGCTACAAAGTGGCGAACTGGATGGGTCCGCATTTTGTCCCCGCACTTATCTTAGCTATGGCGGGTTCAGCCCTGGCGGGCGTGACCATCGAGAAGATCGCCTACAAACCGCTCCGGAACGCCCCGAGGATCGCGCTGCTCACCACGGCGATAGGCGTCTCCATATTCCTTGAGAACGCCGTCAGGAAATTCGTTAGCCCGAACTTCCTGCCGTTCCCCGACCTGATAACGAGGGTGCCCTACGAAATCGGTGGGGTCACATTTTCAAACGTCCAGGTTTTCGTCCCGCTCGTTGCCGCGGCGCTCGTTGTGATCCTGCAATACGTCGTCCTCAAGACAAAGCCCGGCAAGGCGATGAGGGCCGTCTCGTTCGACAAGGATTGTGCCAGGCTCATGGGGATTGACGTGGACAGGATCATAACGATAACGTTCGCCATCGGGTCGTCTCTAGCCGCGGCGGCCGGCGTGCTGGTAGGCGTCGCGTACCCCAGGATCGACCCATACATGGGAGTGATGGCCGGCCTGAAAGCGTTTGTGTCTGCGGTTCTTGGCGGCATCGGGATCATCCCCGGCGCCGCGCTCGGCGGGCTGTTCATGGGGTTGGCTGAGGTCATGGCCATTCACTTCATTAACTCGGCGTTCAAAGATGCCGTCGCATTCGTCATTCTCATCATTGTACTACTGGTCAAGCCCTCTGGCCTGCTTGGCAAGTACGCCAGCGAGAAAGTGTAGGTGAGCGCGAACATGAGGAGTTCGAATGGGAACACGTCTATGCTGACCGGTTTCCTGCGCACGTTCGTCGCGCCCGCCGTCGCTCTCGCCGTGATGTACAAGGTCGTCGTTGCGCTGTTCGGTAGGAACGACTACTACATGTACGTGCTTACCCTTGCGTGCATGAACGTCATACTGGCAACAAGCCTCAACCTGATCAACGGCTTCACAGGGCAGTTCTCCCTCGGGCATGCCGGTTTCATGGCGGTGGGTGCCTATGTCGCCGGCTCTCTGACGAAGTTCGCGCAGATATCGTTCATACCCGCTCTGCTTGTCGGGGCTGTCGCCGCCGCAATGGCCGGCGTCCTGGTGGGCCTACCGACCCTCCGGCTGAAGGGTGACTACCTCGCCATCGCCACCCTGGGATTCGGCGAGATAATCAGGATGCTCATAATAGCATCCGACCAGATAGGGATGAAGTTTCTCGAGGGGCCCCGCGGCGTGATGGGGATCACCAAGTTCACCTCGTTCGCCTGGGCTTATCTCCTCGCGGCCATTTCGGTGTGGGTCATAGCCAACTTCATCTGGTCGACCCACGGACGGGCGTGCATCTCCGTCCGCGAAGACGAGGTTGCCGCCGAAGCGATGGGCGTCGACACGACCAGGTACAAGGTCATGGCCTTCAGCATCGGCGCCGGTTTTGCCGGTCTGGCCGGCGGGCTACACGGGCACTTCCTGCAGATGCTACACCCGTCGTCTTACGACTTTCTCAAGTCCGTCGACTACATCGTGATGGTCGTCGTGGGCGGGATGGGGAGCCTGACTGGTTCCGTGGTCGCAGCCGTGTTCCTCACGGTGTTTAACGAGGTCCTGAGGAGGGTAATGGAACTCAGGATGCTCGTGTACGCGTCATGTCTGGTTGCCATAATGCTCACCAGACCCCAGGGCCTGTTAGGAGGCAAGGAGTTCAGTCTCGGCATCTTCAGATTCCTGGTGCCCCCGTCAAAGCGGCCCAGTGTTAGGAGTGATGAGCGTGGCGTTACTTGAGATCAGGGACCTTACGATCAACTTCGGGGGCCTGAGGGCAGTGGCGGGGTTCAACCTCTTTCTCGAGACGGGAGACCTGAAGGGCCTGATCGGCCCAAACGGCGCCGGCAAGACCACGGTGTTCAACATGCTGACTGGGGTCTACAGGCCGGACACCGGCCGTGTAGCGCTTGAAGACAAGTCCCTTATCGGGTTGAAACCGCACCAGATCACCTCGCTGGGCCTTTCGAGGACTTTCCAGAATATCAGGCTCTTCAAGGGCCTTTCGGTACTGGACAACGTCCGCATCGCTCTCCACCTCGGGGCCAGGTGCAGCGTTGCGGAGGCGGTGTTCCGCCTGCCGAGGTATTATGCTGAAGAGAAGCGGATAGCCGACCGGGCAATTGAACTTCTGAGCGTATTCAGACTGGATGACCGCAAGGACGCGATTGCGTCGGGCCTGCCGTATGGCGAACAGCGCCGCCTGGAGATAGCGCGGGCCCTGGCCACCAATCCGAAGGTCCTGCTGCTCGACGAGCCTGCGGCCGGCATGAACCCACAGGAAAGCCAGGAGCTCATGAGCCTGATCAAGTGGATCAACAAGGAGTTCAACCTGACGATCCTCCTCATCGAGCACCACATGGAGGTCGTCATGGGGGTATGCCAGCGGATCACCGTCCTTGACTACGGTGTCACGATCGCGGAAGGATCTCCCGGCGAGATCAAGCGGAACCCCAGGGTAATTGAGGCGTATCTCGGGGAGGAGGTCCGCGATGCTGGAGATTAAGAGCCTGGACGTCTTCTACGGCGCGATTCACGCGCTGAAGGGCGTGTCGGTCAAGGTCAACGAGGGGGAGATCGTCACGCTGATAGGCGCCAACGGCGCCGGCAAGAGCACCTGCCTTAAGACCATATCCGGCCTTCTCCGGCCGAAGTCGGGGGACATCCTCTTCCAGGGGAAGTCGATAAAAGAGATGCCCGCGCACAAGATCGCGGAGGGCGGGATATCTCATGTCCCCGAGGGGCGACGCGTGTTCGCCAACATGTCGGTGTTCGAGAACCTCGAACTCGGGGCGTATCCGAGAAACGACAAGGATGGCGTCCGCGAAGACATGGAGAAGGTATTCAAGCGGTTCCCGAGACTCCTCGAGCGCAGGAACCAGCTTGCGGGGACGCTCTCGGGCGGCGAACAGCAGATGCTCTCCATCGGCAGAGGGCTCATGACGAAGCCGAAAATCCTCCTTCTGGACGAGCCGTCGATGGGCCTCGCGCCCCTGCTGGTACGCGAGATATTCGACATCATAAAGGAGCTCAACCGGGAAGGTGTCACGGTGATGCTCGTCGAGCAGAACGCGCACATGGCGTTGTCCATCGCCAGCAGGGCGTACGTCCTGGAGACGGGGCGTATTACGCTCGAAGGTTTGGCGTGCGAGCTCAGGGAAGACCCGCACGTGAAGAAGGCCTACCTGGGCGAGTAGCCGCCGCCTCGGAGCGGAGTATGGCCAATTGTGTTCATCGCTCCCCGCCACTGCACTACGGCGGGGGCTTTTCGTGGGCGGCTTGGGCCCGGGGATACTCGGCGAGGCCGGGCTGCGAGAGCCCGGCATCACACGGAGTCGTCGATAACCCTGTAGATCGCGCATGTAGATATACCGTGGACCGATTTCAGGGCCTGGAGAACGCCATGCAGTTCATCCCTGGTGCATGGGGGAAGAAACACCGCGAGGTCGACGCCGCCGTCGCTGGTTTCGGACCTGTGCCAGGTAGGGGTGAGACGCCGGCCGGCAAACTCCGAAAGCACGAGGTCGGCGAGGCGCGGTGACGGCAAGGCGTCCCCACGTAATCGGGCGTAGTGGGGCATGGTCGGTTCCGTCCGGGTCAGAGCCGCAGTCCCGGACGGGACTCGGTAGTCGGGTTCGCAACCGGCCCTCCGGGCTATTCTTGCGATGCCTGCGATGACCTTGGCCGCCACCGCACGCGGGCCTGCCGCGGTCCCCTGCAGTACGACGCGTCCGAAGCCCTCGCCGCTGACCACGACCGCTCCATCGTGCCCCTCCACCCGGCCGAGCAGGCTGTCCGCGGGGACCATTGCCGGGAAGACTGCTGCCCAGAACTGGGACCCGTGCAGGCGGCGCGCAAGTCCGATCAGCTTTATGCAGTGGCGCGCCTCGAGGGCGAAGGCCATGTCGACCAGGCTCACACCCTCCACACCCTCGGTCGCGACTTCGGAAGGCTCGAACCAGAACCCGAAGGCCTCGGTCAGGGTGAGCGCAATCTTCGCAGCGGAATCGCGCCCGCTCGTGTCTCTCCTCGGGTCGGGTTCGGTAGCGCCGGCCTTCTTGCTGGCGTCGAGCCCTTCTCGCAACGAGAGCAGCCTGTCTTTCATCTGGGTCAGAAGGTTGTTGCACGTTCCGCTGAAGACGCCTGTAACCTGGTATATGCCTGCGGGTGCAAGGTGCTCTCGGATTGGACCGAGTACCGGTACCGCGCCCCCGACCGTCGCCTCGTAGTCGACCACGACCTTCCGCTCCAGCGCCGCCCGCAGAATGGCCGGCCCATACACGCCCATCAGGTCCTTGTTAACGGTCACAATCGAGCAACCGCGCTCGATGCCCGTCATTACATAAGAATAGGCCGGTTCGACGCCACCGATTGCCTCCACCAGTATGGATGCCTTGAGGGTCTCTTCGAAGTCAGTGGTAACGGACGCCGGGTCTGCTACTGCCGTCCTGGCCGACGATGCTTCAACGTCGTCTTTGACAAGAATCCGGTGCACGAAGACGGGACATCTGCACATCGCCAGGAGTTCGCGTTCACTGGATACAATCTGGCGGTATATTTCCTGGCCCACGCCCCCGAACCCGAGCAAAGAAACCGCCACCGCGGTTCCACCCTGTTCCGCACCGAACCTACGCATCGGTTCCCCCGCCATTCTGTGTGCCCCCCTCCGCCGACTGCCTGACGCTGTCAAGGTAGTTGTAGACGGTAAACCTCGATATCTGCAGCGCCCTCGCGACGTCCTCAACGGAGTTCCGAAGGAGGAAAACCCCGCGCCTGTCCAGTTCCCCAATCACTCTGAGCTTGTCCTCCCTGGTCATCAGCGTGACAGGCCGGCCCACGCTTGTTTCGGCCTCTCTAAGCATCGAGGTGAGGGCCTTCCTGAGGTCGAAAAGCGGCTGTCCGGCGTCCCGCTCGGGTCCGGCTGCAGGCCGGGCTGCCCAGTCCGAAGGTGGTGTGTCAAGCAGGCCCTGGAGAAACCCGGACATGAACTCCAGTACAGTGGTTTCTATGACGATCGAAATTGCAAGTCCCGGTCCGATCCTGGCCGACGTGCACTTGAACCTCCGTCCGGTCGTGCCGGTCACGACCCGGGTGACCGGTTCGCCGGCAGGCAGGTCGGCACAGAGGGACGGGGCATAAGCCCCCGCTTCGTCGCCCTTGCGCCTTCCGGTAACGCTTCCGTTCTCAATCGCCAGGACGACCGCCCGGCCATCTTCCTCCAAGCGGACGAGCGACGCCTCGCTCGAAGGCCCGAAGCACCTCACGATTGCTTTGAGGACCGGCAGCACTGCAGGAGCAGAGTCCGGGTCCTTGCCGGCTTGTGCCGTCACGCGCACTCCCTCGCTTCCCGGTAGTCCTGAATCCAAGCATACTTGTCCGGGAATTGCCTGTCAAAACTCCCGGGGCAGTGTCATCGTACGACATGTTGAGACATTGACATTTTGTTGAAGCCGGTCTATTATTTTGGCAGTGATGGATCTTGAAAGAGGTGACGCCTGCATGTGGGACATTGAGGAGATCAAGAGGGACCGCGCGACGTACGACCGCAAGCTATTCGAATCGGGCCGGCTGTTCAAAGACCTCGAAGACCTTGAAGTCACCGCATTCAAGGACGGGGCCATTCCCAGGAAGTACAAGGAACTCATGGGGTTGGCGGTGTCATTGAACGTCAAGTGCTATCCGTGTGTCCAGTTTCACGTCGACGCAGCCATGGCGGCCGGGGCCACGAGGGAAGACGTGCTTGAGACACTGGCATGTGCGGTCGCCATGGGGGGAGCCGTAACCCAGGTGGTCGCGAGGTTTGCCCTGAAAGTCCTGGAACGCTGGGAGGACAGGTAGTCGATTATGCATTGCCTTCTCGGGCTGACTTTATCCCGCCCGTGAAGGCACGCCCCTGCAACCGGCTTCGTCCGGCAGGGGCTCATCCGCCCGAGGGCGAGACCCGTCGGAGGTGAGGTTCGCAATGGGCTCCGTGTTGAAGGGTGAGACTGCGGCAGTCGCCGCCGCCCTTCTCTGGGGGGTCAATTATTCCACCGTGAAGCTGGTCCTCAAATCGATGCCGGAGCCCCAGTTCCTCCTGTTGCGCTTCGCCATCTCCACCTGCGTCATGGCGGTGTGGTTGAAGCTCAGGGGCGAGACCCTCATCGTAGAACGCAGGCACCTGGCGCCGGTGCTGGCGCTCGGAATCGCCGGGGTGGGCATCTTCAACATCCTGTGGACATACGGCATACACAGGACGACCGCGTCGAATGCCGCGGTCCTCATCGCTACCTCCCCGATTATTGCGGGACTGTACTCGGCGTTGCTGCGAATCGAGCGCCCAGCTCCGCGCCGGTTTGTGGGAACAGCCCTTGCGTTCGCCGGGGTGTATGCGATCGTCGCCGCTTCGCCGGCCGGCAGGTTTGACCCCAAGTCCGGCAGTCTTTCAGGTAACCTGCTGGTCTTCACCAGCGCGTTCCTGAGCGCGTTTTACTCGGTTACGGCTAAACCGTTGCTCGGGTGCTACTCCCCACTGAAGCTCACAGCGCTCGCTATGGCGGGAGGGCTCCCGGTCCTTGTCCCGTTCGGACTGGTCCACGGCGACTTCTCGGCGCTTGCCGGGCTCGCCCCCGCGACCTGGCTGCAGTTCGCCTACGTCGTGGCCTGCGGAACCGTCATCTCGTTCACGCTGTGGTACCAGGGCATACGGGACTCCGGTCCGCTCAAGACGACGCTGTTTCATTTCCTGGTTCCCACGGTATCCATGGTGGTGGCGCCACTGATCCTCGGCGAGATTGTCTCGCGTGCGCAGATCGCCGGGGCCGTGCTGGTCTTCACAGGGGTCGTGATCGCGAGGGGGACCACACCACGGCAGAGCCCGCAAACCCGCGCGAGCGCGTAGTTCACGTATCGGTGGCGACTCCGCTACAATTGCAGGTAGTACAACAAAGCGAGCGCCCCGGCGATCCGCTGACGGTGCGCTCGCGTCTGAAGTCCAGGACATATCACGAACTGTAATTGCGCCCGTGTCGCCATCCTGCTACACCTGGGTCATCTGCTGGCCGCAACACGACTGGGGGCTCGACGAACTCGAGCCGCAGCTCCTGCACACATACGATCCTTTCGTCGCCATCGCTAGTCCGCAACAGAAATCCGGAAGGGTGCTAGTCTTGCCGCACCTGGGACATACGTACCTGGCCATGCCCTCACCCCCTATCAACCGGTATTCGCGCACACTCGTACACATTATTTCCAGCTGGTGGAGGCGGTAATCGCGCATGGAAAAACGAAAGGGGTCGCGCTTCACGCGGCCCCGCGTGGTATCCCCGCAGGTCTACGGGCGTTCGACCCTGAGCTTCGTTAACACCGACGAGATCCTGATCTCAACAGTGCTCTTGGACGAACCGTAGTTGGGCGTCACCCAGTGTCCGTCACTCTTTGCGAACCCCGCCGATCCCAGGTTCTGCTCGGTGAACGCGCTCGAGGTCTTGACCCTCATACCCACCGAAGACGGGACCACAACGGTGACCTCCGACGCGCCGGTGTTGATCGTGACGTCAGTGGCGAGGCCGTTGTCGCCGAGCCTGATCTTGAGCTGGCCCGCGCCCATGCCGACGTCGAGAGCGGACAGCTTGACCGTCGCCAGGTTCATGTCGGCAATGATGGCACCCGCGTCGATGTCGAGTGAGACGGGCACCGATTCATTGAGACCGATCCTCCAGCTGGACCTGGTCCCGTCGCGCCGTCCCCAGGCGTGCTCGCCCTTGATGCTCATCGTGGCCCTGGCGCCGGAGCGGTCGTAGTTCACCACCGGTGTGGCGCCGGTGTAGTCCAGGTAGCCTTCGATCAGGTTTGAGGTCCCACCCGAGAGCTCCAGGTTGCCGGTGCCCAGGTCCATCGCCACGGCGAGAGAACTGACGCCGGGCTCGAGCGCCTGCGAAACGTGCACGGTCCCGCTCCTGTCGTCCCCCGGGAAGGGCCGCGGCGGGCTGCCCGGGCGGAACACGTAATCCGGCCAGTTCCCCGCGAACTGCAGCGGCAGTGATATAGCGTTGAGCGCTATCATCACTATCAGCAGGAACACGAGGAGACCGGGCACTCGCCGCCTCAACAACACGAGGACGCCTATGACGATCAGGATGACCGGCCAGTAAGCCGCCGCGTCCAGCCACACCCGCCAGCTGATGTACCCCAGCGTGTTGCCCAGGAGCACGAGTCCGACGGCCACGAAAAGTAGACCTTCGATAAGCGCTGCCATTTTACCTCGACTGCCTCCTGAGGATTATCGCTATTCCGATAGCCACCAGAATGAGAGGCCAGAGGTGATCGGGCCTGATCCACCAGAACTGCGCCCACCACCAGCCCGGGAGAACAGCGCGCGCCAGGAAGTAGGCGCCAAGGAGTATCAAGACGTACCCGAACAACCGGCTCGAGGAACCGCCGCTCTCGCCCGAAACCTCCCGGCCCCCCGCCTGCCCGTATCCACCCGGGCCCCCGTCCTGCCCATCTCCGGGACCGGCGCCGTCCTCAGGCCGCCCTTCGTCGGGAGTGGCCTGTGGTGCAGCCTGTTCGGCGGGCTTTGGGGCCGGCGCCCGTCCGGCGTCGCGACCTCCGGTCGGGTAGCAGGACTTGGGTTCTTCGGGGATGATTATCGCCGCTATGATGTAGGCGGGGACCCCGGGGCCCGCGAGGATCGCGAGCACCCACAGGAGCCGCACCAGCACGACGTCAACTTCGAAGTACTTTGCTATGCCACCCGCCACTCCGAAAAGCATCTTATCGGTCCTCGACCTGTACAGCCTCTTCATGCCACTTCCTCCTTGTAATCCATCTGCGACCTGCTGTCACGCAAGAGCCCGGCAATTATCAGCCCCAGGCCGACCATAGCGAGCCCCGCACTGAGGCAGGCCAGCCCCACCTGGGGGATCCTGAACATGACCCACAGGGTAGTCCGGGCGTCCACCGCCATCCCCTGCGCCAGCCGCACAAGCGACGGGAATGCCCCCGCCCTACCGAGCACCGCCGCCACCAGGGTGGCCAGCCTGTCCCGGATCAGTCCGGTCAGGAGGTAACCGGCCACGCCCGCGGAACCCAGCGACGCCACCGCCAGGATTCGGCTTCGCAGACCCGGCGGGCTCGACAGGACCTCCGTCATCACTCTCGGGGCCAGCGCTTGCGGTGGCAACTCGAAATCGAGCGACTCGAGCCTGCTGCGGATCTCTCGCATCGCTGCGAGAGTGGCCGCACACACGGCGCAGCGCCCGGCGTGCTCCTCAAGCCCCGGCGTTTCATCCCCGTCCAGGTATGCGTCGAGTTCCTCTTCCGAGAAACACCTCATGCTATCACCTCTCTTCCACCGGCCTGACCGGCGGCCGGCCTGACGGCCGGTGCGGTCTCCTGCAGGAGCCGCTCTCGTAACATCTTCCTCGCCCTGAACAGCCTGTTCTTGACGATCGTCAGGTTCAACCCGGTGATCTGCACGATTTCCGCCAGCGACAGGCCTTGAACGTGGAACAGCTCCACGACCGTCCTGTATTCGGGCGACAGACTCATCAGCGCCGCCCTCACGGAATCACGCTCTTCAGTCCTTTCGGCCATTTCCTCGGGCCCCGCGGACAGGTCGGGGATCTCCATCTCCGGTCCGCCCCCGGCCGGCATCCACGCCACGTGCGCCCTCCGTCTCATGAGGTCGTTTGCGGTGTTCGCCGTTATCCTCAAGAGCCAGGGCCTGAACGGGCTGCCCCGGCGGAAGGTCGATAGCGAGCGGAACGCTTTCAGGAACGACTCCTGCGCCACATCCATCGCATCTTCCGGGTTGCCCGTCATGCGGTGAGCGAGGCTGAAAACCGGCTTCTGGTATGCCAGGATAAGGCCTTCGAAGGCCTCTGAATCCCCGGCCAGGCACCGGCCTATAATCTCCTCTTCGTTCACCGCATTCCCTCCAACTGTGAATACGGAGGCAGCGCTTAAAGGTCTGATTCAATGTCAACAGTTGCTGCGCACCCTACACTCGACAGTCTAACCAGCGCAGGCCGGATTGTGAAGGGTTGTTCGACCGGTTGCCGAATATCACATCCGGATTGGGGTTGACGTTTGGCGCTCGTGTCCGGTCGTCAACCAAACTGGCGTTTGTTATTCACAGATTGTGTATAAACCTGTGGATAAACTATGTTTCGCATGTGAGATCGACACGAATTGCCTATGTGTCGAGCACTGTCAGGTTCTTGGACGTTGTTGCTATAGTTTACAGAAAGGGATGATGGCATGCTCAAGGAGGTTTCGTCGGGCGCGATCGCATACTTTATGGACAACTGGCCTGTCGATGTGGGGCCAGTAACGTCGCAATCCGCAGGGGAGGCCGGCCGTGAACCGCGGATCCTCATGATCCACGACGCATTCGGGCAGTGGACGTTCCCCAAGGGCCTGGTCGAGGACGGCGAAAGCGTTGAGGAGACCGCTTTGAGGGAGCTCAGGGAGGAGACGGGGATCGAGGGAACGATCGAGCATAGCCTCGGTCGCGCCCACTACTTCTACCACACCTCCGGCAGGGACCTCGTTTCCAAGACGGTTCACTACTTCCTGGTGAGGTCGGAGCCGCGTGAGCCGGTCCCGCTGCTGGCGGAGATCCGCGACGCAAAATGGGTGGATCTGGTCGAAACCAGGCGACTCAACGGATACCGCAACAACCTCGACGTGCTGGACAAGGCTATAGAACTGATCGAGAGGCACTCACGGAAGTAGGGCGACCGGCGGCTAGCCCGGCGATCAGACCTCCGGGTGCGAACGGCCCCGTCGAAGCGTGCATCCGGATGTCGTACGTTTTCCATGACTGCCGGTGCGCGACAGGCAGGATCGGGCCGCACCGGTAGTGAATCCCACCAGGCATGAAGGGCGCCAGTGGTTGACGATCTGAGGGGTGGAGCCTACGAAGACTCCAGCCAAGGTGATCGCAGCCCTGGCTCTTTGTTTTGTCGTACGGTTTGTCACGGCTACCCCGCCCGGCGCGCGGGGGTCCGGCGGTTCTGCGACCCACATTATCGTCGTTGAGGCGCTTCCTTACGGTGAGCGTAGCGGGCGCGCGGGAACACCCGCGCGCGACGCCGCACTGGAGGTGCCTCTTTTCTTTCTTCAGCCCGCCGCGCGGGGACGCGCTGCCTGGCCGTCGCGGGGCGCGTTCGCGCTCGTACTGTACGACAGGACCGGTGGCGACACACGGCTCGTGACAGCGCACGCCGGACTGCTCGGGCTGGCGAGGGCAACGGCGGGTGGCCGGGGTACCCCGGCGGTGCCCGTGTTCGCGCTGCGCGTCTCAGAGGGTAAGGCGCTCGTGGTGGTGGGGCCGCCCGGCATATCCTGGGCGGTGCTCGATGTAGGCGAATCGTGGGGAGAGAGGCTGGAGGCGGGGGACGGCTCGCCGGTCGTGGTGCGTGCCGTGAACGTGGGCAGTGCCCGCGCATTCCCGCCGGCCGGTGAGAAGTGAAGGGGGGAAACCGAATAGGACGCTGGCTTAAGGTGTGCATTGTCACTGTGATCCTGGTGGGCGGTGTCACGCTCGCCCTGTCCTGGGCCGGCTCGCTGGTGCCGCGCGGTGATTACGCGCTGGTGCTGGTCACGGAGACCAACACGCGGGGGCTGCTTGCCATACCACCGGAGGGAGACGCCCCGCGCGCGGTCGCGCTTGACGAGCGCGCCCGCACGCTGCGGCCACTGGTGCCCGAATGCGCGCCGGACCGGAGCACCCGCGCGCTGGTGGTATACGAGGTCGAATGCGCCGGGGTTCGCGTACTCAGCGAGGCTCACAGGGTTCGGAAGACGCCCTGGCATTTCGATGCCGGTGGACCGGTAACCGCCCTGTCTCCATACCCGGGTCCGGGTGGCGGCGCCGGGCCGGCCCGCGCAGTTGACGCGCTTGGCGCCCCCGCCGGCCCGGCCGGGTGGGGACTGCCACTCGTTGACAATACGATGCGGTTGTATTCAGCCCGGATAACCATCTCGGAACTGGCGCGGGACGGCACGGTTACGCTCGATGTCGGGGGCCGGAGCGTTTCGCTCAAGCCGGGCGAGGCGTGGACCGGGGCGCGCGTGCGTGACGGCAGCGCGGTCCTCGAGTTGTCGCCCGGTACCGGCTGGGAAACGTCGCTCAGGCGGGCGTTCGCGAGCGGGGCGCCCGTCACGCGCCTGGACGTCTTCAACTACGGCCTGTGGCGGAAGGAGCGTGTGCAGGAGTGCGGCTACTGAGACCTGCGTACACAGTGGCGACCGTGGCGGCCACCGCCGTTCTCGGCGCCGTGATGGCGATCGCCTGCTCCGGCGCGTGTGAGGCCGCGCTTCCGGACACGCGACGACCGGCTGACCGCGTGCCCGTGGTACTCGTGCACGGCGCGTTCTCGAGCCCGGACCAGTGCTGGGGCGCCGAGAACGATACGGGTGGATTGTACTCGTTCCTGACCGGCCGGGGATACGAGCCCGGCGTCACCCTATTCCGCCTCGACTACTCCGACGATCCCGCCGGCGATTATGCGCAGTTGTACCGGCGCCTTGGGGCCTTTGTCGAACTCGCGAGGGCGAGGGCGGGGATTCCGGCTGTCGACATAGTGGCGCACAGCACGGGCGCGCTGCTCGCGCGGTACTACGTCAATAGCCCCTCATACGCTGGCGGTGTCCGGAACCTCGTCATGATCAGTCCTCCCAACAACGGCTCTTTCCTGGCGACCGCGCTGCGCTCGGCGCTTGCCAGGATCGCGCACGAGGCCCATCGCTTCGACGGTCCGCGGCCCGCGAAGCAACCCGGGAAATCGCAGGTTAGTCGCGAATTTCCCGAGTTCCGGGACGAATTCGATTACGTTTCCAGGAGGGCGGCTACGTTCTACGAACCCCTGTACGGCGATTTCCTCCTGGACACGCGCGTCCTCGGACCCGCCGGCGCGGCTGGGCGCGGCCGGTTCGAGGACTGGCTCGAGCGGGAGAGGGCGGACGCGTACCGCGCGTGCTTCACCGGCGCCCTGGACCCACCCCTGCAACCTGACTGGGACATGGGGGAGGCTCCGCCCCCGGGGAAGGATCTGACCAGGGCCTACTACGAGAGGATCGCGCTTGAGGTTGGGAGGCACAACTACGTGAGGTTTGCCGGGACCGGCGGTACGCTCGCCGACGTGATGCTGCGCTCGCCGCTTCCGCTCACCGGGGACGTCAAGCAGATCGCGCGGGAGTACGCTCTGCGCCTGCTCGCGTACTACGCCGCCCGGCTTGGCGACCTGGCCGTCACGAAGGGAAAGGAGATTGCAGCGGGCTTTCTCGACTCGAGACTTGGGTTGAGGGCGGACTCGGCGGTGCTCCGCCGGCTGGTCACCCGCGAGATCAGGGTGGCGCGATCGTCTCAGGCGCTTCCGGCCAACCATTTCCTGAACCGGTGGAATGAAGCCGAGACCGCGACGAGGTGGGCCGCCGGACAGCCGGTGAGGTACGTCACCGTCACCGGCGGGGCGCTGCTGCCGAGCCTGCCGCTGTCCGGGGAGACCGGCGAAAACGACGGCGCCGTCGAGGTTCTCTCCTCGCACCTTCCCCAGTGCCCCGATGACGTGTTCAGAGTGTTCCGGGGAGCGGTGTGGCCACACCACGGCGCGTTCGTACGGCGGCCCGAGGTCCATCGATTCGTTGCGTCGCAGCTGGAATGTTATTACCCCGTGAAGTGCGCCCATACGCCGTCGTTCCGTAGCGGGTGGCTCAAGTGGTGGAGATGGTCGGAAACCGGCCACCTTTCCGCATCGGCGTGGGAGCCGTCGTACGTCCTGGTGGACGGGGCCTCGCTGGACGGCCACGGCGGCACACTGACGATCAGGGTGTCGCACGAGGGCACCCCCGCCGGCGTCGCCCTGAAAGGGTGGGTACACCGGTTCTCGCGCGATGGGTCCTGGGCCGGCAGGGAGGAGATCCCCCTGGGGCAGACGGGCGTAGGTCAGGCGGGTCCCGGGCAGGCTGGTGATGGCGCCGCACACTCAGCATTGGCCGCGGTTGCCCGCTTCGGCTCGGACCTCGGAAAGGTACTCATAGGATTCAGATTGACCGGGGAATGCAGATCTGACAGTGACCTGAGGAGGTTGGAGCGGCTCGACGTCGCCGTCCGGTACTCCCTCGCCTTCGAGCCCGATGGGAACGACGCGGGCGCCGGCGCGACGCCCGAGGGCGACGGACCGGCCCCCGGCTCGGTCCCCGGACAGGATGCCACTCCGGGCACTACTCCCCGGCAGGCGGACGCCTCCACGGGGATACCCACGATTCACGTTGTGAGGACGTCGAGGCAAACCGTCCCAAGTTCATCGCTGACAGGCGAACATAGCGTGTGGGAATGGGATTTCGGCGACGGACAGGCTCTTACCGACCAGGAAGCGGGCCCAGTATCGTCTGCCCGGCATTCGTTCGAGCGGCCGGGCAGGTATTGCGTGCGCGCGCGGTCGAGGGATTCCCGCGGCAAGGTGCTGAGGGAAGAGACGTGGGACGTCACCGCCGGCGAAGACGCGTCCGCGGAACCGTTGGAGTTCACCGCGGGTGGTCCGGACCCCGGCGTCAGAGTCGTTGTTTCCGGGCCTCAGATGTGGGTGACGGGTCGCCCTGCGGTGTTCCGGGTGTCGGTGGACGCGTCGCCGTCCGGCGCCGAGGCGAAGCAGGTCATCACCGTTGAGCCCGGCCGGGAATTCCGGGTGGCCTGGCAGAGGCCGGGGGTGTTCGAGGTCAAGGCGGCCGCCAGGGTGAGGCTGACCTTCAAGCGGCCGGGCGGAAGAGTGTCGGTGACCAGGACCTACACGGGCTCCACCAGCGTCAAGGTGGTGGCCACGGCTGTAACCGGATAGGCGGCGTGGCTGAATGCGCGACGGTGGGCGTCTCGGACCCTGCGGCGCTGGCCGTGAGTGCTGTAAGGATGTTCCGGAAGGAATTCCGCCGTGGGAAGCCAAGAACTAGGGAGGCCGCCGGCCGTCGCCCGGGCGGCCGGGCCGGGCAGCCGAGACGGCCGGGCAGATGCGGTGGAGACGGTCGTTTGCGCCGGCCGGAGGGTCAGGGGGGTTGCGCCACGCCCGTTATAGAGATGAGCGGCATCACCAAGATCTACACTATCGGCGAGGTGCAGGTGCAGGCGCTCGCGGGAGTCGACTTCGTGGTGAACGAGGGGGAGATGACCGCGATCATGGGACCGTCTGGTTCGGGAAAGTCGACCTTGATGAACATAATCGGCTGCCTCGACCGCGCGAGTTCCGGCACTTACCTGCTGGCCGGCGAGGACGTGACCGAGAAGGACGATAACGAACTCGCGCACATCCGCAACCGGCGGATCGGTTTCGTGTTCCAGTCGTTCAACCTCCTACCGAGGTTGACCGCGATGGAGAACGTCGCGCTACCGCTCGTATACAGGGGCATCCCGGTCAGGGACAGGCTCGAGC
Source organism: Bacillota bacterium (assembly GCA_013178305.1). Taxonomy (NCBI): domain Bacteria; kingdom Bacillati; phylum Bacillota; species Bacillota bacterium. Next base: position 36,491 of record JABLXB010000001.1, on the reverse strand, counting down.
GGGCCTTGGAAGCGCTTGCGTCCGTTGGCCTGGATTCGAGGACGCACCACAGGCCAAACCAGCTCTCGGGTGGCCAGCAGCAGAGGGTCGCCATCGCGCGGGCTCTTTGCTCGAACCCGTCGATCCTGCTGGCGGACGAGCCTACAGGGAACCTGGACTCAAGGGCTGGCGACGAGGTACTCTCGATATTCAAGGGATTGAACGCGGCGGGCATGACCGTCGTGGTCGTGACGCACGACCAGAACGTCGCGGCGCATTGCAGGCGGATCATACGCCTGCGCGACGGCCGTGTGGTCAGCGACGAGACCAACGCGGGAGCCGGTGTCGGAGGCGGCAACACACAGTGAGAGTTATCCAGTGTGCCTGGGATTTCCTGATGAGCGTCCCCCGCGACAGGCGGTGGCTTACCCTGCTCATTCCGGTGAATCTGCTGGGTTCGTTGTACGGTTTCAACTGGTACAAGGAGCAACTGGCCGGTACCGCGCTCAGGTACTGGCCGGTTGTCCCCGACTCTCCACTTTCGTGCCTGCTATTCAGTTTTGTCCTTATACTGATCTACGCGAGAAAGCGGTTCCGCCCGCTCGAGGGTGTAGCGTATATCTCTATGCTAAAATACGGGTTCTGGACGATGTTCGTGTTCGCCCAGGCCTGGATCGCTCGTAAGGCCGCATTTCCCGAGGAGATGTTCCTCTTCGCGAGCCACTTCGGCATGGCGATCGAGGCGGTCCTGTTCTCACGGTACTTCTCCCCGGGCAGGCCCGCCATACTCGCGTGCGGGTTGTGGTCTGTGTTCAACGACTACATGGACTATTTCAGGGGTTTTCACCCGACACTCCCGATGATGGAGTTCTACCAGTCGGTCCGCGTGGTCAGTATGGCGAGCACGTACATCGTGATCCTGGGACTCATCCTCTGGGGCAGGGACCGATCCACGGAGCTGGGCGCCGGATGAAGTGGGTGATGAGCGTAAGCCTCGGCGACCCCGCACGCGATCACTCGGCTGAGGTCTCCGCAGCCGGTGAGCGCGTGCTCGTGGAACGGCGCGGCACGGGCGGCGACATACGCCGGGCTCAGGACATCATCAGGCGATACGATGGCAGGGTCGACGCGTTCGGCCTCGGCGGCGTGAACCTCTATTACAGGGCGGGCGCATCCAGGTACAGGATCCGCGAGGGGTGGGTACTGCGCGAGTACGCGCGCTCTTCCCCTGTCGCCGACGGGGCGTTCGTGAAAGAGTACATCGAGCCGTCGATCGTTGACGAGCTCCAACGGTGCGGCGTACGGTTCCACGGAAGGAAGGCCCTCGTAGCCTCGGCGCTGGACCGCTGGGACCTGGCGGCAGCGCTTGAACGCGCCGGCTGCGAGGTGGGGGTCTGCGACGCCGCGCTTGCGCTTCGCCTCCCGTTCGTGTTTAATGGTCTACGGCGGTTCGCGGTGGCGGCCAGGGTGACCATGCCGGTCCTGCGGCACGTCCCGCTGAGGTACCTGTACCCGAGCCGCATACAGCCCGGCAGGCGCGTGGAGACGGCCGGCCTGCGGCGTGGGCCCGACTTCTCCGGGGCGGACGTCCTCGCGGGCGATTCTTACATGTTGTGGAGGGCCATGCCCCTCGATCTCCGGGGGAAGACGGTCGTGTTGAGCACGGCCACGCAGGCGGAAATCGATGAGGCGCTCGCGAGGGGTGCCGCATTTGTGGCCACCACCTCTCCCGGCATCGACGGGAGGTCGTATGGAGCCAACGTCCTCGAGGCGCTGATTTCCGCCCTGGACGGCAGGCCCCCTGAGCGGATCCCCCGGCGGCAGTACCTTGAGATGTGGGAGCGACTCGGCCTGCGGTTCAGGGTGGAGCGAGGCGAGGCGCTTGCCGGGTGCGCCGGGTGGCCATGCTAGTAGCCCTGGCGCATCGACTCGCGGACGAGGTCGGCGACCATCTTCCGCATCCCGGGGGAGGACAGGAGCTCCCTGATGGCCCTCTCGGCCTCCGGGGACTTCAAGGCAGCGGCGAACGCCTCGCGCGCTTCCGGGGTGTAGAGGGCGTCCCTGAGCGCCTTGCGCGCCTCCTCGGACGTGGAGATGGCGTCGATCATCTGCTTGACGAGCGCCTGCCTGTCGAGGACGGTTTCGGGCATCATGGACTCGAGCATCAACCGCGTTTCATCGCTGCGGAGCATGTCCTGGATGGCCTCCCTGACCATGCCGCGGATGTCCCACGGTCGAACGGGGGAGCCGCCATGGCCGGCGGGAAGCGCGTCTGTTACGATAAGGGCTATTGACGCAACGGTTGACAACAGCACCACGACTATGACGACGAGCGGCCAGGACCTGGACTTCAAAGGAATCGCCTCCGGATTCCTAATGTGCCCAATCCCAGGCTGATTATCCAGGAACTGTAGCCCCGCGGCGGAGAAGGGTGAATCGGATGTATCCAGTGATCGCGAGATGGGGACCTGTATCTGTGCACTCGTACGGGCTCATGCTCGGACTGGCGTTCGTGGCCGGCTCCATACTGGCCTCGCGCGAGGCCGAGCGCAAGGGTATCGGCGGGGAGTGGATGTATGACTTCCTGCTGGTGACGCTCCTGGCCGGGGTAATTGTGAGCCACGCACTCTACGTGGTTCTCAACCTGGGTCTCTACGTTTCCAACCCCTGGACGATCCTTAACATAACCGAGGAAGGATTGTCGCTCCATGGGGCGCTTGCGGCTGGTGTCATCGTCGCCTTGTGGTTCTGCAGGAAGAGGGGGGTCTCGTTCTACACGCTCGCAGATACACTCGCCCCCTCCGTTGCGCTCGGGATCGGGATCGGGCGCTGGGGCTGCTTTTTCAACGGCTGCTGCTACGGAGTTCCCACCTCGGGGTCGTGGGGCGTGCTCACGCGATATGCTCCCGGGCTCAGGTATCCGACCCAGATCTACGAATCGATCGCGGCGTTTGCGCTGTTTGCCCTGTTGTGGTCCGTCAGGTCGAAGATGAAGGCTGACGGACAGGTGTTCACGCTCTTCCTCCTGATGTATTCGGTGATCAGGTTTTTCGTGGAGTTCTTCAGGGAGTCCGCCTACCTCGGTCCGCTGACCTATGCACAGGCTGCGAGCATCCTGATAGTGGCGGTCGCGCTGTACTGGTTCTACAGGCTGGACCGGCGGAGCGACTCACCGGAGCCAAAGTAGTCCCGACAACGACAGTGGAACGATGCGGGGATCTGGGACATCGACCCCGTCTTCCTGCGTGACCAGTATGCCGAAGGGGGCGTTGTAAGCCGTCTTCTCAATGAAAGCCCTCAATCCACGCGTGTCTTCATGGGCATCGATACGGCGACGATACTTGACTTCGACAGGTACCCGGCGCGTGCCGATCGTCAAGACGAAGTCGACTTCAGGTTCGGCGCCACGGGCGGGAGAGTGGGCAACATCAAGGTGAGGTATGGACGATAGGAAGTAGCCGGCCACGCTCTCTGCCAGGTGGCCCGCGATATCAGTCAGATGCGGATTGGCCGCCAGTTCATTGGGGTCCAGCGGGACCACTTCCTGCAGGAGGCTAGCCCGCAGCGCGTGGTCGCAGAGACATATCTTCGCCGGGCTCTTCTTTTTCTTCAGACGCAGTTCAAGAGGCTGAATAAGGCGGATCAGCAGGGTGCCGTCGAGAAATCTTAGATAGTCCAGAATCCGGGTCCAGCCGATGTTTCCAGCCAGAGCCTGCTGGATCTCCGGGACCATCACTGCCTGTCCGGCCGCCTGCCCCGCATACCTGCACGCGAGCCGGAATACCTCCTCAAGCAGTTTCTCATCACGGCGCTTGCCCCGGGCTCCCAGGCGGAGGTCGTGTTGAATAGCCCTCTTGACCACTGTCTCGTTCAGGTAGTGAGCCACCTCGGGCCAAGGCAGTCCAGACTGCTCGTGGGCTACCGGATAGCCTCCGCGATCCGAGAAAGCTGCAAACGCTCTCGACCGCGTCTCAATGTCGCTGCTGATGAGGCCCCTCGCAGCGCGCCAGAATTCTATTTTCCCGAGATTATCGAGGCCGTTGTCCTCAAGTACAGGCTTGCCTGAATAACCGAACCGGATGCCGGCGATCTCGCGCAGCAGGAATGACCCCAACTCGAGTGTCGTTATGCGACCGGCGAGGCTATCTCTCCCACCCTCTATCCTCAGGGACGAGCTCCCCGTGATCAGCACCCTTACGGTATGATTGTCTACAAGACTTTTCACCTGTGGCGCCCAGTTGTCGAGGTTTTGGACCTCGTCGAAGAACAGGTAGGCAGGCGATCCGTCCCTGGCCGATTCGTTAAACGTCCTGCCCAACACCGTATCCTCGAACCAACGGGCAACAGCGAGGATAGGCTCTTCAACCTCCTTTATGACCTTGAGCTCGTCGAACGGAACATACAGGATCCTGGCCGGATCTACGTCAGTATCGAGGAAGTGCTCGATGATCTGGCGCAGCAAAACCGTTTTCCCCACTCTCCGCGGGCCACGAAGCACAACCGCCGGGGTCATGCCGCCACAGAGAGACCGTACCATCCGGTCAAAGAGCCAACGGCGAAATGCCGGCACGAGCGGTCCAGGGCGGCCTCTCCACCATGGGTTAACTGAGTACAGGTGGTCTACCAGACCCGGCGGAAGCCGGTTGCCGGCAGAAGTAAACCCTCCGAACGTGAGCTGTCCCTCCATTTCCGCTCACCCCCGAAGTTGATTCCTCTTGTTGCGGAGCACGCCATGCGGAATACGCTTATCTTACCTGTTAGTCTTTGCCATGGTAGTTCGTTCGTATTAGCCCCATTACCTTCAATAATCCGTTTTCACTTGCGCCATCGGCTGATGAACTCAACGAGGCGAACTCCCTCACCTGACACCCTGCCTGAACAGGACGTACGAATATACGACAGGCGCCACGATGCCGCCGATCACCAGACCGAAGTGAATTGCGGCCGCAACCGGGGTGTTGAACGGCAGGGCCAACAGCGACAACGCGCCACCGAGCACTATGGTGCGGCCCCCCCAGCGGTGCGTCCTCCTCCAGTTTTCCTCGCTTGCCAGCGTCCATGGCACCCTGATACCGATGAACCAGTTCTGCTTCAGCCTGCCCATCTGGTCGCCGAGCGCTATGAACATGAGCGAGATTCCCAGCCTGACAACCAGGGACGTGTCGATCAGGTATCCCAGGCCCGCCAGTATGCTCACCAGGTACACGGCGTTGAAGAACAGGACTATCACGGCCCTGATGACGCTGTAGGCGCCCGCGAATCTCTCGTAGTTCTGTTTGAATGGGTCAAGGGCCGGGAGCAGGCCGAACAGCCCGATTAGCGCCAGTATCAGCGCCGGCAGGAAGAACACGGCGAACGTCTTACCCGACCAGCCGTCGATCTCACCGCGCCAGTTCCAGTGCGTTGGCACCTTGTCGGGAAGCCTGGGGTACGCCCACAACCCGATCGCGAGACAGGCGAGCGTCACCAGCACGAGCGGCAGGCTTCCCCGGAAGGACTTGAACCTAGTCGCGCCTTGCATGACGCTTCCGACCTCCCATCATTGATATCACCCAGCTTGCCACATCCTCAAAAACCGTGGTGTTGATGCTGTATCTCATGAACTGCCCCTGCTTTTCGACAGTGACCAGGCCCGCTTCCTTGAGTATATTCAGGTGGTGTGAGATGGAGGGTTTCGATATGTCGAACTTGTCGGCTATCTCGCCGGCCGTCATGTCGCCCTCGTTCAGATACTCGAGTATCTCACGCCTGGTCGAGTCGGACAGGGCGAAGAACACGTTCTTCATGATATCCCTCCCTGGCACAGGCGTTAGACATTTAGCCAATCGTCTAAATATCAGCATTAGAGTACAACGCGATGGAGAAGGTGTCAATACCGCCGGGGTTTTCGTGTGGGGTTTTCGGGGGCTGCGGCAGGCTGCGGCCTGCCGCAAGGAATAACGCGTCGCGAAGCGAAGGGTATGATCCGGTCTGGTTGAGACGATACCGCGTGGAAGGGTGAGCGCTGGCACATGTCCGGGACATCGGGCGGCGGTCCGCCGAGGATTGTGGACCTCGGGATGATCGGGGTAGCCGTTTCGTGGGGTATGAACCACGTCATCCTGAAGCACACACTCGGTAACATGCAGCCGCTGGCCCTGAACTCGGTACGACTCAGCGTGGGGTCTGTCGTGCTCCTGTCTATGCTATGGTTGATCGAAAGGGACTTGCGGGTCCAGCCGTCCGACCTCAAGTGGTTCATCGCCACGGGCCTCGTCGGTCACACGCTCTACCAGTACCTGTTCATACAGGGACTGAACCTGACGCTGGCGGGGAAGACCTCGGTCATCCTGGCCACGATGCCCGCCTTCGTAGCATTCATCACCCAGTACATGGGGCGGGAGTCCTACACCATGCGCGCCTGGTCGGGGATCATGATCTCGCTCGCCGGTGTCCTCCTGGTAACCACTGGGGGGCGCGGCGTCGACATGGCTCAAGGTACTCTTGCAGGAGATCTGCTGATAGTCGGGGCGACGCTATGCTGGTCGCTGTATACGGTGCTGATGAAGCCTCTCCTCGGAGGGTACTCGGTGCTGAAGGCGACGGCGTTGACCATGGCTATGGGGACCGGCCCGCTCGTGTTGCTGTCGGTTCCAGCGCTTCAACGGCAGGACTGGGTCTCGGTGACACCGTTGTCGTGGGGCGCGCTGTCGTTCTCCGCCCTGGTACCGATCTCGCTCGGCTATATTCTCTGGAGCTGGGGGGTCAAGCGTATAGGTAGCGCGCGAACCGCGGTGTACCAGAACATCAGCCCGGTGATAGCGAGTATCGGCGGGTTGATGTTCCTCGGAGAACGGTGGGTGCTCGTCCAGATGCTGGGCGCGATCCTCATAGTCGCGGGCGTGACGCAGGTCAGGTCGGGTGTGCGCCCGGCCCCCGCTGTCCGCACCGGCGATTGAGCGCGACCGGCTCTTGCGCGGTGCCTCGGGTCAGTATGTCGCGCCTCTCGCCTCGATCCTCCACCTTCCGCAGAACCTGCCGTCCGCGAACACGTGGTAGAAGTCGTGGAGGTTCACCGTGGTGCATATGTGGCTCGGCTTGAAGAACAGCCGGTCGCCCAGTGATACTGGCAAGCCGGCGGGATTGTCGAGACAGGCATGCTCCTCGGAGAGGCGTACGACCCGTACCGAGCCGGGCGACAGTGGGGCTGGCGCAGCGGCCGGCGAACCGGCCGGCAGCCACGCGGAGGGCTCCGGCAGCCCGAACTCCGTTGTCATGGACTTCAGGCCCGCGTCCACCACGCAGAGGCCCGGCTCAGGGACGCTGATCACGGTCGTCACCACGTAAAGCGCCTGTTCGAACGGCAAGTCCAATGACGAGTATTTCGTGTCCATGAACACGTAGGACCCGGGCTCGATCTCCGTGAAGGCTTCGTGCGCGCCTGTCATGTCGTACGTCCCCGTCCCGCCGCCGCTCACTATTTCACACGTGAGGCCATGATCCTCCAGCAGGCGCCGCGTACCGCCGATCACTTCATTCGCGGTATGGCATGCCTCGCGCCGCGCCTCCCGCGGCGCCAGCATGACGGCATGACCCTCGTAACCGAGCAGCCCTTTGAACTCCAGCCCTGGCAGAGACGCAACGAGCGAGGCCAGGCGCAGCGCGTCCGCGGCAGTGCGGACGCCGCACCTCTTCATTCCGACGTCAACCTCGACGAGCACGCCCGCCCTCGAGCCCGCCCGCGAGACCGCCTCGGACAGCGCCCGCGCGTTGGACTCGCAGTCGACCGCCACCTTGACGTCTGCCAGATGGCAGAGACCGGCGAGGCGGGCGAGCTTGTCCTCCCCGACCACCTGGTTCGCGATGAGTACGTCGGCGATACCGTTATGCACCATTACCTCGGCTTCTCCGAGCTTTGCGCAAGTGATCCCTGCAGCGCCGTGGTCGATTTGGAGCCGCGCGACATCGGGCGACTTGTGCGTCTTGGCGTGGGGTCTCACGTTCACGCCCGTCGACCCGGCGAACTCCTTCATCCGAGCCAGGTTCCTTTTCACGGCATTCAGGTCAACTGCGAGATACGGCGTGGGAATTCGTTCGTGGTTCAACGCGCACCATCTCCCGTGTCAGTTTACTGCAACACCTACATTATACAGGGGATACCGCAGCGGAGGAACGCCTGGGGGCGGGTCGCATCGCACAGGTCACATCGCCACAGGTCACATCGCCACGACGAGGAAAGCGCCTGACGCTAGGCCGACGATAGTGCCTGAGACCAGCGCGTGGCCGTAGGACAGGCTGATCCCTTCCGGATACAGGCGTACTGTGATGAACAGCATTGCGCCCCCGGCGGCCCCGAGTGAAAGCGCCAGGCCGGCCCTGGAGATCTCGCCGATCATGGCTCCCACCAGGGCCCCGAGGGCCATCGGAAGCCCCGCTGCAGCCGCCGCGAGGACGACTCCCGGCTGGGATGCGCCCCCCAGCCTCAGCATGGTCGCCATCGCCAGTCCTTCCGGCACGTCGTGCAGTCCGATGAGAACCGCGATCTTGAGCCCGAGCCGGACGGTCGCAACATAACCTGACCCCACGGCCAGGCCCTCCGCGAAGTTGTGGGCGGCTATCCCCAGCCCGACAACGATGCCCGCCTGAAGATAGCCCGCCAGGCGCGCGAGGGGCCTTTGCTGGCGAGTGACTGGCCTCCACCGGTGCCCCGGCCGCAGCGGGTAGTCGTGGGGCTGTTCTGCGCGACCACCCGCGGGGAGGGCCATGTCGGTCGCAGCCATCGCGAGTATTCCCGCGAACGTGCCAATGAGGCCGGCCAACGGGGACGCTCTCGTGGCCTCGGGGATGAGGTCGAGCAAGGTCACCGCGAGCATCATCCCGCTGGAGAATCCCACCATTGCCGCGAATGCCTTCCGGTCGGGTTCCCGGTACATGGCGGCGAGCAGGCCTCCCAGCCCGGTGCCGAGTACGCCGGAGGCGGCCCCGAGCAGGCTCGCGCGAAAAAGGGACCCCCCGAACATCTTACTCACACCACCTCGCCCATGTTGGGTGCTGCCCCGCGGGCGATGCAAGAACACTGCGCCCCGCGGGGGTATACCCGTTAGAGGGTATGGCCGCCACCGGCGTTTTAGGCTTGGCCCGGAAACCGCTGAAAGAGGTTCCGGTGCGCTGTGGGCAGAATCTGACGGTGTGTCGCTGATGGGCATTCTATGAAGCGGGGCTGGAGGGATGCGGGGCTCATGATACCGGGACCAGGCGGACCGGCCGGCACGACGACGCGCGTCGTGCTGATGCCGGAAGGGCGAAGCATCGTGGTGGACAGGGGGACGTCCCTGGCCGAGGCTATCTCCCGTGTTGCGGTGTTCGACCTGCCGTGCGGTGGGAGGGGAGTGTGCGGCCGGTGTGCCGTCAAGGTTGACGGGCAGCTGTCGCCTCCGGACCCATCCGAGAGAGAACGGCTCGGCGACGCCGCGCTGGCGGCGGGATTCAGGCTCGCGTGCAGGGCCTTGATCGAGGGGGATGTCGTGGTCACTCTCGACGCCCCGGCCGGGGCGCAGTTCGCCGGGGGCAAGGATACAGCCGCTACCATTCCCGCCGTATCGCTTCTCCGGGGGAGCCTGCAGGCCTCGCACGGCGGCTCGCGCGGCGCCCCGCTCGGCGAGGTCCCCGCCCCGTTCGAGTACAGCCCGTGCGTACGTCTCGCCGAGGTTACGGTCGAGGCGCCGTCCCTTGCATCGCAGAAGGACGACCTCTCGAGGCTGAAGACCGCCCTGGGGGCGACGTTCGCGGGACGGGCGGCCCAGTGGCCGGACCGATCCAGGGGTAGCCTAGAATTCGGGCTTTCATCACTTCGCAGCATCCCCCGGGCATTGAGGGCTGAAAGCGGCAGGGTGTCGGTTACGGCGGGTTTGAACCGCGTCGTGAGTGTGGTGCCCCACGTTACTGGTGATGGCGCCCCGGCTCCAGGCCCCTGGGGGCTCGCTCTGGATGTCGGGACCACCACGCTTGCCGCCTACCTCCTCGACCTCGGGTGGCCGGGGGACGCGGCCGCGCGCGGCCCTGCGACCGTCGCCGCGCTTTCCACGACAAACCCGCAGGTGAGTGCCGGGGCCGACCTGATTTCGCGAATAACCTACTCTTCCGCCAAAGCGGGTGGCGTCGAGGAGATGCGTCTCCTGGTGCTCCGCGGGTTCAACATGCTGATCGCGAGGCTGGCCGAGACCGCGGGCATCACCGCCGGCCAGATCGTCGCTGCCAGCGTCGTGGGGAATACGTGCATGTCGTCTTTCTTCCTCGGTATAGACCCCGAGGCGCTCGGCAGGTCACCGTATATCCCCCCGGTACTCGAACCCCTTACGTACACGGCCGGGGACCTCGGGCTGGGGATCCACCCCGAAGCCGAGGTGTGGATCGCCCCGGGGATAGCGGGGTACGTGGGTGGCGACACTGTGGCTGTCGGGACGGTCGTGGAGGCACTCGATCCGTCCGGCACCTGGCTGGCGGTCGACATAGGGACCAACGGTGAGGTCCTGCTAAAGAAGGGCGACCGGCTGCTGGCATGCTCCACCGCAGCAGGGCCGGCGTTCGAGGGCGGGCAGATCGCGTCCGGGATGAGGGCGGCTCCAGGGGCGATAGTCGACGTCCGCCTCTCCCGTGGGGCGGGCTCCCCGGGTGTACCGGACAGCGTGACCGTGCTGGGCGGGGGCCCTCCCAGGGGGCTCTGCGGCTCGGGGCTCATCCGCGCCGTTCGCGAAATGCTTCTCGCCAGTGTGATTGACCCGCGCGGCAGGTTCAGCGACCGCGACGTCATGGCAAGTGGCTATGTCCTCGGCAGGGACGCCGCGGGGAACCCCGTCCAGTTGACTCAGAGGGACGTGCGGCAGCTCCAGCTCGCAAAGGCCGCCATACGTACGGGGATCGAGCTTCTGATGGAGCGGGCCGGAATCGCGACCGGCGACCTCGATGTGGTGTGCCTTGCAGGGGCGTTCGGCAATCATATCAGGCCCGATGACGCCGTGGGCCTCGGACTCTTGCCGGCTGTGGACGTTTCTCGCGTAAGGGCCATCGGCAACGCCGCGGGGACCGGGGCGCAGCTGTACCTCCTCTCGGTGGAGGCGCGCCGGAGGGCGGCGCGGATAGCGTCAACCGCCGAGCACGTGGAACTCTCGGCGATGCCTTCGTTCCAGGATGCCTTCGTAAGGAACATCGAGTTCCCCGCGCCCGGCGTGGGCGGGCACTGAAGACCATGACACGATTCGAACGAGTTATGATGGCGATACGCAGGGAGCGGGAACCGGACAGGGTCCCCTGGGGTGAACTCGGGATCGAGGCCGGCGCCGCGCGTAACCTGCTTAGCGAGATGAAAGGCGGGAAGCCGGACCGGCTCTCGATCGAACTGGAGATGGAAGCCATTGACGCTCTCGGGATGGACATCGCTCCAGTGAATGCCGGCGCGCCCGGGTTCGAGGATCGCGTCAGGCGCTACCGGCTCGAGACCGACGCGTTCGTCCTCTGCGTGGTGGGGGGCGGCTTCTACGAGTGCATGTCCGGCATGGGCTTCGACCGGTTCATGCTGGGCCTCAGGCTCGATCGCCCGGCAATCCAGGAAGGCATCGCCGCCGCGATTGCCCGGAACACCTCGGCCGCGCTTGAGGCCGTCGATTCCGGCGCGCACGGCATCCTCATCGGAGACGACATCGCATACTCGGGCGGGACGTACCTGTCGCCGCGCGATCTCAGAGTGCTGCTGTTTCCGCGGCTTGGCGAGATGGTGACCGCCATAAAGCACGCGGGTTGTGTACCTTTCTTCCATTCCGACGGGGACTTGAACGCGGTGTTTGAAGACCTGGTTTCCCTCGGGTTTGAGGTAATCCACTCGCTGGAACCGTCGGCGGGGATGGACCTCCGCTCTCTCAAGCGCGCCTATGGCGAGCGCGTCTGCCTGATGGGGAACGTCGAGGTGGAGAGGCTTGCGGTGTCACCCGCCGGCGAAGTAGAGGACGCTGTCCGCGAGGCAATCTCCGCCGGCGCCCCGGGCGGGGGGTTCATCCTGTCGAGCTCGAGCGGCGTGGTGAGGACCGCCCTGCCCATCGCGCACATACTTGCCTTCAGGAAGGCCCTGGTCGAATACGGAAGATACCACGTCCGGCCCGCAGGGTAGCGGCGCTGCTATTCGACCGCTATCGCCCCCACGGGGCACGAATCCGCCGCCTCCCGGCAGCATTCCGCACTGCAGTCGGAGTTTTCCTTGACGAATGCTTTCTCGTCGTCCCCCATGGCGAACACGTCGGGGCAGATTTCCGGACAAAGGCCGCAGCTGATGCATAAATCCTTGTCTACCATCGCTTTCACGGACTATCGACCCCCATTGACTCCCTGCGCAGGCTCTTCTGATAAAATTGACCGCCACAGGTTGCTCTATTCGCCATACCGATACCTGTCTCCGCCCGCGTTCACCGGCCTTCCGGCCGCCCGCCACTCGCCTTTCTTTGAGACCGTGGTCGTGCTATATTTAGATTTGCTGGAGCCGGCAAATCCGGCAAATGATCGTGGAACAGGAGAATTTCGCATGGAGGGTCGCATCGTCGCGGTGTGTCATAGCGACCGCAAGGGTGTCAGGAAAACCGATATCGGAGAAGGGGCTCTCAAGGAAGGGTTCGGGCTGGAAGGTGATGCCCACGGAGGCGACTGGCACCGCCAGGTGAGCCTGCTGTCGGTGTCCAGCATCGACAAGATGCGCGGGAGGGGCCTCGATGTGGGTTACGGGGATTTCGCCGAAAACCTGACAATCGAGGGCCTGGACGTCTGGTCGTTGCCTGTCGGCGCCCGTCTCGAGGCGGGCGAGGCGTTGCTGGAAGTCACCCAGATCGGCAAGGAATGCCACGCCGGCTGCGCGATATTCCGCCAGGTGGGCGAGTGCATAATGCCGCGCGAGGGCGTGTTCGCGCGGGTAGTTAGAGGGGGACGTGTCAGGAGGGGCGATCCGGTGAGGGTCGTCGGGGATGCGGGCCGGGATGGGTCGTAGGGCCTGGACCCGCAGCGACACCCTGGTGATCGCAGCGGCACTCGCACTGGCTGCCCTGCTGTGGGTGGGTTTTTTGGTACTCCGACCGAAGGAGCCAGCCGCAGTCGTGGTTGTCAACGTGATGGGAACTGACGCCGAACGCATCCCGTTGACCGGCGGCGAAAGCGTCAGGCGGACGGTCCGGGGGTTCATCGGCAATAGCACCTTCGAGATTTCGGGCGGCCGCGTCAGGATGCTCTCCTCCGACTGCCCGGACAAGGTGTGCATACGGATGGGATGGGCTGCGCAGCCGGGCCAGGTCATAGTCTGCCTGCCCAACCGGGTCGTCCTGAAGGTCGAATCGAAGTGAACAGGGGCCACACGTTCAAACTGGTCTACCTGTCGACTCTAAGCGCGCTCGCCGTGGCTCTCCACGCCGTTGAGGCATTGATCCCTGTACCCTACATATTCCCGGGAGCCAAGCTTGGACTGGCCAACGTCGTAGCCGTTCACGTGATATACACGTACGGGCTGGTTGAAGGGCTGGTCGTCACGGGCGTCCGGACCGTGCTCGGTAGCCTCCTTGGCGGGTTCCTCCTCGGCGCGACTTTCATACTGAGCGCGGCTGGAGGGCTTGCCAGTACCGCAGTCATGGGTGTACTCGTCGTGACCGGCCGCGAGCGGCTAAGCCCCGTCGGCGTAAGCGTGGTGGGAGCCATCACTCACAACGTTGCCCAGCTCGTTGCGGCGGGACTCATAACGAGGCAACCGGCCCTGGTTTACTACCTGCCGGCGCTGCTGGCCTTCGGCCTGCCGACCGGTGTACTGGTAGGCTTGATTTCACTGAGGCTCAAGCCTCTCGAGGGTCTCATACGGTCGCTGCTCGGGCCGGGTGAATCCGGCAGCTGAAGCAGGACGTTCTAAAACAGGACGTTGTCATGATACGGCGAAGAACGGTAGTCGTGGGAGGGACCTGTCAATGCGGCCGGCACGAGTTCCGGATGTGGTTGTCAGGAGACTCGCTCAATACCTCAGGCTTCTCGAAGAACACGGTTTGATGCTCGGCCACTACATATCGTCGCAGGAACTCGCGGAACTTGCCGGCGTGACTCCGGCCCAGGTCAGGAAAGACCTGGCCACGTTCGGGGAGTTCGGCAAACAGGGGGTTGGCTATCCTGCCCGCGACCTGAAGGTCCAGCTCAGGTCGATCCTGAAAACGGACCGTCCAACCAACGTCGCGATACTCGGGATGGGCGAGCTTGGCGCTGCGCTGGCTCGATACCTGACCCGGGAACAGCCGGATGAGGCTTCAAGACCGTTCCGCCTCGTGGCGCTATTCGACGTTGACCCGAACAAGGTCGGCCAACACGTGCAGGGAATCGTGATCGATCACCTGGACGCGCTGGCGGAGCGCGTGGCCGGAAAGGGTGTTCAGATAGCCGTGCTCACTGTGCCCGCGTCTGCCGCCCAGTTCGTGCTGGAGAGGGCGGTGAAGGCGGGCGTCAGGCTGTTTCTGAACTTCGCCCCGGTGAAGCTGAGGGCGCCGGAGGGCGTCAAAGTCAATTCCGCCGACGTCAGCCTCGAACTGCACCAGCTGGCGTTCTACCTGTAGAGAGCGCCTCACCTGGCGTGCCTTACCGGCCCTTTCGAGACCATCGTCCCGCCACTATTCGCCACTATTTCGCTATCACCCGCCGTCATCAACCGTCATCAAGGAAATTATGTCGATAACAGCAGTCTGCTGATGCGATCCATCCATTATCCTTGACATAGCCGGATTAATCAATATACTCTCTTAGAGGAAACTGGCTTGCACAAGGGGTGAATGGGCGGTGGATAAGTCCAGGAGCCACAGGCCTCCCGGCAGGCTCCATGGGCCGGATGAGCCGGTGTACACCATCAGCGTGGCCGCGCGCTTGCTGAGGGTGAGCCCCCAACTGCTGCGCCAGCTCGAGAGAGAGGGGATCCTTGAGCCGGCGCGCACGGATGCGAACGCCAGGCTATACTGCGAGAATGAGCTGGTGCTGCTGAGGCACGTGTGTTCGTTGTTGAGGGAGCACGGTATCAACCTGGCGGGCGTGAAGCACATCCTCGAGATAGAGCGTTCACGGGCCGGCAGTCCCGCGGGCGAGGCCCTCGGTGAGGGGGCAAGTGGGGAGGATTCCATGGATGGGCGCCGTGGGGAGCCCGTGGGCGGCCCCGCAGGTAGACGATGAAGCCGTCGCGCGGGACCACGGAGGCGTGCGGCATCGTATTGTGGAGGTGCATGTATGGCTAAGGTAGTCGGGATCGACCTCGGCACCACGAACTCGGTCATTGCTGTGATGGAGGCCGGCAAGCCTACCGTCATCATCAATTCCGAGGGCTCGCGCCTGACGCCGTCCGTCGTGGGCTTCACGAGGACGGGCGAGCGCCTCGTCGGGCAGCTCGCGCGGCGACAGGCCGTGTTGAACCCCGAGAACACGGTGTTCTCGATCAAGCGTTTCATGGGGCGGCGCTACGAGGAAGTGGCCGAAGAGCGTAAGCGCGTCCCATACCGCGTCACCGCGGGCGGCAACAACGAGGCCCGCGTGAACATCCCCGCAACAGGCAAGGATCTCACTCCGGAGGAGATCTCGTCCATGATCCTCCGGAAGATGAAGGAGGACGCCGAGAAGTACCTCGGCGAGCCGGTCACCAAGGCGGTCATAACCGTCCCGGCGTACTTCAACGACTCGCAGCGACAGGCCACAAAAGACGCCGGCCGCATCGCGGGGCTCGAGGTGCTACGCATCATCAACGAGCCGACCGCCGCGTCGCTGGCCTACGGGATGGACAAGAAGAAGAACGAGACGATCCTCGTGTGGGACCTCGGCGGCGGGACGTTCGACGTGTCTGTTCTTGAGGTCGGCGACGGCGTGTTCGAGGTTAAATCGACGTCCGGCGATACCCATCTCGGTGGCGATGACTACGACCAGCGAATTGTGAACTATCTTGCCGGCGGTTTCATGAAGGAACAGGGGATAGACCTCAGGAAAGACCGCCAGGCCCTGCAGAGATTGATCGAGGCCGCGGAGAAGGCCAAAGTAGAGCTGTCGCAGGTGTACGAGACTAACATCAGCCTGCCGTTCATCACGGCTGACCAGTCCGGGCCGAAGCACCTCGAGATGAAGCTTACCCGCGCTAAGTTCGAGGAGATCACGGCGGACCTGACCGAGAGGTGCATACGGCCTTTCAGGCAGGCGCTCGACGACGCGAAGCTCAAGGTCGAGGCCCTCGACGAGGTGATCCTCGTCGGCGGCGCCACCAGGATGCCGGTCATCCAGGAACTTGTCAACAAATTGACCGGCAAGGAGCCCCACAGGGGCGTGAACCCCGACGAGGTTGTGGCTGTGGGCGCGGCCATCCAGGCGGGCGTCCTGGCGGGGGAGGTCAAGGACATCGTGCTGCTCGACGTCACCCCGCTTACGTTAGGGCTCGAGACGCTCGGCGGCGTGTTCACGCCGCTTATCCAGCGCAACACAACAATACCGACCAAGAAGAGCGAGATCTTCACTACCGCGGCGGACGGCCAGGACACCGTCGAAATCCACGTGTTGCAGGGCGAGAGGTCCATGGCGCGCGACAACCGCACGCTCGGCCGCTTCCACCTGCAGGGCATCCCGCCCGCCCCGCGAGGGATACCGAAAATCGAAGTCACCTTCGACATCGACGCCAACGGCATCCTTAACGTGTCGGCGAAAGACCTCGCTACCAACAAGGAGCAGCGCATTACGCTCACGGCGTCCACGCAGCTCACGCGCGACCAGGTCGAGAACATGGTTGGTGAAGCGCAGAAGCACGCCGAAACTGACAAGAAGGCTCGCGAGGCGGCCGAGGCGAGGAACCGCGCGGACGGCCTGGTCTACAACGTCGAGAAGAACCTCAAGGAGGTCGGCGACAGGCTTGCGCCCGCCGATAAGGCGAACGTAGAGAAGGCCATCCAGGACCTGAAGGAGGCCCTGAAGACCGACGACGTCGAGAGGATCAAGAAGGCCACCGACGACCTGCAGCAGGCGTCTTACAAGGTGGCGGAGGAGCTGTACAGGAAGGCCGGACCGCAGGCCGGGCCCGGTGGCGCTGGTAGTCCGGGTGGTCCTGAAGCCGGCGCAGGCGGCCCGGGCGGACCCGAATCTGGCGCAGGGGGGCCGGGCGGCTTTGGCGGCGGAGCGGGCGGTGCCGGCGGTGGTTCACAGGATGTCTATGACGCGGAGTTCAAGGAGAAGAAGGACGACAAGTGATGGATGATCGAGAGATGAAGGATTCCTGCGGCTCGTGCTGCGACAACAAGGCCGCACAGGCCCCTGATTCACAGGCCCCCGATTCAGCGGTTGCCGGCGACGTTGACGCGCTCCGAGCCGAGGTCGAGTCGCTGAAGGCCAAAGTGGCCGAGAACTGGGATCTGTTCCTCAGATCGCGGGCCGACTTCGACAATTACCGCCGCCGCATGGAGCGCGAAGTCGCTGCGATGATCCGGAGGGGAAAGAAGGACCTTCTCCTGAAGCTGCTCGATGTGGTTGACAACTTCAACCGCGCTCTCGGGACGAAGGATGCCGACGCGGCCACGTTGCGAACGGGGTTGGAGGTCTTGCTGCGACAGGTCGAGGGGATACTCTCGTCCGAGGGCGTCCAGCCGGTTGAATCTGTGGGCAGGAAGTTCGACCCCGCGGTACACGAAGTGATCGCGGTGTGCAGCTCACCCGGCGTAAAAGAGGAAACGGTGACCGACGAGATCCAGAAGGGATACACCCACGAAGGGGACGTCCTCCGTGTCGCCCGTGTTCGAGTGGCGCGGCCCGCGGAGGATGGTGAGAACCCCGCGCAGTGAGGCCCTGTAGCGAGGGCGTGAAGGTCCAGACTATCGGATCCGGAGGGGCCGGGCTTGAATGAGAGTCCCGGCCCTTAAGTCTCGCCGGCGTTAAAGATGTTCCTGAAGCCCGCCATCCCCTGGTATCGGCCAAGGGAACCAACAGGGATGACGCCGTGCTGCGCGAGTATTTCGAATCCCTCTCGAATCCCTCTCGAATCCAGGTACTCTCTCTGGCGGCTAACCTCCACCTCTACTCGATGACAGCCCAAATCCTGGAGGAGATCTCGTTCCCGTGTCGAATGCTCAAGTGCTGTGTCAAATATCGATCAATATATTTCAATTAATGAAATGATATACCTATCGAGGGTGAGCCCAATTGGTAAAGAACGCCAACGCAAGCTCCATCAAGGCTCTTAAACTACTTAATCTCTTCACGCCCAGCATCCCGAGTCTTACCCTTGACGACATCAGCACCATGTCGGGCCTCTCGAAATCCACGGCATTCCGGATGCTCAGCGCGCTTGTCTCCTCAGGCCTTATTGATGTAAGCGGCGACTCCCGCGGCCCGCGTCGTTACAGGCTGGGATTGCGGCTTCTCGAACTGGGACAGATGGTAGCGGAGCAGATGGAAATCCGGTCTATCGCACTCCCATTCATGGTGAAACTGCGGGATGAGATCGAGGAGGCCGTGCAGCTCGTCGTGATGGACCGGGAAGAGGCGGTCTATATTGAGAAGGTGGAGACCACTCAGCCGGTAAGGCTGTATACGAGGGTCGGAAGAAAGGCTCCAGTGTACGCGGGCGCGTGCCCGAGGGCGCTGGTGGCGTTTCTCCCTGATGACGAGTTGCAGCGCATCCTGGACGAACAGATCCTCCAGAGGTTTACTCCCGTGACAATCACAGACCGCAAGGAGCTCGAAGAGAGGATCCGGATGGAGAGGGCCCAGGGCTATACCATCAGCTGCGGCGAGCTTTACGAAGGCACCTGGGCCATCGCCATGCCCATCAGGGATTACACAGGCAAAGTGGTGGCTTCTATCAGCATCGCCGGCCCGCAGGCGAGGTTTGGTCCCGAGCGAGAGCCCGTTCTGGTCAAGGCATTGAAAAGCTGTGTTGACGCGGTCTCTTCGAAGCTTGGATACCGGCCCTCAGCCGGAGAGGAGGAGCGCGGATGAAGGTTGTCGATCTGAACTGCGACCTCGGCGAGGATTTCGGCAGATGGAAGATATCCCTGAATCCCGAGATCATGTCCCTGATAACCTCCGCGAACATTGCGTGCGGTTTTCATGCGGGCAGTCCAGGTGTAATGCGTAGGACCGTGAAGCTCGCCGCCCGCGGAATGGCGATTGGGGCCCACCCTGGATTACCCGACCTGGTGGGCTTCGGAAGAAGGCCCATGGACATCAGCCCGGACGAGGCAAGGGACGACCTCGTGTATCAGGTAGGAGCGCTCGCCGCGTTTGCGAGGGCTGAGGGTGTAAGGCTGACCCACGTTAAACCCCACGGAGCGCTGTACAACCAGGCGGCAGGAGACCGGCGACTTGCCGAGGCGCTGGTGGAAGGCATCCGCGAGGTGGATCCCTCCCTCATACTGGTTGCCCTTTCCGGAAGCGAGCTCTACAAGGCAGGCAAGACCGCCGGCCTTCGCACCGCCAGCGAGGTGTTCGGGGACCGCACCTACAGCCGCGACGGGGGCCTCGTTCCCAGGTCGCAACCAGGCGCGCTCATCCACGACCACGAAAAGGCCGTTGAACAGGTGCTTCGAATGGTCCAGGAGGGTGTGGTCATAGCCGTTGACGGGACCAGGGTTCCAATCGTTGCCGATACCATATGCCTGCACGGCGACGGTCCCGATGCGCTCGGGTTCGCGCAGGCCATCCGCACCGCCCTGGAGCGCTCGGGCGTCAGGGTGGCCCCACTGGCGGACTGGCTGGAGATGTGAGTATGAGCCAATCGAGTGCAAGTGTTCCCCCCACGACCCCCCGCCAGTTCAGGCAGAGGATACGTCTCGGGGAGTGGACGGGACCAACTGCCGGGCTCGCGCCTGGCCATGCACAGGCGGGTATCCCTGTGCGACACATCGAACTCGGCAGAAACGTCCCAATGTACATAACCAATCGCCAGTGCATGCCTGCCGGTGCCTTCAAGGGGCCTCTTGTCGTGAGCATGCGCCCGATCCCCAGCCACCTGGTCGCAAAGGCCGTCCTCATCACTTCCAGGTATCCCTCGGTCCATGGAGCGCCCGTGGCCATTGGAAACCCGGAATCGCTCGGCATCCGCGACATCGAAAGGCCCGATTTCGGTGATCCGGTTCCAATTCACGAAAACGAGGTCCCCGTTTTCTGGGCCTGCGGCGTAACCCCGCAGGCAGCGGCAATGACAACCCACCCCGAGATAATGATCACTCATGCGCCCGGTGGCGCGACCGTCGCCTTCACGGGGGCCAACCCCGTTCAGGTCATCGTTTTCGCGCAGGCGATCAACGGTGTGCTGCTCCCGATCTCGACCATATACCTCATCATAGTCATGAACCAGTCGAGGATCATGGGCAAGTTCACCAACAACCCCACGCAGAACATCCTGGGTTGGGCCGTGACCCTTGTCACGATCCTCCTGGGGCTCCGGCTCGTGCTAAGGTCTTTCGGGATTATCAAGTAATCCGTTCGGGTACGCGGGGCCGGCGGCCGCTAGGCCGCCGCCCCCGGTGTGTAAGGCAGGAGTGAGTGTTGTGTATCCGGAGGCCAGGTATCTTCCTGCGGGCGATTGTGGCGTCGTCGTGGAGTTCGGCGGCGAGATATCGCCGGGGGTTTCCAGCAAGGTCAGATCGATGCAATGCGCGGTCGAAGGTTCGGTGATACGGGGCGTCCTCGAAACGATACCCACATACAGGTCGCTGCTGGTGCTGTACGACCCGCGGGAAATCGGTTTCTCGGAGCTCGTCAGCGCTCTCAAGGAACTCGAAACGCGCCTTGACGCGCTGGAACTGCCGTCTCCCGTAGTCACCGAGATCCCCACTGCCTACGGGGGAGAGTACGGACCGGATCTCGAATGCGTCGCCGCCCACACGGGCCTCGCGGCTGATGAGGTCATTCGCACGCACAGCAGCGTGGACTACCTGATCTACATGCTCGGGTTCACGGTTGGGTACCCGTACCTCGGTGGCATGCCGGAACGCCTCGCTACTCCGCGGCTGAAAAGCCCCCGCGCCCGTGTTCCCGCCGGGTCGGTAGGTATCGCGGGGCCCCAGACGGGAATTTACCCCATCGAGAGTCCCGGGGGCTGGCAGGTTATCGGGCGAACCCCGCTCAGGCTCTACGACCCGTCCCGCAATCCTGCGGTCCTGCTACGCGCCGGCGATTACGTGAGATTCGTCCCGATCTCGGCAGCGGATTTCGAGGAGATCCGCATCGCCGTTGAAAGTGGCGCCCACGTTCCGACCATCGTACCGTATCCGGGGCCCGGACTGGGCGGCAAACCGGCCTCTCCGACTGCCTCGCGGGCCGGTGCGGACCACATCCCCGCGTCGCTTTCGGCCGCGCAACCACGGGTCGACCACGGCGCCGGCGCCCGCGATCAATTGCACAGGTCTGCCGACTCATTCGAGGTCCTCGACGGCGGCTTCCTGACCACGGTACAGGATTACGGGCGTTTCGGTTACCAGCAGTTCGGGATGCCGCCATCCGGAGCGATGGACAGGTTTTCGCTGCCGGTCGCAAACCTGCTGGTTGGGAACAGCCCCGATGCAGCCGGCCTGGAGGTCACTTACGTAGGCCCCAGACTCCGCGCCCTTAGGCCTGTCCTGGTGGCCGTTACGGGAGCGGAGTTCGAGCCTACTGTGAACGGCCGGCTCGTCCCGCAGTGGGAGTCGATTGAACTGCGCGAGGGTGATGTCCTGGAGTTCGGCGTCCCGCAAGCGGGATGCCGGGCGTATATCGCCGTTGCCGGCGGTATCGCCGTGCCCGTCGTGATGGGGAGCAGGTCGACGTACTTGCGAGGTGCTGTCGGAGGGATCGAAGGACGACGGCTGGCCTCCGGCGACCGCATCGCAACCCTGATTCCTGAAACCGGTGTATTTGCTGCCACGGGCAGCTCCATGCCTGACCGCCTGCGACCGCGGTTCGGCAGAGAGTGGGTTGTGCGGGCCGTCCCGGGCCCACAGGCCGACCATTTCACACGGGCGGGGATCGATACCCTCTTCTCGGCCGCCTGGACTGTCACCGGGCAGTCCGACAGGATGGGCATGAGGTTGAAGGGCCCCAGAGTGGAGCACGCCGGCAAACCCGATATCATCTCCGACGGTATTCCTCACGGTGCTATCCAGGTGCCCGGCGAGGGCCAACCTATCGTAATGCTCGCCGACCGCCAGACGACCGGGGGCTATCCCAAGATTGCCACGGTAATCGGGCCCGACATCGATCTGCTCGGCCAGGCGAGGCCGGGCGACACCGTGTTCTTCCGGCCAACCACGGTGGAACAGGCTCATGAGGTCCTGCGGACGTATTCAGCCACGCTCTCCGCAATTGCCGCCAGACTCCGGCCGAAGGTCATTGGGAGACGCGCATTCCTCGTAAGCGTCGGTGGGAAGGTCTATGAGACGCTCGTCGAGGAGATTGAAGCGGACTGAACCGCCACATCCCGGGTGATGCTGGGGGCGAGCCTGCGAAGTAGCGGCAGCACAACAGGTCCGCGCGTTTGACGGCGGGGGTGGGTTCAGTTATAATGATGATGCAGTTCAGGTCGGCATAATAGCATCCAATCATCAGTCGGGGCGTAGCGCAGTTTGGCTAGCGCGCATGGTTCGGGACCATGAGGTCGGTGGTTCAAGTCCACTCGCCCCGACCATTATTTTGCCTGTTAGAGGATTATCCGCCACCTGCCATTCCGTAGCCCGGTTTACACTTGCCATTCCATTTGCCATTCTGACGATCTATGTCCGGCCTGTAGGCTTGTGTCCGACGAGATTGTCCTAGCCGAAGCAGATTCTCTCTGAATCGAAGGAAGCACGTGGGAATAGATGTTGAGCGTCGTTCCAACGTCCGAATGCCCCAGGCGTTCCGAGACTACCTTTGGATGGATCCCGGCGAGGAGAAGTATGGTGGCGTGCGTGTCTCGGAGGTTTCGGAAGGGTATATAGGGGACCCCAGCCTTCCCCATCCGGCGATAATCACCGCATACACCCGGCCCTCTTCGATCATCTGCTCCAGCGTGGGGATCGGAACAAGTCCCTTCGCCCTGATATGCCACATATCAATCTTGACGCCGTAGGTGAATGCGAATGCCTCGATCCTCTCGCGCTGGCGCTGGATGCACTCCCTGGCCTTGGGCATGCGAATCCTCGCCTGCATATGGGCGACGACAAAGCCCTGGCGGTTGTCGGGCGTCATTTTCTCAGGTCCGGGTGAATCAGGAGCGTAGTCCATATGCGAGTCATATCGTCGGAGGTGATGTTTGCCCAGTTTATTTTCTTGGCCTCGGCGGCCTCCAGCTCAGTTCGATAGACGCAGCCGTCCGAGGTATTCCCGTACTTGTCCTTGAGGTTGAAGTAGGCGGCCACGTTGACTAATCCGACATCGAGCGCGCCCTTGTACGCTGCTTCGTAGATGTCCTTCATTTTCATCTCGATGCCGCTACGAATGAGGGACGATGTGTAAGATTGTCTGCCGCATTGAACTCGACATAGACGGCCCAACCGCCCTTGTCGGCCTTCTCCACCTGCACCGAGCGAAGGAATGGCTGACCACGGTTGTTGTTGCCTAAGAGCTTGCCCCTGACAACAGACTCGGTCTGCTGTTGCGGAGTTGCCGCCCGGGTTACCTGTGCCGATGACGGCGCGGGTGATGATGCTGGTGCGGTAGCCGGCGCGGGCTTTGATGGTCGGCCAGTGCTGTTGTAGATTGCGTTGGCTACGAATAACAGGACAATGATCCCCACAATCGTCAGGCACCCAATCCGCCGCCGGGGCCTCTTCACTTGGTTCTCTGGCATACCCATCGCGACCCCTCCGTTTCATGATGTGCTGTCCACAAAACCTCTCCGATTACCCGGCTGAGCTTCAACCGGCAATCAGCGCTGGAGGTACGCGACTGGGAGCGGGCGGTGGCGCAGGACGCGGGGAGCATCACTGATAAGACAGCTGGCAAGCACCTCATAATTGGCGGCGTCGGTTTCGTCGCCAGGAGTGGTGGGACTCTTCGCGAGGTCCGCATCTTGAAAAACGGCGGCGCTACGATTGGGATAGTCAAGGTGTGCAGCAGTTTCTCCAGTAGCAGGGCGTTTGACGTGCAAGTCTCTGCCATTGAGAACAGGAGTGTCAATGACTACGTTGAGCTCGTCGTACTCCAGGACACTGGAAGCGCGTTGGATACGGTTGGAGAGCCGAATTCTTTCTTCGTCCCCGCGGCGCCTGCCGGGTTTCAGCGCAGGCGAGCGACCGAGTAGCGAGACTGCATACCGGCAGCCTCAGCCGCCTTCAGGCGGCTTTCGTATTGTAGCGGGCCTCAAACGGAGTAGGAAGGGGTGAAGGGTGTGGCCTATAACACGAAGGCGATCCTGAAGGATAAGGATGGTAAGCCGATCCCGCAGTATTTCGACGAAGTTGCGGACGACTACAAACCGCTCCTGGGAGAAGGAGGAGGGAATCGGGTTGCACAATACTACTCGACGAAAGAAGCAAAGCGGCAGACGCTCACGCCGAACCAGGAAGCCGTTCTAATTTTCGCCCAAGCCTGCGAAGCCTTCGACATCCTCAACATCGGACCAGGAGACATCTATCTCGACATCGATTCGTCTGCCGAGATAGGAGGCGCGGGCGATGTTCTTGTCCCGGAGGGCGCTGCGTACTCGCTCCAGGTCAAGGGTACTGCTGTGCACGTTATTGGCGACTACGCTGCTGTTGTGCAGTGCGTGGGCTATAGGTAGGGGGTGGAGAAGCGTACCGTTTGCCGCAGCCTTAAACAAGAGACGACTGTTGGCCAAAGCTCAAATTGAGGATGACGAGATTCTACAGACTTCAGCGCTTTGGAAGTCGGGGACTGTGGCTTCCCGGTTCGGCCAGCCGCTTGTCAGTGACCCCACTTGTCTGGCTGCAGTACATGTGGTCGGGGCATACAGCGAAGAGCGTGTACTCATCAGGGATATCTGCACAAAGGGGGTCGCGGGCGGGAAGATTGCAGCACCTCTCGTTGAGGCCATTGATTTTGGCTATCCCTACCATGTTAAGCCGCGCGAGAACAACTATATCACCGGCCGGTTCATGAGCCTCGATGGGTATCCTATACCGGTTTACGAGAGCACCCACGTTGCCGAAGGCGACAACCAAGCCGCGAAGTCTCGAATCTTTGGTTGGGATGGAGTCATCTACCTGGTGACGGAGACTCAGAACGTTGGTTCTCAGCGAATGAACGGCTGGCTTCACGGTACAGGCGGCCAGGCGAACAATGATGTTACCATGGAGACGGTCGGAGGCCACAGACTCATCACTGCACAGGAGAAAACCTCCGACTTGTGGTTCGTGATCGGCTGCACACCCGAAGACCAGATGGCCATACAGTCGAGTGGGATCGTGCTCAACGAGGGGCCAATTGCAGACAAGGTGGATCCTATCGTCGGTGGGGCATGCTATTACGGTTTTGGCAGAGAGAACATGGGGTTGAATGGCGAGATGCTGATCTGTTTCGCGATGGGCACCGACAAGGCGAGCACCCAGGCTAAGGTGGCAGGTGCTCTCAGCTCTGGATGGAGGATTCCGCTTGAATCCTGCATGGGCTATTGGCGGTCGTTTTTCGCGGGACTCAGGGAGCGCTGGCTATATGTTCCTGCTGAACTGCGATTCAAAGGGTATATGGCATTACAGCAGAGTATGATGGCTGCTTATCGGCCAAATTCCCAGGGGACCTTCCTTGGTGCAGGC
The DNA here is from genome assembly GCA_013178305.1 of Bacillota bacterium. Classification (NCBI taxonomy): domain Bacteria; kingdom Bacillati; phylum Bacillota; species Bacillota bacterium. The sequence goes on along the minus strand of JABLXB010000001.1, from coordinate 10,794 downwards.
CCGGGAGCATGGTACGGCAATTTCATACGCGACACTGCCTGGGTAATCAAGGCCCTTGCCCCAATAAAGCCGGATGTGGCCGGTGAAATGCTCGATTGGTTCGCCAACGTCGCTGAGCCGATTTATGGCTCAAACTCATACGGGATTGACGGTGCGGAGCCCGGGAACTACCACAATACGGATAACGCGGCAACCTGGCTGCTGGCGGTAGGGGAGTACTGGAAGCAAACGCGGGACTTGCCGCGCATGACGGCTCTGAAAGCGCAGATAGACTCCGCCCTGCAATATGCACAGGTAAACTACGTTCCGGCGGACGGCCATATCGTAGCCCTGCATCCGCACGACTTTGCTGATGATGGGTATTTCCCCCTGCCCACAGGGGACATCAAGTATGAGTCGATGGTCGATATTTTGTGGATCGCTGGCTTAGAGGCGATATCTCCCGTTTACACGGCCCTCGGTGATTCTGTCAGAGCGTCATTCTGCACACAGACCGCCACAGAGATGAGGGCCCATATTGACGACTACAGAGTCCCCGGGACCAATGGCAGGTTGTGCCACTCGCTTAAACCGGACGGAACCCAGCAGGATGCGGCGTGGTGGTTCGCTTCGATGCTGTATGATGCGTGGCTTCTCGGCAACGAGGACTCCTGGAAGTGGTGCTCATGGTCAAAGCAGGTCCTCGGGGTCAAGAATGTTTCGTTAAACTACGGGCTTGTTATCTCCCGACAGCCGACCGAACAGAATCGAGATGAGAGCTGGGGGCCATTCCTCGGCATTGTGGCAAAGCTGGCGGCTGAGCACGGAGACCTCGAGCCCGCCTCCTTCTTGGCGACGGCATTTCCGAGCGGAACATTCCCTGAGTTCTGGCATCTGTCAATGGCAACCGGTTCCGTTCCGGCCCATTACTCACACGCGATGAGTTTCCCATGGACTCACGCAAGCGTGCTTGAGCTGGTGGAGACTCTGGCTGCACTGAGATAACCACCTAAACGCGCTACGTTGCGCGACAATATCAAGGCTTTGTGATCCAATGGCCGCCGGCGGGCGGCTTTTGTGTTGGAGGAGGCGATGGAGATGGAGCAAGCGGAAGTTATCCTCGCTCGCCACGACGAGCGCTGGCGGGGGCTTCTTTCCTGACGTACCTGGTGGTGTACACGAAGGCCTTCGTGAAGCTCCCTTCAGATCTGTACGCGGTCATGGTGGGCTTCGCCGTCATTCTGCTGGCGCAGTTAGCCACGGGCGCGAGCCCCCGCCAACTGAGTAGTGTACTTCCTGGCCCTGGCGAATGGGTTCCTCGTGACGGCTTCTGCGGGCAAGGCGAACGATAAGGCTTGGTCAGGATTGGTCAAGATGGCAAGAAAAGCGGAGAGAACCGTTTTCCGGTCCCCTTCGCTTTTGGCAACTATTGCTGTGTGTAGGAAGGTTCTTCTTTGGAGACTTCGTTCCACCGTTGTTCCAGACGGCGGATAATGCCGCCTGTCTCGGTTGCGCAGCTACGAAAGAGTTGCTTTGCGTTCTGATTCTGAGACTCAAGGGAGAAACTTTCAAGGTCGGCCTGAACGCTCTTCAGGTTAGCCAGCATTGTTTGGTACTTGTTTCCTACGGTCATGACATCGCCACCTCTGCATTTAGTGAAATTAGTTTGCGAATCTGGCGCGGGAAAATATACTGAGCGAATCCCGCCCAGCATGATTGTTCTTTGAGATTGGGTCGGTAGCGGCGTTTTAAGGACGATATTTGAGGCCGGGTTTGCGGAGGTTGTAAGTGGTGGTCTACATTATCCAGGGTTTCATCTCTGAGGGGCGCCACAACCGCCCGGGCAGGAAGACTGCCCTCGACCTCCGATTCCTGAACCGCTCCACCTCCGCGTCAAGTTCAGCGCACAGCCTCGATACGGCGCTCTTACTCACGCCTGATAGCCCGAGCGCCTGCACGAGTTCGTCCACCTTGCGGGTACTAACGCCGTGAACGTAAGCCTTCTGGACCACCGAGACCAGCGCCCTCTCAGCACGCCTTCTGGGCTCGAGGAGGCTTGGGAAATACGACCCCTGCCGGAGCTTGGGGATGCTTAGGTTGACTGTCCCGACCCGGGTATCCCATTCCCTGACCCGGTAACCATTGCGATAGGTGAGCCGGTCGGGTGTCCTCTCATAGGCGCCGGCGCCGATCTTCTCCGCGACTTCGAGGTCAATTAGCGCCTGAGCCAGCACCTGTACCGACTCCCTGAGGAAATCGGCGTTCTTCTCCATGCCCACCTTGCGTAGCCAGTCCAAAAGTGAGAAGCTGTCATTGGCCACCTCGTCGTCCCTCCTGTAGATGTTTGGTCGCGCTTACATCCGCAGGAAACCACGGGGTGGCTACTTCTGTCAACAGCCTATCGAATTTACACCACTACTTGAGACTCTAACCGTCAAAAAAACCGTCAACTTGACTCCGGGGGCAGCAGGGACCGTAACGAACTGAGGCAGGCGGTTCGATCAGTGTGGGGGCCTTGCTGCCAAGAAACGGGCAGCGGGGTCCCCGCTTTGTAAAGGATTTGGATTACCGCTCTCGTAATAGTCCAATCGCGCACTTCCCTTCAAGTGAACGATCCCCTGATGTACTGGGTGTTGTTTACAAATGCACTAATATGGATCCTCTAATGCGAGGAGGAACGCCTGTGGACTTTTGTCTTTACAAAGACGCGGCCCGTCTCGCTCTGCTGGAACAGATCGTGGACAACCCTTATGAAGGTGTAGTAGCGGTTGATTCGGAAGGTCGCATAGTGCTCATTAACCACTTCTATGCCGATTTCCTCGGGATTAATCTGGGCGACGTACTCGGGAGGCACGCCACCGAGGTAATTCCCGGCACCAGGTTGCACATTGCGGCCCGGACGGGCACGCCCGAGTTCTTCGTGTCGATGGTCTTCCACGGCGAACGGATGTTGGGAGTTCGCCTGCCGATAATCAAGGACGGCCAGCCGATCGGCGCATTCGGCAGGAGCCAGTTCTGGACGGTGGAGCAGCATAAAGAAATGCTCAAGGAGATCGATTCCCTCAAGAGTGCTCTCGATTACTACAAGGGGGAGTTGAAGAAGGCCCGCGGGTTGGTCTATACGTTTGATTCGATGGTCTGCAATAGTGAGTCCGTGCACGAGCTAATGGCGAAGGCCAGGAAGCTCGCTTCCACGAACCTACCCATTCTAATAATGGGGGAGACGGGTGTCGGGAAGGAACTTCTGGCGCAGGCAATACATGCTGAGAGCCCCCGCTGTGACGGCCCGATGATCAAGGTCAACTGCGCTGCCATACCGGAGAGCCTCTTCGAATCGGAACTGTTCGGGTACGAAGAAGGAGCGTTCACGGGCGCGCGAAAAGGCGGCCGCAGGGGACGATTCGAACTCGCGGATAAGGGGACGCTGTTTCTCGACGAGATAGCCGAAATGCCGGTGCCGGTCCAAGCGAAACTACTCAGGGTCCTTCAGGAAGGCGAGATCGAGAAGGTCGGCAGCGAGAAGAACAAGCGCGTCGACGTCAGGATTGTCGCCGCAACCAACCGCGATCTGGTTTACCTTACGGATGAGAAGAGATTCAGGCAGGACTTGTTTTACAGGCTCGGTGTAGCCAGGTTCGTTGTTCCCCCGCTCCGGGAAAGGGTCGAGGACATTCCGATGCTTGTCGAGGCGTTGCTGACGGAGATCTGCAGCAACCTGGGCAGGACGAGCGATATGAGGGTAAGACCGGATGCCATGGATATCATAATAAGATACCGGTGGCCCGGCAACGTTCGTGAACTCCGCAGCGTCCTCGAAACGAGTGTTGCACTTCATTCGGCGGGAAGCGAACTCACGCCCGACGACCTTCCCCAGTACTTGAAGGCCAGCGTTGAGGGAAGCGGTCACAATGTTCCGGCAAGCCTCAAGGGGTCGATAGAAACGCTCGAACGCTCGATGGTGTTGCAGGCCCTCAGTAGTGCCGGAGGCAACAAGGCGAAAGCAGCCAGAGCCCTGGGCATCCACAGGTCCGTACTGTACAGGAAACTCAGTTCGTTTGAACCCGAGTAGTCTCCGGCTAGCCGTCGGGCCTCCCACTTGAGTTCCGGGTGTGCGCCCTCACCTGTTGCGTAGCTGTCGGAGACACATGTCGCATCAGGAGACACCTTCAGAAGACCAGTGGTCTGAGGCCTGTTTTCTTCAGTGCGGGCCCACACGAAGGCGTCGCAGAACGCGACACTTCACAGCGTCGTCCAAGCATACTCCGGTGGATAACCGGGGTTTTTTCATTTGGCACGGTGCTTGCACTACGAAGACCGGAGAAGCGGCGAGGAGGTGCTGCGCGTGGATAGGCTTGAAGGTAAGGTAGCTGTTGTTACGGGTGGGGCCAGGGGTATAGGCAAGGCCCTCTGCGAGGTCTTCGCCAGAGAGGGGGCAGCGGTGGTTGTCGGGGATGTCCAACTCGACCTGGCGAGGAGCGTTGCAGGGGCGATAGTCGAGTCGGGCGGCAAGGCCCTTGCGGTGCCGCTGGATGTGGGGGACAAATCCCAGGTTACAGCCTGTTTTGAGGCTGCCGTGAGGCAATTCGGAGGAGTTGATGCCCTCCTAAACAACGCGGGGATTAACAGGGACGCCTTTCTGACCAAGATGACTGAGGAGCAGTGGGACAACGTTCTGCGGGTCGATCTCAAGGGCGCGTTCTTGTGCGCTCAAGCCTTCGCCCAGGTGAACTCGGCTTCAGGCGCAGGAGGCGCTATCGTCAACATCTCTTCCATAAGCGGGTTGCGTGGGAACATGGGGCAGGTTAACTACTCCGCAGCCAAGTCCGGACTTGTAGGTATGACCAAGACCATGGCCCTCGAACTGGCCAGGTTCAACATCAGGGTAAACGCGATCGCTCCCGGGTTCATCGACACCGAGATGACCAGGGTTGTTCCCGAGAAGGTTCGCGAGATCTGCAAGGCCCAGATACCCATAGGCAGGATCGGTTCCCCTGAAGAAGTCGCGAAGGTCGCGCTGTTCCTGTGCTGCGATGATTCCAGTTATGTGACCGGCCAGACGCTCAGCGTCAACGGCGGCTGGTACATGTAATCCGGGAGGTGAGTGCATGAAGCCTGTCTACATCCTCGAAGCATGCAGGACTGCCATAGGCACGTTCGGCGGGACTCTCAAGTCGATGTACCCGGTTGACCTTGGCGTAGTTGTAGTCAGGGCGTTGGTAGAAAGGGCGGGACTGAAGCCGGCGGACGTCGACGCAGTGGTTTTCGGCAACGCCCTTGTGACCGATGCGCAGGGCGGCAACCCGGCGAGGCAGATCGCCGTCAAGGCGGGCCTCCCCATCGAAGTCCCCGCCTATACTGTGAATAGCAACTGCTCCTCCGGTATGGTCGCAATAATATCGGGCGCTCAAGCTATTCTGGCGGGTGACTGCGAGTGCGTGATAGCCGGCGGCGCTGAGAACATGAGCCTCGCTCCGTACCTGGTGCCAGCGGTAAGATGGGGGGCGAGAATGGGCCACACCGGCATCTTCGATACTCTCCGGCTGGGTCTCGACGACCCGCTCGGGGGCGCCATGGACCTCACGGCTGAGAACATCGCTCAGAAGTACGGGATCACCAGGGAGGAGCAGGATCGATTCGCCGTCGAGAGCCACAACAAGGCCGAAAAGGCGATAGCCGAAGGTAGGTTCAACGACGAGATAGTCCCCGTATACGTACCGCAACGCGGGAAGGAACCTTTTACGTTCAAGGTTGACGAGCACCCGCGCAAGGGAGCGACCTACGAGCAGCTTGCCGCCATGAAACCGGCTTTCCGAAAGGAAGGCACGGTCACCGCCGGCAATGCTTCCGGCATCAACGACGGCGCCGGTGCACTCGTGCTCGCCGGTGAATCATTTGTGCAGCGCAAGGGGGTCAAACCAGTCGCCAGACTCATAGCGTACGCGACGGCGGGAGTCGACCCCGCGTACATGGGTATGGGACCCGTGCCGGCGTCAAAGAAAGCGCTGGAGAAGGCGGACCTCACTCTGGGCGACATTGACCTGCTCGAGTGCAACGAGGCTTTCGCCGCGCAGATACTCGGCGTAGAACGGGAGCTCAAGTGGGACAGGGCCAGGATGAATGTGAACGGGGGAGCCATCGCGCTGGGCCATCCCGTCGGTGCGACGGGAGCGATCCTCATAACGAAGATCGTCTACGAGGGACGCAAGAGAAATGCAAAGTACGGGCTCGCCACCCTGTGCGTAGGCGGAGGGCAGGGGGCAGCGATCGTAATTGGCCTTGAACCGGCTTGAACAGGAGGCCTTCGAGATGCGGGCATTGGACGGCATTAGAGTCATCGACCTCACCAGGTTCCTGTCGGGGCCGTACTGCACGATGCTGCTCGCGGACATGGGCGCCGAGGTGATCAAGGTCGAAACGCCCAAGATGGGCGACGACTTCCGGTTCTTCTGGCCTTTTCAGAATAAAGAGAGTGGCACATTCATGTGCACGAACCGGAACAAGAAGAGCGTCACCCTGAACCTGACCTCGGAGAAAGGGAAGAGGCTCCTCGCCGAGCTCGTCAAACAAGCGGACGTCTTCGTGGAGAACTTCAGCCCGGGTACCACTGCGAAGCTTGGGTTCGACTACGACTCGGTCAAGAGGATCAGGCCGGACATCGTATATGCATCTATATCAGGGTTCGGACAGGACGGGCCGCATAGTAAGAGGCCGGCGTATGACCTGATCATCCAGGCGGCGAGTGGGCTGATGAGCATGACCGGGTATCCCGACAGACCGCCGGTCAGGGTCGGGACGTCCATAACAGACATCCTGGCGGGCATGTTCTGCGCCTACTCCGTGGTGACTGCCTTAATTCACCGTAGTAGGACGGGAAGGGGCCAGCAAATCGACATCAGCATGTTTGACGCCGGCTTCTCCGTGCTTGAGAACGCAGTGGCCAGGGTCACCATGGCAAACGACGTTCCGACGCCCATGGGCGTACGCCATTCCTCCGGCGGGCCTCACAACATCTACAGGACCACGGACGGGTATGTAGTAATTGCCACAGGTAACCCGGGTCAGTGGAAGCGGCTATGCCAGGTGATGGGCCGGCCCGGCTTGGGTGAGGACCCCAACTTTGATTCAATGGCCAAGAGGAAGGCGGCAATCGAATTCGTGGATTCGGTGGTGGAGGAGTGGACTTCAGCGCACAGCACGGACGAGGTTGTGAACGCTCTCGAAGAGGTGAGCGTCCCGTGCGGGCCCGTGCTTACGGCGGACAAGGTCGTGGAACACCCGCAGCTCAAGTGGAGGAACATGCTTGCCAGGGTATTGCACCCCACGGCAGGTTGGGTAACCCTACCAAACTCGAACATCAAGATGTCCGAAACGCCTGGGGAGCTTTACGCTGCGCCGCCTACTCTGGGGCAGCATAACGTCGAAGTCTACTCGAGGCTTGCCGGCCTGAGCGAAAACGACATCGCTACGCTGGCGGCCGAGGGGGTCATCTAGGCGGATAACGGGTCACGAGGGTGCGGTGAAGCCCTCGTGACCCGAGGGTTTCGGAGTCCATCCAAAACGCCAAGGAGGTTGAAGCAATGGGCCTTTTCGGAATCTTATTATCGCTGGCACTGCTGATGTTCCTGGCTTACAGGGGTCTCTCGATCTACGTCATCGCCCCAATCTGCGCCCTTGTCGCGGCGGCATTCTCGGGCGAGGCTCTGCTCCCGGCTTACGTGAACACGTACATGAAAGGCGCCGCTGGATTCGTCCAATCCATGTTCCCCGTATTCCTACTCGGTACCATAATGGGCAAGCTCTACGAGGACTCCGGTGGGGCCAAGGCCATCGCCGGGGCCATTGTGAAGGCATTCGGCTCGGGCAGGCGGCTTCCCGCCATTGCAGCGATCATCCTTGCGGGGGGTATCCTCGGGTACGGCGGGGTCAACGTCATGGTCGCCACCTTCGCGTTATTCCCGCTCACGCTCGCGCTGTTCCAGGAACTCGGTATGCCAAGGCGATTCGTACCGGCCGTCATGATTTCAGGCCTTGCCACGTTCGCGATGGTAGGACCGGGGACGCCGCAGGTGCAGAACATCATTCCCGCCACGATACTCAAGACGCCGCCCACTGCCGGCCTGATCCCTGGCATTGTCGGGTGCCTCATGATATTCGGGATGTCCCTCGTTTACCTGGACAGGGCCATAACAACGGCAATGAAGGGCGGCGAGAAGTACGAGCCCCATCCTCAGGACAAGATAGTCACCGATCAAAACCTGCCGTCGCCGTGGGTTGCACTGTTGCCGCTGGTTGTGGTGTTTTGTCTGTTGAACGTGGCTAAGCTCAACATTGTTACCTCCCTTGTTGTGGGCATTATCCTGGGATTCGTTCTGATGAAGCCGTACCTGCGCGACATTCAGTCTACGATCAACGTGGGCGCTCTGGGTTCGGCCCCCGCAGTACTGAACACGGCTGCCGCGGTTGGCTTCGGGGCGGTCATCGGCACACTGCCCGGGTTCAAAGCGGCGGTGGACATTGTCACGAAGCTCGGCGGCAATCCGCTGATGGCGGCCGGTATTAGCGTCACTCTTATTGCGGGTATAACCGGCTCTGCCTCTGGTGGATTGGGTATCGCGCTTCCTATCCTGGCCCCGATTTTCGTCGGCCAGATGGGCGTGAATCCCGCTGCCATGCACCGCGTGGCCTCGTTCTGGTCATCGGGCCTTGACACTCTACCACACAACGGCGGCGTCATTACGATGCTCAACTACACCCGCTGCAATCACAAAGAATCCTATGTCCCGATGTTCTGGATCACAGTGGCGTTTACGCTCGTGGCGTCACTTGTTGTGACTCTGCTACTGGTGGCGTTCCCTTCGTTCGCCTAGACTGACGTAATGGGGCGCGGGTAAGAGACCCGCGTCGGCAAAGTCCTTAATCGGGGAGGGGTGGCTCCATGGAGGGTGGCACTGTCGGGGTTATCGGTCTCGGTCAAATGGGCTCACAGATAGCGTTGTTGTGCGCGCTCAGGGGGTTATACACAAGGGTATTTGACAGTGTGGAGGGGGTGCCGGAGCACTTCCAGCGATGGGCTGCTTCCTACCTTGATGATAGGGTACAAAAAGGGAAACTGGATCCTGCGGCCGCGGAGCAGGCCAGGACCCGGTTGTTCATAGAGAAGCGGATTGAAGACTGCGTGCGCCCGGCGGACTACGTCGTGGAAGCTGTGGTGGAGAACCTGCAGGCGAAGCAACAGGTGTTCCAGGAGGCGGATGAAGCGAGCCACAGGGCCCTGCTTTTCACGAACAGCTCCACCATACCGAGCAGCCAGCTGGTGAAAGGGTTGAGGTCTCCCGGCCGCGTGTGCAACGTCCATTTCTTCAACCCCGCTCTCGTTATGGAGCTGGTGGAGATCGTAAAGGGGCCTCATACGACCGGTGAGACCGTGACAGCCGCCCTCGAATTCGCCCGCAGGCTCGGCAAGACGCCCGTATTGTTAAACAGAGAGATCAGGGGCTTCGCGGTCAACAGGGTGCTGGACAGCATCTGGCGCGAATCGGTATACTTAGTGGGAGACGGCGTGATATCACCTGAAGATCTGGATACGGCCGTAGTCAAGGGGCTGGGGCATCCGATGGGGCCGTTCCGCCTGATGGATCTGGTCGGGATCGACCTCGTGTATTCAACTCAAGAGGCGGCATATCGGGAGACCGGTGAGGCCCGCCTTGCGCCCTCGCCATTGCTGGCTACGAAAGTGAACAAGGGCGAGACCGGAAAGAAGTCCGGAAAGGGCTGGTACAGCTACTGAGAATGTCGAGGACTGAGGGCCGCTGCAAGTACAGTAGGTGCAGCGGCCTCTTCGTTGGGCGAGAACGAAGCGAAGCCCTTGGCCCTAGGGTGCCTCCAGGTACTTGGGGGTGAGGAGCAGGCCCAAATCTGTGGCCTGGGTTGACCAGGAGTCACCTGTGACTCTCGTGAAGAAAGAGGTGTTGTCATTGCAGAAAGGAGATTTGATCTGGCTCCTAGCTCTGATTCTCGTGGTCCTGTTGCTGGTTCTGCCGACTACCCATGGCCTTTTCCTTTCCATGACCCAGCATCATCCCTACCTCACGGGGTTCCTGAAGTTTGCCCTCCTGGCCACTATGGGTGAACTGCTGGGAATCAGGATTGTCGGGAATACCTGGCGGAAACCGGCAGGGCTATGGGCTCGCATGGCGGTCTGGGGTTTCATCGGCATGCTCATCACCATGATGTTTGAAGTCTTTGCCGGCGGGGTTACCCATCTCCTGGTTAAGGGGCTGCTGCCGGGCCGGGATTCAAAACTGGCCTTTGCCTTTCTCACCAGCGCCATCATGAACCTGACCTTTGCCCCCACCTTCATGGGGTTTCACCGTCTTACCGACACCTACCTGGACCTAGTCTTCGGGGAGGGCCTGCTCAAGCCGCACTTGAGGGAAATGATTAACCGTGTTGACTGGGGGGATCATCTATCCTTTGTGGTGTTGAAAACCATCCCCATGTTTTGGATACCCGCCCATACCTTCACCTTCCTGCTACCCCCTGAATACCGGGTGCTGACTGCGTCCTTTCTATCTATCGCTCTCGGGGCGATCCTGGCCATGGCTAAGCGAAGAAGCACCGCGGCTTCCTTGAAAGCTGACAGATGAGGCTAAGCGAGACTTGAGATCGTAGTTCGGGACCATGAGGCTGTTGGTTCAAGTCCACTTGCCCCGGACTATTGTTTTGCCTGCCGGGCCTTACCTGCAGTATGGGTGGACGCCCCTCTTTTTCCCTGCAGCTCCCTGGCTAACCATGGGCGAGGTCCACTGTCACAGT